>NZ_CATKPO010000041.1:0-370855 GCF_949768395.1 Pseudomonas sp. IT-P260
TTTGATCGGTGGTGTACACAAAATCAATGTGGGAGCGAGCCTGCTCGCGAAGACGGCCGGCCAGACACCACAGATCTCGAATCTGCCCGCCCTCCCCCAATCCCCGTATAATCGCCCTCTTTTTCCCGAAGGCACCCCGCTCGTGGCAGACAAACGTTACAGCTGCATTGGTTTGTACAACCCCAAGTCACCGGAGAACGTCGGTTCGGTGATGCGCGCCGCAGGCTGTTACGGCGTGGCGTCGGTGTTCTACACCGGCAAGCGTTATGAACGCGCCGCCGACTTCGTCACCGACACCAAGCGTGTGCACTACGACATCCCGCTGATCGGCATCGACGACCTGAAAAAGATCCTCCCGCTCAACTGCGTCCCGGTCGCCGTGGAACTGGTCGAGGGCGCCCGCCCGCTGCCGGAATACACCCATCCGGATCGCGCGCTATACATCTTTGGCCCGGAAGACGGCTCGCTGGATAAAGAGATCCGCGACTGGTGCGAAGACGTTGTGTACATCCCGACCACCGGCTGCATGAATCTGGCAGCGACGGTCAACGTGGTGCTCTACGACCGCATGGCCAAGGGCCTGAATACCCGCTCCGGGCCGAAATTCCGCTGAAACGTCGCACATCCGATGGAACGAGCCGGCCGCTGCGGCAGTCAGCTTATCTATCTATTGCACATCGCCTGGGAGACAGATCATGACCGAACTCAAACGCGTCCAACGTATCGATTCCACCCCGTTCCAGAGCCCGACCGAGCAGAACGTACAGGGCTGGGAGCGCATCGGCTCGCTGGCCGGTGGCGTGATCATGGTCGGCAAGGGCCTGCGCCGTGGCGGCGTGTTCGGTCTGATTCAAGTGGCGATTGGCGGCGTGGCGATGGCCCGTGGCATCACCGGGCACAGCTCGGTGAAGAGCCTGCTGGAGAAAAGCCGTCAGGACATGAACAACGTGCGGGCGAAGATCGAGCGCGCCGGTGAAGAACTGAGCCAGCTCAAGGCCAATGCCGAGGCGGCGACCAGCACCGCGACGGTGACTGGCAATGATTCGGTGAAATCGCCGAAGGCCGGGGTTTAAAAGCAAAAGATCGCAGCCTGCGGCAGCTCCTACATGTGGAATGCGTTTCCCCTGTAGGAGCTGCCGCAGGCTGCGATCTTTTGATCTTTACTGCAACAATGCGCTATCGAGGACTTTGGAAGACTCGCCCAGAACACTCTCGGCCAGTTGCACAAACTCCTTGGTACTCACCATCCCCAGATGCATCGCCCCGCGCAACACATCATCCAGCGAACGTTTGTTGCGCGTCTTCAAGCGAATCTCGCGATCGAGTTCCTGCAGCACCACCACCGCTTTGGCAACTTGCGCCGGGCTGATCTGCTCGCCGCGCAGGGACGTGACTTTCTGACTGTCCTTGGTCAACTTCGCCTGCAACGCCTGATAACGCTCATCGCTCATGCCACCGGCACGGCGCACCAGTTCGATCGCGTAATACTCGGCAAAGCCTTCACTGATCCAGTCGCTGCGATGTTCATCGTTGATGCGCCCGAACACCTGCGCCAGTTCACGCACCAGCGCACTGCTGCCGCTCTCGCTGACCAGCGGCAAACGCGTATTCAGATAGATCGATTCATGCGCACCGAGACTGCCACGCCACATAGGGTCGTTGGCGCCGACAATCAGCAGTTTTTTCGGATGCCGGGGATAGACCGCTTGCACCTGCGGCCAGACGAACGTCAGCAGCGTCAGCACATCCATGCGGCGCATGCCCTGCCCTCGCGGTGAGGCCACGGTGACTTCGGTTTCGCCCAGGCGTGTACGACGGCTGCCGAGGTGACCGGCAAGCATCCAGCCGGTCGGGCGGTCGAACAGGCGCGAAGGGTTGTCGATGCGAAATGTGTTTTTGCCGATGCGCGGCCAGGCGGTTTCGACGCTTTGCCAGCCGTTGGGCAGTTCGAATTGCAGACGTGACATCAGCTCGACGCCATCCTGCTGATCGAGCCGGGCCGGCGGCACCAGATCATCACCGCGCAGCAGCGCCCAGGTCGGGGTCATGCGCGTGTCGAAGCTGCCGCTCTTGCGGCCGTGGCTGATGCTGACGCGGTAAGTCAGGCTGGGCTTGTCGCCGCTCGGACGCCAGAGGCCCCGAGCATGCTTGCCCGGAGACAATTGCCACTGACCATCGGCCTTGAAGTCGCTGTAGTGGCTACCATCGCCGAGGTCAAAATCGAGGCTGCGTACCGCTTCGCCCTTGGCCAGGGTCAGGCGCACTTCGGCCTGATCGCTTTGCGGCAGCAGGCGCACGTGGTAATCCAGATCGACTTTCTTTGCCGCCCACACCGGTGCGCTTAGCGCCAGCAGGGCGATCAGCGATGCCCGCAGCAATCCCCCAGCCATACACACTCCTTGTTCAATCCTGGAAACCCTGGGTACTTATCCGGCGCGGAAAATCAGATGATCTTCCCAGTCATCCTCCGGCACGCTGCCTTCGGCGAGCATGCGTCCGGACTGGGAAATCCGTTCGTGGTGCACGGCGTCACGATCGCCACACACCAGGTGGTGCCACAGCGGCAGATCCTTGCCTTCGCTGACCAGGCGATAACCGCAGGTCGGCGGCAGCCATTTGAATGATTCGGCCTGGCCCGGAGTGAGCTGAATGCAGTCCGGGACAAACTTGATGCGGTTCGGGTAGTCGCTGCACTGGCAGGTTTTCAGGTCCAGCAGTTTGCAGGCGATGCGCGTGTAATAGACGCTGTTGTCTTCTTCATCTTCGAGTTTCTGCAGGCAGCACAGACCGCAGCCGTCGCACAGCGATTCCCATTCCTCGTGATCCAGTTGCTCGAGGGTTTTGCGTTTCCAGAACGGTTCGACTTTGGCGGCCATGGCTCAAGCATCAACATCAGGTGGTGAAAAGGCCGCCAGTCTAGTGCCCAAGGCCTTGCGGGCCAAGCGCTGGCGACTGTCGGTAAATCGCGCTTGTCAGCCGAATCGCCGCCCAGTAGGGTTTTGCCACGAATTCATGACGCAAACACAGCAAGGAATCTTTTGATGAGTGCCAACCCTCGCGTTGCCGATTACGCCATTCACCCGCAGTTCACCGATCGCTGGTCGCCCCGCGCCTTCACCGGTGAAGCGATCCCGGAAGAAACCCTGCTGAGCTTTTTCGAAGCCGCACGCTGGGCGCCTTCGGCGTACAACTCGCAGCCGTGGCGTTTTCTGTATGCGCGTCGTGATACGCCGAACTGGGAGCGCTTCCTGGGGCTGCTGAATGAATTCAACCGCAGCTGGGCGCAACACGCGTCGGCGCTGGTGATCGTGATTTCCAAAACCACCTTCACCGCACCGGGCGCGACGGAAGAGAGCCCGGCGCTGTGGCACACCTTCGATACCGGCTCTGCTTGGGGCCACCTGGCGCTGCAGGCGAGCATCAGCGGCTGGCACACCCACGGCATGGCCGGTTTCGATCAGGAGCTGACCCGCAAGGAGCTGAATATTCCGCAAGGTTATGCGCTGCACGCGGCGGTCGCTGTCGGCAAGCTGGGTGACAAGGCGACCTTGGCCGAGTACCTTCAGGCCCGCGAAGAGCCGAGCCCGCGTCGCCCGCTGAGCGAGCTGGCTGCAGAAGGCAACTTCACCCTCTAAGCCAGCACAAAAACAAATGTGGGAGCGAGCCTGCTCGCGAAAGCGGTATGTCAGACAACGATGATGTTGGCTGACACTCCCCCTTCGCGAGCAGGCTCGCTCCCACAGTTTATTCGGCGAACATTCAGTAACCGCGGTTGAAATCCACTTCCCCGCGCAACGCTTCTCCCGCCTGATACGCCTTCAGATTCTCGACGAACAACTGCACCATCAACGCTGGCGACGTCGGTGCCGAGCTGTGTCCGGTCAGCAACAAGCCCCACGCCGTCCAGAACGGATGGCGTTGCGGCAACGGCTCCTGACGGCAGACGTCGATCACCGCACCGGCCAGATGCCCTTCCTTCAGGGCTTCCACCAGATCCGCATCAACCACCGCCACGCCGCGTCCGACGTTGATGAACAACCCCGTCGGCTTGAACTGCTTGAACAGCGCCGCATCGTAGATATCGTGGGTGTGCGCAGTGTTCGGCAGCAGGTTGACCACGTAATCGACCGCGCCCACCAGCCGTGGCAGATCCGCCATCGAACCGACTTCGATGAACGGCGCTTGCTCACGCGCGCTGCTGGCAATGCCGTACAACTCGACGCCAAACGGCAGCAGGAACTGCGCCACACTCTGACCGATATCGCCGGTCCCGACGATCAGCACCTTGCGCCCGACCAGGCTCTGGCCGGTGCGGTTATCCCACTTGCGTTCGACCTGGCTGACCAGCCGCGCCAGCACTTCCCGTTCATGACCGAGCATGTAGGTCAGTACGTATTCGGCCATCACCTGACCGAAGATCCCCACCGCGCGGGTCAGGCGGTAATCGCGGCGCAGACCATCAGCGAGCAGCGGCGTGATGCCGGCCCAGGTCGATTGCAGCCATTGCGGCTGGTGGCCCTGACGCAGCAGGGTCGCCAACAGGTCCGGCTGCCCCAGCCACACCGGGCAATCGGCAGCCTGACGCGCCAGTTCGGCAGAGTCGCCACTGGTCAGGACTTCAAGTTCGGGGGCCATCTGGCGCAGTAGCCGGGCGTACACCGCGTGGTCGTGTTCAGCAATCAGAACGCGCATCTTCAAACCTTTCGCAAACCGTGCAGGCAACCGCCGAAAGAGCCGTGCTCCTTCGTGGCGGTCGTCGCCGTAAAATCAGTTCCAGGGTGGCAAGAGGCCCAGAACAGGGCCTCGCAGATCAGACCGGGTCGTTGCGTCGCAGCAACTCTTCGGGCAAGTGTTCGATGTACTCGTCCTCGGCCGGTGGCATCTGCAGGTGATAGCCCTGCTTGTCGAGGTTTTCCAGGACCACGGTGATGTCCTCGCGCGCCAGTGTGCGCTCGGGGGTCAGTACCAGGTCAAAGGAATGCTTCGCCTTGCCGAAGGCCGCCATCAGCGCCTCGGGCACGCGCTCAAGCGCATCGCTCTTGAGCACATAAAGATACATCCCGGGTTTCTTCGAACTTTGGTAAATGGAGCAAATACGTTTCAAGGCTGTTCTCCGGCGGTGGCCAGGCTGTCGAGCAGCTTCTGGCCCATGAGTTCGCGGCGCCAGCCACGCAGCGACTCAGGCAATTGATAAGGGCCCTCGGGGAAGCCGCTTTTGACCAGCGCTTCGAGGGTTTTCTTGCGCAGCATCAGTTCCGGCGCGATGCCCAGGCGTTCGGCTTCGACCTGGCCGAGGGCGCGCAGTTGCTTGATCAGCGCCGCCGCTTCGACCGGCAATGGCTCCGGCACCGCCGGCGGCCATTGATCAGGCCCCACACTGCCAGAGCGCTTGATCAGATCAAGCAGAAATTGGCCGTCCTGACGCACGGTACGCGGGTGCATGTCTTCGATCTTGCCCAGCGCGGCGAGGTTGTCCGGTTGCGTGCGGGCCAGCGGCCACAGCGAGTGCTCACGGACAATGCGGTTGCGCGGCAGATCACGGGCACGCGCTTCTTTTTCGCGCCAGGCGCACAGTTCACGCAGCACCGCCAGTTGCGCGCGGGACAGTTTCCACGCCAGTTTGGCTTCGCGATAGACCTCGTACGGATCGGTCTCGCGGCGCAGGTTGGCGACCAGTTCGGCGCCGTCCTCCAGCACCCAGGCGAACTTGTCGCCGTACAGCTTCGGCCGCAGCTGTACGAAAACTTCCGCCAGATGCACCGCGTCTTCAGCGGCGTAGCTGATCTGCGTGTCGGACAGCGGGCGTTGCAACCAGTCGGAACGGGTTTCGCCCTTCGGCAGCTCGATACCGAGCACCTCCTGCACCAGCCGCGAATAGCCCATCGAGAACCCGAGGTTCAGATAGGCCGCGGCCAATTGAGTGTCGAACAACGGCGCCGGCAAGCTGCCGGTCAGACGCAACAGCACTTCGAGGTCTTCGCTGCAGGCGTGCAAGACTTTGAGCACCGCCGGGTTTTCCAGCAGCGCCGCCAGCGGTTGCCAGGCGTCGATGGTCAGCGGATCGATCAGGTAGGCGCGTTTGCCGTCACCGACCTGCAGCAAACCGGCAATCGGGTAGAAGGTGTCGACCCGCATGAATTCGGTATCGAGGGCAACGAACGGCAGTTGCTGCCACTCGGCGCAAAGCTGCGCGAGGCTTTCGTTGTCGCGAATCCAGTGAATATCGATGGCCACACGGCTCTCCCTTGAAGAATGGCGCGCAGTATATATCGCCGCCGGCGTTTTACGCGCCTGCGCAGGACCAGAGCTGTAACGAAATATCCTGCCAGAGATAAAGAATAGTCTGACAGCGTGGTCAGCACGAGGGATCCGAACCTCCCCGTGTAGGAGCTGCCGAAGGCTGCGATCTTTTGATCTTGTTTTTAAAAACCAACGTCAAAAGATCGCAGCCTTCGGCAGCTCCTACACAGGGGAGTGTTATTTAGTTTTTAAATAGTACTGGGGAAATCTGATTTGCCGATAAGTGCTGCGCGCCGCCTAATCGACAGCCTCCGCAATCCAGAGTCTGCCGATGGAAAACGTCCGTGCCACCTCCCGCCCCGCTGTCTGGCTGATGCTGGGCATCATCCTCGTCGCGCTCAATCTGCGCCCGTCCATGGCCGCCGTCGGGCCATTGTTGTCGGCGATTCGTGGCGATATCCCGCTGAGTTTCAGCGCGGCCTCGCTGCTGACCATGCTGCCGGTGATGGCGATGGGGCTGGCGATGTTTTTCGGCATAGGCATCAGCCGACGCCTGGGCGAGCAGCGCACGGTGATCCTGTCGTTGCTGATTATCGGGCTGGCGACGCTATCGCGGCTGTGGCTCGGTTCGGCACCGCAATTGATTGGCAGCGCGGTGCTGGCGGGGCTTGGCATCGCCTTGATTCAGGCGCTGATGCCGGCGCTGATCAAATCACGCTTCCCCGATAACGTGGTGCTGTGCATGGGCCTGTATGTCACGTCAATCATGGGCGGCGCCGCGCTGGCCGCCTCATTCTCGCCGCTGGTAATGGGGCAGACCGGCAGCTGGCGCACCGGGCTGGCGATCTGGGCAGGACTGGCCGTGCTCGCGTTGCTGGTCTGGTGGACACAGTCGACCCCATCATCCATCCACAACACGCCTGTAGGAAAAGAGTCCTTCACGCGTAATTCCCGTGCCTGGTTGCTCGCCCTCTTCTTCGGCCTCGGCACGGCGTCCTACACCTGCGTGCTCGCCTGGCTGGCGCCGTACTACGTGGAACAAGGCTGGAGCGAACAGCACGCCGGTCTGCTGCTGGGTTTTCTGACCGCCATGGAGGTGATTTCCGGGCTGCTGACGCCGGCCATCGCCAATCGCAGCCGTGATCGCCGTACCGTCCTCGCAGCGTTGCTGCTGTTGATCATCGGCGGCTTCTGCGGACTGATCCTCAGCCCGCAACACCTCAGCCTGCTGTGGCCGTGCCTGTTGGGGCTGGGCATCGGCGGCTTGTTCCCGATGAGCCTGATCGTCTCACTCGATCACCTCGACAACCCGCAGCGCGCCGGCAGCCTGACCGCATTCGTGCAAGGTATCGGCTACTTGATCGCCGGCCTTTCGCCGCTGCTGGCCGGAATGATCCGCGACCGGCTCGGCAGCTTCGAATGGGCCTGGTGGTCGCTGACTGCGGTAATGATGGTGATGTTGCTGATAGTGCTGCGTTTCGACCCTCGGCAGTACGCCCGACACATCCGTTGAAGCCAGATACCATCGCCGAGCTAGAGGCTTCTTGCCATCTTTTTGCGGTTTATCTGGCGACGTCGTGTTGCTAAAACTTTCTGTCCCACAACTGACATTGAATCGTCCTACAAGGCTTTGTCCTGGCACCATCGTTCCGTTACGATCATGCGCACACGTTTGCGCGGATTCAGCGCAAGGAGCACAGCGAGACGGAACGGATGCTGAACAGTAACTTGCTTCGAAAGCTCGACATGCAGGACCTCATGGTGTTTATCGCCGTGTATGAGCAAAGCAGCGTCACGGATGTCTCGGAGACGCTTTGCGTCAGCCAGTCCACTGTCAGCTACTGCCTGAAAAAATTGCGCACCAGTTTCGAAGACGATCTGTTCATCAACACCCGCACAGGCATGCGCCCCACCTACAAGGCCGGCACCATGTACGGCCATGTGCAGAAAATTCTCGAAAGCATCAACCTGTGCCACGCCGGTGCCCCGGCCTTCGACCCGACCCACCAAGCGAAAACCTTCAACATCTGTGCGCCGGAATACTTCGAGCAACTGGTGTTGCCGCGCCTGTTGAAGCGTTTCGACTTCGACGATTTGCCGGTGGTGGTCAACATGCACAAGTTCGAGACCGACGTACCCGCCGACGAACTGCGCGAAGGCAGCCTCGATCTGGTCATCTGTTTCGGCCCCAACTTCCACCGCAGCCACACCGACCTCAAGTCGCGAATGCTGCTGGAAGACGATCTGGTCTGCGTCTTCGACAAACGCGCCACGCCGCTGGAACCGCGCCTGAGCCTGCAGGCCTTCACCGAGCGGCGCCATGTGTTCCCGACACCGTGGACGTCCAGCACCAACATGGTCGATGGCTGGCTGGCGCGCCAGGCGCAGAAACGGCAGATCGTTGCGCGCTCCAACAGCTACAGCGCGGCGCTGAAAATGATCACCGGCACCGACTTCATCCTCACCCTGCCCCGGCGCATCCAGCGTCTGCTGACCAATGATGCGGTGTTCAATCACTGCGAAGCGCCGAACGGCCTGCCAGGGTTCACCCTCGACATGCAGTGGAGCCAGAACGCCGATCAGGACAGCGCCAACGTCTGGCTGCGCGAGCAGGTAATCAAGGTCTGCAATGAGCTGGAAGCGGCCTGAGTCCTACACGCCGATGGCGGTCTTGGTGTAGGAATCGCGGTCGATATCGAGCAACTCCACACAGAGCTGCACTTCAACCCCGGCCGGCCACTCGCACAGATCCTGCAACACCGCCAACAGACTTTCCGAGAGCTGCTTCTTGATTTGCGGCGAACGACCGCTGAGCAGCGCCAGCTTCACGTGGACAAAGGCGCGTTCGCCCATGCCGGTGCCCACCTTGAAAGTCTCGACCTTCACCGCCCGGCTTTTGATATCGAACTCCGCCGCGAACTGACCGGAACCCACCAGCGTGTTGTTGAGCCGGATCAACGCCACATCCGCGTTCAATTGCGGCAGGTTGGCGGTGTATTCCATGTGCAGATGTGGCATGGGGTGCTCCAGTCAGTCGGCAGAAAGGTCGTACATATACCACAGCATTGCCCTGCTCCCGTGCGGGTTTTTGCCTGCTCGCGATGAGGGCGTGTCAGTCACATCAATATTGTCTGATACTGCGCTTTCGCGAGCAGGCTCGCTCCCACAGGGGAGATTTGTGGTGGAATTCAGGGCGCGGTCAGCGGCCGTTCGCTCATGAATGCCTCAAGCCGTGAACGCAGCCAGCGTTCGGCCGGATCGCTGTCGACATGGCTGAGCCAGACCATCGACAGATCCAGCATCGGGGTCTTGAACGGGAACGGTTCCTTGAACAATCGACCAGAAGCCGCCATGGCTTCGGCGGTATAGTCCGGCAGGCTGGCGATCAGGTCGGTACCGGCGAGCAACGCCGGCAGCGCACTGTATTGCGGCACCGACAACACCACATGCCGGGTGCGGCCGATTTCCGCCAGCCACTCATCGGCATAGCCGCTGATGTTGGCCGTGTGCGACACCAGTACGTGCGGGCGTGAACAGTATTCGTCGAGGGTCAGCGGCGAATCCGAGGCGTCGGCACGCAGGATGCTCGGCTGGATATGCCGCAGCAGCTTGCGTTTGGCATTGGCCGGCAAGCCACGGGTCTGGCTGATGCCGACGGTAATGTCGCCGGCAGCCAGCAGATCGGGAATGCGCCAGTAGTCGACGTGTTGCACCACGAACACCACGCTCGGTGCCTCCTGGCGCAATGCCCGCAACAGCGGCGGCAACAGGCCGAACTCGACATCATCGGACAGGCCGATACGGAACGTCATGTTGCTCACGGCGGGGTCGAAGTCGTGAGTCAGGCTCAGCGCCACCGACAGCGAGTCGAGCGCCGGCGACAGATACCTGAACAACTCTTCGGCGCGGGCGGTCGGTTCCATGCGATGGCCGACGCGGATGAACAGCGGGTCATTGAACATCGCGCGCAAGCGATTGAGGGCCGAGCTGATGGTCGGCTGGCCGAGAAACAGCTTCTCCGCCGCCCGGGTGACATTGCGTTCAAGCATCAAGGTCTCGAACACCACCATCAGGTTGATGTCGGCCTTGCGTAATTCATTTCGATTCATCCATTGCCCCCGATCCCCAGACTGCTGGCAGTGTATGAAGTCCTTGGGATCGGCGTCTATCAGACGATTGGCGGTTTGTTCGACAACTTCACTGCACCGTCAGGGTTTGCAATCCCAGCCCCATGACTCGCGCATCGTCATTGAAGCCGAGCTTTTTCGGGCTGACCGCATCTGGCAGATGCAGCTGGACATTCAGATACTCCTCGGCGACCTGCGCCGCGCTGAGCGGAATTTCCAGCCGATTGCCCTGCACCTGGGTCAGACGCGTCGACAACGCCTCGACGCCATTGATGCTGACGATCACCCGCTGGCTGAGGTTCGGCGGCATGGCAAAGGCCAAGGCATCAATCACCAGCGCATGCGATCCGGGAGCGACGCGCAGCAGCAGTTCCGCATCTTGTCCATCACTCCAGGTGCCCCAGGCTTCCGGCGTGGACCAGCCTTTAACCAGTTGCCGGGTGCTGCGGTTGAACGTCTGCACCAGTCCCGGCTGGCTCAAGGGTATCGGCGACAGCGCCCGCCCCTGATCGACCATCGCCAGACAGTCATTACAGTGTTTCCAGCCCGGGGCCAGCACGACAAAGTCGTCGACCCGGGTCAACAGATCGGTGTCGCTGTGAATGCTCTTGACCGCCAGCTCCAGCGCGTCGTCATCGAGGATGTACAGCGAATCGCTGTCGTACCGGCCGCTGGCGACTTGGCTTTGCGTCGTGCGCAACAGCTTGTCCAGCGCCTTGGGGCTCGTACGCCCCAGGTAAGCCGCGTCGGTTTCCAACCCATGAGTGCCGGCAAAGTCGGCAATGGCCTGCCACTGATCAGGCTGATTTTTCGGCGTCACGGCACGGATGCTCTTGTAGTGCGCCGCTGCACTGACCCAGAACGGATCATGCATCGGGCTGGCCCAGGCCGAGGCTTCGGGGAGCATTTTCGCTGCTCTCAAACCTGCCCAGGCAATCCGGGTGTCGGCGACTTGCACCACCAACGCCAGCGCCAGCAGCCCCACGGCGATACGCGGCCGATAACCGCGCACCACCAGATAAGTGAGCAATATCACGATGGCGTAAAACACCGGCCAGAACATCCGGCCCGAAGCGCGAAAAATACTCGCTGCACGCAGCACGAATTCTGGCAGCGGATAGCTGAACGTCTGCAGGCCGAATCCGATCTGGTTCGACAGCGCGAACAGCGTTAATCCGATCAACGCCAACAACAAGAACGGGCGACTGCACAACAAAGCCTTCAACGAGATACCACTTTTGTACCAGCCGATAGCGGCCAGCGGCAGCAGCAACAGGACACCCAGCCCCAGGTAGTTGAAACCTTCGTAATCGCCTGCGCCCTTGGGGATGCCCGGCAAGACAAATGACCAACCGTCTGGATCCACCAGCGACAACAGGTTCATTCGATAAAAGCCGAAACCGCCGCCCGCCGCGCCATCGGTAATACTGAAATAACCCGCCTGCCAGCAGCACACGCTCACCAGCGCGAACAAGCCGCCCAGCTCGATCAGGACCTGACGGCGGATCAGCTTGCCGCCCCGCAGCTTGCCAAGCAGATCAGCCACCCAGATCAGCGCCACCATCCCCAACAGGTAGGCATGCACCAGCGCTGTCGCAGCCAGCAACATGCCCCATGCCAGGCGCCGCCGCTGCAGTGCCGGATGCAACGCCAGGTACAGCGCCGCAAGAATCAGAAAGTGCCCGGCCAGCGAAAGATGACCACCGGTGCGCAGAAACATCGGCGGCGAAAATACCAGCAGCCCGGTGCCGACCAAGCGCAACACGGGATTGTCGGTGATCAGTCCGAGCAGCTTCCAGGCAAACCAGGCCTGCAGAACGAAACACAGCAACAACCACATGCCGAAGTACTGGAATGTTTCCGGCAGCCACGCACTGAACGGCTTGAACAGCAACGCCAGCAACGGATTGGAATCGGAAAAAATGATCGCACTGCCCAACTCCATTCCATAGGACGGATTCAGCCCGAGCGGAAAGGTCCAGGGCGAGTGGCGAAAGAACGCCCAGCCCAGGTAATGCGTCGCCGGGTCGCCGTCCTTGAGCCAGGCAATGTTTTGCGGATCAAGGGCACGCGGGCCGATCACCAGAAAAAACGCCAGCGCTCCCAACAGGATTGGCAACAGCGCCAAGGCCGGATGCTTGTTCAAGCCTTTCATCGGTACGTCCAGAAATTGTGCAGCACAAAGGTGAACGCCGGAATGATCAGTGCCACGGCACCGATGCCCAGCAAATAGTGCAGTCCAGCCAATTGCGCTGCCCACGCAACGAACATCGCCAGCAAGAACCCGCCGAAGGACACCAGCATGAACCGCACCAATGTTCTGCCATGCAGCCGCGCGGAGAAACTCCAGGTGGTGTTGATCACGTAGGACACCACCGTCGCCACAGCGAATGCCACACCGTTGGCCAACGGCGGATGCGGGGCCACGAAGTTGATGAACAGCACCGCCACCAGCGCATGCAGAGCGGTGACGAACAGCCCGGTCACGGCAAAGCGCAAGCCGCGCTGGATCAACGCCGATCTATCGGCTGAAGTCACGGTTTGCACGCCAGCACAAACACGCTCAGACCAGCCAGACGGTTCATCCCCATCAGCGGCAGTTCAAGGCGGCAGAGGGTCTTGAGCACGCCGTTGACCAACGGATGATGACGCTTGAGTTGAGACTGCGGCGCGGCGGCCTGCGGGCCTTGGGGCAGCAAACGCAAGACCGCCGCGATCGGAAACACCGCACCGAAAAAGTAGGCACCGCGCTGCACAGTCAAGCCGGCGTCACGGGCCAGGGCTTCAAACTGCGCCAGGGTGTAGCGGCGTTTGTGTTCGAGGAAGTCGTCATGCCCGCTCCACAGAAACTGAAACGCCGGCACGGTCATCAGAAAACGGCTGCCGGACGGCACTTTATCGACGTAAGCCTTGAGCAGGCCGAGGTCGTCGTCGACATGCTCCAGCACGTCCATCAGCAGCACCAGGTCCGCGTCGACGGCGTCGATATCGCGGCGATAATGCACCGGTTTGCCGGCAGTGCTTGCATCAGAATCGGCGGGGTAGCTGATATCGACGCACCACGCCTCCTGCGCCGAGGTATGGGTCAACAGATGATGCGAAAAAAAACCCGATCCGGCGCCCACGTCGAGAATCCGCGTGATCGGTGCCTCACCGAGCAGGCGACGCGTTGCCGCCGCTTTGGAGCAGTAATACCAATGCTCGCCAATGCTGTCGCCGAGGATGTCGGTTTCCTTGAGATCCATGTATCAGTCCTTGGGGTCATAGACGCGGCGCACCAGAAAAACCGGCCGGCGTTTGGATTCGATGTAAGTGCGCCCCAAGTACTCGCCGAGTACGCCGATGCCGATCAACTGCAGGCCACCGAGGAACGTCACAGCCACCATCAACGAGGCATAACCGGGCATGTCGACGCCGTGGATCAGCGTGCGCACCACAATAAAAATGGCGAAGGCAAACGAGACCAGCGACACCGCCGCGCCGATGTAAGTCCAGATTCGCAGCGGTTCGGTACTGAAACTGGTGATGCCCTCCAGGGCAAAATTCCACAGCCGCCAGCCGTTGAACTTGCTCTGCCCTGCCACGCGCTCGGGCCGCTCGTAATCCACATGGGTGGTGCGAAACCCCACCCAGGCGAACAGGCCCTTCATGAAGCGCCGGGACTCGGGCAAGGTCAGCAAGGCATCGACCACACAACGGTCCATCAAGCGGAAATCGCCGACGTTTTCCGGCAGTGGTTGCTCGGCGATCTTGTTGTGCAGACGGTAGAACCAATGCGCCGAAGTCTGCTTGGCCCAGGTGTCGCTGCGGCGACTGATGCGATGACCGAGCACGACTTCATAACCTTCGCGCCAGCGCTCGATCATTTGCAGAATGACTTCGGGCGGGTCCTGCAGGTCGGCATCGATGGGGACAACGATCTGCCCGGTGGCGATCTGCAGGCCAGCTGACAAGGCGGCCTCTTTCCCGAAGTTACGGCTCAGATCGACGATGCGCAGCCGCGAGTCGTGCCGTTGCCGTTCCAGCAGCCCCTCAAGCGTGGCGTCGGTACTGCCGTCATTGACGAACACCAGTTCCAGAGCAATCGAGGTCTGCTGCCGGAAGACTTCGTCGATGCGCAGAATGAACGCGTCGAGACTGTCCTCCTCGTTAAAAACCGGGATAACCAGCGATAACGTGACCCGTGTGGCCTGTGCTGTTCCATGCTCAGTCAAGGGAATGCTCTTTTATAGTGTTTGTCGGTCGTCGAAGCATTTTCGACGCCATGAGCCGTCCCGTATTAAGCAGTAGCGCCGTTAACCTTGCAAGGCGCAAATGGCGACATTCCGGCCAATCCAGACGCCATTGCGCACGCTCTAGCCCGCACTCCTCAGAAACATCTGCCAACGATTGGAAACAAATACCCGATAGCGAAAAAAACTCGCTCCGCTAGGCTTGCGTCGATGCGACACACAGGTTGTCGCAAACACCATCGCAAGGAGCGAACTGAATGTATTTCGAGATCTACAGGCAATCCCGAGGCACCCCGAGCACCGGCAAAGGCCAATGGCGCTGGCGGCTGCGGGCGGGAAACCACGAGACGGTTGCCAGTGGCGAGTCCTATGTGAACAAGGCTGACTGTTTACACGTGATCGAGTTGATCAAGGGTGTGCAGAGCGATACGCCGGTGAAGGAGATCTGACCGCACCGTGCAGCACAGCGCTGCGTCCTACAGCCTCTTCCTTTTTTGCCTGCACCACTGGCGAAGCACTTCTGTGCCCCTACGCTCTTCCGCGTATGGGGCGATCCAGCCCTGTTAAGCCATATGACGTTCAACTCAAAAAAGGAGCCGCACCATGGCTAGAGACAAAGCGAAAGACGACAAACACTTCAACTGCACCCAAACACACGAAGCCGACTATGTCGCCAGCCTCTACCCGCACGCCAAGGATGAAGTGAAGACCTTCCTGGCCACGGCTTGCAAGGACAACACCCTGCGCAACTCGACGCACAAGGAAGTGTATGACTTGATCAAGCAGAAGCTGGGGCATTCACAGCCGTAAGTGGCTGAGGCGGGGTTCTCTAAAACCTGCAGAAACAAAAAAGCCCTGTAGCTTCTCAGCTACGGGGCTATTTGCTCTGTTCGGGAACGACGTACAACCTCCAGACCAGAATCAAGCTAGGCATGGGCCTCTCGGTCAAGAACATCCGCAACCCACTGATTAATGCTTTTTTGAGCCAATTGCGCTTTTACGGCAACAGTCGCATGAAGAGCTGGCGCCAAACGCAGACTGAGATTGCCCGAATAAGGCTTTTGAGGAGCACGGCCCAGTTTTGCGCAAGTCTCCAGATAGTCAGTAACAGCCTCTTCGAACGCTGACCGAAGCTCTTTTACAGATTCGCCATGAAAACCTACAACGTCCTTGATCCCAGCGATATGACCAACAAAAAGACCATCTTCATCACTGTATTCAATTCGGGCGGCATACCCGTTGTAATTCATCACGTTCATGGAGTGACTCCTGCTTGTTCAAGAAAAGCCCGAGCATCACGAACCTGATAGGGCTTTGCTTCTTTATCCGGGTGAGGTCGGTGGAACGTAGCGACCACACCTCTTAATTCAAACCGAACTCGCGAACCATTGCCTTCCAAGGTTCTGGCCCCGACCGCATTGAAAAGAGACTCGATGCGCGCCCATTCCAACGTGGCGGGTGGGTCGTGAAAATATAGCTGCGAGCGTACCGAGCTGTTTGTTGTTCATAGTATTACACCATGATACCGCGCAGGAAAAATTGCCAATCGCGATTCATATCGCTGATCGATGAAGCGCCCCCCTTTGAACAAGCGGACAACGCCACCCTCCAGGCTTGAAAAGCGGCGTCTTTTTCTCCGAATTTCGGTCAATATTGGGCACGCAGGTCAGGATAAGGAGTGATTTGAAACAGAGCTGTAGGTAGACTCCGAGAGTTACGTACGAACCGGCATCAATCGAGTCACATCCGATTATCGACTTTTCAACCTCGGGTTCCGGCGACAGGATTTGCTGATTACTCAAGCGAGCAGAAACAAAAAAGCCCCGTAACTCTTCAGCTACGGGGCTTTTTCTATGTAATGGCGGAGAGATAGGGATTCGAACCCTAGGTACCGGTGAAGGTACAACGGATTTCGAATCCGTCCCATTCGGCCACTCTGGCATCTCTCCAACGGCGCGCATCATAACAACACTTCTGTCGAAAGCAAACCCTCTTTCGAAAATTTTCTCCGTGCTATCAGATGCTTGCGTCGATTAAAGCGGTACACCCAGACGATTGGCGACTTCTTCGTAAGCTTCGATGACGTCACCGAGGCCCTGGCGGAAGCGGTCTTTGTCCATCTTCTTCTTGGTGTCCTTGTCCCACAGACGGCAGCCGTCCGGGCTGAATTCGTCGCCCAGGACGATAGAACCGTCGCTGAACACGCCGAACTCAAGCTTGAAGTCCACCAGCAAGAGGCCTGCGTCGTCGAACAGTTTGCTCAGGACTTCGTTGACCTTCAGCGACAGTTCTTTCATGCGCGCCAGTTGCTCGGCGGTGCCCCAGCCGAATGCCACGACGTGAGATTCGTTGATGAACGGGTCGCCCTTGGCGTCGTCCTTCAGGAACAGTTCGAAGGTGTACGGGTTGAGCTTCATGCCCTCTTCGACGCCCAGACGTTTTACCAGGCTGCCGGCAGCGTAGTTACGCACGACGCACTCGACCGGGATCATGTCCAGCTTCTTCACCAGGCACTCGTTGTCGCCCAGCAGCTTGTCGAATTGGGTCGGGATGCCCGCCGCTTCGAGTTTTTGCATGATGAAGGCGTTGAACTTGTTGTTCACCATGCCTTTGCGGTCGAGCTGCTCGATGCGCTTGCCGTCGAACGCCGAGGTGTCGTTGCGAAACAGCAGGATCAAGCGGTCAGCGTCATCGGTCTTGTAAACCGATTTGGCTTTGCCGCGGTAGAGTTCTTCACGTTTTTCCATGATGGGCTCCGCTTGCTAAGTAGATGGGCTAGGCGATATGGCGCCAGTCGAGCCCTGAATCTTGATCGGCCAGTTGCAGCCAGTCCGGGTCGCACCCGAGGGTGTCGACAAAACATTGCCGGGCCAGCTGCGGCAGGTTGTTCTTGCTGCTCAGGTGGGCGAGAACCAGATGCTGCAAGCCCTGCCACCCCAACTCGGCCACCAGGAATGCCGCCTGATGGTTGTTCAAATGTCCCAGCTCGCCGCCCACCCGCTGCTTGAGAAAGTACGGGTAATGACCACGTGCCAGCATGTCGCGGCAATGGTTGGACTCGATCATCAATGCATCGAGATCCCGATAACCGTCCAGCACCCGCTCGCAGTAGGAACCCAGGTCGGTCAGCAGGCCGAAGCGCCGCTGCTCGTTGTCACTGAATACATACTGAGTCGGCTCTTGCGCATCATGGGCCACGGCAATGACCCCGATGTTCAGTGCGCCGATCTGCAACTGCTCGCCGCCGGCGAGAAAGCCTGCGGGTTCGATCGGTTTGCGCATCCCGCGCAGTGTGCCGCGACTGAGGTAGACCGGCAGATTGTAGCGCCGAGACAGCAAACCCACGCCATGCACGTGGTCGGCATGTTCGTGGGTTACGAGTATCGCGCTCAATTGCGCCGGGTTCACACCCAGGCGCAACAGGCGTTTTTCGGTTTCCCGCAGGGAAAAACCACAATCCACCAGCACATACGTATCAGCGCTGGCGATCAGCGTGCCGTTCCCTTGGCTACCGCTGCCGAGAACGGCAAAGCGCATGTGATCAGCCCAGGTTGTCCTGAATCACGCTCAACACTTTGCGAGCCACATCGGCCGGCGCAACGGTGTTGATGTTCTTCTCGACGGTTACCTGAACGTTTTCGCCGACCTTGCTCAGGCGCACCTGATAACGCTCGGCGCGGGCTTCAACTTCTTCCTTGGTCGGCGCACTGCCGAACAGGCTACTGAAGAAACCAGGCTTCTCGTCCTTCTTCTCGGCTTTTTCGGCCAGGTTGATGTAATACAGACCCAGGCTGCGGTTGATGTCTTCAACGCGCCACTGACCTTGCTCCAGCGCACGACCGACGCTCGACCAGGCACGATCCAGATCCGGACCGACGTTCAACACCGGGTTGCCGCTACCGTCTTCGCTGAGGCTGACACGGCTTGGGGTATCGAAATCACGCGAAGCCAGCATCGACACCGAACCACCCTTCTCGGAGATCCGGCTCATGCTCGCCAGCATGTCGTCGACCAGCGCTGCGTCCAGGCCAGTGTTGACCGAACGGTTGGTGAAATCGACGTCAGCGGTGCTGCCGGCAGGACGCTCGGCGCTGACCACGTAGATTTCACTGGTGTTGCGCTGCACGCCCGGCTCGATGCGCACCCGCACGCGGGTTTCGCTGTCGGCGCCGACACCCGCTGCGCTCAGGCGCTTGGCCATGGCGGCGGAGAGCTCGTCGGAATGCTGCCAGGTGGTGGTGAATTCACCGGTTTGCGGACGCTGTTCATCCAGACGGAAACCGTTGTCCTGGAAGAACTGCACCGCCACTGGCCAGACTTCGGCTGGTGGGTGCTGGGCCACGACCCAACGCGAGTCACCGCTCTTCTGCAGCGAGTAGTCGGTTGCATCGGCAGCCGCCGTCAGCGGTTGTGGACGCGGCACCACGTATTCGCCCTTGGCAGTGTCATCGGCAACGTTGCGCGGGATCGGCAACAGCGGATCCAGACGCTTGGAGGTGCTGACATTCGGTGGCAATTGCATCGGTGCAGTCTGTTGCGCTTCCAGGTAATCGCTACCACGGTCACGGAAATAACCTTCCGGGCCCCAGACCCATCCGCAGCCACTGGTGCTGGAGATAATCAAGGCAAGTGCGGAAAGTCCGGCCATTCGCTTCATGCGTTGTACTTCCTCAATTAAACCAGGACGCTGCACTGGCGCAGGGCCGTGCGAAGCGTTTCATGACAAGGAGCGCTCAGCCAGGTCAGCGGCAGGCGGATGCCTTCGTGCATCAGGCCCATTTCAACCAAAGCCCACTTCACCGGAATCGGGTTGGCTTCGATGAACAGGTCCTTGTGCAACGGCATCAGTTTTTCATTGATTGCCCGTGCGGTCTCGGCGTCGCCTTTCAGCGCGGCCTCGCACAGGTCAGCCATTTCACGCGGGGCGACGTTGGCTGTTACGGAGATGTTGCCTTTGCCACCCAGCAGGATCAGCTCGACCGCGGTCGGATCATCACCGGACAGCACGATGAAGTCCTTGCTCACGCCGTCGATGATGGCTTTGGCGCGTTTCAGGTCGCCGGTGGCTTCCTTGATGCCGATGATGTTCGGCACGCTGGACAGGCGAATTACGGTCTCGGCCTGCATGTCGCAGGAGGTGCGGCCGGGAACGTTATAGAGAATCTGTGGAATGTCGACGGCTTCGGCAATGTGCTTGAAGTGCTGGTACAGGCCTTCCTGGGTCGGCTTGTTGTAGTACGGCACGACCAGCAGGCAAGCGTCGGCGCCGGCTTCCTTGGCGTTGCGGGTCAGCTCGACGGCTTCGCGGGTCGAATTCGCACCGGTACCGGCGATCACCGGGATGCGGCCTGCGACCTGTTTGACCACGGCTTTGATGACGGCGATGTGTTCTTCTACATCAAGGGTTGCCGACTCGCCGGTAGTACCGACCGCGACGATGGCATGGGTGCCGTTCTTGAGATGGAAGTCCACGAGTTTGCTGAGGCTGTCCCAGTCAAGACGCCCTTGTGCATCCATGGGAGTGACCAGTGCCACCATACTGCCCGCAATCATGAAACCGCTCCTGCCGGAAAAAGAGAGCGGTAATGGTACTGGCGCCAAGATGCTTGCACAAGCGAAGTACTGCGCCGCCATTCCCCTTGGCGTCGGTTTTCGCTACCCTTCAGACTTTGATCGGTACAGATCAGCTTGTACGCCGGGTTCCAGCCTCCCCTTTCGGCCTCCCAGGCCCCGTTCCAGTGTCGCTGCTGCACGTTCCGCCTTTATTGGAGCGAATTGCGAGCCAGGGTCCGGGGCTTTCTGAACGGGCACGCGCAGACGCATCCCGACGGCCAACGCCCATCGGCCTACCGACCGCTCATCGCTTTAGGAATGCTGCATGTCCACCCCCACAGTTCGCGAACAATTCCTTGTCATCAGTGCCCTTGGCGCCAACCCCATGGAGCTGACTAACGTCCTGTGCCGCGCCAGCCATGAAAATCGCTGCGCCGTCGTCACGTCCCGCCTGACCCGCCACGGCGAGTGCAGTGCTTTGGTACTGGAAATTTCCGGTAGTTGGGACGCCTTGGCCCGCCTCGAAGGCAGCCTGCCGACCCTGGCCAAGCGCCACGCCTTCACCGTCAACGTGGTACGCAGTGCGGCGCTGGAAAATCGCCCGCAGGCGCTGCCTTACGTGGCTTATGTCAGCTCGGCGTATCGCCCGGACATCATCAATGAGCTGTGCCAGTTCTTCATGGACCACAACGTCGAGCTGGAAAACCTGACCTGCGATACCTACCAGGCCCCACAGACCGGCGGCACCATGCTCAACGCCACCTTTACCGTGACTCTGCCGGCCGGCACCCAGATCAGTTGGCTGCGCGACCAGTTCCTGGATTTCGCCGACGCGATGAACCTGGATGCCCTCATCGAGCCTTGGCGCCCACAAAACCCAATGTAAGGAAGCTTTCATGGCCGTCGTCATCGACCAACCCGTTGCGGATTTCGAAGCACCTGCCACCAGCGGGCAGACCATCAGCCTGTCTGCCTTGAAGGGCAAGCAAGTGGTGATCTACTTCTATCCGAAGGACAGCACCCCGGGCTGCACCACCGAAGGCCAGGGTTTTCGTGACCAGTACGCGGCGTTTCAGGCTGCCAACACGGAAATCTTCGGGATTTCCCGCGACAGCCTGAAGTCCCACGAGAACTTCAAGTGCAAGCAGGAATTTCCGTTCGAACTGATCAGCGACAAGGACGAAGCGGTCTGCCAGCTGTTCGACGTGATCAAGCTGAAGAAGCTGTACGGCAAGGAATACCTGGGCGTCGATCGCAGCACGTTCCTGATCGACAAAAACGGTGTGCTGCGTCAGGAATGGCGCGGCGTGAAAGTGCCGGGGCATGTGGATGCGGTGCTGGCTGCGGCTCAGGCGCTGAATAAAGCCTGAAGATCAAAAGATCAAAAGATCGCAGCCTGCGGCAGCGCCTACATTGGAATGTGTTTCCCTGTAGGAGCTGCCGCAGGCTGCGATCTTTTTGCTTTTATAGTAACGGAGCCACTACAGGCTCCTTGCGCGGCCAGGCATCCAGCACGGCCTTGAACAGCGTCGCCAGCGGAATCGCAAAGAACACGCCCCAGAAGCCCCACAACCCGCCAAACAACAGCACCGCGCAGATGATGGCCACCGGGTGCAGGTTGACCGCCTCGGAAAACAGCAAAGGCACCAGCACGTTGCCATCCAGCGTCTGAATGATCCCGTAGACCGCCATCAGATAAATGAACTGATCGCTCCAGCCCCATTGGAATAGCGCGATCAGCAGCACCGGTACGGTCACCACCACCGCACCGACGTACGGCACGACCACCGACACCCCGACCAGCAACGCCAGCAGCGCCGCATAGTTGAGGCCGAGGGCGACGAAGGCGATGTAAGTCACGCCGCCGCAGATCACGATTTCGATGACCTTGCCACGAATGTAGTTGGCAATCTGCCGGTTCATTTCCTGCGCGACCCGGGTGATCAGCGCCCGCTCGCGAGGCAGATAGCCGCGCACCCACTCGCCGATCATGGCCCGGTCCTTGAGAAAGAAAAACACCAGGATCGGCACCAGCACCAGATAGATCATGATGTTGACCAGCAGGGGCAGGCTCGACAGCGAGAAGGTCAGCGCCCACTGCCCGAATTTGCCGATTTCGCCACGCGCGGCTTCGATGGCTTGCAGCACCTGCTCGTCAGAAACCAGATGCGGATAGCGCTCGGGCAGCAACAGCAGCAGCGACTGCCACTTGGCGAGCATGCCCGGCAGCTCGTTGAACAAGGTGATCAACTGATGCCAGAGCAGCGGCAACACCACCACGATAAACACCAGCAAGACGCCCATGAACAGCGCAAACACCAGGCCCACCGCCGCCGCACCAGGCACGCGCATACGTTCGAGGGCAAGCACCAGCCCTTGCATCAGGTACGCCAGCACCATCCCCGCCAGTACCGGCGCGAGCATGCCACCGAGCGTGAGCACTGCGGTGAAGGCCAGGAACAGCAGCACTGCCAGCACCACGGCTTCTTCGTCGGAAAAATAGCGCTGAATCCAGTCGCGTAATACTTTGAACATCAATAATCCCTGGGTCTTTTACGCGGTGGGTTTCAGGCTTTTTTCAACCAGTAACGGTAAACGCCCGCTTCGTCTTCTTCGCGCAGCAGCGTATGACCGGCCAAACGGGCAAAGGTGCGGAAGTCACGCTGCGAGCCCGCGTCCGTGGCGATCACCTTGAGTACGGCGCCGCTGGGCAGCTTGTTGAGTTCCATTTTGGCCTTGAGCAACGGCAACGGGCAATTCAGGCCACTGGCGTCCAGTTCACAATCATGGGCTACAGCGTCAGTCATTGCGTCACTCCGGTTCAGATGGTCGAGCGGCCTAGAATATCTGGTCGCGGGCCCGGTGTCCGGCTACAGTAAGGTCTTTGTCTTCTAAGGCTTTGTGCATGACATTTCTGCGCCCTACCCTGTTGACGCTCGCTTGCCTGCTCGCCTCACCGGGCTTTGCCGACGATCTGCCGTCACTTGGCGACGCCAGTTCTGCCATTGTCTCACCGCAACAGGAATATCAGCTGGGCCGCGCCTGGCTGGCGATGTTGCGTAGTCAGGTTGCACAACTCAACGATCCGCAACTCAAGGACTACGTCGAGTCCAGCGTCTACAAGCTGGTGGAAACCAGCCAGGTCACTGACCGCCGCCTGGAATTCATCCTGATCAACAGCCCGCAACTCAACGCCTTCGCGGCGCCAGGTGGCGTGGTCGGGGTCAACGGCGGGCTGTTCCTCAATGCGCAGACCGAAGGCGAATATGCCTCGGTACTGGCTCACGAACTGGCTCACTTGTCACAACGTCACTTTGCTCGTGGCGTCGAAGCTTCGCAACGGATGCAGGTACCGATGATGGCGGCGCTGCTGGCTGGCATCGTGATTGCCGCTGCCGGTGGTGGTGATGCCGGGATCGCGACCA
The DNA here is from genome assembly GCF_949768395.1 of Pseudomonas sp. IT-P260. Classification (NCBI taxonomy): domain Bacteria; kingdom Pseudomonadati; phylum Pseudomonadota; class Gammaproteobacteria; order Pseudomonadales; family Pseudomonadaceae; genus Pseudomonas; species Pseudomonas sp. IT-P260. Next base: position 23,578 of record NZ_CATKPO010000041.1, read on the forward strand.
TTGCCGGCAGTCAAGCAGCAGCCATTCAATCGCAACGTACCTTCTCGCGCCAGAACGAACAGGAAGCCGACCGTATTGGCATCCTCAACCTGGAAAAGGCCGGATACGACCCGCGCTCAATGCCGACCATGTTCGAACGTCTGATGCGCCAATACCGCTTCGACGCCAAGCCGCCAGAATTTCTGCTGACTCACCCGGTGACCGAATCGCGTATCGCCGACACCCGTAACCGCGCAGAACAAGCGCCAGCGGGCGGCATCGAAGACAGCATGCGCTATCAGCTGATCCGCGCCCGCGTACAGCTGATCTACGAAGAAACCCCGGGGCTGGGCGCCAAGCGCTTCCGCGCACAACTGGATGAGAACCCGAAGAACGACGTGGCGCGCTATGGCCTGGCAATCGCCCAGATCAAGGGTGGTCAGCTCAATGAAGCACGGGAGAATCTCAAGCAATTGCTGGCCAAGTCGCCCAACGAGATCATCTACAACCTCGCGCAGATCGACCTGGACATCACCAACAACCGCCTGCCGGATGCGCAAACGCGGGTGGACCGGATGCTTACGCAATATCCGGGCAACTACCCGTTGAATCAGGTTCGTGTCGATCTGTTGCTGAAACAGAATCGCACCGCTGACGCGGAAAAAGCCCTCGACAGCTTGCTCAAATCTCGTCCGAACGATCCGGACGTGTGGTATCAGGTCGCTGAAACTCGTGGCCTGTCCGGCAATATCATCGGTCTGCATCAGGCTCGCGCCGAGTACTTTGCGCTGGTGGGGGACTATCGTCAGGCGATCCAGCAGCTCGATTTTGCCAAACGCAAGGCGGGCAGCAACTTCCCGCTGTCCTCGCGGATCGATGCGCGCCAGCGCGAGCTGATGGAGCAGGAGCGCATGATCAAGGACATGATGGGCTGAGTTCTCATCAGCGACATAAAAATTTCAGGCATAAAAAAACCGCCTCTTTCGAGGCGGTTTTTATTTCACCGCAACCGGGTTATTCAGCCAGTTTGAAGGTGATGAAGCTCGCGCGACCTTGACGCAGTACGCGCATCGACACCGAACGATTCTTCGGCAGTGCCTTGGCGATCTCGGTGAACTCCTTGGTGGACCCGATGGCCTGGTTGTTCAGGTGAGTGATCACGTCACCCGGCTGCAGACCGATCAGGGCCGCAGGACCGTCCTGAACCTCCTTGATCACTACCCCGCCTTTGAGGTCGTAGGTTTTCTTCTGCTCGGCGGTCAACTCGACCACCGAAACACCGAGGCGATTGCTGCTGCTTTCCGCGCCGGATTTCGGCAGCGCTGCCAGCTCTTTGTCCTCGTCCGGAATCGCGCCAACAGTCAGCTCGACATTCTTGCGTTTGCCGTCACGAATCACTTCAAGATTGGCCTTGGCGCCTGCCTTCAGTGCACCAACCAGATGTGGCAGGTCAGCGGACATGACGATCGGCTGACCATTCATGCTCAGGATCACGTCACCCACTTGCAAGCCGCCCTTGGCTGCCGGACCGTCATCCTGAATCTGCGCAACCAGCGCACCAGCCGGCTTATCGAGTCCGAACGACTCAGCCAGATCCTTGTTCACTTCCTGGATGACCACGCCCAGCCAGCCGCGGCTAACCTTGCCACCGCTTTTCAGCTGATTGGAAACGTCCATCGCCACATCGATCGGGATGGCGAACGACACACCCATGAAGCCACCGGAACGGGTGTAGATCTGCGAGTTGATCCCGACCACTTCACCGTTCAGGTTGAACAGCGGGCCACCGGAGTTACCCGGGTTGATGGGTACATCGGTCTGGATGAACGGCACGTAGTTTTCATTTGGCAGGCTACGGCCAACGGCGCTGACAATGCCTTGGGTCACGGTGTGGTCAAAGCCGAACGGTGACCCGATCGCCACTACCCACTGACCGGCTTTCAGATCCTGGGACTTGCCGAGTTTAAGCACCGGCAGATCCTTGCCGTCGATTTTCAGCAGGGCCACGTCGGAGCGCGGGTCGGTGCCGATCAGCTTGGCTTTCATTTCACTGCGATCTGCAAGACGCACGAGGATTTCGTCGGCGTCGGCAATCACATGGTTGTTGGTCAGGATGTAGCCATCCGAAGAAATGATGAAGCCCGAACCCAGCGATTGTGCTTCACGCTGACGGTCGCCGCGCGGCGAACGCTGCTGAGGCGGCATGCCGCGCTCGAAGAACTCGCGCAACATCGGCGGCAAGCCTTCCAGGTCAGGCATCTGCTGGTTCACCTTGCGGTCCGGCAGTTTCTGCGTGGTACTGATGTTCACCACTGCAGGCGAGGCCTGTTCAACCAGTTGGGTGAAATCCGGCAGGTCGGCCGCCTGGACAGCGGGGACAGCCTGACCCAGCACCAGCACGGTGGCGAAAATGGAGAGATAAGACTTCAAGCTAAGTATCGACATACAGCTCCCGTTACGACGAGCAGGGTTAAGCGATATGGAGCAAGGAACACCGGGAACCGCGGGCCGGTATTTTTGTTCCGGGAACAACAGACAAGGCCAGAGCCGTGAGGCTCTGACCTATAAAAAACTTTCGGGTGATTTGCAAATGAAAATGCTGAGCAAACATTTCATCTACGTCTCGACGAAGAGGTGGAAATGACTGAAATCAGCTCACTGCTTGCTGGTTGCAGTGCCATCGTTGCGCATCGACAAAGCAATGCGTTCAGCTGTGCCGATTGGAATTTCACCGACCACCGTGACCATCATTTCACCCTCGGGCGTAGTGAGACGGCGGGAAACGGCAACAGTTGGCCCCAACTGCGTGCGGGTATCGGTCACTGTTGCACCGTTCAACGGCTCAAGAAATACCGAAAAACGCGCAAGCCCGTCGTCGTACATCAGGCTGCTGACTTGAGTCTTGGTTTCCGGATCTTTGTGCGAGGTGCTGCTGGTCAGCACAAAACCCGGAGGGAGCCAGTCGGAATGCCAGACCTGAGCCGTCTTCACGGCAGAGGCCTTGTCACTATCAATAGTAACGGCCTTGCACTCGGCGCCAGCTTGAAGTTCTTTGTCCGACGGGACATCAGCGGTATCGAGGCTGGTGAACTGGAAACGCTCGAGTAGCTGCCCTTTGTCGTTGAGCAACAACGACTTCAATGGCAAACCGGTCTGTTTATCCAGATGCAGTTCGAAACCATAACGATGCTGGTCGCGAGGCGTCAGCGATACGATGACCGCATCACGCCCAGCCACGCGCGACTTGCCGATGACGGCAAGCTCATACCAGTTTTTCAGCTTTTGGGGGTCAAGCGAACGAGCGGTCGAGTTGGGAGAATCTCCCAACCCCGCAATCAGAGTGCCGCTGACGCATTGAGTATGCCCATCAACACGCACGACTTCCTGAGCCGAGCCGTCGAGCTGAAGCAAACGCTCGCGGACCTGACCGTTCTGGACACGATGCCAGATATTGTGGGTAGAAAAACTACCGTTACGCTCGTAAACGAAGGTGCCTTGAAAGCTTTGCTGCTGTTCGGCCTGGCCCAGACGGTTCAACCAGTCCTGGGCCTCATCAGCATGGGCTGGAACAACGAACCAGCCACTGAGCAGAAGCGAAAGTAAAGGTATGGCGCGCATGATCCTCCTTAACGGTTTTCCATGCTTGCTGCACGCGCATAAGGCAAGGCGCTTTCAGTACCTTTCAGCGCAGCCTGCTGGGCATGCTGGCGCAGATAACCTGGCAGACGCTGATCATGCCAGCCTGGCTGACCTTGCAGAACGCCATTGGCCATCGGACCGGTGGTTTCCGAGCTTTCCTTATAGCCTGCCAGCACTGCCGGGCCTTTGGCTTGTGGCGCTACCAGCGAAGGCTGATTGGACTGCTGAGCCAACTCGACACCCGCAATTTCGTCCTGGTTGTACAGACGAACACCGGCCAGTACGGCAACGGTCACCGAAGCGGCAACGGCCAGACGACCGAGGTTACGCCATGGACCACGGGATACTTTGGCTGGAGCCGTTTCGTCTTCCAGCGCAGCAGAGACTGCCGCAGCGATGTCCAGACGCGGAAGCAGCAGGTCCTTGTGCATGGCTGCCCGGGCGATCTGGTAACGAGCCCAGGTCTCACGGGTTTCAACATCGTCCAGCGCATTGATCACTCGACGCAATTCCAATTCGTCCGCTTCGTTATCCATCACTGCGGACAGCGATTCCTGCAGGGCTTCACGACTCATGGCGTTCCTCTCTTGGCTGTCGCCGCTGTCTCAGTTTTCCTGCAACAACGGCTGCAGGGCTTTATCGATGGCCTCCCGAGCGCGGAAAATCCGGGAGCGCACGGTACCCACCGGACACTGCATGACGCTCGCAATGTCCTCGTAACTCAGACCATCGAATTCACGTAAAGTTAACGCCGTACGCAAATCCTCTGGCAGTTGCTGAATGGTTCGATGGACGGTGCCTTCGATCTCATCCCGCAGCAACGCGCGTTCCGGTGATTCGAGATCCTTGAGGCCATGATCGCCATCGTAGAACTCTGCGTCTTCAGAACTTACATCGCTATCCGGCGGCCGGCGGCCGCGTGAAACCAGATAGTTTTTTGCCGTGTTGATGGCAATGCGGTAAAGCCACGTATAGAACGCGCTGTCTCCGCGAAAGTTTCCTAATGCTCGGTACGCCTTGATAAAGGCTTCCTGAGCGACATCCTGGGCTTCATGGGTGTCGTGCACGAAACGCACGATCAACCCGAGAATTTTGTGCTGATATTTCAGCACCAGCAGATCGAAAGCTCGCTTGTCGCCACGCTGAACGCGCTCGACCAGCTGCTGATCCTCTTCCTGGGTTAGCATGAACACTCCTCGATAAGCATGGAGGAGGCTTGCATAACTAAACGACCAGACTTGCAAACATAGACTCGGGCTTTTCGCAAAAGTTCTCCCCCTCCAGGCAAGTTTCCTGCGGGCTCTGATTTGGCACGCACGAAAAACGCAGCGCGGGATAAACCGGCTGCGCGAATAATCTTGTCATCGGTTCGCCGGCAAAAACCCAATCGCAGGTTCTGCATTGAAGCCGACACTGTCCCGTGTTTCTGGCAACTGTCTATTGATCTTGGGCCTCTGGCAAAAGTTCCAATTATTTATAGCCATGCTGGCGCGACATTGAACGACCGTGCGCTGAAAAAGCCTGTTTCATCCTCGATACAGTTGCCTTTTTCCAAAACGATGAAAAAAAACCTCCGACGAAACGTCAAGCTTTTGTCGTCACAGTAGTTTCACAATGCCATACAAGCCCGGCTATTGTGCCGCTCCACCCCTCTATATACTAGTGGGCTGTGTGGCTGTCTTGACTCGCCGATCCAGCTGTCTTGCGCCAACCCCGATCCGGGTCGCTTTGAGCGGAATCCTGAAATGAGCCAACAGTTTCAACACGATGTTCTGGTGATTGGCAGCGGCGCTGCCGGTTTGAGTCTCGCGCTGACCCTGCCGGGTCATTTGCGCATTGCCGTATTGAGCAAGGGTGATCTGGCCAACGGTTCGACCTATTGGGCCCAGGGCGGCGTCGCTGCCGTGCTGGACGATACCGACACTGTCGAATCCCACGTCGATGACACCCTGAACGCCGGCGGCGGTCTGTGCCATGAAGACGCGGTGCGTTTCACTGTCGAGCACAGTCGGGAAGCCATCCAGTGGTTGATCGACCAGGGCGTGCCGTTCACCCGCGACGAACAGTCCGGCACCGAAGACGGCGGCTTCGAATTCCACCTGACCCGCGAGGGCGGCCATAGCCATCGACGCATCATCCACGCCGCCGACGCGACCGGCGCAGCGATTTTCACCACCCTGCTCGCCCAGGCCAGAGAGCGCAGCAATATAGAGCTGCTGGAACAACGGGTTGCCGTTGATCTGATCACCGAGCGTCGACTGGGCCTGGACGGCGAGCGCTGCCTCGGTGCCTACGTGCTGAATCGCGCGACCGGCGAAGTCGATACCTACGGCGCGCGTTTCGTGATCCTCGCGTCCGGCGGCGCCGCCAAGGTTTACCTCTATACCAGCAACCCCGATGGCGCCTGCGGTGATGGCATTGCCATGGCTTGGCGCTCGGGCTGCCGGGTGGCAAACCTGGAATTCAACCAGTTCCACCCCACTTGCCTGTATCACCCGCAAGCCAAGAGCTTCCTGATCACTGAAGCCTTGCGTGGCGAAGGTGCGCACCTGAAGCTGCCCAACGGCGAACGGTTCATGCCTCGTTTCGACAAACGTGCCGAACTGGCGCCACGCGACATCGTCGCCCGCGCCATCGACCATGAAATGAAGCGCCTGGGCGTCGACTGCGTCTATCTCGATATCAGCCACAAGCCGGAAGCTTTCATCAAAAGCCACTTCCCGACTGTTTATGAGCGCTGCCTGGGTTTCGGCATCGACATCACCAAACAGCCGATCCCGGTCGTGCCGGCGGCGCACTACACCTGTGGTGGGGTGATGGTCGATCAACACGGTCGCACCGATGTGCCGGGGTTGTACGCCATCGGCGAAACCAGCTTCACGGGTTTGCACGGGGCCAACCGCATGGCCAGCAACTCGCTGCTCGAATGCTTCGTTTATGCCCGCTCGGCCGCAGCGGACATTCTTGCGCAACTGGATGCCGTCACCGCGCCAAACGCCCTGCCCGAGTGGGACGCCAGCCAGGTAACCGATTCCGACGAAGACGTGATCATCGCCCACAACTGGGATGAGCTGCGCCGCTTCATGTGGGACTACGTGGGGATCGTGCGCACCAACAAGCGCCTGCAACGGGCGCAGCACCGCGTGCGTCTGCTGCTGGACGAGATCGACGAGTTCTACAGCAACTATAAAGTCAGTCGCGACCTGATCGAGCTGCGCAATCTCGCGCAAGTCGCCGAGCTGATGATCTGCTCAGCCATGGAGCGCAAGGAAAGTCGCGGCCTGCATTACACACTCGACTATCCGAACCTGCTGCCCGAGGCGCTCGACACTATTCTGGTGCCGCCCACCTACGCCGGCTGAACTTGAGCCGCACTCGCAGGCGTCGGTGCACATCCGCCGCCTGCGAGTCTCGCGGCACACAGATCGAGCGCACCCGCCGCTCGCCGCGCAGACGAAAGCGCAGCACCACAATCAGGGGCAACGCCAGGCTGTCAGGGCACAGCTGTACGGCTTGCCACCCCACTGCCTGATTCCACAACTGCCAGCCATCGGCGTCGCGGCGTAATCGGCAAAAGGCCTGCGGATGCTTCAGCAGAATCTGCCGTGGCAGCACCCACGCGGCGTGCAGCACACAGGCAAAAGCTCCGAGCAGACTGGCCCAGAGTGGAATCGACAGGAGAAAAAACACGCCCAGTGCGAACGCCTGGGCCAACAGATACGCCGCCAGCAACTGCCGTGAGGCATGCCAGCGGCATTCGAAGGTGTTACTTGGGTTGAACACGGTCCAGGATCATCCGGACCATGCGCTGCAGTTCCGGGTCTTCGGATTCGCTGCGCTCCATGAACCAGCCGAACATGTCCTGGTCTTCACAGGTCAGCAGTCGGACATACAAGTCGCGATCGACCTGGTTGAGGTGCGGATAGACCTCCTGCACGAACGGCACCAGCAGTACGTCAAGTTCCAGCATGCCGCGGCGGCTGTGCCAGAAGAGGCGATTGAGTTCAACTTGTTCGACCATGGAGCCCTCCTCAAATAGGCGCGCAGTATACAGCCCCGGCGCGGGTCGCACAGTCGGCTTTGGTCGGGCACCACCGATCCTTTATCAACTACCCATTTCAACAACGCGCCCTTATGATGTGCCCCAGACTTTTTACCCTGCGATGAACCATGGCCGATTCTGCTTTTTTCTGCACCCTGTCTCATGAAGGCGTACTCGCGGTTCGCGGCGCGGATGCCGGCAAATTCCTGCAAGGCCAATTGACCTGCAACATCAATTACCTCAGCGACAGCCAGGCCAGCCTTGGCGCACGCTGCACGCAAAAAGGCCGGATGCAGTCAAGCTTCCGCATTCTGCTCGAAGGTGATGGCGTGCTGCTGGCGATGGCCAGCGAACTGCTGGAGCCGCAACTGGCAGATCTGAAAAAGTACGCCGTATTCTCCAAATCCAAATTGACCGACGAAAGCGCCGCCTGGGTGCGTTTTGGCCTGGAACACGGCGACGCCGCATTGGCCAGCCTGGGGCTGGACCTGCCGCGCGAAACCGACAGCGTGGTGCGCAACGCAGGCCTGATCGCGATTCGCGTCTCGGCGGATCGCGCCGAGCTCTGGGCACCGGCCGATCAAGCCAATGCCATCAAGGCCAAACTCGTCGCCGCCCTGCCGGAAGGCGAGCTGAACCAATGGCTGCTGGGGCAGATTCGCGCCGGTATCGGTCAGGTCATGCCGACCACCCGTGAGCTGTTCATCCCGCAGATGCTCAACCTGCAGGCCGTCGGCGGCGTGAGTTTCAAGAAAGGTTGCTACACCGGCCAGGAAATCGTCGCGCGCATGCAGTACCTGGGCAAGCTCAAGCGTCGTCTCTATCGCGTGCAACTGGACGCGAGCGAACTGCCTGAGCCGGGTACCCCGCTGTTCGCCCCAAGCCACAGCAGCGCCATCGGCGAAGTGGTGATTGCCGCCCGCGCCGCAGAAAAGATTGAACTGCTGGCGGTGTTGCAGGCCGAAGCTGCCGAAGCGGGTGATCTGCACCTGGGTGCCCCCGAAGGCCCAGCGCTGCATTTGCTCGACCTGCCCTACGAACTGGATCGCGACCGCGAAATCCAGCGCTGATCGCAGCTTTTGTTGCAACACCCTAGAGAATCTACATGAGCGAGCTGGCGGATAAGGTCCAACAGGATTTGGTTGAGGCCATCGATAACGATGACCTGGTTCTGCCAACGTTACCGGAAGTGGCCCTGCAAATTCGCAAGGCCGCCGAAGATCCGGAGATCAGCGTCAGCGATCTGAGCAAAGTCATTGGCCGCGACACGGCACTGTCGGCGCGCCTGATCAAAGTGGTCAACAGCCCGTTGCTGCGTGCAACCCAGGAAGTCACCGACCTGCACACCGCGATCACCCGGCTGGGGGTCAACTACAGCAGCAACCTGGCGATCGGGCTGGTGATGGAACAGATCTTCCACGCCCGCTCCGACGTGGTCGAACAGAAGATGCGCGAAGTCTGGCGCAAGAGCCTGGAAATCGCCGGCGTCAGCTACGCCCTGTGCCGCCGCCACACCCAACTCAAACCTGATCAGGCAGCGCTGGGCGGACTGGTGCATCAAATCGGCGTGCTGCCGATCCTGACTTACGCCGAAGATCACTACGAACTGCTGTCGGATCCGGTCAGCCTCAATCATGTGATCGACCACATTCACCCGCTGCTGGGCGACAAGCTGTTGCGGGTCTGGGAATTTCCCGAGCAACTGGTGGAGCTGCCTGGGCTGTACCTGGATTTCAAGCGCGACTCGGCACAGATCGATTACGTCGATCTGGTGCAGGTGGCGAGCCTGTACTGCCACAAAGACAGCGATCATCCGATTTCACGGATTGACCCGCTCAGTGTGCCGGCATTCAGAAAGCTTGGGATCGATCCGGAGAACGAACAATTGTGTGCAGATCTGGAAGAGTCGCGGACGATGTTTTACTGATCCTCGTGGCGAGGGAGCTTGCTCCCGCTGGGCTGCGAAGCGGCCCCAAACCAGACGGCATCCCTTCATCAGACAAACCTTGCACTCAGGGATCACGACTGCTGCGCAGCCGAGCGGGAGCAAGCGCCCTCGCCACAAAAGCCCTCTCGGCTGCTATCCGGCAATAAAACTCACCCGAACCTTCAAACCGGCCTGCTCGCCATCATGCAAGGTGATCTGCGCCAGATGCGCCCGGCAGATCTCTCCGACAATCGCCAGCCCCAACCCTGAACCCGCCACTTGTTGATTGCGCCGGTAGAAGCGTTCAAACACCCGATCACGCTCCTCCAACGGAATCCCCGGCCCGTCATCTTCAACCTCAAGCACCGCCGGTGCCGCGACCCGCAGAATCACGTTGCCGCCCGGTGGCGTATGCGCCAGGGCGTTGTCCACCAGATTGCTCAACAGTTCATTGAGCAACGTCGGCTCGCCGCGCAGCCATACCGGTTCATCCGCCTCCAGCGCCAGTGCGACGCCGCGCGCGTGGGCCAGAGGCGCCATGGCCATGCCCAGTTCGCGGGCCAACTGACTCAGATCCAATAATTGCGCGCCGCCCTCGGCAATCGCCCGGGCACCGTTTTCCACCCGTGCCAGCGACAGCAGTTGATTGGCCAGATGGGTCAGGCGATCGGTGCTTTGCGCCGATGACTCCAGGGTTGTGCGCCAGGTTTCCGGCTCGCTGGAACGCAGGCCCAACTCCAGCCGCGCCTTCAATGCTGCCAGTGGCGTGCGCAGTTCGTGAGCGGCATCGGCGATGAACTGCGCCTGCCGCTCGAACTGCCCACGCAGGCGCTCGGTGAAGTGATTGAGCGCGCGCACCAGCGGCCACAATTCATGTTGCACCTCCACCAGCGGCAGCGGCCGCAAATCATCGGGCTGGCGCTCCTCCACCGCCGTGCGCAGACGCTCCAGCGGGCGCAGCGCGGCACTCACCGCGAACCACACCAGCAACAACGCGCCGATGGCGAGCATGCCCAGACGCAGCAGCGTATCGGCCGCCAGACTGCGCGCCATGGCGACGCGCGCCTCATCGGTTTCGGCGACGCGGATTTCCGCCATGCCGTTCATGTTCGGTTCGGTGACCGCTTTGAGCAAGCTGACCACGCGCACGTTCTGCCCACGATAGGTCGCGTTGTAGAAGCGCGCGAGCGCCGGGTAATCGTCGGTTCTTGGCGTACCGGGTGGCGGCCCGGGCAGGTTTTCGTAGCCGGAAATCAGCTTCTGGTGGATGTCGTTGACTTGGTAGTAAATCCGCCCGGCGCTGTCGTAAGCGAAGGTGTCCAGGGCCACGTAGGGCACGTCGGCGCTGAGCGTGCCGTCGCGCTGCGAGAGGCCGGCGGCGATGGTTCGCGCCGAGGCCAGCAGGGTTCGATCGTAAGCCGTGTCGGCGGCTTCGCGACCGTTCCAGTACGCGCTCAAACCACTGGCGAGCATCAACACCACCAGCAACAACGCGAGGTTCCACAGCAACCGCCAGCGCAGGCTGCTGGGCTTATGCATCGCGGCTTTCCAGCAGGTAACCGAGGCCACGGAAAGTCACGATCGCCACAGGTTGGCCGTCGAGTTTCTTGCGCAGGCGATGCACGTAGATTTCGATGGCGTCGGGGCTGGCTTCTTCGTCGAGACCGAACACTTGCGCGGCGAGTTGCTCCTTGCTCATCACCCGTCCCGGGCGGGCGATCAATGCTTCGAGCACGGCCTGTTCGCGAGAGGTCAGGGTCAGCAATTCTTCGCCAAGGCTGAAACGTCGGGTGTCGAGATCATAGGCCAGCACGCCGCAACGCTGCTGGCGTTCGCCGCCGAGCACACTGCGTCGCAGCAGGGCTTTGACCCGCGCTTCGAGCTCGCTCAGTTCGAACGGTTTGGCGAGGTAATCGTCAGCGCCGAGATTCAAGCCGTGTACGCGGTCCTTCACATCGCTGCGCGCCGTCAGCATCAACACCGGCAGGTTCTTGCCGCGTGCGCGCAGGCGCGCCAGCACCTCGAACCCGTCCATGCGTGGCAGGCCGACATCGAGAATCGCCATCGCGTATTCCTCGCTGCCCAGCGCCAGGTCGGCGGCCACGCCATCGTGCAGCACGTCCACGGTCAGACCGGTGCTTTTGAGCGCCTGGGCGACGCTTTCGGCCAGCTGCAAATGGTCTTCGACGAGCAGAACACGCATGGATCTTTACCTCATTCAGGGATGGCCGACGCCATTCTTTGTCGCGGAGTTTACAGCCGCAACCGCCACTGTGAAGCCCGAAAACCGCGAAATCCAGCTGAAAGGTTAGCGAAAGGTTGGGCCGTTAGAGTCCGGTCACGGACAGTTTCGACTGCCGTCGCTGCTGCCACACAGCGCTACGAAAAACGCCTCGAAGCGTTTTCGACCAATAAGAACAATAAACGGAGTACACCGCGCATGCAGTCCTTGCAGACCAGGGCTTTCACGCCCGTTCGCCCTTTGCGTTTCAGCCACACAGCCCTCGCCAGTGCCGCCGCCCTCGCCGGTTTTTCACCGCTGAGCTACGCCGACTTCATCAAAGACAGTTCCGCCACCTTCGAAACCCGCAACATGTACTTCAACCGTGACTTTCGCGACGGCACCAGCGCCCAGCAAAGCAAGCGGGATGAATGGGCCCAAGGGTTCATGCTCAACCTGCAATCGGGTTACACCGACGGCACCGTGGGGTTCGGTGTCGATGCGCTGGGCATGTTGGGGGTCAAACTTGATTCGAGCCCGGATCGCACCGGCACCGGCCTGCTGCCGACCCACGATGACGGGCGCGCCGCTGACGAATATTCCAAGGTCGGCCTGACCGGCAAAGTGAAAATCTCTGCCACCGAACTGAAAATCGGCAGCCTGATGCCTGAATTGCCGATCCTCAAACCGAACGACGGGCGCATCCTGCCGCAGACCTTCGAGGGCGGTTTGCTGACCTCCAAAGAGATCAAGAACCTGACCTTCACCGGCGGGCGTCTGGAGAAAGCCAAGGATCGCGACAGCACCGATTTCGAGGACATTGCCCTCAACAACAAGAACAGCCGTTTCGCTGGCACCGTGGCCGGCAAGCATTTCGATTTTGCCGGCGTGGACTACAAGTTCACCGACAAGATCACCGGCAGTTACCACTTCGCCCAACTCGACGAAGTCTACAACCAGCACTTCTTCGGGCTGGTCGCCTCGCGGCCGATGGGCCCGGGCACATTCGCCACCGACCTGCGTTTTGCGGTCAGTGACGATCAGGGCGCGGCCCGTGGTGGCGAGATCGACAACCGCTCGCTCAATGGTCTGGTCAGCTATGCCCTGAGCGGCCACAAGTTCAGCGCCGGCTATCAGCACATGTCCGGCGACAGCGCCTTCCCGTATGTCGATGGCAGCGACCCGTATCTGGTCAACTTCGTGCAGATCAACGACTTCGCCGGCGCCGAAGAACGCTCCTGGCAGGCGCGTTACGACTTCGACTTTGCGCGCCTCGGCATCCCCGGCCTGTCGTTCATGAGCCGTTACCTGAGCGGTGACAACATCAAGCTCAAGAACGGCGATGAAGGCAAAGAGTGGGAACGCAACACCGAGATCAAATATGTAGTACAAAGCGGCGCCTTGAAGGACGTTGCCGTCCGCCTGCGTAATGCCACCTACCGTTCCAACTACTCCGCTCGCGATGCCGATGAAGTGCGTCTGCTGGTGAGCTATAGCGTTGCCCTTTGGTAATTCAGTACGTCCATAACAACAACTCCCAAGGAGACATAGATGAACTTATCACTGCGTAAAGTTGCTCTGGCCGCTGGCGTCATGCTGTTCGCCGGCCAACTGATGGCCGAACCGAAGCGCCCGGAATGCATCGCCCCGGCCTCCCCCGGCGGCGGTTTCGACCTGACCTGCAAACTGGCGCAGAGCGCGCTGGTCAATGAAAAACTGCTGACCAAGCCGATGCGTGTGACCTACATGCCCGGCGGTGTCGGCGCGGTGGCGTACAACGCGGTCGTCGCTCAGCGTCCGGCCGATGCAGGCACGCTGGTGGCGTGGTCCAGCGGTTCGCTGCTGAACCTGGCGCAAGGCAAGTTCGGCCGCTTCGATGAAACCAATGTGCGCTGGCTTGCAGCCGTCGGCACCAGCTACGGCGCCATCGCGGTGAAAAGCGATTCGCCCTACAAGACCCTCGACGATCTCGTCAAAGCCTTGAAGAAAGATCCGAGCTCGGTGGTCATTGGTTCCGGCGGCACCGTCGGCAGCCAGGACTGGATGCAAACCGCCCTGATCGCCAAGGCTGCCGGGATCAACCCGCGTGACCTGCGTTACGTCGCCCTCGAAGGTGGCGGCGAAATTGCCACCGCGCTGCTTGGCGGGCACATCCAGGTCGGCAGCACCGACATTTCCGACTCCATGCCGCACATCCAGAGCGGTGACATGCGCCTGTTGGCAGTATTCGCCGACAAACGCCTCGACGAGCCGGAAATGAAAGACATCCCGACCGCCCGCGAGCAGGGTTACGACATCGTCTGGCCAGTGGTTCGCGGTTTTTACCTCGGGCCAAAAGTCAGCGACGAAGACTACGCCTGGTGGAAAGACGCCTTCGACAAACTGCTGGCCTCGGACGATTTCGCCAAGCTGCGCGATCAGCGTGAACTGTTCCCGTTCGCCATGACCGGCCCGGAGCTGGACACCTACGTGAAGAAGCAGGTGGCGGACTACAAGGTGCTGGCCAAAGAGTTCGGCCTGATTCAGTGATCGCCTCTGTCTAGCGGCTGCGGCCTCGCGCATCGAGGCCTCGGCACAGGAGTTTCCCATGCTCTTACAACGCATTTTCGCCTCGGTGCTATTGCTGGCCTGCGTCGGCCTGGCGCTGATGGCGTGGCCGTATCAAGCGGCTTTTTCTTATGAACCGGTCGGCCCGCGTGCCTTTCCCCTGCTGATGCTCGGCCTGATGGGCCTGGCGCTGCTGTACATGGTGTTCCGCCCGGCCCCCATCAAACACAGCGCGGACGAACCGCCGCTGGATCGCGAAACCCTGATCAAGATCGGCATCTGCGTCGTCCTGCTGCTGGTGTTCGCCGGCACATTTGAATCGCTGGGTTTCATCATCGCCAGCGTCATCACCGGCATCCCGATGGCACGCCTGTACGGCGGTCGCTGGTTGCCGAGCGTGGCGATCATCAGCTTGATGGCCATCGGTCTTTACCTGCTGTTCGACCGTTTGATGGACGTTCCGCTGCCCCTTGGCCTGCTCAGCGTTCTGGAGAACTGATATGGATACTCTTGGCTATTTGGGTCAGGGTTTTGGCGTTGCGCTGAGTCCCTACAACCTGGTGACCGCGCTGTGCGGCACACTGATCGGCACTGTCGTCGGCCTGTTGCCGGGCCTGGGTCCGATCAACGGCGTGGCGTTGCTGATCCCGATCGCATTCGCCCTCGGCCTGCCGCCGGAGTCGGCGCTGATTCTGTTGGCGGCGGTGTATCTGGGCTGCGAATACGGCGGGCGGATCAGCTCGATCCTGCTGAACATTCCAGGCGAAGCCTCCACCGTGATGACCACCCTCGACGGTTACCCGATGGCCCGTAAAGGTCTGGCCGGTGTGGCGCTGTCGCTGTCGGCCTGGAGCTCATTCATCGGTGCATTCATTGCCACCTGCGGCATGGTGCTGTTCGCCCCGCTGCTGGCGAAATGGGCGATTGCCTTCGGCCCGGCGGAATACTTCGTGCTGATGGTGTTTGCGATTGTCTGCCTTGGCGGCATGGCCGGTGATCGTCCGCTGAAGACGTTTATTGCAGCGTTGATCGGCCTGTTCCTGTCGACCGTGGGCATCGACGCCAACAGCGGTGTGTACCGTTTCACTGGCGACAACATTCACCTGACCGACGGCATTCAGTTCGTGGTGCTGGTGCTGGGCCTGTTTTCCATCAGCGAAATTCTCCTGCTGCTGGAAAAAACCCACCACGGCCAGGAAGCGGTGAAAGCCACCGGCCGGATGATGTTCAACTTCAAGGAGGCGGCTTCGGTATTCGTGGTCAACGTCCGCTGCGGCGTGCTGGGTTTCATCATGGGCGTGTTGCCGGGTGCCGGCGCGACCCTCGCCAGTGCCGTGGCCTACATGACCGAGAAACGCATCGCCGGCACCAGCGGCAAGTTTGGTGAAGGTGATGCCCGTGGCCTCGCCGCGCCGGAAACGGCTATTGGCGGTGCTGCCTGCGGTGCGCTGGTGCCGATGCTGACCCTCGGCGTTCCCGGCTCGGGCACCACGGCGGTGATGATCGGCGCCCTGTCGCTGTACAACATCACTCCGGGGCCGCTGCTGTTCCAACAACAACCGGACATCGTCTGGGGCCTGATCGCTTCGTTGTTCATCGCCAACGTGATGCTGGTGATCCTCAACATCCCGATGATCCGCATCTTCACCCGCATCCTCGCCGTGCCGAACTGGGCGTTGGTGCCCGTCATCGCCATCATCACCGGGATTGGCGTGTATGCCGTGCATGCCACCACGTTCGACCTGTTCCTGATGATCGGTATCGGCATCTTCGGCTACATCCTGCGCAAGCTGGACTTCCCGCTGTCGCCGCTGTTGCTGGGCTTCATTCTTGGCGAACTGATGGAGCAGAACCTGCGTCGCGCCCTGTCGATCTCCAACGGTGCGCTGGAAATCCTCTGGTCGAGCCCGATCACGCTCGGCGTCTGGGTACTGACAGGGATCATGCTGCTGATGCCGATCATCCGCATCTGGCGCAAACGTGCGGCAGCGCAACGCGCCATCGCCGATGTCTGATCGCACGTCCCTCAGAAGCTGGTGGGCCACCCCGCTGGTCGGTCTGCTTGGCGGTTTTATCGCCAGCCAGATCGGCTGGCCACTACCGTGGATGGTCGGCTCGTTGCTGGCGATCATCCTGGTGCGCTGCCTGACCCCGTGGCAACTTACGGAAATCCCTGGCGGGCGCAAATGCGGCCAATGGATTGTCGGCATCGGCATCGGCCTGCACTTCACCCCGCTGGTGATGGAGCAGGTGCTCAGTCACTTCGGCCTGATTTTCTTCGGTGCGCTGGTCACCAGCCTCTCGGCGGTGGTCGGCGTGTGGCTGATGCGCCGCACCGGCGAGGATCGCGCCACGGCGTTTTTCTCGAGCATGCCCGGCGGGTCCGGGGAGATGGTCAATCTCGGCGCGCGCAATGGTGCGTTGCTCAGCCATGTCGCGGCCGGGCAGAGTCTGCGGGTGCTGGTGGTGGTGCTGTGCGTGCCGGCCGCGTTCAAGTATCTGCTGGGCGACGGCACGCCAATTTCCCACGCCGTCAACGTCGATTGGCGTTGGCTGGCGATTCTGTTTCCCACAGGCGCCCTGCTCGCCTGGCTCTGGCAGCGTTTGCGTCAACCCAATCCGTGGCTGTTCGGCCCGTTGCTGGTCAGTGCCACGGTGAGCATTGCCTGGGATTTGCACATTGGCCTGCCGGACGGAGGCAGCCAGATCGGCCAGTGGCTGATCGGCAGCGGACTGGGCTGTCACTTCAATCGGCAGTTCTTCCGGCGCGCGCCGTCATTCATGGGGCGTACGTTGATCGGCACGGCGTTGACCATGTTGATCGCCACCCTGGCGGCACTGGGCTTGAGTGCGCTGACCCATCTGGATCTGCGTTCGCTGACGTTGGGCATGATGCCCGGCGGCATTGCCGAAATGAGTCTGACGGCGGAAACCCTGCAACTGTCGGTGCCGCTGGTGACGGCGATGCAAGTGATGCGTCTGTTGTTTGTGCTGTTTCTGGCGGAGCCGTTGTTCAAGTATTGGAATCGTAATCCCGGGTGATACCGAGTCACTGTGGCGAGGGAGCTTGCTCCCGCTGGGCTGCGCAGCAGACCCGAGATCCTTGAACCGGGTACTTCTGGCCAACGAAATCACAGGTTTTGCGGCTGCTGCGCAGCCGAGCGGGAGCAAGCTCCCTCGCCACAGATTTACTCAGCCAGTCAAATCGGCGGCAACCGCCACTCGATCGGCGCTTCACCATTCTGCTCAAGAAACTTGTTGGTCCGGCTGAAATGCCCACAGCCCAGGAAGCCACGATACGCCGATAACGGCGACGGGTGCACCGAGGTCAGCACCAGGTGCTTGGTCGCATCAATCAGCTTCTGTTTGCTCTGCGCATGCGCGCCCCACAGCATGAACACCAGATGCGGCTGGCGTTCGCTGACCACCTCAATGATCCGGTCGGTGAAGAACTGCCAGCCTTTGTCCTTGTGCGCGTTGGCATTGGCGCGCTCGACGGTCATGGTGGTGTTGAGCATCAACACGCCCTGATCGGCCCAGCTCTGCAGGTAACCGTGATTGGGGATGTCGATGTTCAGGTCGCGCTTCAACTCCTTGTAGATGTTGACCAGCGATGGCGGCGCCGGCACGCCCGGCTGCACCGAGAAGCACAAGCCATGGGCCTGGCCCGGGCCGTGGTACGGGTCCTGGCCGAGGATCACCACTTTGACCTTATCCAGCGGCGTCGAATTCAGCGCGTTGAAAATCAGCGGCCCCGGCGGATAGATCTCCTTGCCGGCCGCCCGCTCCTGCTGCAGAAAATTGCGCAACTCTGCCATGTAAGGCTGGTCGAATTCAGCACGCAGTGCCTCCTTCCAGCTCGGTTCGAGTTTGATACGGTCGTCAGCAGTCATGGTCATACCCGGCAAAAACAATGGGGCGAACCCTAGGAAAGCCGACCACGCTTGTCAATTGATCTGACACAGATCCGGCACTTTCCCACACAGCGATCATACTGATCGTTCAAATTCCCGATCGAGGTCACGATGAATCTGCACTTCGAAGAACTCACCGGCACCGACGGCGCCCGCCTCGGGATCGCCAGCCTGGATGCTGAAAAGTCGCTCAACGCGCTGTCCTTGCCGATGATCAACGCCTTGAGCGACAAACTGAACGCCTGGGCCAAGGATCCACAAATCGTCTGCGTGCTGCTGCGCGGCAACGGCGCCAAGGCATTCTGCGCCGGCGGCGAAGTGCGCAGCCTGGTGGAAGCCTGCCGCGCTCATCCCGGCGAAGTACCGCCATTGGCCGCGCAGTTTTTCGCCGCCGAATACCGCCTGGACTACAGCCTGCACACCTACCCCAAACCGCTGATCTGCTGGGGCCACGGTTACGTGCTCGGCGGCGGCATGGGCCTGCTGCAAGGCGCCAGCACGCGGATCGTCACGCCGAGCAGTCGCCTGGCGATGCCGGAGATCACCATCGGTCTGTATCCGGACGTCGGGGCCAGTTGGTTTCTCTCCCGGTTGCCGGGCAAGCTCGGCTTGTTCCTCGGTCTGACCGGTGCGCACATGAACGGGCGTGATGCGATCGATCTGGATCTGGCCGACCGCTTTCTGCTTGAAGAGCAGCAACCGCAACTGATCGAAGGCCTGCTGCAACTCAACTGGCAGGAGCAAACTGATATGCAACTCAACAGTCTGCTCAAGGCCCTGCAACAGGAAGCCGTCGGGCAGATGCCCGAGGCGCAGTGGTTGCCGCGCCGCCAGCAGATCGACGAACTGCTCGACGTCAGCGACGTCACCTGCGCCTGGAAAGCCATCAGCCTGCAACGCGACAGCAACGACCCGCTGATCGCCCGCGCCGCGAAAACCCTGAGCGAAGGCTCGCCGCTGACCGCGCATCTGGTCTGGGAACAGATCCTCCGCGCCCGCTACCTGTCACTGGCGGAAGTCTTTCAGATGGAATACACCCTGAGCCTCAATTGCTGCCGGCATCCGGAGTTCAGCGAAGGGGTGCGGGCGCGATTGATCGACAAGGATCAGAAACCGCACTGGCATTGGCCGGATATCAACAATGTGCCGGATGCGGTGGTCGAGGCGCATTTTCACAAGGTGTGGGAAGGTCGGCATCCGTTGGCGGATCTGTCGCAGTATTAATTGGCAACTGCCCGCGATAGTCCCGCTTGTCGCCTGTCGCGGGCGAGCTTTAACTGACCTTATTGAACCTAACTATTCAACTCGTAAAACTTTACTATTTCCGCAATAGCGATTGACGATTCCTCGTTATTCTTGATCAGGATATCCTCCACATCCCTTAACGGAGGAAGAGGATGCAAACGTTCAGCAATTTCAGTGGCAGTATAGTCCTGAGTCGCCTTACCTCCGCTTCTAACTCTTATATAGCCGATGGCGCTTTCCCCTCCAGAAAAATGATTGGAAACCCGCACCTTCGGTGAAACACCGTAATTCACAACGATTACCAGATCATCACCTTCGCGGTGGAATTTCAATTGCCCGATATTCAAGTCAACATCTGAAAAATCGATTCCATCAATACCGCCGCCCGAGTTATCAATCACGTCCCTGCCAAGACCATCATATTTATATACATCATCGCCCGCACCGCCGGACAACGTGTCATTACCTGGGCCACCCAGCAGCACATCCTCGCCAGAGCTACCCGTTAGCAAATCATTACCGTGACCGCCCACCAGTGGCAGCGTTTGAGCATCTCGAAGAGATTGGGCAGTAGTCGCATCATCAATGACGACGGCATTGTGGTAAGAATCCGGGGCTGGGCCCAGTTGACTAGACTCCAGAAGAGTCTTAAGGCTGACGCTTGTGCCGTCGGCAAACCTTATGACTTCGATCCCGGAGCCCTGGAGGTCCCCTGCATTGGGTAAAACGATACGAACCTGCTGAGTCCCCCATTTAATATCGAGGGTCGAATAGAGCATCTTCGCCCGAGGTGGGTAGCGATAGTTGTCACGTGACGGATTGGGGGCCAATTCGATATTGACTGTTTCAATCGACGCCGCCCCCCAACTTAATTGCAGCTCGTCCAGCCTTGCCCCGTCTGGAAGAATGACAACATCTTGATCGATCAGCCCATACTCGTCTTTCCACCCCGTCACACCCACTTCCGGGCGGTGAAAAACAGGACTCAGTACATCCGCAATAATGGTCGTTGCGCCCGCGTGCGCTTGGACAGTGTAGGTGTCGGCACCATTTTCACCGTAGAGCCAATCAATCCCTGAACCGCTGATTAAATAATCGGCCCCCTCGGATCCGAGCAGCGTATCGTTGCCCGCTCCAGCCGACAGTATGGCCCCCGGTAATCTGTCATTTACCGAACCATAATCAACTGGGGTGAGCGCATAAGTGACTATCAGGTCATCACCCTTACCGCCATGAAAGGTATTTCCGACTTCCAGGTTCACTCGTCCGCCGCCGGCGTCACCTTGCACAGTCTTGTGCTTGATGGTTTCGGTCTTTACATCTCGGCGAAATTCTTTACGAACAGTTTCGCCAGCGTTGAAGCTTGCTGCAGGATAGATGTGCCAACCTTCGATAGTCCCTGACTTGTTTCTATCCTCTACCAGCACGTCTCCTGCTTTAAACGAAAACCCGCCACCCGAACCAGATCGATAATATTGAGGTTTGTGGTTCGATGGGTTTGCTGCCCCCTCAGCCTTTGTATTTTTGAAATAGGAGTGGGATGCAGAACTCGTCTGCCTGTCGCTGTACACAGCTCTGCCAGATGGAGCGTTCATCCACTGCGGGGTGTCAGACAAGGATCCGTTTTCGATGCTTTCATCAATCAAGTCGGTATAAGTGATGTAACCCGTATCAGTCGTGACAATCTGATTTCTGACCCAGACACCTTGATCATTGAGGGTGAAACCCGTGGCTTGCCTGTTTTTCGAACGCCTTCCTTGAATTTCCCCAAGGAATTTTTCCACCCCTTCAATGCCATTGCCCGATTCCGCCTCATTTCCTTCGCTCGAAACATCAATGGCTGACAGGACGGGAACGCTTGCGATACCGCTGTCTTCACCCGTGTCTTCTGTTTCTTCTATGTCTGCCTTGTCCACCACTTCCATTACCGGCGGTTCCATCACAACTACCGGAGCAAGCATTTTCTTGATGACATCCTGGTAGCTCAAGACCACTCCATCACTGAAACTGAAAGTTGAGTCTCGCCACGTCTCGTGATTTTTTATCAGAACGGCGTCACCTACTCCGTTGGCCAGCCGCAATACCAAACCCATTTCAATATCGATAATTTCAACTTTCAGATTATCCGCAAAAAAACCGGCTCCAAACTTCATGACATTGTTGCCACCGGCGTCTACAACTACATCAAGCCCATCACCGGCTCCGAAATAGTAAATATCATCCCCGTCCCCCGCTTCCAGGTAGTCGTTACCGGCTCCGCCCTCAAACACATTATTTCCTGAGTCACCGCGCAGGTAGTCCACACCCTCCCCGCCAAATAACGTGTCGTTTCCACCGCCGCCCAGCAACGTGTCATTGCCTGAACCACCGTCCAGATAATCTGCACCCTGTTCGCCTTCAGGCGTCTGCTCGTAGTCGCCAGACATCAAGTCATCGTCAGCACCGCCGTAAAGCGTGTCGGCGCCCAAGCCCCCCCAAAGGGTGTCGTTTCCGGCATCGCCTCGAACGAAGTCATCGTTGGTGCCGCCGGATGGCAGGTTTGGCTGATCGCCATCCAGAGCATCAGCGCCCGGCCCGCCTATGAGTGTGTCGGAGCCACCCAATCCTTGAAGCGTGTCGTCACCCATACCGCCATCAAGGAAATCATCACCGTGGTGGCGAATCGGATGGTCGTAGTAATCGCCAACCAGCTCGTCATTTCCTGCCCCACCAAACAGCAAATCATCAGCACCGCCGCCCCAAAGGGTGTCATCGCCCGCACCACCGTCCAGAAAGTCACGTCCGAAGAAATGGCTAGCGTCACCCGCCACACCATCCAATACCTCGTCATCCCCCTTCAGGACATCATTGCCGGGGCCGCCATACAAGACGTCGCTACCGCCGTTGCCAGCGAGAGCGTCGTCGCCACTGCCTCCCTCCAGCAGATCGTTGCCATGGTGTTTGCTTTGGAGTCCTCCACCCCAATCAAGGTTGTCTCCGAACAATGTGTCATTGCCACTGCCACCCGTCAGGGTGTCATCGCCTCCGTCGCCGCCCAGCTGATCATCTTCAGTTCCGCCATCCAACACGTCCTCGCCCCAACCGCCCGTGAGAACATCTCTCCCGCCTTGGCCGTACAGAACGTCGTTGCCTCCTTCCAATGCATCTGTCACGGAGGATTTGTCGAAGGTGGTGCGCAAGCTGATGACGCCTTGGGCAAGAACGACTTCATGTCGTTTATATTTCCAGTTTTGCTCCAGTACCCCAGTCGTATCGTCGCCGTGCAAGAAGTCATCACCCGCCCCCCCAGCCAGTGTGTCTCGACCGTTGCCACCGAGCAGCACGTCTCCAGAGGCAGTCCCCACCAGCAGATCATCGCCCTGCCCACCATCCAGCCAATCGCCACGACCGACCTTCCCCTTGGCGACACCATCAGCCAGAGCTTTTTCCAGGGTTGACTGTTTGTCTCCAAACAATCGATCGTTTCCAGCTTGTCCGAACAGTCGATCGGAGCCGCCAAGCCCAAGGAGGACGTCGTCTTTGGGCGATCCGTAAAGTGCGTCGGCCTTATTCCTCTGTTTTACATTTGGCAACAGCACAACGTTACCCAAGTCATCGTAGGAAAGCTGATCACCGGGAACATTGGGGTCCGTATCGGCGGCTCTCCAGTCACCCTGGATAACCAGATCGGGTGTTGAAAAGGTGTGGCCATCGAAGTCCGGGAGCTGAATACCCAGCATTCCCGGCCTGTAGTGCTTGATTACGATCAGATCGCTCTGGCCGTAGCGGATGTTCAGTGTGTTTTCCATGAGTTCTTCAATGAACGTCAACGTTATGGATCGGTCTTGCGTGAACCATGTGTTGCTCAGAAGAGCACTGCGTTTGACGGCGGGAATCGGACGGTCATTTATCAATAACTGCCCATCAGCATTTGCATCGAAAATTTCATCGATTCCATCACCACTGTAAAACGCGTATCGGTCATTACCCTCGCCACCGGTCAGAGAATCGTTACCCTTGCCGCCGATCAAAACATCATCACCCGCCATCCCGTATAACGCGTCATTGCCGTCGCCACCGCTTATCCAGTCGTTACCGCGAGCACCTTCGATAACGTCATTACCTGCCAGTCCACTGATCGAGTCATTGCCCGCACCGCCATACAGATGATCGGCATTTGTCGCGCCACCGAAAGATCGCCCTCCGTCGTCACCGAACATCACCAGCGGGTTGGATACGCCAGTGGTCATGGGCGCCTGTTTGCCCGATGCGATATCCGTGAAAGAAAATTTCTGCAGTGTGTTTTCTCCGAACGAACCATGGGTTCTGGATATCAACCGGGCCAACATGTCTGCGCGATCAGAAATCCACTGTTCGGTAATAAAGCCTTTGCCAGTTGCGGGGTCATAAAGCTCCAGTTCGCGACCCGGGAAACCGTCCTCTCGCTCCATGACTATTTCACTGAGCTGTTTCAGGGAATTGCGCAAAGCCATACCAAGCGGCGTGTCCTGAATGGCGAGGCGTGCCCATCCTGTGGCGCTGCCATATTCGCCAATGGTTTTGGTAACGATGCTTTGGGATTGCGTCGGGGCAAACCCTGAGAAAAATGCGTAGGCGTTGGCCGCGAACGTTTGATCGGTCGTAGGCGTGGTATCAGAGCCGCCGTCGTATGTTCGTCTGAACATGTCAAAAAATGCATTTTTGCCATATCGCAATATCAGATCAACGATGGGAGAAATGGGCGTGCCTTTCACCACATACTGGATTAATGGGTTGGTGTTTCCACTGGCCATTGCAATTTTTATTTGCTCGGGCACTACGGAAAACACGCTCTCAAGCACATTGAGGCCAAAGTTATTGACCGCCGCGCGAAGGCCGACACTGTATGAGTCAATGGCAAATAGAATATTCTTGAAATCATCGAGTCTATTAACTTTAGCCAGTTCATGATTACCTTTGATTTCTGAACTGGGGTCGCCTGCGGAAATCAGTCTCCAGGTTTCATACGGGGGTTTGCCACCTAACAGACTGAAACCGATGGTTCCAGACCAACCTGCGTTACGGCTTGTAGCGGTATCGTCCGTGCCAATATCATCAAATAAAACCCGTCCAATAGCACTCGCATCGATGGCGGCAATCTGGCTTATTGAAGGTACGGTCCATGGAGCCAAATCATACTCAACTGATCCATTAGCCAGAGTATTCATGAAATTTACAGCGACCTGATTAGAGGACTTCTGCATTTCCGAATCAGTAAACCTTTTACTAGATCTAAGCTCCCCTTGGCGCATGGTATAGGCACGAATCAAAGCAGAGTAAGCACCCTGCCCACCATTGGCATCAATTGCCACATCAAGCCAAAGCCTCGCGCTTTTCAAAACATCAACCACATCTTTTTCGAAGAAAATATCCTCAGAAATTTTTTCGCCAATGATTTTGGATAAAACCCGATAAAAGGAAGCGCAGTTTCGCCCTTCTTCCGCGAAAGCTATATATTGTTTAATTTTTTGGTCAAACCACATCCCCTCGGAAGCATTTGCAAACTGCAAAATCATTGATTTTTCTAGATCATTGAAAATATAACTCATAGTTACCTCCCTGTAATTATGGCGCGTGAAAGATAGTCACTAACAAATTTAATCGCATCAGGTGCACCTCGCAACGAACTTGTGTCCAGCCCGATACGTCCGATCCCACCTGCAAAATCAAAACTGTAGAGCTCGACTGTGCAGTAGGTCTGTAATTCTCCAAAATCCAGATTTTCCAATTGTTCTTTATTAAACTTCAGCAAGTCTAATCTGCCCAAACCAGCCGCCTGAATCTTGTCGCCAGGATAATTCAAACCATAGCAATTTATCGTCCGAGGTGTTCCGTCATGCCGACGCCAATCACGCATAACAAATCTGATAACGGAAAAGTCATTCTTGAAATGAGGCGGAGGAGCATCAAGCCAAAGTTCTAATCCTGGATAATTTTTCAGTACCACAATCAGATCATCCGGCCAATCTGTATGTCGATACCCCATCCTGTGCGGCTCAGTGCGTCCCGTCCGGGTAGAAAGAATGGCCGCGACCTGAAAGTATCCCCACCCGGCAGGCGGTTTTATCCCGCTCATCTCATACTCCGTACGAAGTTCCGTTCCCGTCCACCAAAACGAACCTTCAAGAATATCGGCAATGCACGATCCGTCACTCTTCAATGTCGATCCGAAGTGGAACCCCGGTATCCGGGTCCGATCGAGCAAACTCCCGCCCTTGATAGGAACCCGCTCCATACCGGCGAGCTTTTTGCTGCAGTCCCCTTGTTCCTTTTGGTAAATCGCCCTGCGCTCTGCTGCTTCCTCCCATTCGATATAAAAATCCACAACCCAATAACACATCAGCAGAATCAGACCGTACTTCACCAAGGCCTTGATTTTTTTCAAAGCATCCTTGCGTGAAACTTTGAACATTTCAAATCTCCATTTCAAAATAACGAAACGCGCCAATTAAAACCGACCCGCCACTGCATCTTCAAAAATCTGAAAGTAACCTTTCAAGCCATTATCTATAGAGAACCGGCTTGCTGTTCTCTTCGCCGCACCTCTGAGGTCATCGAGTTCTTTGAAAGACCTTAACCCCTCACATACTTTGGCCGCTATAGCTTCACTATCAAAAAAATCGACAATAAAACCATTAACCCCATCGACAACAACTTCAGTGACCGGGGCTGTGTCAGAGCCGATCACCACACAGTTAGACGCCATAGCCTCCAACAACGACCAAGACAGAACAAACGGATAAGTCAGGTATACATGCACCTTTGAAAGTTCCAGGACCGCTCTATATTTCTGGTAAGGCAGCCTCCCGGCAAAATGCACTTTTGAAGTATCGCAATCCACCTCCGACAACATTCGCTCTCGCCAATTATTGAAACCGACAGGCCTGCGTCCATAACTGACGTCATCTCCGCCGACGATGACTATTTGTGCGGTTGGACATTGGGCTTGAATATGGGGAATGGATCTCATGAATACATGAAATCCACGATAGGGTTCGAGGTTTCTGGCGACGTACGTCACAATGGGTTGACACGCTTTAATCACCACTCCATTGGGCAGTGTTACTGCCTCAACTTTTTCTGCATGCAGTGTTTGAATCACTCCCTCATGAATGACACGAATTTTGGGCTGATAGGCTTGAGGAAAAAGACTACGCTGCCACTGCGTAGGCGCAATTCCAACATCACACTGTTCAATATTCAGAAGATGCATGGAGTTCAAGACTCTTAATCGTGATGATGCATCCCACGCACCGGCAAATTCTCGATCAAAACCAGAGTCCGCTCCCTGTGCACGATAATAATATTCACAGAAATTAATCAGGGGCACATTCGAGTACACGTCTTTGACGAATAGCGATTCACCCCATCCTGGATGAGCAAGAATAATATCGGGTCGATATCCCTCACGCTTAAGCTTCTTCAGCAGTTCGAAAACACGTTGTCCATCTCGCACAGCCACTTCATAACCACGCAAGTATGGATGACCAATATTGAAGTCAATTCTTGAAGACCGATACTGACGCAGTTCTATACCAACGACACCCGGTGCCGTATCACGCCCAATCGCAAGTACTTTTATCCGCCTGCGAAGCGCTTCCAATACGACGTGACGAAATTGACCGGGGAAATTCTGATGAATAACAAGTAAATTCATACGTGAAGACTTCCATGTTTATACAACTCCGCAAAATTGAGTTCTTCCAACATCAATGGATTTTAATAAAACGCTATCAAACATTAAGAAATAAAACTGTAGGAACCTTCCGAGAGCTTCCTAGGAGATGTAGCTATCCATGCACTTTTCAGCAGGCACAAAAAAAGCGGCGCTCAATGCGCCGCTTTTTGGTTTGCGGTGAATCACCAGCGACCGCCTCGCCCGCCGTGGTCACCGCGGTTACCGTGATGATCACGGCCACCACGGTCCCGATCCCAACCCCCGCCGCGGTGCCCGTCCCAGCGCCCGCGATCGTTGTCGTGCCAGCGACGGCTTTCGTAGTAGCGCGGCGCTGGTTGGTAGTAGCGCGGCGCCGAGTAGTAACGTGGCGCTGGCTGGTAGTAACGCGGGGCCGCCTGGTAGTAGCGCGGTGCCGAGTAATACGTGCTGCCACCGCTGTAATACGTGCCGCCAGTGTTGTAGTACGCGGGAGCGGGTGACGTGTAGACCTCCGAGCTGTAGTAACTGTCTGCGTAGGAGTAAGGAGCGCAACCGGCAACGGAAAACATCATCGCAGCAAGTAGAAGAATTCGTCGATACATGGCGGCCTCCTGGACCGCGGGTAGCCGCACCAGCGACGCTGGCAGGCATCAGTCGGTTATTCGGTGACTGACGAATTATCTGACAGCGTTTTCCGAATCTGGTGCGCTTTCGTAACAAGTTGAAACATGTGATTGATGAAATCCTGTTCATTTGGAAAACGCTGTCATTCAGCCGCCGATCAGTGGTGCCCACCGTGATAGCCGCCGCCGTGGTAACCGCGTCCATAACCGCCGCGATAGCCGTGACCGCCGTAGTAATAGTGCCCGCCACCGTAGTAGCGCGGGCCGTAATAACCGCCGTAGTAATACGGTGAGTAATAGCCGGGATAGTAGTAAGTGGCAGGGTAAGCATCGTAAGGACCGGCGTAGTAATAACACCCGGACAGCCCCAAGCCGAGCACCGCTCCCAGCAGCACCCGGCGCAACAGTTTTGAAGTACTCATGACGGCCTCCTGAAAGACCAGCGGCCACAGCAAGACAGCGCAGCCGACACAGTTTTGACTGTCAGGTCCGGGGCAAGTGCCGGGCGCGGAAAGGCTTCAGATCAGCGGCGCCAGTCACACTGCCCACCTGTGGGAGCGAGCCTGCTCGCGAAGAAGGAGTGTCAGACGACATTTACGTTGGCTGACCCACCGCTTTCGCGAGCAGGCTCGCTCCCACAGTTAGCCTGCGTAATGTCCGGGAATACATCGGTGCCACCACCGTACATGCTCATGACACCTTGCATACCCTGCTGTCTCGGGCCGATCATGCGATGTAACGGGCCAAGCAAACCGGCCGTAATCGCACCTGCGTGGAAATGCCTCACTCGTCCTATGCCTGATTCCGACACTAAACCCGACCTCTGCCCGGCCTGCGGCGCACGCAACGATTGCAGCCTTGCCGACCCGCGCACCGCTGACCGAGCCTGCTGGTGCTACGGCGTGAGCATTGATCCTGCAGTCCTCGAAGCGCTGCCAGCGGCGCTGCGCGACAAATCCTGCCTGTGCCCGCGCTGCGCTCAGGTCGAAGCGCAGCTGCAAGCAGCGGCGCGGCCGATCACGTAAGATGCGCGCCCCTTTGTCCGCCGATTACTGACCATGCGTGTCGACCGCTTCCTCAGCAACCTGCCCCGCTATAACCGTCAGCAGGTTCGCCTGTTGCTGGTGGAAAAGCGCGTGCGGATCGACGGAAAAGTCGTCAGCGACCCGCACAGCGAAGTGCTGGAGTTCAGCCGCGTCGAAGTTGATGAAGAAGTCCTGCAACTCGGCAAACCGGCACGCTACTTCATGCTGCACAAGCCGCCGGGGTGCGTCAGTGCCACCCGCGATCCGCAGCACCCGACCGTGCTCGATCTGATCCATGAACCGGACAAGGACGACCTGCACATCGCCGGGCGCCTGGACTTCAACACCACCGGGCTGATGCTGATCACCAACGATGGCAGCTGGTCACGACGTCTGACCCAGCCACAGACCAAACTGCCAAAAGTCTATTACGTCGAAACCGAACAGGAGATCGGGCCGCAATACGCGATCACGTTTGCCGAGGGCCTCTACTTCGCCTTCGAAAACCTGACCACGCAACCGGCGCAACTCGAAGTGCTGGGCCCGAGAGCGGCGCGCCTCAGTATCGTCGAGGGTCGCTACCATCAGGTAAAACGCATGTTTGGTCATTTCAACAACAAAGTGTTGCGCCTGCACCGCGAATCCATGGGCCCGCTGTCGCTGGATAACGCGCTAAAACCGGGCGATTACCGCGCTTTGCGCACCGAAGAGATTCATTTGTTCTAAGCCGGCGACCGCTCAGCAGAAGTTGTCGAACAATTTACCAACGGCACTTGCGCGATCCCCATCCCACTGCTTGAATCAGGACGTCGGCCAAATTGTGACCGATTAGTCACAACATACATCCAAGAAACTTTTTGCCGGTCGTCAGCCCTCCGGGTTGCGCCTCAGCCGGCAGACTGCCCGCCAATAACAACACCCGTCGACCGCAGTCATGGATCGACATGGGCCAAGCAAATTCCAGGCGTATGCCTACCTGTCACAAAGCTCGTGCAATCTCTATTTGCGCGCATACCCGCTTGCTTGCCAGGAGTCTTATGACATGAGGCCAGAAATCGCTGTGCTGGATATACAGGGTCAGTATCGGGTTTACACGGAGTTCTATCGCGCAGACGCCGCAGAAAAGACCATCATCCTGGTCAACGGCTCGATGGCCACGACTGCGTCGTTTGCTCAAACCGTGAAAAATCTGCACCCGCAATTCAACGTGGTTTGCTATGACCAGCCCTACGCGGGCAGGTCGAAAATCCACAACCGTCACGAGAAACATCTGACCAAGGAAGTCGAAGGACAGATCCTGCTGGAGCTGATCGATCACTTCAGCGCCGAACATGTGCTGTCGTTTTCCTGGGGCGGCGCGGCGACTCTGGTCGCCTTGGCCCACCAGCCCCGGCGCATTGAAAAAGCTGTGATCAGCTCGTTCTCGCCAGTGATCAACGCACACATGCTTGATTACCTGGAGCGGGGTGTCGACTATCTAGGCCAGCGCGATGGCGATCGGGTCGGGCACCTGGTCAACAACACGATTGGCAAACACCTGCCGTCACTGTTCAAGCGCTTCAACTATCGTCACGTCAGCAGCCTGGCCGAGCACGAATACGGGCAGATGCACTTTCACATCAACGATGTGTTGCACAGCGATCGCCAGTGCTATTTGAATGCGGCGAAGAAGATCAACGTGCCGGTGCTGTTCCTCAACGGCGAATGGGATGAATACACCGCCGCCGAAGACGCCCGGATATTCGGTAACCACGTGGCGCACAGCACCTTCACCACGCTGCAGGCTACTGGGCACTTCCTCGACATGGAGCACAAGGCTGCGTGCCGCGATAGCCAGAACGCCCTGCTTGGTTTCCTGAAACCGTCACCGCAGTCGAGCCGAACGCGTTACGCGTTCGTTCAGGATCACCATGCACTGGCCATTTGAAAAAGCGTCGTCGCGAGCGAGTCTGTGGGGCTGAAAAACCAGCATTGGTTGCCCTGCAGATTTGCCCGCGAATGACCGTTTTCAATGCTGTAACGCGCTGCGAGGAAAAGAAAAACTTCAAATTCGCGCCCGACTCTGGTACAAAGTCAGCCGCTCTGAGCGGGTATAGTTTAGTGGCAAAACGAAAGCTTCCCAAGCTTTAGTTGAGGGTTCGATTCCCTCTACCCGCTCCACTCAATCAGATCTCACGTCGTGGTTATGACGGGGGATGCAGGAACAGAAAAAACCGGCCTACAAGGCCGGTTTTTTTGTGCCCGGGATTTGAGGCGGCTACTTGGTCGGCACCGAACCATTATGCAACGCACCGTTTATTGCAGATGCACCAGCCCTCTTTACGCTTTGATCGTTACTAACGCTTAAGCTAGAGCTTGGCAAAGACCTGCATGTCGATCTGCTCGTGAAGGATAATTCTGGACGCCTCTACAAGGCTGGTGTCGACAAGATTGACTACCATATCCCCGAGAAGCATACACCGACGGTTCTCACCGTCCCCACGACCCGCTCGCATTTCCCCATCACCCACCCCCCTCCCCCTGCGCGGCCATCGACGAATACGCGTTCTCACTTTCGAGGGACTCCATGGCGCGGCCCCTGCGCCGCTGATGACCGAACTCAAAAGAGCACTTCCCCCATGACGCAAAACATCTACGACGACCCCGAATTTTTCCACAGCTACAGCCAGATGAACCGCTCCATTGGCGGTCTCGGTGCCGCGCCGGAATGGCCGGCGCTCATGGCGTTGCTGCCATCGATGCACGACTTGAATGTGGTCGACCTCGGCTGCGGCTATGGCTGGTTCAGCCGCTGGGCCAGTGAGCACGGCGCCGCTCAGGTGCTGGGGCTGGATGTCTCGGAAAAAATGCTCGAGCGCGCGTGCGAAACCACTACGGCGACAAACATCCGCTATGAGCGCGCCGACCTTGAGCATCTCGACCTGCCGGTCTGCCGTTTCGATCTGGCCTACAGTTCGCTGGCACTGCACTACATCAAGGATCTGTCCGGGCTGTTCGCTCATTTGTACGCAGCACTGAAACCGGGTTCGCATTTTGTGTTTTCCATCGAACATCCGATCTTCATGGCCCCACGCAATCCGGGCTGGCTGGTCGACGGCGATGGCCACAAGCGCTGGCCCCTGGACAGTTATCAGATGGAAGGCGAGCGGGTGACCCACTGGCTGGCGGACGGGGTGATCAAGCAGCACCGCACGATGGGCACGCTGTTGAATTCGTTGATCGCGGCAGGTTTTGCCATCCGTCATGTCAACGAATGGGGGCCGAGCGATGCAGAGGTGGCCGCGCAACCGGCGCTGGCTGAAGAGCGGGAGCGACCGATGATGATGCTGGTGGCGGTGCAGCGCTGATCTGATCTGAACAAACAATATGTGGCGAGGGGATTTATCCCCGATAGGTGCGCAGCACCCGCTTAAAGGGCCTGCTGCGCAGTCCATCGGGGATAAATCCCCTCACTACAGGTGGCTGAAGGCTGGCTTCAGCGAGTCGCGACGATAAACAACCGCGGAAATGGCAACAGTACCGAGCCATCCGGCAACGCCGGATAAGCCTTGGCCACCGCCGCCAGATACTGCTGCAGGTATTGCGCCCGCTCCTCTTCAGTCAGCGGGTTCAAGAACGGAATCAAACCACTGCCCTTGAACCACTCCACCACACCCGCCGCTCCGCCTGACAACTGATGGTGATAGGTGGTGCGCCACACATCTACCCGCGAACAGTGCGGACGCAACATCGAGAAGTATTCGCTGGCACTTGCCATGTCGGTGCGTTGCCCGGCGGCGCCAGCCAGTCTGGCGGCCCATGGGCCATTGGCGGCGACTTCGCGCATCAGCCGATGGGAAGGCTCGTTGAGGTTGTCCGGCATCTGGATCGCCAGACTGCCTCCGTCCGACAGCTTACCCGCCAACGCCGGCAGCAACGTCGCGTGATCCGGCACCCATTGCAGCACGGCATTGGCGAAGATCACATCGAACGGCCCTTGATCCGCCCAGCTATCGATTTCCGTGACTTCGAACTGCACGTCAGGCAAGCGCTTGCGCGCCGCGTCAATCATGTCCGCCGAGCTGTCCAGTCCCCGGACCTGCGCCTGCGCAAAACGCTGCACCAGCAGCTCGGTGGAGTTACCCGGGCCGCAACCGATATCGACCACCGATCGCGCCTGAACCGTGGGAATCGCCGCCAGCAGATCACGGGCCGGGCGGGTGCGTTCATCTTCAAAAGCGACGTATTGTCTGGCGGACCAACTCATTGCGTTCTCCTGTCGGGACATTCCAGCGGTTCGTCACCATACAGGCAGCGCTGCGAGCAGTTCCAGAGAGGCTTATTGCCAAGAGTGTCTGGTTGCTCGCAATGATTGGCAGGTTTCAATTGTAAGTAGAATTTTCATCACATCCCGGATGTCTGAATTTCATGCACTCCCAATAAGGAACACCGCAATGAAATTCGCCAAAATCTCCCAGACCCTGGCCCTTTGGGCCGGCAGCCCGAAAACCTTCATGGGCGCGTTGATCCTGATTTTTCTGTGGGGGTTGAGTGGGCCGATTTTTGATTTCAATGACACCTGGCAACTGATCATCAACACCTCGACCACGATCATCACCTTTCTGATGGTGTTCCTGATCCAGAACACGCAGAACCGTGATACCGACATCCTGCATCTGAAGCTTGATGAGTTATTGCGGGTGAACAAGGAGGCGCAGAACGCGATGCTCGGGTTGGAATCGCTGGATCTCAAACAACTGGAGGCGTTGCGCAAGCATTACCGCAGCCTGGGGGAAAGCGAAGTATTCGATCTTGAAGGGCTGGGGGAGAAGAGCAAGCCGAAGCAGGATTTGAATGACTGCTAAGTAAAGTTGAACAAAGCAAAAGATCGCAGCCTGCGGCAGTTCCAACGTTCTATGTAGGAGCTGCCGCAGGCTGCGATCTTTTGATTGGCAGTTGGTGTCAGCGGCTGGCTTGCAGCGCCCGGGCCATTTGCAGATGGCTTTGCAGTTTTGGCAGTGTTTCGTCGGCAAACGCCTTGATTTCCGGCACATCGGTCGACTGCGCTTCCTGCTGGATCTGCTGGATGGCCTCTTCGGTCGCTTTCACTTGGCTGGCGGCGTAGGCCTGGTCGAAGGTTTCACCGTCCTTGACCTGCGGGATCATGCTCTTGGCCTTGTCGGCGATTTCTTCACGGGGCGCGACCGGCAAATCGAGTTTCTTGGCGATCTTCGCCAGATGCTGGTTTGCCGTGGTGCGGTCATTGATCACCACGATGGTGTAATCCTTGACCTCTTTGGATTCGGATTTCTGGTGCGCCAGACGGCTGGCTTCGATGTCGGCCATGCCTTTGGCAGACGCATCGTTGATGAAGTCGGCAGGCGACTGGGCGAATGCCGTGCCAGCGAACAAACCCAACAGGGTGGCAACACTTAAATGACGTATCTGCGTGGCCATCCGGCTCATGGTCGCGCCCTCCTATCTCTGCAAATTCAAGCGGGGGCTTGCGCCCCCGCCTCTCAATCAAAACAACCTCGCCGACTACTTCGACTTCTGAGCTGGCTTGCGGCCCATTTCGGCTTTCGCAGGCTCTTTGTCGACTGTCGTGGTGGTGGTTTTCCCACCTTTGCGACCGGCTTCAGAGGCCTTCGTTCGATCGTTGGCGAAGTTTCCCGAGTTGGAGTTTCTTGAATTAGGCATGATTCTCTTCCTCTTGGTGTTGATCGTTGGCGAGCAGGTGCCCGCCTAGATTGAGAATTGCCGGGCTGCCAAAGGTTTAGAAAAATTGCCCGCGCCGCGACGAACGGCGCGCACCGGTTCAGATATCAACCAGCCGATGATTGAGGCGTTTGGCGGTGTACATCGCCTGGTCGGCATGCCGGAACAGTTGCTGCTCCTCGCTGCCATGTTCGGGATAACGAGCCACGCCAATGCTTGGCTCGATGTGCAGGTTGTGACCGTCCAGCCGCATGGGCTGCACAAGCACCTGGCGGATTTTTTCGGCCACGCTGTCGGCGTCTTCAGCGGCGTGGATACTGTGCAGCAGCACCACGAATTCGTCGCCACCAATGCGCGCCACGGTATCGGTATCGCGTACGCAGCCCTTGAGCCGACTCGCCACGGTTTGCAACAGCATGTCGCCGACCGCGTGGCCGAAGGTGTCGTTGACCTGTTTGAAGCGATCCAGATCGACGTACAGCAACGCCATGTTTCCCGACGCGTCCCGGGCGCCGGCCAGTGCAGCCTTGAGACGGTCTTTGAGTAATCCGCGATTGGGCAACTGGGTCAATTGATCGTACTGCGCCATGCGCTTGAGCCGCGCGTACAGTTGCTGGCGCTCGATGGCGGTGGCGACCTGGGCGCAGACGTATTGCAGCAGTTCCTTGTCCTGTTCGGTGTAACGTTCGCCGCCGGGCAGGCTTTTGACGATCAACGCACCGATGGTGCCGTTTTTCGAATTCAGCGGCACACCGAGCCAGCACGGTGAATCCTGCCCCGCCACCAGCGCCGCGAAATCGGATGAGGCGTCGGGGCTGTCGGGCGTCAGCAGAATCGGCTGACCGCTGCGGATGACTTGCGCACACAAACGCCCGGTGACGGTACCCGGTTGCTCGGGCTGCAATTCGTGATCATCAACGTGATAGGGGAAATTCAGCTGCGCACAGTGCTCGTCGTACAGCGCCACGGAAAAATTCAGCGCCGGCAGCCATTCGCCGATGATCAGGTGAATACGTTTGAACAGCGCCAGCAAGTCTTCGGCGACATGCGCCGCTTCGGAGATCGCATACAGCGCAGCCTGACGCGATTCCGCCTGCTTGCGCTCGGTGATGTCGCGGGCCACGGCGATGCGCAGCTGATCGACCTCCGACCAGCGCGCCGACCACAGTATGTTCGCGATGCGCCCGTCCTTGCGCACGTAGCGGTTTTCAAAGTTGTGTTTCGGTTCACCGCCCATGATGTCACTGGCCGCTGCCAACGTGCGCTGGCGGTCGGCCGGATGCACCAGTTCGATCATCGGCCGGCCGATCAACTCGTCAGGCGTATAACCGAAAATGCGCTCGCAGGCGGCACTGACAAAAACGAAACGGCCCTGCCTGTCCACCGCGCAGACGGCATCCAGCAACAGGTCCATATAACTCGCCAACGGCGCGGAGTTTCGGCTTTCCATGGTTCAGCGTGGGTGTCCGGACAATGCAGCACTGTTCAACCATCCTTGCCCTTGATCAAGCATCCCTGCACACAATTTCAAGCCTTGTTCGGCAGCAATCCCGGTAGTGCGTGCACCAGTGCATTGATGGCAAAACCGATGAACATCACGCCACATAAACGCGTGATCATCAGCTCGTGGCGCTGATACAGCGTACGTACGCGGCGGGCGCCAACCACGCCGATCAGAATAGCGTAGGCCAGCAAACCGCCAAGAAAGCTCAGGGCGATCAGTGTCGGCAGCATCGACCAGTTGAGCAGTTCGGCACGACTCGACAGCAACGCGGTAAACGTCGCCACCGCCACCGGGTAGGCCTTGGGATTGGTCAAACCAAACAGGATTCCGTGCCAGAACGGCTGACGCGCAGCGCCCTGCGGCTGATCATCGCTGCGCCGCTGGGCGCGCACTGCGCGCCAGCCAAGCCAGAACAGGTACACGCCGCTGAGTACGCCGAGCACGTCAAAGGCCGTGCTGCCGATTTCCCGGGCGCCGACGATGGCGATCAGCGCGGTACTGCACCAGACCACATCACCAAGCAAATGCCCGCAAAGAAACCCCGCCCCGGCCCGACGGCCATGTGCCGCGCCGATGCCGAACACCGCCAGAACGCCCGGCCCGGGTGTGATGCCGTAGATGAAACCAGAGGCCAGAACGGCCATTAACAGCGATGGAGTCATGAAAAACCTGCTGTCGCCAGTACAAATGATGGCCAGTCTATATCAGCCTGCGACGCCTGATCATGACTCGTCGTAAAAACGCATCCCCGAGTACGGTTTCAAGCGACAGGCTGCCAGTCGCGAGGCCAGATCGCCGACGTGCGCTTCGAGCTTGTGGCCATCAGGATCAAGGAAGTAGAACGAAGCACCTTCGCTGCGGTTGTCACGCCACTCTCGCACGTTCGCCGCTTTTAGCGCTTGCACGAACAACGAAAAATTCGCCTCGGCCAGACTGAATGCGTAATGGGTGTAGTCGACGGACGGCTCGCTGCTGCGCTGTGCGTCCAGCGACAGACACACCCACAACCCCGGCAGCGACAGATAGGCACCGGTGTCCCACGTGGCTTCGACGCGCAGGCCCAGCACATCGCGATAGAACGTCAGGCTGCGGGGCAAATCGTTGACAGCGAGGGTCAGGTGGTTGAAGCCGGTGAGCATGGGTCAGTAACCTCTGAGGTCTTCAGGGACGTTGTACTGCTGGCCATCGTACGTCAGGGTGATCTGCTTTCTCTTCAACTCGGTGTTTGTCGAAACGCACTGACTGCCGGACCGGGTGTTTTTCATTTTGCTGCCGCTGGTGGTGACGATCAGATCGGCGAAACCATTGTGGCTCGTTGGAGCGATTTCGAGCGTCCGACGGATTTTTTTGCTGTAGCCCTCGCAATCATTCACGAACTCACCGTTGTTCTTGAAGACCACCAGGCCTTCAAGCACCGGACGTAACTCGTCGCCCTCACGCACATACAGCGCCAGATCGGTTTTCTCGTAGGGCATGGCTTGGGAACTGTGCGCGAATTTCGCTCGCAACCCAAAAGCCCGGACATCCGGGGTCAAACGGTAGCGCGCCGTATCGATGCGTACATCCTCCAGACGCACGGCATCGGAGTTGTACGCGCCCGGTTTATGGTAAGTGGCGATGGGTTTGGCGTTGCTCGCGTTGAGGAGCGCCAGCTCCAGATCGAACGCCCCGGCATCGTCGCCACCGGAGTCGGCGAGGTAGGTGGATTTGACCGAAATCGCCTGACTCGGAAATGCCGGCCATACGTTGCAACGCGACATGGATTTGCCGTCGAAACTCTTGGTGGTGCAGGCGGCGTGGGCCTGGGTGGTGATGGCCAGCAAACCGAGGGCGAGCAGGAGTCTGGTGGGGTTGAGCATGGTTCTTCCTTGATAGCTGTTGTGTATGGCTGGCGGGTTACAGGCCTTGGAAACCGTTTGGCAAAACGTAGGATTTTCCGTCGTAGTGCAATGTTGTCAAAACGGGTTTGTTGTCAGTGGTTTCAGTTTTACATGCGTCTCCCGTCCCCACACTTGTTGTGTCTTTCTCCAAGGTTTTGACAATCAGATCTGCATAGCCGTGAGAGCTCGTTTTAGCGATTTCTACTGTTCTTGAAATCTCATATCGCTCGCCTTCGCAGTCACCATCCCACTCGCCGCCATACCGATAAACCACTAATTTATCCAATACCGGGCGCAATTTTTCGCCCTCTTTCACGTAGAGCGAAAGCAGGTTTTCTTCCATCGGATTGATCCGGGATCCGTTAGTGGATAACGCACGTACGCCAAAGGCACGAAGATCGGTAGTCAGTATGTAGCGAGCCGTATCGAGCGTTATTTCTCGCAAACTGACGCCATCCAATACAAATGCAGCCGCTTTGTAATAAGTCGCAATGGGCTTCGATTGAGCGGTGTCCAGAACGGACAAGTCGAAATCGTAGGTACTCAGCGCCTCAGGGTCATCAGATGGGGATCCGCGCTTAAACTGTGCAGTGGCGTTGATGGTTAATCCTGGATATGCAGGCCACTCCTTGCAGACAGAAAGATCCAGATCTCCTGCCATCGGTGTTGGCACGCAACCAGCCCACACCTGCCCCGCCATCAACCACCCACTCAGGGCCACCCAGCCGATCCATCCAGACTTCACTGTCACACCCCACTCCTTGATAACGTTTTCAGCCGCGCACTATCCCCTCCTCAATCCGGCGATTCAACCAGTTCAACGCCTGATCCCCACCCCGGCGCTTATGCCACGCCAGCACAAACGTGAACGGCGCGATCTCGAACGGTGGCGGCAGCACAATCAATTCCTGCTGATCAATCTCGCGCACGCTGCGTGACGACACGGTGAGAATCAGATCCGTGCCGCTGATCAACTGCGGCGCGACGCTCCAGTGCGGCAGGCTGATGGCGACGCGGCGGCGTTCGCGCAATGCGGTCAGGGCCCGTTCGATTTCCGGGGTGCCGCTGCCGCGCATTTCCAGCAAGACGTGCGGGCGCGACAGATAGGTTGGCAAATCCAGTACGCCGTCGGCCGGCAAGCGTCGGCGATCCAGCAGGCAGACGTAACGTTCTTCGAACAGCACGCTGCTGCGCAATTCGTTGGGCATTTCCGGGAACACCCCGGCGGCCACGTCGATGTCGCCGTTGAGCACACCGTCGAGCATGCCTTCGCGGCTGGCGTGGCTGATCTGCAGGTCGATGCCCGGTGCCTCGCGGCGCAAGGTGCGGATCAGTCCAGGCAGGATGATGGCCGCGCCGTAGTCGGACATCGCCACGCGAAAGGTCCGCCGCGCGGTGGCCGGATCGAACGTGTTCGGCGCCAGCAGCGATTGCACCTGGGCCAGTGCTTCGGCCAGTGGCGCGACCAGTTCCAGCGCCCGCGCCGTGGGCACCAGCGTCGAACCGGCGCGCACCAGCAGCGGATCGCCCAGCACGTCGCGCAGACGCGCCAGCGCATGGCTGACCGCCGGTTGACTCAGGTGTAGCCGCTCGGCGGCGCGGGTGACGTGTTGCTCGCTGAGCAAGGCATCGAGGATCACCAGCAGGTTGAGATCGATACGGCGCAGATCATTCATCTTGTGCATGTTCTGGATGACAAAACGGAATTTAAATCTGCTCGACGAATACTCTACAGTCCAGCAAAACCTGTTGGAGTGTGATCATGAGTACGTTGCAGTGGGCCGGCCTGTTGCTGCTGGCCGCGTTTGCCGGGGCGGTGGTGCCGTTTCAAAGTGCGATCAACAGCAATCTGGCGCGGAGCCTCGGCCATCCGCTGTGGGCAACCCTGGCCTCGTTGCTGGTCAGTGTGTTGGTGTTGTTGCCGGTGATTCTGGCGTTGCGCCTGCCGCTGCCGTCGCTGGGTTTTATCAGCAAGGCGCCGTTGTGGGGTGGGCTGGCGGTGCGTTCGGCGTGTGCTTTGTGGCGCTGGCGGTGATGTTGCTGCCGAAGCTCGGCGCGTCGGGGTTTGTGGCGCTGGCGTTGGCCGGGCAGGTAATTGCGTCGATGGTGCTGGATCACTTCGGGTTGTTTGGGCTGGTGGAGAAACAGCTGACGGCATCGCGGGTGTTGGGCGCGTTGCTGCTGATTGGCGGGGTGGTGTTGATTCAGTTTGGTGGGGCGACGAGCAGGAATCTGGCACCTGCCGGGTAGGATTCGGAGGCGCCCGACACCCCATCAGAACATCGCCCTACAAGCAAATATCCAATTCCGCTCAGTATTGCGGGAAGTGTCTGATTCAGGCCCGAAGTCGTGTTCCGTAAAGTCTGGCAATACACACAAATTGCAACGACTCACGGATTGCTACGCTCAAGGGATGCCCTGATGAACCATATACAGCAAGCACCAAACCTTTATTCCAACTATCGAAAAGTCATCGCCCTGGCAAACCAGGACTGGGAAAACGCCGAGCTCGGAAAAGTCGCCGGGCTCAATGTCGAGGTCATGGGTTCCAACCACCTGCTCGATCAATACGGACGGGAATTACAACACTTCAGTACCACGTCCTACCTTGGCCTTGATCACCACCCAGCCCTGCTCCAAGGTGCAATCGCCGCACTGCAGGAAACCGGCACTCTGCGCGTCGCCAACTCAAAAAATCGCTGCAAGCTGGGGATTCTCGAAAAATACGAAACCGAGCTTTCGCAGTTGTTCGATGCAGTGTGCCTGACGACCCTGTCCTGCAGCGCTGCAAGTGCGGGGATCTTGCCGCTGCTGGCCAGCGGTGTATTGACCGAGAATCGCCCGCCAGTGATGGTCTTTGACCGTCACGCGCATTACTCGATGAATCACTTGAAAGCTGCCTGCGCCGACGAAGCCCGTGTGATGACCTGTCCACACAACGATATGAATTTTCTAGAAAAGATCTGTCAGCAATATGGTCGTGTGACCTATATTGGCGATGGCGCTGGAAGATGACTGTGTGATCGTCGCGTCGCTGGCCAAGTCATTTGGCGCCAGTGGTGGACTGGTGATGCTTGGCAACCAGCGCCAGAAAAAAATCATCCAGCGTTATGGCGGCCCGAGCAATTGGTCACAAAGTCTCAACTGTGCGGCAATCGGCGCCGGCCGAGCGTCGATTCGTCTACATTGCACCGCCGAATTCGCCGCTCTACAGGCCCGCCTCCAGGCTAATATCCGCCTCTTCGACAGTTTGATCAGTACTGAGCAATGCCACAGCGCGATGGCAATCCGCTTGATCGACTGCGGCCAGGCGGATCTGGCCAATCGCATCGCCAGCGAGCTGGCCGAGCAAGGCTTTTTCACCAGCGCAGTATTTTTCCCGGTAGTTGCCCAAGGTAAAGCGGCCATTCGGGTAACCTTGCGTGCTGATATGGAGCCGTCGCTGATCCGACGTTTCTGCGATGTAGTCAGCAAATTGTTGCACACACACCGCGTCGATTTCGACATCTGAGCCAAGGACGATAGATGAACGCCAGCGCCACCCTTCTTATCACCTGCTGCACTGTGTTCCTTGCACAGTTGGGCATGAGTATTTACCTGCCAGCGCTGCCGGAGATTGCCGGCCATCTGCATGCAGGGCCTGCGCAAGTGGCGTGGGGTTTATCGATTTATCTGGTCGGCATGGCGCTGCCAATGCTGCTTTGGGGATCACTGGCCCAGCGTATCGGGCGCAAACCTGTGTTACTCGCAGCATTGGGGCTGTATGGCGTGGCGAACCTGGCGTTACCGCTGGGTTCGACGTTGGAGTCGTTCCTGTTACTGCGCCTGATTCAGGGCGTCGGCGCCAGCGGGATTTCGGTGATGGCACGGGTGCTGATTCGCGACAGTTTTCGCGGCGACCTGCTGGCCAAGGCATTGTCATGGATTTCGATTTCGTTCGTGGTGGCTCTAGGCATCGGCCAGTACCTGGGTTCGATCATTCAGGTCACACTGGGCTGGCAGGCAATCTTCTACTTGCTCGGCATCACGTGCCTGCTGATGGCCATGATCGTATCCCGGGTCAATTTTGCGACATTGGAGGAGGCGCAAACCAATGCTTCGGCATGGATGATTTACCGGCGCATCCTGATCCATCGCGCGTTCCTGTTGCCGGCAGTGGCCGGAGGCCTCGGCTACGGGGTGATCATAGCCTTCAACACGGCTGCGCCACTGATCCTGCAAGGACCGTTCAATTGGTCCACGGTGGATTACGGTCTGCTCGGCTGGCCGATCAGTGCGGCATACTTTCTCGGGGCACTGGTGGTCAATCGCTTCGTTCTGCGCACGGGTCAACATCGGTTGATGACGCTGGGCGTGGTGCTGGTGATGGCGGGGTGCGGCGTGATGCTGCTGGGCAGTCTGACAGCCAGTTCCGTCGCGCTGATGCTGTGGCTGCCCTATTGCGTAGCGGTGTTCGGACAATCGCTGAACTACCCGATCAGCCTGTCCCGCGCCAACGATGGCGCACCGATTGCGGGTGCTTACGCAATGGCGTTGAGCGGATTTATTCATCAACTGATGGCGGCAATGATCGGCGCGATTGCCAGTCTTGTGGCTAGCCCTTCGGCGTGGCCGCTGGCACTATTATGCAGTCTGCTTGCAGTCGGCGCGATGCTCTGTGTGAGATTCACGCCGACGCGCGTCAGCCCTTAAAACGCATTACGGAAAATCTCCTCGATCTGCCGCTGATCCGCCGCCCGTGGGTTGGTCAGGCCGCACGCGTCTTTCAGCGCGTTGGTGGCTAGCACTGGAATATCGCTGAGCTTGGCACCGAGTTCGCGCAGGCCGCCAGGAATGTCGACATCCTTGGCCAAACAACGGATCGCATTGATCGCCGCCTGAGCGCCCTCCTCCGCGCTGAAACCACGAATGTCCGCGCCCATGGCGTGGGCGACGTCGGTCAGGCGTTCGGCACAGACCAGCGCGTTGAAGGTCTGCACGTGCGGCAGCAGCACGGCGTTGCACACGCCATGGGGCAAGTCGTAGAAACCGCCCAACTGGTGCGCCATCGCATGCACGTAGCCGAGCGATGCGTTGTTGAACGCCATGCCGGCGAGGAACTGCGCGTAAGCCATGTTCTCCCGCGCCGCGAGGTCGCTGCCGTCACGCACGGCCAGGCGCAGGTTGTTGCTGATCAGCGTCATGGCCTTCAGCGCGCAGGCATCGGTGATCGGGTTGGCGGCGGTCGAAACGTAAGCTTCGATGGCGTGGGTCAGCGCGTCCATGCCGGTGGCGGCAGTCAGGCTTTTCGGCATGGCGACCATCAGCGCCGGGTCGTTGACTGACAGCAACGGCGTCACGTTGCGATCGACAATGGCCATTTTCACGTGACGCGATTCGTCGGTGATGATGCAGAAACGGGTCATCTCGCTGGCGGTGCCGGCGGTGGTGTTGATGGCGATCAGCGGTAACTGCGGCTTGCTCGATTGATCGACGCCTTCGTAGTCGCGGATCTGCCCGCCGTTGGTCGCACACAGGGCGATGCCCTTGGCACAGTCATGGGGCGAGCCGCCGCCCAGCGACACCACGAAATCGCAGCGACTGTCCTTGAGCAGCGCCAGCCCGGATTCGACGTTGGCGATGCTCGGGTTCGGTCTGGCGCCATCGAAGATCACCGAGTCGATGTCCTGCATCGCCAGCTTCTCGGCGACCATGGTCGCCACGCCAGCCTTGGCCAGCCCCGCGTCGGTGACGATCAGCGCCTTGCGAAACCCATAGTTGCGGATCGCAACCATGGCCTCATCGAGGCATCCATTGCCCATGATGTTTACGGCTGGAATGAAAAAGGTGCTGCTCATGCGCGTCTCCTGACTGGGGCCGAATCGACTGCTCCGATCCGGCGGATGTGCACAGGATCGACTGATCGGTCACGGCCGATGTTGATCTGGCTCAACGCCCGCTCGTGATAAAGTCGCC
Organism: Pseudomonas sp. IT-P260; assembly: GCF_949768395.1. Classification (NCBI taxonomy): domain Bacteria; kingdom Pseudomonadati; phylum Pseudomonadota; class Gammaproteobacteria; order Pseudomonadales; family Pseudomonadaceae; genus Pseudomonas; species Pseudomonas sp. IT-P260. Next base: position 67,451 of record NZ_CATKPO010000041.1, read on the forward strand.
GTCCATCCGCCCTTTGTTTTGAGACTTCCCACGCAATGACCGATTTTCTGGATGTCGACGCCACCCTCGAAGACTGGAGCGCCCTGCGTACCACCACTGACTTCAGTGGTCTGCTGGTGGGCAATGGCGCCAGCCGCGCGGTGTGGGACGACTTCGGCTACGACTCGCTGTTCGAAAACGCGCGCACGGTGGAAGAGAAACCGCTGAGCCCGTCGGAGCTGAGCGTGTTCGATGCGATGCAGACGCGCAGCTTCGAGCAAGTGCTCGGTGCACTGAAAACCACCAGTCGGGTCAACAAGGCGCTGGCCGTCAGCTCGGCGGCACCGCGCAATCGCTATTACGCGATCAAGGAAGCACTGATCAATACCGTGCACGCCGTACACATTCCGTGGCGGCTGGTACAGGCCTCGACCCTGGTCACGCTCAATGAGGAACTGGCGCGCTACCGCACGGTATTCACCACCAACTACGACCTGCTCAACCACTGGGCGATCCAGCACCGCAGCGAAGCCATCGACGACCTGTTCAACGGCTCCGACGCCAGTTTTGATCTGAGCGACAGCACCAGCACCAAACCGCGTCTGCTGTACCTGCACGGCGGTCTGCACCTGGTGCGCAATCAGGACGGCACCGCGCGCAAACTGACCTCGACCGAGGGCACCCTGCTCGGCAGTTTCGCGATCAACAACACGATCAAAACGCTGGACGACGTGCCGCTGTTCGTCAACGAAGGGCCGAGCGCAGACAAGCTCAAGACCATCCGCAGTTCGGATTATCTGTCGTTCTGTTATGAGCAGTTATTGGGGCACGCGCAGAATCTGTGCATCTTCGGTCATGCACTGGGCGAGCAGGATGCGCATATCGTGAGGGCACTGCGCCTGGCGAAGCCGGCGAGCGTGGCGATCTCGATCTATCCGCGCAGTGCGGCGTTCATTCAGCATCAGAAACGCCATTACGCGAAGGTGTTCGAGGGCACCGGGGTTGCGTTGCGGTTTTTTGATGCGAAGAGCCATGCGTTGGGCAATCCGAAGTTGTCGGTGCCGGTCGAGGTTTAAAGCAAGATCAAAAGATCGCAGCCTGCGGCAGCTCCTACACCGATCTGTGTAGGAGCTGCCGCAGGCTGCGATCTTTTGATTTTAAGGCTCATTCTTCGCTGCTGTGCACCACCACCAGCAACTGCGCCTGCACCTCGCCCACCGATCTGATCCGGTGTGGCTTCTGCGCATTGAAATGCAGCGCATCGCCACGCTCCAGCAGCACCCGTTCGTTCATGAAATCCACTTCCACCTGCCCTTCGTGGACGAACAGAAATTCTTCGCCCAAGTGCTCCTTGAAGGTCTTGTCGGTGAACTCGCTCGGCGGGTAGATGATGAACGGCAGCAGGTTGCGTTCGCTGACCTGATGCGCCAGCACCGCGTACCCCGGGCTCTGATCGTTGGCCGCCAGTGACTGGCGTTCGTGGCTGCGCACCAGGCTGTAACTGTCGAGGCTGACGTTGTCTTCGGAGAACAATTCCTCGACCTTCACGTTCAGCGCTTTTGCCAGTTTCAGCGCGGCCGCAATCGACGGGGTGTTCAACCCGCGCTCGACTTTCGACAGATAACTCTTGGTCATGCCGGATTTTTCGGCCAGTGCCTCAAGCGTTACCCCAAGTTTTTTTCTCAACAACTTCAAACGGATAGACATGCGCAGCGGTTATTCCATGAAGGAAGCAACGATTTGTGCTTGCCAATGACACTTTGTGTCATATAGCCTCTTTAGTGTCATTTGCACTCACTCAAAGGACACAGACATGGCCAAGACATTAGCACTACCTAAAGAACAACTGGTCAAGCAAGCGCTGACCCAAATGCAAAAAAGCCTGGCGGATAATACGTGGACTGACCGGCAAAAGCTGGCGCTGACCTGCCGGATCCTGTTCGAGAGCGGTCACGACTCCGGTCTGGCCGGACAGATCACCGCTCGCGGCCCGCAACCGGGGACCTATTACACTCAGCAACTGGGTCTGGGTTTCGATGAAATCACCGCGAGCAATCTGCTGCTGGTCAACGAAGACCTGGAAGTGCTCGAAGGTCACGGCATGGCCAATCCGGCCAACCGTTTCCACAGCTGGGTCTACCGCGCCCGGCCGGACGTGAATTGCATCATCCACACCCACCCGACGCACATTGCTGCATTGTCGATGCTGGAAGAGCCGCTGCAGATTTCCCACATGGATCTGTGCCCGCTGTACGACGACTGTGCGTTTCTCGAAGGCTGGCCGGGCGTGCCGGTGGGCAACGAAGAAGGCGAACTGATCGCCGGAGCACTGGGCGACAAGCGCGCCATTCTACTGTCGCACCACGGCCAGCTGTCGACCGGCAGCACAATCGAAGAGGCCTGTGTCATCGCCCAACTGATCGAGCGCGCCGCCAGACTTCAGCTGCTGGCAATGGCCGCCGGTACGATCAAACCGATCATTCCGGCACTGGGGCGCGAGGCCCATGACTGGGTGTCGAAACCCAAGCGCCACGCCGCCGCTTTCAATTACTACGCCCGGCAGAACCTGCGCCAACACGCCGATTGCCTGAACTGATTTCAGCTTTTCCCGGAGACTCATCATGTCCAATATTCACGGCATCATCGGTTACACCATCACCCCGTTCAGCGCCAACGGCGAAGGCCTCGATCTGCCGGCCCTCGGCCAATCCATCGATCGCCTGATCGACAGCGGCGTTCACGCCATCGCCCCGCTGGGCAGCACCGGCGAAGGCGCCTATCTGAGCGACGCCGAATGGGATCAAGTCGCCGAGTTCAGCATCCAGCACGTCGCCAAACGGGTGCCGACCATCGTCAGCGTGTCCGACCTGACCACCGCCAAAGCCGTGCGCCGCGCGCGCTTCGCCGAAGCCCACGGCGCCGATGTGGTAATGGTGTTGCCCGCCTCCTACTGGAAGCTGACTGAAGCGGAAATCCTCGCCCATTACCGCGCCATCGGCGACAGCATCGGCGTGCCGATCATGCTCTACAACAACCCGGCCACCAGCGGCACCGACATGTCGGTCGAGCTGATTCTGCGCATCGTCAATGCGGTGGAAAACGTGACCATGGTCAAGGAGAGCACTGGCGACATTCAGCGCATGCACAAGCTGCAATTGTTCGGTGAAGGTCAGGTGCCGTTCTACAACGGTTGCAATCCGCTGGCGCTGGAGGCGTTTGCCGCCGGGGCCAAAGGCTGGTGCACCGCCGCGCCAAACCTGATCCCGCAGCTGAATCTGGATCTGTATGCGGCTGCGCTGGCCGGTGATCTGGAGCGCGCACGCGAGCTGTTCTATCGCCAGTTGCCGCTGCTGGATTTCATCCTCAAGGGCGGTTTGCCAGCGACGATCAAGGCCGGACTGCGGGAGACGGGGCTGGAGGTTGGTGATCCGCGCTTGCCGGTGTTTCCGTTGAGCGAGGCGGGACAAACGCAGCTGCAAACCATCCTGAAAACCCTGCGCTGATCTCAGGCAAAACAAAAATCCCTGTAGGAGCTGTCGAGTGAAACGAGGCTGCGATCTTGTGATCCTGCTCTTTACCATCAAGATCAAAAGATCGCAGCGTACCGCAGCTCCTACAGAGGGATGTTCCGGGTTCAGAGCACCGGCAGGGTCTTGTCCTTGATCACTTTGCTTGGCCCGTTGGCCTTGACGCTGGCGATGCCTTTGGCACACGCGGTGTCGTTGGAGTAGGACTCGCTGCTGCCGATGATCTGGTGGTTGGCAGCCTTGAGGTTGAAGTAAGGATGACCATCCTTGGTGGTCTTTTTCTCGTAGCGTTCATCCAGCGGGCTGTTGGTCTGCACCGAAGCAATGCCGCTGTCGGCTGCCGCACGAGTGGTGTAGAGCTCGCTGGTGAGAATGGTTTCGGCGTTGGCGGCCTTCAGCACAAACCTGAACTGGCCGTTGCTGCTTTTGCTCACTTCGTACCATCCGGACATGCTCGATTCTCCTTGGCGGTTGAGAGGTTTTGCGCCAATGAGTAAAGACCAGCCCAAGATTTCTGTCGCCTGTAATGGCCTCTTCGCGAGCAAGCTCGCTCCCACAGTAGATCTCCAGTGATCACAAAAATAGGTGAGCACTCGGCAATCAATGTGGGAGCGAGCCTGCTCGCGAAGGCGTCACCCCGGTGTTGGCTATTTCACCACTGCTCGCACCACCGACAACTGCGGCTCCGTCACCCGCCGCTGACTCAGATAGCGTGTACAACTCACCCGCAGGAACGAAGCAAAGTTCACCACCTCCCCGCGATAATCCATCACCTCTTCATACAGCTTGGCGATCAACTGGTTGGTGGTCATGCCATCGACTTCGGCGATTTCGCTGAGGATGTCCCAGAACTGATTTTCCAGGCGCAGCGTCGTCACCACGCCGCAGATGCGCAGCGAGCGCGAGCGGGATTCGTAGAGAATCGGGTCGGCCTTGACGTAGAGCTCGCACATCGGCGAATCCTCGTTACAGGGTGATTTGGGTGCCGAGCAGGCCGAGGAAACCGGCCAGCCAGTTCGGATGCGCCGGCCATGCTGGCGCAGTCGCCAGATTGCCTTGAACGTGGCCGTCGGTCTCCGGGATATCGATGAACGTGCCGCCAGCCAGTCGCACTTCCGGGGCGCAGGCCGGATAAGCGCTGCATTCGCGACCTTCGAGAACCCCAGCCGCTGCCAGCAATTGCGCACCGTGGCAGACCGCCGCAATCGGCTTTCCAGCCTTGTCGAAGGCGCGCACCAGCTCCAGGACTTTATCGTTCAGGCGCAGGTATTCCGGCGCTCGTCCGCCGGGGATCAGCAGCGCGTCGTAATCGGCCTCGGCGACCTTGGCGAAGTCGAAGTTGAGGGCGAACAGGTGCCCGGGTTTCTCGCTGTAGGTCTGATCGCCTTCGAAGTCATGGATCGCGGTGCGCACGGTCTTGCCGGCGGCCTTGTCCGGGCACACGGCGTGCACGGTGTGGCCGACCATCTGCAGGGCCTGGAACGGCACCATCACTTCGTAGTCTTCGACGTAATCGCCGACCAGCATCAGGATTTTTTTCGCGGCCATGGGGAGGACTCCTCTGGGAATGGGCTTGCAGGAGTCTTCAAGGTAGACCTTATCCGTTCGGGCGGGTAACAACCGGCTACTACCTCGAAGACCGCGTTATCGTTCTTCGCGAGCAGGCTCGCTCCCACACTGGAATGCGATCCACTGTGGGAGCGAGCCTGCTCGCGAAGAGGCCCTCAAACTGTACGCCTAAGTCTGTGCCTAGCTGTAACAGCCCGGAGTCCACGGATTATGGCTAGATGAGGACACCTTCCAGCCACCTCAACATCTGGTCCCCCATCATGTCCTCACGCGAAAACACCGGCATGGCCCTCGGCCTGCTCGGGGTTGTGATTTTCAGCCTGACCCTGCCCTTCACCCGGATCGTGGTGCAGGAACTGCATCCGCTGCTCAATGGCTTGGGCCGTGCGCTGTTCGCGGCGATTCCGGCGGCGGCGCTGTTGCTGTGGCGACGCGAGAAATGGCCGAACTGGCAGCAGATCAAAGGCCTGAGCCTGGTGATCGCCGGGGTGATTCTCGGCTTCCCGGTGCTGTCGGCGTGGGCCATGCAGACCTTGCCGGCGTCCCACGGTGCGCTGGTCAACGGTTTGCAACCGCTGTGTGTGGCGCTGTATGCGGCGTGGCTGTCCCATGAACGCCCGTCGAAAGCCTTCTGGGCCTGCGCCGCACTGGGCAGTGCGCTGGTGCTCGGTTACGCGTTGTACACCGGGGCCGGCAGCATTCAGGCCGGCGACTTGCTGATGCTCGGCGCGATTGCCGTGGGTGGTCTGGGCTATGCCGAGGGTGGCCGGTTGGCCAAGGAAATGGGCGGCTGGCAGGTGATCTGCTGGGCGCTGGTGCTGTCGACGCCGCTGCTGATCGGACCGGTGTTGTACCTGGCGCTGCAGCATCACGGCGCGGTGTCAGCCAAGACCTGGTGGGCGTTCGGCTACGTGGCGCTGTTCTCGCAGTTTCTCGGCTTTTTCGCCTGGTACGCCGGGCTGGCGATGGGCGGGATTGCGCGAGTCAGTCAGATCCAGTTGCTGCAGATCTTCTTCACCATCGCGTTTTCGGCGCTGTTCTTTGGTGAACATGTGGAACCGATTACCTGGCTGTTTGCCTGCGGGGTCATCGCGACGGTGATGCTCGGGCGCAAGACCGCCATCAAACCCCATGTGGGAGCGAGCTTGCTCGCGAAGGGGCCCTAACAGTCGACATCATCGTTGACTGTCAGTCCGCTTTCGCGAGCAAGCTCGCTCCCACAGGATCAGAGGTAGCCGTCCGAACGCAACAGGGTTTCCAGGCAGTGCTCGCTGATGTTGTAGAAATCCTTGAGCTCCTGAATCTTCACCAGCAGCTGGGCCGGGTCCACCGGCTCGGCGCGTTTCACCGCGAGAATCATCTTGTTCTTGTTGGTGTGTTCCAGCGAGATGAATTCGAACACTTTGGTCTCGTAACCGCAGGCTTCGAGGAACAGTGCACGCAGGCTGTCGGTGACCATTTCCGCCTGTTGGCCCAGGTGCAGACCGTATTGCAGCATCGGCTTGAGCAGTGCCGGGCTCTGGATCTGCAGGCGGATCTGTTTGTGGCAGCACGGCGAACACATGATGATCGACGCGCCGGAACGGATGCCGGTGTGAATCGCGTAGTCGGTGGCGATGTCGCACGCATGCAAGGCAATCATCACGTCCAGTTCGCTCGGCGCCACGCTGCGCACGTCACCGCACTTGAACACCAGGCCCGGGTGCTCCAGTTTCGCCGCGGCGGCGTTGCACAGGTTGACCATCTCCTCGCGCAGCTCGACGCCGGTGACTTCACCCTCGGCCTTCAGCGTATTGCGCAGGTAATCGTGAATCGCGAACGTCAGGTAGCCCTTGCCCGAACCGAAATCCGCGACTCGCACCGGTTTGTCCAGCGCCAGCGGTGACGAGGTCAGCGCGTGGCTGAAGACTTCGATGAACTTGTTGATCTGCTTCCACTTGCGCGACATCGCCGGGATCAGCTCATGCTGCGCGTTGGTCACGCCCAGGTCCTTGAGGAACGGTCGGCTCAGGTCCAGAAAACGGTTTTTCTCGCGGTTGTGCTCGGCGGACGGCGCTTCACGCAATTGCTGAGGTTTACTCTTGAACAGCGAAGGCTTGCCCTTTTTGCTGTATTCGAGCTGGGCTTCGTCGGTCACAGTCAGCAAATGCGCATTCTTGAACGCCGCCGGCAACAGCTCGGCAATCACCGCCACGCCTTCGCTCAGCGGCAGGTTCTTGGTGATGTCGCGGGTCTTGTAGCGATAAACGAAGGACAGGTTGGGCTGCGCCTTGACCGTCACCGCTTTGATGATGATCCGCTGCAGCTCCGCCTCTTCGCCCACGTATTTGGCCAGCACCAGTTTGATGAAGCCGTTCTGTTCGAGGCTGGTTTGAAGCAGCTCGATGAACTGGGCGTGATGATCGGGCACCGGTTTGGCAGACGGCGCGGATGGGGCGTTAACGGACATGAACAAGCAGCCTCGGGCGGGGCGAAACGGGAATGGCGGGTATTTTAGGGGGGATGGCGGTTGGGGACACGCTCTTATTTACCCAACGGCAAAAATCAAAAGATCGCAGCCTGCGGCAGCTCCTACAGAAGACAGTGTAGGAGCTGCCGCAGGCTGCGATCTTTTGATCTATGCCAACACAATCAACCGATTGGGCAATTCATTCCTCACCTGCGTCACCGGCACATGCACCTTGAGCAATTCGCCGCAGGCCTCGATGCAGGTGATGAACCCCTCAAGCGTACGCCCCTGCCGCACCTGCTCGGTGAACGCGGCGACAATCGCGTCCCAGCTCTTGTTGTCCAGCCGCCGGGAAATCCCTTCGTCCACCAGAATCTCCACATAGCGCTCGGCCTCGCAGACAAAGATCAGCATCCCCGTGCTGCCGACGGTGTGGTGCAGGTTCTGTTCGAGAAACTGTCGCCGTGCCAGGTTCGATGCGCGCCAGTGCCGCACGCGGCGCGGGATCAGGTGGGTGGTGATCTTCGGCAGGCGAAACAGCAGGCACAGGACGATAAACAGCCCCCATTGCACCAGCAACAGGCTGCGCATCGTCATCCAGCCAGTCAGGTAATGAACGATGCCCGGCACCAGCAGCGCCAGCAGGCTGGCCCACAGCAACGGGATGTATGCGTAGTCATCGGCGCGCGCCGCCAGCACCGTTACCAGTTCGGCGTCCGTGTCACGCTCGACCCGGGCGATCGCCTCGGCGACTTTGCGTTGTTCGTGTTCGGTCAGTAATGCCATGTCGAAAAGTGCCTGATCATTATTGTTGTGTGTTCACCAGCCGCCGGACGATCCGCCGCCGCCAAAACTGCCCCCGCCGCCGCTGAAGCCCCCGCCTCCACCGCCGCCGCCAAATCCACCCCCACCGAAACCGCCGCCGCCACCGGAGCCGCCACGGCCGGCGGGAAGGATACCGAGCATCTGGCAGACAAACACCGTCAGGATGAACAACACCACCAGAAAAACGAACAACAACGGATGCCGCGAGACAAAATCGTTTTGCGGATCACCGCTCGACTCGTACACCGTGGACGGCTCGTCCAGCGGATTGCCGCCGAGCACCACGAGCATCGCCGCGACGCCGTCGCTGATGCCCTTGCTGAAATTGCCGGCCTTGAACGCGGGGGTGATCACTTGATGAATGATCACCGAACTCTGTGCATCGGTCAGCCGATCTTCCAGCCCGTAACCGACTTCGATGCGCAGCTTGCGCTCGTCCCGGGCGACGATCAGCAGCGCGCCGTTGTTCTTGTCCTTCTGGCCGATGCCCCAGTGCCGGCCCAGTTGGACGCCGTAGTCTTCGATGGTGGTGCCCTGCAGATCAGGCACCGTGACCACCACCAGTTGCTCGCCGGTAGCTTGCTCGTGAGCCTGCAATTGCTGGCTCAACTGGGCACGCACCGACGGCTCGATCATCTGCGCCTCGTCCACCACCCGCCCGCTCAGCGCCGGGAATGTCAACTCGGCCCGGGCGCTGACGGCGAACAGCCACAGCATCAGCACCAGGCCTATCTTCAACACACGCATGAATAACCTCGGGTCAGAACTTCACTTCCGGGGCCTTTTCCGCGCCGGGGGTGGTGGCTTCGAAGGTTTCGCGAATTGGCAGATCGCTGTACATCACGCTGTGCCAGAGGCGCCCGGGAAACGTGCGGATCTCGGTGTTGTACTTCTGCACCGCCAGAATGAAATCGCGCCGCGCCACGGCAATCCGGTTTTCCGTGCCTTCGAGCTGCGACTGCAAGGCGAGGAAGTTCTGGTTGGCTTTCAGGTCGGGATACCGCTCGGACACCACCATCAGCCGGCTCAGGGCACCGCTCAACTGATCCTGGGCCTGCTGGAACTGCTTGAGTTTTTCCGGGTTGTCGAGGGTGCTGGCATCGACCTGGATCGACGTCGCCTTGGCCCGCGCCTCGACCACGGCAGTCAGGGTCGCTTCCTCATGCTTGGCGTAGCCTCTGACGGTTTCCACCAGGTTGGGGATCAGGTCGGCACGGCGCTGATATTGGTTCTGGACTTGGCCCCAGGCGGCTTTAGCCTGTTCGTCGAGGGTCGGGATATTGTTGATGCCACATGCGGTCAACAAAGTGGCAAGCACCAGTAAAGTGGCGACCTGCAGACGCGAGCGGTAGGTTGGACTGACATTCATCAAAGTGATGCTCCCTGGCGTATTTCATAAAAAACCGACCGTGAAACCTTCTGCATCGGCGGTTGGGGCATAATCGGCCGCGCCACTGGATTGCAACGGGCCGATGGGCTAAAAAGAGGCCCTGCGCAAACGCTGCCGACGGTCGGCGGGCGTTTTTGGCTCGGTCATTTTGAGCCTGCACCCGAACAACAATAGTCGCTCCCTAACTTTTGGCTGGCCGGCATTGCATTGCCGTTTGGGCCCTCGAGAAAAATATTCATGAAGAAGCTGTGTTTGCTGGGCCTGTTCGTCAGCCTGGCCAGTCATCAAGTATTGGCCGCCACGACCCCGGTACCCCTGGAAAACAAGGACGCGTTCATCAGCAACCTGATGAAGCAAATGACCCTCGATGAAAAGATCGGCCAGTTGCGCCTGATCAGCATCGGCCCGGAAATGCCCCGCGAACTGATCCGCAAAGAGATCGCCGCCGGCAATATCGGCGGTACGTTCAACTCGATCACCCGCCCGGAAAACCGTCCGATGCAGGACGCGGCAATGCGCAGCCGCCTGAAGATTCCGATGTTTTTTGCGTACGACGTGATCCACGGTCATCGTACTATTTTCCCGATTCCGCTGGCCCTGGCCTCGAGCTGGAACATGGACGCCATCGGCCAGTCCGGGCGTATAGCCGCCAAGGAAGCGGCGGCCGACAGCCTCGACATTACCTTCGCGCCGATGGTCGACATCTCCCGCGATCCGCGCTGGGGCCGCAGCTCCGAAGGTTTCGGTGAAGACACCTATCTGACTTCGCGCATCGCCAAAGTGATGGTCAAGGCCTATCAGGGCGATACCCCGAGCGCCGCCGACAGCATCATGGCCAGCGTCAAACACTTCGCCCTGTATGGCGCGGTCGAGGGCGGTCGTGACTACAACACCGTCGACATGAGCCCGGTGAAGATGTACCAGGACTACCTGCCGCCCTACCGCGCCGCGATTGACGCCGGCGCCGGTGGCGTGATGGTCGCGCTGAACTCGATCAACGGCATCCCGGCCACCGCCAACACCTGGCTGATGAACGACCTGCTGCACAAGGACTGGGGCTTCAAGGGCCTGGCGGTCAGCGACCACGGCGCGATCTTCGAGCTGATCAAGCACGGCGTGGCCGCCGACGGTCGTGAAGCGGCGAAGCTGGCGATCAAGGCCGGCATCGACATGAGCATGAACGACACCCTGTACGGCAAAGAGCTGCCGGGGCTGCTCAAGTCCGGCGAGATCGAACAGAAAGACATCGACAACGCCGTGCGCGAAGTGCTCGCCGCCAAGTACGACATGGGCCTGTTCAAGGACCCGTACCTGCGTATCGGCAAGGCCGAGGATGATCCGGCCGACACTTACGCCGAAAGCCGTCTGCACCGCGCCGAAGCCCGTGACGTGGCACGTCGCAGCCTGGTGCTGTTGAAGAACCAGAACGACACCCTGCCGCTGAAGAAAGACGCGAAAGTCATGCTGGTCGGTCCATTGGCCAAGGCGCCGATCGACATGATGGGCAGTTGGGCGGCGGCCGGTAAGCCGGCGCAATCGGTGACCCTGTTCGACGGCATGAGCTCGGTGATTGGCGACAAGGCCAACCTGATCTACGCCCGTGGCGCGAACATCACCAGCGACAAGAAGGTTCTGGATTACCTGAACTTCCTCAATTTCGACGCCCCGGAAGTGGTCGATGACCCGCGTCCGGCCAACGTGTTGATCGACGAAGCGGTGAAAGCGGCCAAGGACGCCGACGTGATCGTCGCCGCTGTGGGCGAATCCCGTGGCATGTCCCACGAATCCTCCAGCCGCACCGACCTGAACATCCCGGAAAACCAGCGCGAGCTGATCCGTGCCCTGAAAGCCACCGGCAAACCGCTGGTACTGGTGCTGATGAACGGCCGTCCGCTGACTATTCTCGAAGAGAACCAGTCGGCTGATGCGATTCTGGAAACCTGGTTCAGCGGCACCGAGGGCGGCAACGCCATCGCCGACGTGCTGTTTGGCGACTACAACCCGTCGGGCAAACTGCCGGTGACCTTCCCGCGTTCCGTGGGCCAGATCCCGACCTACTACAACCACCTGAGCATTGGCCGGCCGTTCACGCCGGGCAAACCGGGCAACTACACCTCGCAGTATTTCGATGACACCACGGGCCCACTGTTCCCGTTCGGTTATGGCCTGAGCTATACCAGCTTCAGCCTGAGCGACATGGCGCTGTCGTCAACCACGCTGAACGCCACCGGCAAGCTCGAGGCCAGTGTGACCCTGAAAAACACCGGCAAACGTGACGGCGAAACCGTGGTGCAGCTGTACATTCAGGACGTCACCGGCTCGATGATTCGCCCGGTGAAAGAACTGAAGAACTTCCAGAAAATCATGCTCAAGGCCGGCGAACAGAAAGTCGTGCACTTCACCATCACCGAGGATGACCTGAAGTTCTACAACGCCCAGCTCAAGTACGCGGCTGAGCCTGGCAAGTTCAACGTGCAGATCGGCCTGGATTCGCAGGATGTGACGCAGCAGAGCTTTGAGTTGCTGTAACCGCAACAACACTGCAAAAACCCTGTGGGAGCGAGCCTGCTCGCGAAAGCGGTTACTCAGATAAACAATTGCTGACTGACACACCGCTTTCGCGAGCAGGCTCGCTCCCACATTGGATTCAGGGTGTATTCAAAATCGGTTTTAGCCGCGGCGATCGAGAATATTGACCACCAGCCGATCCACCCAGCCCCAGATCCGCTGCTTCACCCGCCGCCACAGCGGCCGGCGTTGCCACTCCTCCAGACTGACCTGCTGACTCAGGCCGAAGTCCTTCTCGAAACTCTGCACCACCGCTGCCGTCAACGACGGATCCAGTGCCTCCAGATTCGCCTCCAGATTGAAGCGCAGGTTCCAGTGATCGAAGTTGCACGATCCAATGCTCACCCACTCGTCCACCAGCACCATTTTCAGGTGCAGGAAACACGGCTGATATTCGAAGATCTGCACCCCGGCCTTGAGCAGGCGCGGGTAGTAGCGATGCCCGGCGTAACGTACCGACGGGTGATCGGTGCGCGGCCCGGTCAGCAGTAATCGGACGTCGACACCTCGGGCAGCGGCCTTGCGCAGCGAGCGGCGGATTTTCCAGGTCGGCAGGAAGTAAGGCGTGGCCATCCAGATGCGTTTCTGCCCGCTGTTCAAGGCGCGAAACAGCGACTGCAGAATGTCGCGATGCTGGCGGGCATCGGCGTAGGCCACGCGGCCCATGCCCTCGCCCATGTCCGGAACCTTGGGCAAGCGTGGCAGGCCGACATGCGCCGAAGGTTTCCACGCCCGGCGATGGCGGTTGGCGATCCATTGGCGGTCGAACAGCACTTGCCAGTCGAGCACCAGCGGACCGCTGATTTCCACCATCACTTCATGCCATTCGCTGCTGTCCTGCCCGGGCGTCCAGAACTCATCGGTGACACCCGTGCCGCCGACCACCGCCAGACGCTGATCAACCAGCAGCAATTTGCGGTGATCACGATAGAAGTTGCCGACCCAGCGCCGCCAGTTCAGGCGATTGTAGAAACGCAGTTCGACCCCGGCCTTGGTCAGGCGCTGACGCAGGTGCAGGGTAAACGCGAGGCTGCCGTAGTCATCGAACAGGCAACGTACCCGCACCCCGCGCTCGGCGGCCTGCACCAGCGCCTGCACCACGGCTTCGGCGCAGGCGCCCGCCTCCACCAGATACAACTCGAGTTCGACCTGTTCTTCGGCGCGGGCAATTTCCACCAGCATGCGCGGGAAGAATTGCGGGCCGTCGATCAACAGTTCGAAGCGATTGCCGTCCCGCCACGGGAACACCGCGCCGCGCATGTCAGCGCGCCGTGAAAATCAGCACCGCACCCACCGGTACCGACAGACTGATGGCCGACAGGCCGGCCAGGTTGCGCAGAGTTTCCAGACCCGGCACCAGGTCAAAATCCTCGGCGTTGATCACCAGTGGTTCCAGGGTCACCACTTGAAAACGCCGGTCATCAAGACGGGTGGCCAGCAACTGCGCCGGGTATTCGTGTTGCTTGCCGTGCAGGTTGACGGTCAGCGGCAGACGCAATTCCAGCTGCGCACCGGGGGCCAGATCGTTGATCGGGCGCAGGTCGATCCGGGTGCTGATGGTCGCTTCGGGGAATTGCTCGATCTGGAACAGCTCCTTGCGCATGCGCTCGTCGCGCAGCGGGATGCCGCTGTTGATCGAATCCAGCTCGACTTCGACTTCAGCGCGGCCATCCGGATCGACCTTGCCGTGCAACACCAGGAAGCGCTGCACTTCGGAAATGTGGGCGTTTTTCGTGCTGACGAACGACAGCCGCGACGACTCGCCATCCAGATACCAATTGGCCTGCGCCGGCAGCGCGGCGGCGGCCAGCAGCAGACTGGCGAAGGCTTTATAGAGGGAGCGGTTGAACATTGAATACTCGTGGGGGCGATAAACCTGCACGAACCTTAACCGCCCATAGGTTTATTGCAAACATTAAGATCAAAAGATCGCAGCCTGCGGCAGCTCCTACAAGGAATGCAAAACCTGTAGGAGCTGCCGCAGGCTGCGATCTTTCAAGGCTGTAAACGACAGCCTTGCCGTTCACCCAGCCACTGCGCGCGATTGCTGCGGCCCATGCCACTGACGGTGACGGTTTTGCTCGCGCTGTCATCGGTAAAACCGCTGGTCGGCAGCCACTGTTTCACATAACCCCGGCAATATTCAGCCTGGTTGTTCATCACGTAGCGACACGAACAATATTCCTTGGCCGTGTACGCACTGATGATGTCGGGGAACGCCCATAGATTGTCGCGTTCGAGCCAGATCCAGCCCAGCAGCACGATCAGCGCCAGCAGCAACACCCGCTTGAACAACCTCATGGCTGCACCGCCTGGATCACGCGCTTGAGCAGTTCGTTGTGGCGATAACTGCCGTCGCGATCATCGGCGTAACGCACGATCAGCAGTTTCTCGCTGGGGATTACATACAGCGCCTGCCCCCAATGACCGAGGGCGGCGAAGGTGTCGGGCGGCGCGTCGGGCCATGGCGCGGCGGCGCCATCCGCCGGGCGATTGAGCCACCACTGGCCGCCGGGCACCGCTTCGTCCTGATGAGCCTTGTAGCCGGCAAATGGCTCACGGTTGAAGGCGATCCAGTCCTTGGGTAGCAATTGCCGGTCGCGCCAACGTCCGTCGCGCAGCATCAACAGGCCAACCCGCGCCAGATCACGGGCGGTGAGATACGCGTAAGAGGACGCGACAAACGTGCCGCCGGCATCGGTTTCCCACACGGCATGGCGAATGCCCAACGGCTCGAACAGCGCCGTCCACGGATAGTCGGGATAACGCTCGGGGCCGACCATGTTCTTCAGCGCCGCCGCCAGCAAATTGCTGTCACCACTGGAATAACGGAACGCCTGCCCCGGCAGCGCGTAGGCGTCGTGATTGGCAGTGAACGCGGGCATGTCGCGCTGCCCACGGGTGTAGAGCATTGCCACCACCGAGGATTTCAGCGGGGCGTATTCGTAATCCTCCTGCCAGTCCAGACCGGAAGCCCAGTGCAGCAGGTCGGCAATTGTCATGGCCGGGTGTTTTTCCAGAGGCGGGTAGAACCTCACGGCCGGATCTTCGAGCCTGAACAAGCCTTCGCCATACGCCACACCAAGCACCGTGGCCATCAGACTCTTGCTGATCGACCAGGTCAGATGTGGCTTTTCGGCACGGGTCGGACCGGCATAGCGTTCGTAGATAACCTGACCGTCGCGAATGACCAGCAAGGCGTCGGTGCGGATGCCCTGGCGGGTGTCGTCGTCGCGGGGCGGGAAGGCGTAGGCCTCTAATGCCTCGACTGCTGCGCCGCTGATTTTTGCGCCCGTCGGCCATTGTTCATCCGGCCATTGCTCGGCCTGGACCGTGAAGCTGATCAGCAGCAGAAACAGGGACAGGCCTTTGATCATGGAAAAATCTCAACCGACGTGTGCAGAGATCATGGCCCAGAAAAATGACAATCTCCCGATCACTGTAGGAGCTGCCGCAGGCTGCGATCTTTTGATTGTGCATTTAAAGATCAAAAGATCGCAGCCTGCGGCAGCTCCTACAGGGGAATGTGCAGGGCTTTGGCCAAGCGCTTGGCCCGCGCGCCCGCCGCCAATTGCATCACCGACTGATCACGCTGCCACATCTGCGCCCACTCCGGGTTGCCCTCGGCCAACGCCTGATCGATCTCGTTCTTCAGCGCATCAAACTGCGCAAACAACCCACCCAGCAACACATGTCCGGCCGGATTGTTCGGCGGCTGGCGGCTCGCCTCCGCACAGCCGGCCAGCAGCGCCAGCAAACGCAACAGCAGCGGCTGCGACCAGCCACTGTCCTGACCGACGCCATACAGCCACGCGGTCATCGCGCTCAACACATAGACATCTTCCAGGGTGCGGAACGGCTTCACATAAGCATCCCAGCCATCCCCCGCGAGCAACTCGCACAACGCGCCGTCCAGGTGCAGACGACCGTGGCTGATGTCCGGCATCAACGGCAGTGCCGGGAGCTTTTCCACGCGCACGCCGGGCTCGCCGGGATAGACCACCGCCAGGCTCAGGCGCGGGGTTTCGCCGGGTTGTTCACTGCGCGCGGCGACGAGCAGCCAGTCGGCGGCATCCCCAGCGGTCACGAAATCCTTGCGCCCGCTCAGGCGCAAATCACTGAGACGGGTCTGCATGTCCGCCGGGCGCAAGCTGCGCTGTTCGGTCGCACACAACGCGCCAAGACTCGGCGGTGCGCTCGGCCAAAGCATGCGCAACGCCGCCTGATACCCCACCAGAAACGCCAGCCCCGGCGTCGCCATGCGCCGCCCTCCGGCCACCGCCAGTTCGAACGGCGTCACGTTGCCCACTTGCTGCAACAACGTGGCGAAACCTTCCGCCAGATCAGCCACGGCGGGCAGACGTTCATGACTTTCGAGCAGGCTGGGCCAGGGCATAAGAGGCTCCTTGAGGGCTGTCATACAAGCATCACCAAACGTTCATGGCGATGACACCGGGGCTACATAGCCTGACTTTGCACAACATGGCTGCATAAAGAAAGTCGATCGGCTGCAACCCACGACGGGTTCAAGGCCCGTACGGAGATTCAAATGACTCAGATCGCCCGCATCAGCGACACCGGCAATGAACGCCGCCTGCAAGCCGAACGCCTGATCGGCGCCGAGGCCTTGCAGCAAGCCCAGGCCTTGCGCTTCAGCGTCTTCAGCGGCGAATTCAACGCCAGGCTGAAAGGCGCGGAACTGGGTCTGGACATGGATGACTATGATGTTCACTGCAGCCACATCGGCGTGCGTGACCTGAACACCGGGCGTCTGGTCGCCACCACTCGTTTACTCGATCACACGGCTGCCAGCAGCCTGGGCAAATTCTACAGCGAAGAAGAATTCAGCCTGCACGGACTGGCCCATCTGCAAGGACCGATCCTCGAAATCGGCCGTACCTGTGTCGACCCGGCCTACCGCAACGGCGGCACCATCGCTGTGCTGTGGGGTGAACTGGCCGAAGTGTTGAATCAGGGCGGCTACAGCTACCTGATGGGTTGCGCGAGCATCCCGATGCAGGACGGCGGCGTGCAGGCCCACGCGATCATGCAGCGTCTGCGCGAACGCTACCTGTGCACCGAACACCTGCGCGCCGAACCGAAGAATCCGCTGCCATCGCTGGACATTCCGTCGAACGTGATCGCCGAAATGCCGCCGCTGCTCAAGGCCTACATGCGCCTGGGCGCGAAGATCTGCGGCGAGCCGTGCTGGGACGAAGACTTCCAGGTTGCCGACGTGTTCATCCTGCTCAAGCGCGACGAACTCTGCCCGCGTTACGCCAAGCACTTCAAGGCGGCCGTGTAATGAGCCGGCTGCGCGTGTACGCGCGAATCGCGCGGGTGCTGCTGGTGGTGACGCTGGGCCTGACCATGGCCAGCGTGTTCGGCGTATTCGAACGTCTGGGCCTGGCGCACTCGATGCAACGTCGGCAGCGCTGGTCGCGTTTCTTCATGGCACGTTTGAGCAATGCCCTGCCCTTTCGCGTAACGGTGCACGGCGAGTTGCCGCAGCAGCCAATGCTGTGGGTCAGCAATCATGTGTCATGGACTGACATTCCACTGCTGGGCATGCTCACGCCGCTGTCGTTTCTGTCCAAGGCCGAAGTGCGCACCTGGCCGGTGGCTGGCTGGCTGGCGGCCAAGGCAGGCAGCCTGTTCATCCGTCGCGGCTCGGGTGACAGCCAGTTGATCCGCAAACAGATGACCCGCCATTTGCAGACGCAGCATCCGCTGCTGATGTTCCCGGAAGGCACCACCACCGACGGCCGTTCGCTGCGCACTTTTCACGGTCGCCTGCTGTCGGCGGCCATCGATTCCGAGGTGATGCTGCAACCGGTGGCGATCCGTTATCTGCGCAATGGCGAGATCGACGCGCTGGCGCCGTTCATTGGTGACGATGATTTGCTGTCGCACCTGATGCGTCTGTTCAGCAATGATTGCGCCGATGTTGAAGTGCATCTGCTCAAGCCGATCGCCTGTCAGGGCCGCGAGCGTGCGGCACTGGCGTTCGAAGCGCAGCAGGCGGTGCAGAAGGCGTTGTTTGGTGATATCGCCAAAGCGGCCGAACCGCGTCGCGCCGGCGAATTGATCGCTGCCTGAAACACCGATTCCCCCCCTGTGGGAGCGAGCCTGCTCGCGAAAGCGGTGGATCAACAACATGAATGTTGAATGACACTGCGCTTTCGCGAGCAGGCTCGCTCCCACATTTAGATCTTCAGTGGCTCAGCTTTTTGGGCGAAGTCCTGAAGTTGCGGGTAGAACAACGCGAAGTCCTCACTCAGCGGCTCATACAACCGCCGCAATTCCTGCATCGCCATCGCCAGTTCCTCCGGCCGGGTCAGGCGCCGGGAGATCCCGCGCAGCACCTGCTCCAGCACTTCAAACGCCTGATACGAACCCAGCCAGTCGTTGGCAACCATGTACGGTGCGATCTTCGCCAGGCGTTCGGGCAATTGCCGTTCATTCGACAGCACCCGGTACACGTCGCGGGTGAAGTCCTCCAGCGGCTGATCGGCGTACAGCGTCCAGTCCCGCGCCAGGCAATGGTCGAAAAACACATCGAGGACAATCCCCGCGTAGCGCCGCCGGGTCTCGGTGAAACGCCCGAGGGCGATGTCCACCACGGGGTGGCGATCGGTGAACACATCAATCCGCCGATGCAGCTGAATCGCCGCTTCGATCTGCGGCGCAAATTGCCCTTGCAGGCGTCCTTTGACGAAATCGCCATACAGACTGCCGAGTAATTGCTCGGGGAGCTGGCCTCCGAGGTGTAAATGTGCGAGATAGTTCATGGGCGCAGCTTAGCACTGCGCGCTTTCATCGTTACAGCACACGTATCGTTATAACCCGATATACCGATTTATGCGGTCGTCAGATCAAATTCATATTGGTATATCGCGAAATACCGATTTAAAGTTCGCCTCATCGCGATATAGCGCTACACATCACGAGCACAAAGCCATGAACCTCGACCTCGACGAAATAATAAAAGCCCTGGCACACCCAGTACGGCGAGACATCCTCATCTGGCTGAAAGACCCCAAAGCCCAGTTTCCTGAGCAGATTCACAACCACGAGTACGGCATCTGTGCCGGGCAGATCGATCAACGTTGCGGCCTGTCGCAGTCGACCGTCTCCGCCCACCTGGCGACCCTGCAACGCGCAGGCCTGATCAGCAGCCAGAAAGCCGGCCAGTGGCACTTTTTCAAACGCAACGAGGACGTGATCCAGGCGTTCCTCGACGCCATCGTCAAAGAGCTCAGCGCTCCCACAAGGAATTGATTCAAATGCCCCTCTCGCTACTCATTCTGGCCTTGAGTGCCTTCGCCATCGGCACCACCGAGTTCGTCATCATGGGCCTGCTGCCCGATGTGGCGACCGACCTCGGTGTGTCGATCCCGGGCGCCGGCTGGCTGGTGACCGGTTACGCCCTGGGCGTGGCCATCGGTGCACCGTTCATGGCACTGGCCACCGCCAGACTGCCACGCAAGGCTGCACTGGTAGCGCTGATGGGCATTTTCATCGTCGGTAACCTGCTGTGTGCCATTGCCAGTGACTACAACGTGCTGATGTTTGCCCGTGTCGTCACCGCGCTGTGCCACGGTGCGTTCTTTGGTATTGGTTCTGTGGTAGCTGCCGGGCTGGTCGCGCCAAACAAGCGCGCATCAGCGGTGGCGCTGATGTTCACCGGCCTGACCCTGGCCAACGTGCTCGGCGTGCCACTGGGCACGGCGCTGGGTCAGGAAGCCGGCTGGCGTTCGACCTTCTGGGCGGTGACCGTGATTGGTGTCGTGGCGCTGATCGGTCTGATCCGCTTCCTGCCGGCCAAGCGTGACGAGGAAAAACTCGACATGCGCGCCGAACTCGCCGCCCTCAAGGGCGCCGGTATCTGGCTGTCGCTGAGCATGACCGCACTCTTCGCCGCGTCGATGTTCACCCTCTTCACCTACGTCGCGCCGCTGCTCGGTGATGTCACCGGTGTCTCGCCAAAAGGCGTGACCTGGACCCTGCTGCTGATCGGCCTCGGTCTGACGGTGGGCAACATCATTGGCGGCAAACTGGCGGACAAGCGTCTCGGCGCGACCCTGATCGGCGTGTTCGTGGCAATGGCGGTGGTTTCCACCGTGCTGAGCTGGACCAGCGTTGCGCTGATCCCGACCGAAATCACCCTGTTCCTCTGGGCCACCGCATCGTTCGCCGCCGTTCCGGCGCTGCAAGTCAACGTGGTGACCTTCGGCAAGGCGGCTCCGAACCTGGTGTCGACCCTGAACATCGGCGCTTTCAACATCGGCAACGCGCTGGGCGCCTGGGTCGGCGGCAGCGTCATTGCCCACGGTTTCGGCCTGACCAGCGTGCCCCTGGCCGCCGCCGCGCTGGCCGTGCTCGCGCTGCTGGTGACCCTGATCACTTTCCGTCAGAACGGCGATGCCGGCCTGGCCCCTGCTACCCACTGATTAACCACTTCACTGACGAGGGTTGTACACATGGCAACTATTTTCGATCCGATCAAACTGGGCGACCTCGAGCTGTCCAACCGCATCATCATGGCCCCGCTGACCCGCTGCCGCGCCGACGAAGGCCGCGTGCCGAACGCGCTGATGGCTGAATACTACGTACAGCGCGCGTCGGCTGGCCTGATCCTGTCCGAAGCCACCTCGGTCACCCCGATGGGCGTTGGCTACCCGGACACCCCGGGCATCTGGTCCAACGACCAGGTCCGCGGCTGGACCAACGTGACCAAAGCCGTGCACGCTGCCGGCGGCAAGATCGTCCTGCAACTGTGGCACGTCGGCCGCATCTCGCACCCGTCGTACCTCAACGGTGAAGCTCCGGTCGCGCCGAGCGCCATCCAGCCTAAGGGTCACGTCAGTCTGGTGCGACCACTGGCCGACTACCCGACCCCGCGCGCGCTGGAAACCGCTGAAATCGCCGAGATTGTCGAGGCCTACCGTACCGGCGCCGAGAACGCCAAAGCCGCCGGTTTCGATGGCGTGGAAATCCACGGCGCCAACGGTTACCTGCTCGACCAGTTCCTGCAAAGCAGCACCAACCAGCGTACCGACAACTACGGCGGTTCTCTGGAGAACCGTGCGCGCCTGCTGCTGGAAGTGACTGACGCGGCGATCGACGTCTGGGGCGCCGGCCGTGTCGGCGTGCACCTGGCACCCCGCGCCGACTCCCACGACATGGGCGACGACAATCTGGCCGAGACCTTCACTTATGTCGCTCGCGAGCTGGGCAAACGTGGCATCGCCTTCATCTGCTCCCGCGAGAAAGAAGGTGCCGACAGCCTCGGCCCACAGCTCAAAGAAGCCTTCGGCGGTGCGTACATTGCCAACGAGCGTTTCACCAAAGACAGCGCGAATGCGTGGCTGGCTGAAGGCAAGGCTGACGCCGTAGCGTTCGGCGTACCGTTCATTGCCAACCCGGACCTGCCGGCACGCCTGAAGGCCGATGCCCCGCTGAACGATCCGCGCCCAGAGCTGTTCTACGGCAAGGGCCCGGTCGGTTACATCGACTACCCGACGCTGTAAACGTTATTCAGTCCAAAGCAGCCGAAACGCAAAAGCCCCCGACTCGTGAGAGCCGGGGGCTTTTTCTTGGGCGTTCGGTACGGGGCAGCTAACATTCGTTCACAGGGACGACACAAAATCCCTACAAAATCCGTAGCTCGCTACGTTTAAACTCGCGGCTCGGGCGTCTATAAAAGCAGGCCAATTGACATAACCTGTGTCAATTACGCATTTTGTTTCATTTGCGCAGGCTGGGGCTCAGGCGCAGCATATCCAACCCTGTATCGACCCAACGCTCGGCCTCGGCATGCAGCTCAAAGCTGTCCGGCGCCAATAGCCATCCATACAGGAGGCCATCGATATACGCATGAATGCTGATGGCCGCGCGGGCAGTGTCGAGATCTTCCGGCAACTGGCCGCGATTGACCGCATTACGCAGGGTCAGTCCGATGCGCAGATTGCAATCGAGACTGGCCGTGCGGCGCTGCTGGCGCAGATCGCACATTTCATCGGTGAATTCGCACTTGTGAAACAGAATCTCGTTAATGCGACGGGTCTTCGGATCCAGGGCAACCTGATGGAACAGATGGATCAACAGCTTGCGCATGCACCCCAGCGGATCGAGTTCATCCTCGCTCTCGCTGGCCTTGGCCAATTCATCCAGCGGTTCGTGCAGGCTGTCGAGCATCGCCTGCACCAGATCGGCCTTGTTGCTGAAGTGCCAATAAATGGCACCGCGCGTAACGCCGGCCATTGTCGCGATATCCGCCAGGGTCGTGCGGGCCACGCCCCTTTCATAAAACGCTTTCTCGGCCGCTTCGAGAATCTGGCTGCGCGTTTCCTGAGCTTCCTCTTTGGTACGACGGACCATGGCAGTAAAACCTCAAACAGGATGTTTCAGGGATGGCTGAATATCCGCTGAATAAAGAGGGGGCCGATTTCTCACGAATCGGCTCCCCGGCCTACAATTTCAAACCTTGCGACGCATTTTGTAACAGGGTGGGTACGACGCCAAGCTATTTACAAACAACCATGAACGTAAGTATATTCCTTAGCAAGCTACTTATCCACTCGACCCGATTTTTTTACCCTTCCACACTTCTTGTGCGCATTTTGCGCGCCTGACCCGAGGATCTTCATGCAATTCAAGCCAGCTGTTACCGCTCTGGTCACTGCCGTCGCCCTGGCATCGCTGCTCAGCGGATGTAAAAAGGAAGAAGCGGCCCCTGCCGCTCCGCCTCCTCAGGTCGGCGTCGTCACCCTGCAACCACAAGCGTTCACCCTCACGTCGGAACTGCCGGGGCGCACCAGTGCGTACCGCATCGCTGAAGTCCGGCCACAGGTCAACGGCATCATTCTCAAGCGCCTGTTCAAGGAAGGCGCCGACGTCAAAGCCGGTCAGCAGCTGTACCAGATCGATCCGGCAGTCTATGAAGCGACCCTGAAAAGCGCCGAAGCCAATCTGCGCTCGACCAAGTCGATCTCCGACCGCTACAAGCAACTGGTCGACGAGCAGGCCGTGAGCCGTCAGGAATACGACACCGCCGTGGCCAACCGCATGGAATCGGAAGCGTCGCTGCAAAGCGCGCAGATCAATGTGAAATACACCAAGGTCTACGCGCCGATCTCCGGTCGTATTGGCCGTTCTGCGGTGACCGAAGGCGCGCTGGTCAGCAATGGTCAGGCCGACGCGATGGCGACGATCCAGCAACTGGACCCGATCTATGTCGACGTCACCCAGTCCTCGGTTGAACTGCTGGAACTGCGCCGCGAGCTGGAAAGCGGTCGCCTGCAGAAGGCTGGCGACAACTCGGCAGCGGTCAAGTTGACCCTGGAAGACGGCAGCCAGTACAAGCTCGACGGCAAACTGGAATTCTCCGAAGTGTCGGTTGATCCGACGACCGGTTCCGTGACCCTGCGCGCCGTGTTCCCGAACCCGGATCACACCCTGCTGCCCGGCATGTTCGTTCGCGCCCAGTTGCAGGCCGGCGTCAACGCCGCGGCCATTCTGGCGCCGCAACAAGGCGTGACCCGTGACCTCAAGGGCACCCCGACCGCACTGGTTGTCGGCCCGGACAACAAGGTCGAACTGCGTCAGCTCAAGGCCAGCCGCACCGTCGGCAGCCAGTGGCTGATCGAAGATGGCCTGAAAGCCGGCGATCGCCTGATCACCGAAGGCCTGCAATATGTTCGCCCAGGTGCTCAGGTCAACCCGACCGAAGCGACCAACGTCGCCAAGAACCCGGCCCCCGCTCAGGCAGCTGACAAAGCCGCTGGCGGCAAAGGGGAGTAACTCATGTCGAAATTTTTTATCGACCGTCCGATTTTCGCCTGGGTAATTGCCCTGGTGATCATGTTGGTCGGGGCACTCTCGATCCTCAAATTGCCGATCAACCAGTACCCGAGCATTGCGCCTCCGGCCATCGCGATCTCCGTGACCTACCCGGGTGCTTCGGCACAAACCGTGCAGGACACCGTGGTCCAGGTGATCGAGCAGCAGCTCAACGGTATCGACAACCTGCGTTATGTGTCTTCGGAAAGTAACTCCGACGGCAGCATGACCATCACCGCGACCTTCGAGCAAGGCACCAACTCCGACACCGCGCAGGTTCAGGTTCAGAACAAGCTGAACCTGGCGACCCCGCTGCTGCCGCAGGAAGTGCAGCAACAGGGTATCCGCGTGACCAAGGCAGTGAAAAACTTCCTGCTGGTGATCGGCGTGGTATCGCGTGACGGCAGCATGACCAAGGACGACCTGTCCAACTACATCGTGTCGAACATGCAGGACCCGATCTCGCGGACTGCCGGTGTCGGTGACTTCCAGGTCTTCGGTGCCCAGTACGCGATGCGCATCTGGCTCGATCCGGCCAAGTTGAACAAGTACAACCTGACCCCGGCTGATGTCAGCAGCGCGATCTCGGCGCAGAACGTTCAGGTGTCTTCCGGTCAGCTCGGCGGTTTGCCAGCGCTGCCTGGCCAGCAACTGAACGCCACGATCATCGGCAAGACCCGTCTGCAGACTGCCGAGCAGTTCAAGGCGATTCTGCTGAAGGTCAACCAGGACGGTTCGCAAGTGCACATCGGCGATGTCGCCGACGTCGGCCTGGGTGGTGAAAACTCGACCATCTCGGCGCAGTTCAACGGCAAGCCGTCGTCCGGTCTGGCGGTCAAACTGGCCAACGGCGCCAACGCCCTCGACACCGCCAAGGCGCTGCGCAAGACGATTGACGAACTCAAGCCGTTCTTCCCGCAAGGCATGGAAGTGGTGTTCCCGTACGACACCACGCCAGTGGTGACCGAATCGATCAAGGGTGTGGTTGAAACCCTGGTCGAGGCGATCGCGCTGGTGTTCCTGGTGATGTTCCTGTTCCTGCAGAACTTCCGCGCCACCGTCATCACCACGATGACCGTGCCGGTGGTATTGCTCGGCACGTTCGGCATCCTCGCGGCTGCCGGTTTCAGCATCAACACCCTGACCATGTTCGGTATGGTATTGGCCATCGGCTTGCTGGTGGACGACGCCATCGTCGTGGTGGAAAACGTCGAGCGGGTGATGGCCGAAGAAGGCCTGTCACCAAAAGAAGCGACCAAGAAGTCCATGGGTCAGATCCAGGGCGCTCTGGTCGGTATCGCCCTGGTGCTGTCGGCAGTATTGCTGCCGATGGCGTTCTTCAGCGGTTCCACCGGTGTGATCTACCGTCAGTTCTCGATCACCATCGTCTCGGCCATGGCCCTGTCGGTGCTGGTTGCGCTGATCTTCACCCCGGCGCTCTGCGCGACCATGCTCAAAGCCATCCCGAAAGGCGAGCACGGCACGCCGAAAAAAGGCTTCTTCGGCTGGTTCAACCGCAACTTCGACCGCAGCGTGCGCAGCTACGAGCGCGGCGTCGGCAACATCCTGCAGCGCAAGGCGCCGTATCTGTTGGCCTACCTGTTGATCGTGGTCGGCATGATCTGGCTGTTCACCCGCATTCCGACTGCGTTCCTGCCGGAAGAAGACCAGGGCGTACTGTTCGCCCAAGTGCAAACCCCGGCGGGTTCCAGTGCCGAACGGACCCAGGTCGTGATCGACGAAATGCGTTCGTATCTGCTGGAGAAAGAAGCGGGAGCGGTGTCCTCGGTGTTCACCGTGAACGGCTTCAACTTCGCCGGTCGTGGGCAGAGCTCGGGTCTGGCGTTCATCATGCTCAAGCCGTGGCACGAGCGTGATTCGAGCAACAGCGTGTTTGCCCTGGCCCAGCGCGCCCAGCAGCACTTCTTCAGTTTCCGCGACGCGATGGTGTTTGCCTTCGCCCCGCCAGCGGTACTGGAGCTGGGTAACGCCACCGGTTTCGACGTGTTCCTGCAGGACCGCGCCGGTATCGGTCACGAAAAACTGATGGAAGCGCGTAACCAGTTCCTCGGCATGGCTGCACAGAGCAAGGTGCTCTACCAGGTGCGTCCGAACGGTCTGAACGATGAGCCGCAATACCACCTGGAAATCGACGATGCGAAGGCCCGCGCCCTGGGCGTGAGCATTTCCGACATCAACAGCACCCTGTCGATCTCCTTCGGTAGTAGCTACGTCAACGACTTCATCGACCGCGGCCGGGTGAAAAAGGTGTACGTGCAAGGTCAGGCTGGCGCTCGCATGAGCCCGGAAGACCTGAAGAAGTGGTACGTGCGCAACAGCGCCGGGACCATGGTGCCGTTCTCCGCATTCGCCAAGGGCGAGTGGATCTACGGTTCGCCGAAACTGGCGCGCTACAACGGTGTGGAAGCGATGGAGATCCTCGGTTCCCCGGCGCCGGGTTACTCCACCGGTGAAGCGATGGCCGAAGTCGAAGCGATTGCCAAGAAGCTGCCGGCCGGTGTCGGTATCTCCTGGACCGGTCTGTCCTATGAGGAACGGCTGTCCGGCTCGCAGGCGCCAGCGCTGTATGCCCTGTCGCTGCTGATGGTGTTCCTGTGTCTGGCGGCGCTGTACGAGAGCTGGTCGATTCCGATCGCCGTGATGCTCGTGGTACCGCTGGGGATCATCGGCGCGCTGATGGCCACCAGCCTGCGCGGGCTGTCCAACGACGTGTACTTCCAGGTGGGTCTGTTGACGACCATCGGTCTTGCGGCTAAAAACGCCATTCTGATCGTCGAGTTCGCCAAGGAGCTGCATGAACAAGGGCGCAGTCTGCGCGATGCGGCGATCGAAGCGTGCCGCATGCGTCTGCGACCGATCATCATGACCTCGCTGGCGTTCGTTCTCGGTGTAGTACCGTTGGCGATCTCCACGGGTGCAGGTTCGGGTAGCCAGCATGCGATCGGTACCGGCGTGATTGGCGGTATGCTCACGGCCACGATCCTGGCGATCTTCTGGGTCCCACTGTTCTTCGTCACGGTTTCGTCCATGGGCCAGCGCAAAATCGCCGATCCGGACGAGACGACTGAAACTCCTAAAGAGGCTGGCCAATGAGCAAGTCGCTACTCTCCATCGCAGTCGCCGCCTTCGTGCTGAGCGGTTGCTCGCTGATCCCCGATTATCAGCAGCCTGAGGCTCCTGTCGCAGGTCAGTACCCGCAAGGGCCGGCCTATTCGCCGGCCCAGGCGCCGGCGCAAGCGGCTGCCGAGCAGGGTTGGAAGCAGTTTTTCCATGACCCGGCCCTGCAGCAGCTGATCCAGGTGGCACTGGAAAACAACCGCGACCTGCGTGTCGCGGCGCTGAACATCGACGCTTATGCGGCTCAATACCGCATCCAGCGAGCGGATCTGTTCCCGGCCGTTTCGGCCAATGCCAGCGGCAGCCGTCAGCGGATTCCGGCGCGAGCGTCGCAGACCGGTGATTCGACGATCACCAGCTCCTACACTGCGACCGTCGGCATCAGCGCCTACGAACTCGACCTGTTCGGTCGGGTGCGCAGCCTGAGCGAACAAGCGCTGCAACAATACTTCGCTACCGAAGAAGCGCGCCGCAGCACCCAGATCAGTCTGGTGGCCAGTGTGGCCAACGCCTACATGACCTGGCAGGCCGACAAGGAACTGCTCAAGCTGACGCAAGACACCCTCGGTGCCTTCGAAGAAAGCTACAAGCTGACCAGCCGCAGCAACGAAGTCGGTGTGGCCTCGGCGCTGGACCTGGCGCAGTCGCGCACCTCGGTGGAAAACGCCCGGGCACAACTGGCCAAGTACACCCGTCAGGTGGCTCAGGACGAGAACAGCCTGACCCTGCTGCTCGGCACCGGCATCCCCGCCAATCTGCAAGCGGCCAAACCGCTGTCGGATGATCTGCTCAGCGACGTACCGGCCGGCCTGCCTTCGGATCTGCTGCAACGTCGTCCGGACATCCTGCAAGCCGAGTACAACCTGAAAGCGGCCAACGCCAACATCGGCGCCGCCCGTGCAGCGTTCTTCCCGAGCATCAGCCTGACCGCCAATGCGGGCAGCCTGAGCCCGGACCTGTCCGGTCTGTTCAAAGGTGGTTCGGGCACATGGCTGTTCCAGCCGCAGATCAACCTGCCGATCTTCAACGCCGGCAGCCTGCGCGCCAGCCTCGACTACGCCAAGATCCAGAAGGACATTGGCGTGGCGAACTACGAGAAGTCGATTCAGACCGCCTTCCAGGAAGTCGCCGACGGCCTGGCCGCACGCCAGACCTACACCGAGCAACTGCAAGCGCAGCGTGACTTCGTCGCGGCCAACCAGGATTACTACCGCCTGGCCGAGCGTCGTTACCGCATCGGTGTCGACAGCAACCTGACCTTCCTCGACGCCCAGCGTCAGTTGTTCAGCGCGCAACAGGCACTGATCACCGACCGCCTCGCGCAGTTGACCAGTGCGGTCAACCTGTACAAGGCCCTGGGTGGTGGCTGGAATGCGCAGACCGCGCAGAACGAACCGCTGAAAGAAGAAGCACCGAAGATGAAGCTGTTCTGATCATCCGGTGAACACAAGGAGCCCACCGATTGGTGGGCTTTTTGTTGCCTGTCAGAAAAGTGTGTTGTTTGGGCTGCCCCTTTCGCGAGCAGGCTCGCTCCCACAGGGGATCGCATTCCAAATGTGGGAGCGAGCCTGCTCGCGAAGAGGCCCTAACAGACACCATAAAATCCAGCTGTATCTTGCGTTCGATAATCGCCCAAAACCTGCTTTCCCCGATTGAATCCCGCCTGCCGCCCCCCGCACCATTCGCTCCACAAAACCAATAACAACAGGTTCACACCATGCTCCCGCGCCCTGTCCCGTCCGGCTGATCGCCGCCGCTTCATTCCTGATCTGCAATGTCGTGCTCGCCCCAAAGTGGCGGCAGCGAACCCGTTCGTCCTCAAAAAAATAACAAGAGATCCTGCGATGACTCATCCCACTGCGCCGTACGCACTCCCCGGCCTGATCGCCCTGGCCCTGACCGGCGCCGCCCTGCCCGCCGCAGCCGAAGAAGCCGGTTTTATCGAGGGCGCCAGCGCCAACCTGAACCTGCGCAACTTCTACATCAACCGCAACTTCACCAACCCGACCAAGGCGCAGGGCAAGGCTGAAGAGTGGACGCAGAACTTCATCCTCGACGCCAAATCCGGTTTCACCCAGGGCACCGTCGGTTTCGGCATGGACGTGCTCGGCCTGTACTCGGTAAAACTCGATGGCGGTAAAGGCACCGGCGGCACGCAACTGCTGCCGCTGGATCACGACGGGCGTCCGGCGGACAACTTCGGCCGCACTAACGTCGCGTTCAAGGCCAAGCTGTCGCAGACCGAAATCAAGGTCGGCGAATGGATGCCAGTGCTGCCGATCCTGCGTTCGGACGACGGTCGTTCGCTGCCGCAAACCTTCCGTGGTGGCCAGATCACCTCGAAGGAGATTAACGGCCTGACCCTCTACGGCGGCCAGTTCCGCGCCAACAGCCCGCGCGACGACAGCAGCATGAGCGACATGTCGATGTTCGGTAAAGCGGCGTTCACCTCTGATCGCTTCAACTTCCAGGGCGGTGAATACCAGTTCAACGAAAAACGGACACAGATCGGTCTGTGGAACGCCGAACTCAAAGACATTTACAGCCAGCAATACGTCAACCTGACTCACAGCCAGCCACTCGGTGACTGGACGCTGGGCGCCAACCTCGGCTTCTTCTACGGCAAGGATGACGGCAGCGCCCGCGCCGGTGAACTCGACAACAAGACCTGGTCGGGGATGTTCTCGGCCCGCTACGGCGGCAACACCTTCTATGTCGGCCTGCAAAAACTCACCGGCGACAGCGCCTGGATGCGCGTCAACGGCACCAGCGGCGGCACCCTGGCCAACGACAGTTACAACTCCAGCTACGACAACGCCCAGGAACGTTCCTGGCAGGTGCGCCACGACTACAACTTTGCCGCCCTGGGCATCCCCGGCCTGACCCTGATGAACCGCTACATCAGCGGCGACAACGTACACACCGGCACCATCACCGACGGCAAGGAATGGGGCCGCGAATCGGAACTGGGCTACACCGTGCAAAGCGGTACCCTGCGCAACCTCAACGTGCGCTGGCGCAACTCGACCATGCGCCGCGACTTCAGCAACAACGAGTTCGACGAAAACCGCCTGATCATCAGCTATCCGATCAGCTTGCTCTGAACCCGCACGCCGGCGCTGCATGAGTGGCGCCGGCATCAACCACTGGTCAGCCCGGACTGGCGATTTGTCGAGGCGCAGATACAGTCAACAGGGTGTGTAAATTCTCCAGCCTGCTGTAGGAGCCCTTAGTTTTCTTCCGTTATCTCCGGATGCTGTACGCGAAGCTGCCTTGGCCACGGAGGTCAGGTATGAGCAAGCGAATAGTTATCGTCGGTGGCGGTGTAGGTGGAACCATGCTGGCCAATCAACTGGTCGGCAAGCTGTATCCGGAAGTTCTACGCGGCGACGTCTCGATCACACTGCTGTCCAGTTCCCCCGATCATTACTACAAACCTGCGTTCATGTACGTGGCGTTCAGTCAGTTCTTCGAAGAGGAACTCAAACGTCCGGAACGCTCACTGTTGCGCCCGGAAATCAGTTTCCACGTTGAAGAAGTCACCCGTTTCGACTTTTCCGGGCAGCAATTGCGCACCCGAACCGGCAAACGCTTCGCCTATGATTTTCTGGTGATCGCCACCGGCTGCGTGCCGGCGCCGGAACGTATCGAGGGTCTGCAAGAAGCCGGCGACCACTTCTATCAATACCTTCCTGCCCGGCAACTGGCGCAACGCCTGAACACCATCGAAAAAGGCCGGATTTTCATTACCGTGTCCTTCCCGCAGACACCGAACGTCCCGCACCAATGCGGCATCGCGCCCGTGGAAACGACATTGATGCTGGATGATTTGTTGCGTCGTCGAGGCGTTCGCGAGCAAGTGGAAATCATCTACACCTACCCGACGGTTGCCCAGCTATTGCGCAATTGTCTGTTCTTGCAGCGTCCCACCGGTGAAATTCTGCCGAGCATCTTTGCCCAGAAAAACATTCAATTTCAGCGCGGCTTCACCCTGAGCCATGTGGATCCTGATGCAAAAATCGCCTACTCAATCGAGGGCGATGCGCAACCCTTCGACATTCTGATGGCGACTCCACCCATCCAGGCCGTCGAGGTCGTGCGTGAGTGCGGCATCTCACAAGCCGCCAATGATGAAGGATGGCTGCCGACCAATCACGAAACGCTGCAGGTCTACGGTCTGGAGAATGTCTACGTGATCGGCGACACCGTCGACCTGCCGGTCAGCAAGGCCGGCGGCGCCTGTCATAACCAGGCGCCGGTGATCGCCAACAACATCACCGCGCAGATCCGTCTTGGCGCACCCAACTCGGTATACGACGGTCGGGTTCAGGCGGTAGCCCAAATGGGCCTGAATGCCGGGATGCCACTCTGGTACGACTACGCCCACGATGTATTGCCGACACCCCCGACCAAATTGGGCGGTCTGCTCAGAAACGGTTTCAATCGCGGTCTTTACTGGGCGGTGGCCCGGGGAATGCTTTGACCCTGCACAGGGAGGAGTGATTGCTCATGAACATGACCGAGGAAATGTCAGCCACGCCCGGGTTCACTGCGCTGATGGCAAAACTGCAGCCGTTAATCGACGGCGGACGCCTGGAGAATATCGTCGACCTGCTTTCCCTGGTTTCCGACATCGCCGATCTGCTCGACGCGGCCATGGTGGAAAAACTCGCGCAATTGTTCGAGAGCGGCACTGCCGCCACCTGGACAGTCAGTAATGC
The DNA here is from genome assembly GCF_949768395.1 of Pseudomonas sp. IT-P260. Lineage (NCBI taxonomy): Bacteria > Pseudomonadati > Pseudomonadota > Gammaproteobacteria > Pseudomonadales > Pseudomonadaceae > Pseudomonas > Pseudomonas sp. IT-P260. Next base: position 99,461 of record NZ_CATKPO010000041.1, read on the forward strand.
AGTGCGCATGGCCAAAGCCGAAGTATCGGCACAGTCAGCGGCGCCGGGCACTCTGACGTTGCTCAAACTGCTGAATGAAGAGGACACACGCAAAGGCGTGGCCGTTGTCCTGAAAACCCTCAACGTCATTGGACGACAACTGTAATCCGCCAGAGAGGACCTCCTCATGAGCGCCAAACTCGAAACGGCAGGGAACGCCTGCACTCACTGGGACGCCAAGGCGTACCAGCAGTTTTCCCGCCTCAGGCAACGCCCGGTCAACGAATTGCTCGACCGTGTCGACCTGCACGACCCCAAACACATTTATGACCTGGGCTGCGGCACCGGCATTGCCACGCAGTTGCTGGCCGAGCGCTGGCCGCGAGCGCAGTTGCTGGGCGTCGACAGCTCACGGCAGATGCTTGATCAGGCCCGAAGTCTGCCGATCAACGCCCGCTGGCAAGAGTGCGACTTGCTCGACTGGCACCCCGAGCAACCCGCCGACCTGCTGCTCGCGGCGGCGGTGCTGCATTTCATTGGCGATCATCAACAACTGCTGCCGCGCCTGCTTGGTCATCTCAAGCCCGGTGGCTGTCTGGCAGCACATATGCCGGACTGGCGCGATGCCTTGTGGTATCGACTGATGCTCGACACCCTCGACGATGCCGGCCCGGGACACACCCCCATCGGCACACCAAAACTGCGCCAGCGCATGGCCGCGCGGCCGTTGTTGGCATTGGAGGATTACTACCGCTTGCTGGCGCCGCTGACCACGTCGCTGGACATCTGGGAAACCGAGCAACTGCAAGTGGTGGACGGCAAGTCGCCGGTGTACGACTGGATAAAGGTCTCGGCGTTGCGAGCGGTGATGCAGGCGCTGACGTCACCGGAGCAGGCGCGGTTTATCTACCACTTCCTGATGCGCGTGCATGAGTATTATCCGCCGGAGAAAAACGGGCAGACGCTGTTTCCGTTCAAGCGGATTTTCATTGTCGCCAGGGTTTGAAGATCAAAAGATCGTCCGATCGCGGCCCGAGCCTTCGGCAGCTCCTACTTTGGAATGTACTCCCCTGTAGGAGCTGCCGGAGGCTGCGATCTTTTGATTCTAATGTTTATTTCCGAGACTCAATCCCAAGCTCATCCCACACCGACTCCGCCAGATGGAACGTCGCATTGGCCGCCGGAATCCCGCAATAAATCGCGCTCTGCATGATCACTTCCTTGATCTCGCCCCGGCTTACGCCATTGTTCGCCGCTGCGCGCAAATGCAGTTTCAGTTCGCCTTCGCGGTTCATCCCGATCAGCATGGCGATGGTGATCAGGCTGCGGGTATGCCGCGGCAGGCCCGGGCGCGTCCAGATGTCGCCCCAGGCGTGACGGGTGATCATCTCCTGAAATTCCGAGTTGAACTCGGTCAGTGTGGTCAGGCTGCGATCGACATGCGCATCGCCCAGCACCGCACGGCGTACTTGCATGCCTTCGTCATAACGTTGTTTCTCGTCCACAAAAAATTCCTCACTGAGCGTTCAGAAACGCCAACACACGATCACTGAATGCGGCACCGGCCTGCACGTTGGACAGGTGCGCGGCATGGAACTCGGCGTACTCGGCGCCGCGCACGTGCTCTTGAATGAAATGCCCACCAGACGGTGGCGTCACCGCGTCTTCGGTGCCAGCAATCACCAGCAGCGGCAAGTTGATCGAGGCCAGTTGCTCGCGGAAATCGGCGTCGCGCACCGCCGCGCAATTGGCCGCATAACCTTCAGGCGAAGTCGCCGCGAGCATGTCGGTGATCTTCTTCGCTGCAGCCGGATTGGCCGCGGAAAAGTCCGGGGTGAACCAACGGGCAATCGACGCATCACGCAGGGCGACCATCGCCGCCGGGCCATCACGCAGCACGGTGTCAATGCGTGGATTCCACACCGACGGATCGCCAATCTTCGCCGCAGTGTTGCACACGATCAGTTTGTGCAGACGATGGCCGGCATTGATCCCCAGCCACTGACCGATCAACCCGCCCATCGACAAGCCGCAGAAATGTGCGCGTTCGATATGCAGCGCATCCAGCAGACCCAGCACGTCGCGGCCCAATTGCTCAATGCTGTACGGCCCCGGCGTCACCAGCGATTGACCGTGACCACGGGTGTCGAAACGCAGCACCCTGAAGTGCTCGGTGAACGCCGGCATCTGCGCGTCCCACATGTGCAGGTCGGTACCCAGCGAATTGGACAGCACCAGCACCGGCGCATCGACCGGGCCTTCAATGACGTAATGCAGTTCGCCATCGGCGAGTTGAACGAAAGCCACAGCCCTCTCCTTTCAGACAGACAATGCGTTATGTTCGGCCACCGCGCGCTCGACCCAGGTTTGCGCCTGGCCGAGGTAATGCGCGGGGTCGAGCAGATGATCCAGTTCGGTGCTGCTCAGTTCGGCGGTCACTTGCGGCTCGTCACCAAGTACCGCACGCAGGTGGCGCTGTTCGGCCACCGCGCGCTTGCAGCATTGTTCGAGCAAATGGTGCGCGGTGTCGCGCCCGACCCGCTGGGCGAGGACGATGCTCACCGCTTCGGCCAGCACCAGCCCTTGGGTCAACTCGAGATTGCGCGCCATGCGTTCGGCATCGACCTCCAGCCCATCGGCCAGCAGGCGCGCCTGTTGCAGCGCACCGGACACCAGGCAGCAGATGTCCGGCAGGGTTTCCCATTCGGCATGCCACAGACCGAGGCTGCGTTCGTGCTCCTGGGGCATGGCGCTGAACATTGTCGAGACCAGCCCCGGGACCCGGGTCGCCGCGCCGATCAACACCGCCGCGCCGACCGGATTGCGCTTGTGCGGCATGGTCGACGAACCGCCCTTGCCCGGCGCCGACGGTTCGAACACTTCCGCGGCTTCGGTCTGCATCAACAGACTGACGTCGCGCCCGAGTTTGCCGAGGCTGCCGGCGATCAAACCAAGCACCGCGCCGAACTCGACGATGCGATCACGCTGGGTGTGCCAAGGTTGTTCAGGCAAGGCCAATTGCAGCTCTTCGGCCAGCGCCTGCGCGATCGGCAGCGCTTGCTCGCCGAGCGCCGCAAGGGTGCCGGAAGCGCCGCCGAATTGCAGCACCAGCAGCCGTGGTTTGAGTTCGCGCAGACGCTGACGGCTGCGGGTTACCGCGCCGAGCCAACCGGCAATCTTCATCCCGAGGGTGACCGGCGTGGCGTGCTGCAGCCAGGTGCGCCCGGCCAATGGCGTCGCCGCATGCCGTTGGGCCTGAGTGGCGAGCGAATCGGCCAGCGCTGCCAGGTCGCTTTCAATCAGTGCCAGCGCCTGACGCAATTGCAGCACCAGCCCGGAATCCATCACGTCCTGACTGGTAGCCCCCAGATGCACATAGCGCTCGGCCTCGGCACTGCGTGCGGCGATCTGCTTGCCCAAGGCCTTGACCAGTGGAATCGCCGAGTTGCCGGCCGTGGCAATCGCCTCGCCCAGCGCCCCGAAGTCATACAGACCGGCATTGCAGGCGGCGGCAATCGGCGCCACGGCGGACGCCGGAATCACCCCGACCCGCGCCTCGGCCCGGGCCAGCGCCGCTTCGAAATCGAGCATCGCCTGCACCCGGCCCTGATCGCAGAACACCTCGCGCATGTCGCGGGCCGTGAAGTAGGCATCGAACAATTGATTGCCCGGTCGCTGAGTCATAAACAGTCCTTGCCGACGCGGGCCAATGCGGCCCGCGCACATCGGTTTACAGATCGTGGTGCAAGTACGCCGCCTGTTTCGGCAGGCGCAGGCTGAACAGGAACGCCACCGCCATCATCACCGTGACGTACCAGTAGAAAGCGTTTTCCATGCCCCCGGCCTTCAGGCTCAGGGCCACGTACTCGGCCGAACCGCCGAAGATCGCGTTGGCCACCGCATAGGCCAGACCGACGCCGAGGGCGCGGACTTCCGGCGGGAACATCTCGGCTTTCACCAGGCCGCTGATCGAGGTGTAGAAACTGACGATCGCCAGCGCCAAGGTGATCAGCACAAAGGCCAGAATCGGGCTGCTGATGCTTTTCAGGCTCAACAGGATCGGCACGGTGAACAGCGTGCCGAGCGCGCCGAACCAGAGCATCGAATTACGTCGGCCGATCTTGTCGGCGAGCATGCCGAACAATGGCTGCATGCACATATACAGGAACAGCGCGCCAGTCATGATGTAGCTGGCGGTCTTGGCGTGCATGCCGGCGGTGTTCACCAGGTACTTCTGCATATACGTGGTGAAGGTGTAGAAAATCAGCGAGCCACCGGCGGTGTAACCAAGCACGGTGATGAACGCGGCTTTGTGATCACGGAACAGTGCGCGGATGCTGCCGGCGTCTTTGTTCTCGCGCATTTCCTTGCTGGTGGTTTCTTTCAGCGAACGACGCAGGAACAGCGAAATCACCGCCGCCACCGCACCGACCACAAACGGAATCCGCCAGCCGTAGGCACGCAATTCATCTTCACTGAGGAACTGTTGCAGGATCACCACCAGCGACACCGCCAGCAGTTGGCCGCCGATCAGGGTCACGTACTGGAACGAGGCGAAAAAGCCGCGCTGGCCCTTGAGTGCGACTTCACTCATGTAGGTCGCGGTGGTGCCGTACTCACCGCCCACCGACAGGCCTTGCAGCAGACGCGCGAACAGCAACAGCAGCGGTGCCCAGACGCCGATGCTGGCGTAGGTCGGCAGGCAGGCGATGAGCAATGAGCCGAAGCACATCATCAGCACCGAAATCATCATCGAGGTCTTGCGGCCCTTCTTGTCCGCCAGCCGCCCGAAGATCCAGCCGCCAATCGGGCGCATCAAGAACCCGGCAGCGAACACCCCGGCCGTATTGACCAGTTGCACCGTCGGGTTGTCGGAGGGGAAAAACGCCGGGGCGAAATAGATCGCGCAGAAGGCATAGACATAGAAGTCGAACCATTCGACCAGATTGCCGGACGAGGCACCGACAATGGCGAAGATGCGCTTGCTGCGCTCCTCGCCGGTGTAATGAGCGGTGGTAGTTGTCATTGTTTTTTACTCTGAAGGGACAGGTGAGAGTCTAGACACACTTCGCAACAGTCCCGTTCCACAGATACATCCACTAGGCATTACACAGCCCCTCTTCTGAAAGAGGGCTTTTGTGGCGAGGGGATTCATCCCCGATCGAGTGCGCAGCACTCGCAAATCCGGCAGACGCGGTGTGTCAGTTTCACCGTGAACTCCGGTTTTGGGGCTGCTTCGCAGCCCATCGGGGATAAATCCCCTCACCACAAACTCACTCCACTGGAATGAGGTGCGATCAATAATCGAAGAACACCGTCTCCGCCTCAGTGCCCTGCAAAATCACATTCCACTGATAAACCCCTGCCGCATCCGGCTTCGCCAGCAACGTAGCGCGACGCTCGGCCGGCACACATTCGAGCAGCGGGTCATTGACGTTCGCCGGCTCACCTTCAAAGTAGATGCGCGTCAGCAAGTGCTTGACCAAGCCACGGGCAAACACCAGCACCACCAGATGCGGCGCCTGGGTCGTGCCCTTCAGGCCCTCGACCGTGCCCGGTTTGATCGTGGTGAAACGGAAGCGCCCTTCGGCGTCCACCGGCACCCGGCCGAAACCTTCGAAATGCGGGTCCAGCGGTTTGTCCTGCTCGTCTTCCGGGTGTGCGTACTTGCCGGCAGCGTTGGCCTGCCAGACTTCGAGCATCGCGTCGTTGACCACATCGCCGTTGCCGTCAACGACTTGGCCGGTGATCGCCACGCGCTCGCCGAGGGTTTGTTCGACCGCGAGGTTTTCGCGATTCAGCCAGGTCAGCCCGATGTGGTAGTACGGCCCGACGGTGTGGGACGTGGTGGCAGTCAGCGTCATCTTATTTCTCCATCGGCGTGGCGTCGCGGCCGCGCAAGACGATGTCCCAGCGATAGCCGAGGGCGTAGGACGGAATGGTTTTTTCCAGATCGAAAGCGGCGATCAGACGTTCCTTGGCCGAAGTGTCCGGCACGCAGTTGTAGATCGGGTCGTAGGCCAGCAGCGGGTCGCCGGGGAAATACATCTGCGTCACCAGGCGGGTGAGAATGCTCGGCCCGAACAGCGAGAAATGGATGTGCGCCGGGCGCCACGCGTTGTGGTGGTTGCCCCACGGATAGGCACCGGGCTTGATGGTCTGGAACTGATACCAGCCGTCGGCATCGGTCACGGTGCGGCCAGTGCCGGTGAAGTTCGGGTCCAGCGGCGCGTCGTGCAGATCACGTTTGTGGTTGTAGCGGCCGGCGGCGTTGGCCTGCCAGATTTCCACCAGAATCCCTGGCACCGGCAAGCCGTTTTCGTCGAGCACACGGCCGTGAATGATGATGCGCTCACCCAACGGCTCGCCGTCGTGTTGGGCGGTCAGGTCGTTGTCTTTCTCGGCGACGCGTTCGGCACCGATGGTCGGGCCGGTGATCTCCGACAACGAATGCGGCAGAAACACCAACGGCTTGGACGGCGAGCGCAGGTTGGTGGATTGATACGTCGGGTGCAGGTATTCAGGCTGGGTGCCTTCCTGCGGACGACGGTAGCCAGGCTTGTCAGTCATTTCGCTTTCCTCTGTTCTTATCAGTCGACGCGCTGCGTCAGACGCGTTCGATGGCCAGGGCCAGACCCTGCCCGACGCCGACGCACATAGTCGCCAGACCTTTCTGGCCGCCGGTCTTTTCCAGCTGATGCAGCGCCGTCAGCACCAGTCGCGCGCCGCTCATGCCCAACGGATGGCCCAAGGCAATCGCGCCACCGTTCGGGTTGACCTGTGCAGCATCGTCGGCCAGACCCAGTTCACGCAGCACCGCCAGACCCTGGCTGGCGAAGGCTTCGTTGAGTTCGATCACATCGAAATCGCTGACCGCCACGCCGAGGCGCTCGATCAGTTTGCGCACCGCCGGCACCGGGCCGATGCCCATCACCCGAGGTGCGACACCGGCGCTGGCCATACCGAGCACCTTGGCGCGGGCGGTCAGGCCGTGTTTCTTCACCGCTTCGGCAGACGCGAGAATCAGCGCAGCAGCACCGTCGTTGACCCCGGACGCGTTGCCGGCGGTGACAGTCTTGTCCGGTCCGTTGACCGGTTTGAGTTTGGTCAGCGCTTCAAGCGTGGTGTCGGCGCGCGGATGTTCGTCCTGGCTGACCACGGTTTCGCCCTTCTTGTGGGCGATCCGCACTTCTACGATTTCCTCGGCGAAGTAACCCGCAGCCTGCGCGGCGGCCGTGCGTTGCTGACTGCGCAGGGCGAACGCGTCCTGATCGGCACGCGAAACCTTATAGTCGTCAGCGACGTTGTCGGCGGTCTGCGGCATCGCATCGACGCCGTACTGGGCCTTCATCAACGGGTTGATGAAACGCCAGCCGATGGTGGTGTCTTCCAGCTTCATGTTGCGCGAGAACGCTGCGTCCGCCTTGCCCATCACGAACGGCGCACGGGACATCGACTCGACGCCACCGGCAATCGCCAGCTCCATCTCGCCGCTGGCAATGGCGCGGAACGCAGTACCAATCGCGTCCATGCCCGAGGCACACAGACGGTTGAGGGTCACGCCCGGCACGCTCTCCGGCAGACCGGCCAGCAACAGCGCCATGCGCGCCACGTTACGGTTGTCTTCGCCGGCCTGGTTGGCGCAGCCGAGGAACACTTCATCGATTGCATTCCAGTCCACCGACGGATTGCGTTCCATCAGCGCCTTGATCGGCACAGCGGCCAGATCGTCGGCACGGACGGCGGCCAGTCCACCGCCGAAGCGGCCGATGGGCGTACGAATCGCATCGCAGATATACACGTCACGCATCATGCTTCTCCCGGTGCCTGGCCGTGGGCGGCGGCAGTGCGCGCTTCGAGATCGCGCAGTGCAGTCAGTTCGGTCTCGGTCGGTGCCGCCGTGGTTTCCACGTTGTCGGCAAAGCGAATCGCCCAACCGGTGGCGGCGACCACTTGCTCGCGGGTCACGCCCGGATGCAGTGCGGTGACCACGAATTCGTGGGTGCCCGCTTCCGGCTCCATGATGCACAGGTCGGTGATGATCCCGACCGGACCGGCACCCGGCAGGCCCAGACGCTTGCGCGAATCGCCGCCCTCGCCGTGACCGACCGAGGTAATGAAGTCGAGCTTGTCGACGAACGAGCGCGCCGACTGCTTGAGGATAATCAACACGCTCTTCGCCGAACCGGCGATTTCCGGCGCGCCACCGGCACCCGGCAGGCGCACTTTCGGCGCGTGATAGTCGCCGACCACAGTGGTGTTGATGTTGCCGAAACGGTCGACCTGCGCGGCGCCGAGAAACCCGACGTCGATGCGCCCACCCTGCAGCCAATAGCGAAAAATCTCACCGGTCGGTACCACGGTGTCGGCGGTCTCCGCCAGTTCACCATCACCGATCGACAGCGGCAGCACGCTCGGCTTGGCGCCAATCGGACCCGATTCGTAGATCAGCACCACGTCCGGCGACGACGTCAGGCGCGCAAGGTTGGCGGCTTTCGACGGCAGGCCGATGCCGACGAAGCACACCGAGCCGTTCTTCAGGCGCCGGGCCGCAGCGACGGTCATCATTTCATTGGTGGTGTAAGTCATTACTTGGCCTCCGAAGCAGCGGCCAACTTGGCCTGGAACGCGCTGAAGTCAGCGCAGCCATGGATGTATTCGTTGATCCACGCGGTAAACGTCTCACGGTCGCGGGCGATCGGATCCCACGCCTGATAGAAGCGATTGTCACGCTCGGTGTAACCGTGAGCGTAGGACGGATGCGCGCCGCCGGGTACGTGGCAAACCGCGCTCAAGGCCCAGGTCGGCAGCACGCAAGCGTTCATTGGTGCGTTGAGGTTGTCGACGATTTCCTCGACGGTGACGATGCAGCGCTTGGCCGCCAGTGCCGCTTCTTTCTGCACCCCGAGAATGCCCCACAACAGCACGTTGCCTTGGCGGTCGGCTTTCTGCGCGTGGATCACGGTCACGTCCGGACGCACCGACGGCACCGCGGCCAGCACTTCACCGGTGAACGGGCAGGTCACGGATTTGATCAGCGGGTTGACCTTCGGCAGGTCGGAACCGGCGTAGGCCCGCAGCACCGCGAACGGCAGGCCGGAAGCGCCGGCAACGTAGGCGTTGGCCAGGTCGGCGTGGCTGTGTTCTTCGATTTCCAGGGCATGCGGCCATTGTTTCTCGACCGCATCGCGCAGACGGTGCAGCGAACCCACGCCGGGGTTGCCGCCCCAGGAAAAGATCAGCTTGCGTGCACAACCGGCACCGATCAGTTGGTCGTAGATCAGGTCAGGCGTCATCCGCACCAGGGTCAGATCTTTCTTGCCCTGACGAATGATTTCATGACCCGCCGCCGTAGGGATCAGGTGAGTGAAGCCTTCGAGCGCGACGGTGTCGCCGTCGTTGACGAATTGCTTCACCGCGTCGTGCAGCGAAAGGATCTCAGCCATGGAGCAGGCTCCCGTTTTTGTAGTGAATCGCCAGTGAGAAAAAGGCGCGAGGTTCAGCGCCGGAGTCACTGCAGATTAAGCCGCTGAAAATCGCCAAACAATCCGATAATCGACTGAGTGTTCGTTTATCGAACGGATTGTTGTCACCCTATCGTTCCGTGTTGACCGCCAAAAGATCGCAGCCTGCGGCAGCTCCTACAGGGTTACGCGTTCACATGTAGGAGCTGCCGAAGGCTGCGATCTTTTCGCTTTACATCGAAATATCAGGTCGCATCCGCATGACTGACCACACCTTTGATTACCACCGCCGTCGTCGCCAACGCCGCCGGAATCACCAGCGCCGTCAGCACCTGTTCGAAGTTCCAGCCCAACCCCAGCAACGTCGCGCCCATCCACGCCCCGAGAATCGCGCCGAACCGGCCAATCCCGAGCATCCACGACACCCCGGTCGCCCGCCCTTGCGTCGGATAAAACCGCGCCGCCAGCGAAGGCATCGCCGATTGCGCACCGTTGACGCACATCCCCGCCACCAGCACCAGGGTCGCCAGCAATGTGATATTGCCCAGGCTCTGCCCCACCGCGTAGGCAAACACCCCGGCCAGCAGGTAGAACGTGCCGATGACCTTGTGCGGATTGAAGCGATCCATCGCCCAGCCGACAGCGACCGCGCTCAACACCCCGCCGAACTGGAACAACGCGCCGATAAACGCCGCCTGCTCCATGCTCGCGCCGCTGTCACGCATCAGAGTCGGCAGCCAACTGGTCAGCAGATAGACGATGACCAGGCCCATGAAGTAGGTCAGCCACAGCAACAAAGTGCCGACACTGTAAGTGCCGGAGAAAATCACCGCGAAGACGTTGCGCGCCTTGACGGTTTTCTGCTCCGGAACGCTGAAACTCGAGGCTTGCGCCACGGCGACCGGATCGATTGGCGACAGGGTCTTGCGCACTTTGTCGGTGCCGCGATTGCGCACCACCAGATAACGCGCCGACTCCGGCAGCCAGAACAGCAGCACCACCGCGAGGATCAGCGGCAGGATCCCGCCGATCAGCAGCAGGCTGTGCCAGCCGAACGCCGGGATCAATTTGGCGGAGATGAAACCGCCGCCGGCCATGCCGAGGTTGAAGCCACAGAACATGCTGGTCACCAGCAATGACTTTTTGCGCTCCGGGGTGTATTCCGAGAGCAGCGTGGTGGCGTTGGGCATGCCGGCGCCCAGGCCGAGACCGGTCAGAAAACGCAACACCAGCAATTGCTCGACGTTGGTGCTGTAGGCCGAGGCCAGGCTGAAAGCGCCGAACAGCAGCACCGCGCCGACCAGCACCACTTTGCGCCCGAAACGGTCAGCCAGAGGGCCCGAACCCAGAGCGCCAAAGACCATGCCGATCAACGCGGCACTCATCACCGGGCCAAGGCTGGCGCGGTCGATGCCCCAGTCCTGGGACAGCGCCGGGGAGATAAAGCCCATCGCCGCTGTGTCGAGGCCATCGAGAAACACAATCAGGAAACACAGGATCACCACCCGCCACTGATAGCGCGAGATCGGTTGGGCATTGATGAAGGTCTGCACGTCGAGGCAGTTACCTACAGCGGACTGAGGCTGGTTCATTATTTTTATTCCACGCAAAAAACGCAGTCGAACGGCGGCCGGCCAGAGAGCGGCACGGTCACAAGAATAGAAGGTCGGGATCAGGCGTTGCGGTGAATCCGGCAACAGGGAACGGAGCTGAGACAGTCGGGGAGCATGCGCATGGTGAGTTGCCTCTTGTCATTATTATGGGAGTCGACAATCCGGCAGGCTCATTCATATCGGCGCCGGATGACGCTGCCGCGACATTAATGATCCGAGGGTTTTAGCGTCAATTCGATAAACGCAACACTGTGCGTTTATCGAACAGCTTCATCAGGCGAACAGTTGTGCGCTGAGGTCGCGGCTGGCGCTGAGCAGGCCCGGCAGGAATCGTTGTTCCAGCTCGGTGCGGCTGACGCGGCCGGCGTGGGTACTGACGTTGAGCGCCGCCACCACTTGGCCCGATGCATCGTAGACCGGCACCGCAATCGAGCGCAGGCCCTGCTCCAGCTCCTGATCGACGATGCACCAGCCCTGTTGCCGCACTTCCTGCAGGCATGCGAGCAGACTTTCCGGGGTATGCAGGGTGCGGCTGGTCTTGGCCACCAGTTCGGCATGGTCTAAGTATTCGCGCAACGAAGTGTCGTCCAGCGCCGCCAGCAGGATACGGCCCATCGAGGTGCAATAGGCCGGCAGACGCCCGCCCACCGACAGATCCACCGAGATCAGCCGTTGCGTGGTCGCCGAACGGGCGATGTACAGAATGTCGTCACCTTCGAGCGTGGCCATGTTGCAGGCTTCGTGCAGTTGCTCGCTCATGCGGTCGAGGTACGGCTGGGCCGAGACCGCCAGCGGCGTCGACGACAGATACGCGTGGCCGAGGGTCAGCACTTTGGGCAACAACGAGTAAGTACGGCCATCAGTGGTGGCGTAACCCAGTTTGATCAAGGTGTGCAGACAACGGCGCACGGCGGCGCGGGGTATTTCCGTGCGATGGCTGATCTGGGCGATGGTCAGGTGCCGCTTGCGCTCCTGAAACGCCTGCACCACCGCCAGGCCACGGGCCAGCGAGGTCATGAAATCCGGATCGCCCGTCAGCGCCTGGATACGCTTGGCAGGCGACGCGACGATCGGCGGCGCCACGGAGGTGAAGGAGTTGCGCATTTGATCGTTCATTTTTTGTCCTTTTTTCCGGCACGGATCAATGGCCATACAAGCGGCTCGCCGGCAAATGCACAAGGACCGGGACGCCAAGATTGGGCGATTATCGAACCGTCGACCGATTATCGCAATCCGCGGCGCAGGCTCTTCATGGTTTGCCTGATTGACCATGGAACGGGTTAATCCAACTTTCCATCGTGCGTTAGTTGTTCGACTTAATGGCGTCAGAAACACAACACTGAGCGCATAAAGGTTTCAGCGGATTTCAACTAGCGATAAAAATTGTCAGTCACAAAAACAATCACACATCCGGAACCGTTTTTAACTTGGCAAAGATAGTCAATCCCGAATCGACCGCTATAATGCCTCTCAGTGGGGCCGGTTTATTCACCGAAGCCGCCACCTGCCGAAGCGATGCCAATCGCCGACAGCTCCGGCCAGCGCTGACGCGCATGACTCATGCAACGACAGCGCCCGCTGAAACAGGCAACTGATGCTGCGTCAGTTTTAATCTGGTGTCGCAGCCGCCTGCAACATGGAAGTCTTGACCGCCCTGCCGATAACTCCAATGCCTTTACGGGCATGACCTTTCGGTGGACGCGCTCAATCGACTCGTTGCCGTGCGTTTCACCAGACATTCATCTCAACTCAAACAGGTAGCACTGTGACGAAAGACGAACTGCGCGCGGAACTTGAGCGCCAGGAACAACGTTACAAGGAAGTTTACGGCGGGGAAGTCACCACCTACGCCGCTCAACCGGAACCGGAACGCAAAGCATGGCGTAAACGCCCCACTGTTCAGGATCAGGTTTTCCAGCAAGAACTGAAAAAGATGGAAGAAGAACTCAAAACCGAAGAGCCATGAACCGGCGATTGTGAGTTTTTCGAGGGTCTGCGTCGCCACCGGCTACAAGCGCGGTGACCCGACAATGCCTTGCGCGCCCGCTATCCGCGGGCAGCGGCCACCTCCCCCGTGTTGCGCGGGAAAGGAGCGTGTCTGACTCGTTTCAGAGATATTTCACACAAGCGTTTGAGGCCCTCGCGCACTCGACGAAACGCCTGCTGCCTGAAGGTTTTTTCAAAAGAATCAAACACTTGAAAAACCCTGCAACACGCTCGGGCTTTGCACCTTGCAACAATTTAATTCGACATTGATTGCTACCGATGAGCAGGTAGGGGATCGATTTCCAGTCTTTTCTGGCATAATCGCGCCCCCTTATGACCGGGTCAGAAAACCTTCATGATCGATTTATTCAGCGGACTGGATGCTTGGGTGCTTGTGAGCCTCTTGCTCGCCCTGACGTTTGTCCTCGCCTTCGAGTTCATCAATGGATTTCATGACACCGCTAACGCGGTAGCCACTGTTATCTACACCAAAGCCATGCCGCCTCACCTGGCGGTGTTCTTCTCCGGTGTGTTCAACTTCCTCGGCGTGTTGCTGGGCGGCGTTGGCGTGGCGTATGCCATTGTTCACCTGCTGCCGGTAGAACTGCTGATCAATGTGAACACCGGCCATGGCCTGGCAATGGTGTTCTCGTTGCTCGCCGCGGCGATCACCTGGAACCTGGGCACCTGGTACTTCGGTATCCCGGCCTCCAGTTCCCACACCCTGATCGGCTCGATCCTTGGCGTTGGCCTGGCCAACGCCCTGATCAACAACATCCCGCTGGCCGACGGCGTGAACTGGCAGAAAGCGATCGACATCGGCGCCTCGCTGGTGTTCTCGCCAATGGCCGGCTTCCTGATCGCCGCGCTGATCCTGATCGGCCTGAAGTGGTGGCGCCCGCTGTCGAAGATGCACAAGACCCCGGAACAGCGCCGCAAGATCGACGACAAGAAACATCCGCCGTTCTGGAACCGCCTGGTCCTGGTGATCTCGGCCATGGCCGTGAGCTTTGTGCACGGCTCCAATGATGGCCAGAAAGGCATCGGCCTGATCATGCTGGTGTTGATCGGTATCGTGCCTGCGCAGTTCGTCCTCGACCTGAGCAGTACCACTTACCAGATCGAACGCACCCGTGATGCGACCCTGCACCTGAGCCAGTTCTACAAGCGCAATGCCGACTCCCTGGGCGAATTCCTGGCCCTGGGCAAAAGCGTTGAAGGCGACCTGCCGGAGAAATTCCGCTGCAACCCGCAGCAGACCGAACCGACCATCAACGCCCTGCTCGATACGCTTAAAGGTGTAGCGGACTACCATTCGCTCTCCTCGGAAAGCCGCATCGAAGTGCGTCGCTACCTGCTGTGCCTGGACGACACCGCGAAGAAAGTCGGCAAGCTGCCAGGCCTGGAAGCGCGTGAAAAGGCTGACCTGGACAAACTGCGCAAAGACCTGACCACCACCACCGAATACGCCCCGTTCTGGGTGATTCTGGCGGTCGCGCTGGCCTTGGGCCTGGGCACCATGGTTGGCTGGAAACGCGTGGTACTGACCATCGGCGAGAAGATCGGCAAGCAAGGCATGACCTATTCCCAGGGCATGTCGGCGCAGATCACCACCGCGAGTCTGATCGGCATGGCCAACATCTTCAGTCTGCCGGTATCGACCACCCACGTGCTGTCCTCGGGCGTGGCCGGCACCATGGTCGCCAACAAGAGCGGCCTGCAGGGTGGGACTGTTCGTACCATTTTGCTGGCGTGGGTGCTGACCTTGCCGGCGACGGTGGCGTTGTCGGCTGGGTTGTTCTGGTTGGCATCCAAAGCGCTGGGTAGCTGATAGACCGCTGCACATGAGAAAGGCGTGATTCGTGAGGATCGCGCCTTTTTTTTGGGTTTGGATTTGTGAGCATATCCGTTGCTGCGGTAACGGCTGCTGGCGGTTTCGCTCTTACAGCGAGTCACCTTTTCCAGACGCCGAAAAGGTAACCCAAAAGGCTTTGCCCCGGCGTACGGCACTTCGCTGAGGCTCAGTGTTCCCTCGCTACGGTGTCCATCCGGGGGCATCGCCTACGGTTTGCTTCGCTGCACCTCCTCTCGATGTATGCGGCTTCGCCGCATGACGCTGCGCGCCTCCCCCCGGATGGACACCTTCGCTCGGCCTGCCGAAGGGGCTGAAGATCAAAAGCCAGATCAAGAGCCAAAGCCAAAGCCAAAGCCAAAGCAGATCAAAAGATCGCAGCCTTCGGCAGCTCCTACATGGGATTGGGTGCTTTCAGTTGGAGTTTGGTCGGCTGTCAGGCCGCCTTCGCGAGCAGGCTCGCTCCTACAACTTTATTCGTGCACACCCCATGCGGCGAAGCCGCCCCACTCAACACGATGAGCGTTAGCTCGAGTACCGCTTTTGATCTGAGGGCCCGTCGGCAGGCTGAGTGGAGGGATTTATCCGGGGGTGGGAGCGCAGCGACCGTTTGGCGCAGCCAAACACAGCGAGAGGAGGTGCAGCGAAGCAAACCGTAGGCGCTGCCCCCCGGATGAATCCCGCAGCGAAGGAACCCGAGCCTAAGCGAGGGCCGAACGTCAGGGTAAAGCCTTTTGGGTTACCTTTTCGGCGTTTGGAAAAGGTGACCCGCCGTAAGGGCGGAACCGTAATAAGCAACACCCGCAGCAACGGATATTCACACCCAACAACCCACAACATGGTCGGCCCAAAGGCCGCCAAGAACACAAAAAAAAGGGCAACCGAAGTCGCCCAAAATGCCTTGCGTGCTCATTCAATCCAGAAAGGACTACTTCTTGCGCTTATGCGCATCCTTCCAGATAAAAAATCCAAACCCTGCAAAAAACAGAACCATGAGACCTACGGTCAGAACCCCGGCAAACACCACGTTATCGAAAAACATGACTGTGGCCTCCTGGCCCCTGCTTTGCTGCGATGGAGCTAAGTTAACCAATCGCGCAGGCGCAGAAATTGACCAGGATCAAGTCCGGTCAACACAGAGGATAAAGGCGGGAAAATAACTGACCTGCATCAAAGGATGCAGGGGACGATCAACGCTTTTTCGGTTTCTTTTTCGGCTTTTTCTGGGTTTTTCCCAACGGCATGGCCTGCTCGAAGGCCTTGCGCACTTCGTTCAGCCGCTTTTCGTTGAGATCATGCACACGCTTGGCGCGTTCAGTGCCGAGGTCGATCAGTTTTTCATCTTGGCTCATGGCGTTCAGCGCATCACTTGAAGAAAACACAACTGCCGCATCAGCGGCAGGGCTGCGCCAATCATGCAGCCTGACACCAGCACCCGACAACAATTCGTGTAAATCGGCGGACTCAGATCTCGATATCGACCCACAAGCCCTGGCGCGGCTGGTCTTCCATCAGCGGCACCACCGGCACGGTGTTGTCGGCATTCAGCTCGGTACCCGGCACGGCCAGATGCTCCTCCGGGTCTTCATCGGCTTCGCGACGGCGCCGATCACGTTCCTGCTGACGGCGCTGTTCCTCGCGCGCCAGCAGACGATCCTCTTCCGGGTCGCGCTTTTGCAGGTCGATCGTGCTTTCGTTGGAGCTTTCCTGCACCGGCACCACCGGAGGAATGTCCGGCCGCTGGCGAATCGGATCCTGCTGGGAAGTGATCGGCACAGCGCTCAGGGGGAGCATCGGTGGCAGCATATAAAGGGTCTCCTGTCATCAGGCTATCGGCTGCGGCAAAGGCGCCTTGAGCCATCCGTCGCAAATCTGTGATCGGGTTGGCACTGCAGGAGCTGCCGAAGGCTGCGATCTTTTAATGGGACAACGTAGAACTCAGGTGTTTCCGTAGATCAAAAGATCGCAGCCTGCGGCAGCTCCTACCCAGTAATCTTTGGCCCTGAAGCCTGCATTCCGTTAAGATAGCCCGCTTTTTCAAGGTGGGAGTCAGGCAGCATGGCGCAGCAGTATCAACCGGGGCAACGCTGGATCAGTGACAGCGAAGCAGAGCTTGGTTTAGGCACCGTTCTGGCACAGGACGGCCGCTTGTTGACCGTGCTTTACCCGGCCACTGGCGAAACCCGCCAGTACGCGCTACGGAATGCGCCCCTCACCCGCGTGCGGTTCTCGCCGGGTGACACCATTACTCACTTCGAAGGCTGGAAGATGACCGTGCGCGAAGTCGACGATGTCGACGGGCTGATGGTCTATCACGGTCTCAACGGGCAGAACGAAGCCGTCACCCTGCCGGAAACCCAGCTGTCGAACTTCATTCAGTTCCGTCTGGCCAGCGACCGTCTGTTCGCCGGACAGATCGACCCGCTGCCATGGTTCTCCCTGCGCTACAACACCCTGGAACACACCAGCCGCCAATTGCAGTCCTCGCTCTGGGGCCTGGGCGGCGTGCGTGCGCAACCGATCGCGCACCAGTTGCACATCGCCCGTGAAGTCGCCGACCGTATCGCGCCGCGGGTTCTGCTGGCGGACGAAGTGGGTCTGGGGAAAACCATCGAAGCCGGTCTGGTGATCCATCGCCAACTCCTCTCGGGCCGCGCCAATCGCGTGCTGATCCTGGTGCCGGAAAACCTGCAGCACCAGTGGCTGGTGGAAATGCGCCGCCGCTTCAACCTGCAGGTCGCGCTGTTCGACGAAGAACGCTTTATCGAAAGCGATGCCACCAACCCGTTCGAAGACACCCAGCTGGCATTGGTTGCCCTGGAGTGGCTGGTCGAAGACGAGAAGGCGCAGGATGCCCTGTTCGCCGCCGGCTGGGACCTGATGGTGGTCGACGAAGCCCATCACCTGGTGTGGCATGAAGACAAGGTCAGCCCGGAATACGCGCTGGTCGAGCAACTGGCGGAAGTGATTCCCGGCGTACTGCTGCTCACCGCGACCCCGGAACAACTCGGCCAGGACAGCCACTTCGCCCGTCTGCGCCTGCTCGACCCGAACCGTTTCCACGACCTGGCCGCCTTCCGCGCCGAGAGCGAGAACTATCGCCCGGTGGCCGAAGCCGTGCAGGAGCTGCTCGACAAGGGACGCCTGTCGCCCGAAGCGCACAAGACCATCCACGGTTTCCTCGGCAACGAAGGCGAAGCCCTGCTGACCGCGGTCAACGATGGCGACAGCGAAGCCAGCGCCCGTCTGGTGCGTGAGCTGCTCGACCGCCACGGCACCGGCCGCGTACTGTTCCGTAACACCCGCGCCGCGGTGCAGGGTTTCCCCGAGCGTAAACTGCACCCTTACCCGCTGCCATGCCCGGACGAATACCTCGAACTGCCGCTGGGCGATCACGCCGAGCTGTACCCGGAAGTCAGCTTCCAGGCCCAGCCGGACGCCAGCGAAGAAGAGCGCTGGTGGAAATTCGACCCGCGCGTCGAGTGGCTGATCGATCAGCTGAAAATGCTCAAGCGCACCAAAGTGCTGGTGATCTGCGCCCACGCCGAAACCGCGATGGACCTGGAAGACGCCCTGCGTGTGCGTTCCGGCATCCCGGCCACGGTGTTCCATGAAGGCATGAACATCCTTGAGCGTGACCGCGCCGCCGCCTACTTCGCCGACGAAGAGTTCGGCGCGCAAGTGCTGATCTGCTCGGAAATCGGCAGTGAGGGTCGCAACTTCCAGTTCGCCCATCACCTGGTGCTGTTCGATCTGCCATCGCACCCGGACCTGCTCGAGCAGCGCATCGGTCGTCTCGACCGGATCGGCCAGAAGCACATCATCGAACTGCACGTGCCGTACCTGGAAACCAGCCCGCAAGAGCGTCTGTTCCAGTGGTACCACGAAGCGTTGAACGCCTTTCTCAACACCTGCCCGACCGGCAACGCCTTGCAGCATCAGTTCGGCCCGCGCCTGCTGCCGCTGCTCGAAGAAGCCGATGACGGCGAGTGGCAAGCACTGATCGACGAGGCCCGCACCGAGCGCGAGCGTCTGGAACAAGAGCTGCACACCGGTCGCGACCGTCTGCTGGAACTCAACTCCGGCGGCGCTGGCGAAGGGGATGCGCTGGTCGAGGCGATCCTTGAACAGGACGACCAGTTCGCCCTGCCGATCTACATGGAAACCCTGTTCGATGCGTTCGGCATCGACAGCGAAGACCACTCGGAAAACGCCCTGATCCTCAAGCCGAGCGAGAAGATGCTCGACGCCAGCTTCCCGCTGGGCGACGACGAAGGTGTGACCATCACCTACGACCGCAACCAGGCGCTGTCGCGCGAAGACATGCAGTTCATCACCTGGGAACACCCGATGGTGCAGGGCGGCATGGACCTGGTGCTGTCCGGTTCGATGGGCAACACCGCCGTTGCGCTGATCAAGAACAAGGCACTGAAACCGGGCACCGTGCTGCTGGAACTGCTCTACGTCAGCGAGGTGGTTGCCCCGCGTTCGCTGCAACTGGGCCGTTACCTGCCGCCGGCCGCCTTGCGCTGCCTGCTCGACGCCAACGGTAACGACCTGTCACCACGGGTCTCGTTCGCAACCCTCAACGATCAACTGGAAAGCGTACCTCGCGCCAGCGCCAACAAGTTCATCCAGGCCCAGCGCGATCAGCTGACGCCACGGATCAACGCGGGTGAAGACAAGGTCACTCCGCGCCACGCCGAGCGCGTGGCCGAGGCCCGGCGCCGTCTGGCAGCCGACACCGAAGAAGAACTGGCGCGCCTGACCGCGTTGCAAGCGGTCAACCCGACCGTGCGTGACAGCGAACTCGATGCGTTGCGCCAGCAGCGTGAACAGGGTCTGGCGATGCTGGATAAAGCGGCGCTGCGTCTGGAAGCGATTCGGGTGTTGGTGGCGGGTTAAACCACCCTGCCCCATCGCTGTAAATGAAAAGGCCCGCAGTGATGCGGGCCTTTTTGTTTGCCTGGTATTTATCCGGTGATGCTACAGACCCTTTCGCGAGCAGGCTCGCTCCCACAGGGATTGTGTTCACGCTGGAGATCCAATGTGGGAGCGAGCCTGCTCGCGAAGGCGGTTATGCAGTCGCCACAGAAACATCAGGCTCAACCACTGCCACCAAACCCTCCTTCATCCGCTGCGCATCCCGCACAAAACACCGCGCCGCCAGAAACAGAAACACCATGGTCAAGAACAGCGCCACCGGAATCAGGTACATCGCGTCATGCAGGCCGACAGCCTTGAACGCCTCGGTCATCTGCTCAGCCCCCGCCGAAAGCATCGCCGACTTGGCGAAGTGATCGGACAAGGCCCCCACCACCACCGGCCCCAACCCACCGCCGAGCAAGTACAGCCCGGCAAAGAACAACGCCATTGCCGTCGCTCGCAGGCGCGGCTCGACCACGTCCTGGATCGCCGTGTACACGCAGGTGTAGAAGTTGTAGGCAAACAGCCAGCCGACGCTGAACACCGCGACGAACACGCCGATCTCGACCCGTCCGGCGTGCAACGCCCAGGCCGTGCACAGGGTCGAGATGATCAGACTGAAGCCGGCAAACAGCAGCCGGCCGTTGGCGACTCGTTGATGAATCTTGTCAGCGATCCAGCCGCCGAGTGTCAGGCCGATCAACCCGGTGATCCCCACAATCACCCCGGTCGCCACCGCCGCGTCCTGCAACGGCATCAGGAAATACCGCTGCAGCATCGGCACCAGAAACGAGTTGCAGGCATAGGTGGCGAAGTTGAAGCACAAGCCTGCCATCACCAGCCACAGGAATGTCGGCACGGCGAGGACACGGCGGATCGGCCTGTCGACTTTATCCTGGGACACCTGCACGGTTTCCGCCGCGCCGCGCTTGGGTTCCTTGATGAAGAACATGAATACCGCGAGGATCAGCCCCGGCACCGCCGCGATAAAGAACGGCGCACGCCAGCTGTCGAACGCCTTGACCATCGCACCGATGGTGAAGAACGCCAGCAACAATCCCAAGGGCAGCCCGAGCATGAAAATGCCCATGGCCCGCGCCCGGCGGTGTGCCGGGAACAGGTCGCCGATCAGCGAGTTGGCGGCCGGTGCATAACTGGCTTCGCCAATGCCGATGCCCATGCGCACCAACAGGAAACTCCAGAAACTGCCAACCAGACCGTTGACCGCCGTCAGTGCGCTCCAGGTCGCCAGGCCCCAGCCCATCAGTTTGCTGCGCGAGCCAGTGTCGGCCATGCGGCCTAACGGCAGACCGGCAATCGCATAAACCAGGGTAAACGCGGTACCGACGATCCCCAGTTGAAAGTCACTGAGGTGCCACTCCATGCGGATCGGCTCGATGATGATCGCCGGAATGGTGCGGTCGAAGAAGTTGAACAGGTTGGCAAGGAACAACAGGAACAGAATGCGCCAGGCATTCGCCGCTTGGGTCGAGTTCTGCATGGGTCCGTCTCTTTATTGTTATGAGGGCTTCACTGCCGACGCATCCGAGCCCGGAACCTGCAATCTAGACAGGCGGTGCGTAGCTGTCTGTGATCATTCGTCAAGCTGATGATGAGCCATGGCACTGTAAAGAAACGTAAGCCCTTGATAACGCAGCAATCCCCCGTAAACCGGGGGTTTAGCGGCAAAACCCGGCTACAAAAAAATACTTTCGCGCCCCCCTTCCCAAGTTCATGGCGAAGCCTAGAATAGCCGCCGGATCCGTCCGGATTCGCCGATCAACCCCTTTGATGCCCTCCTAATGTCCGAAGTCAGTCCGTGTCTGAATTGCGGTGCCTGCTGTTCCCATTTTCGCGTGTCTTTTTTCTGGGGTGAATGCGCCTCCTCCGGCGGCACAGTGCCCGATGAGCTGGTGACGCAGATCAGCCCCAGCCGGGTGGCGATGAACGGCACCGACTGCAAATCACCGCGTTGTACGGCGCTGGTCGGCGAGGTGGGCAGCCAGGTGCAGTGCTCGATTTATGAGCAGCGCTCCAGCCCCTGCCGCGAATTCGAATCGTCCTGGGAGAACGGCGAACAGAATGTCGATTGCGACAAGGCCCGCGCCCGCTTCGGCTTGCCGCCCCTCGAAAAGGACTGGAATCAGATCCCCTACGACCAGAGCGCCTGACGCTTAGCGCCAATCGCTATGAGGCTCATGCCGAAATGGTTGGCGCCAATATGCCACTATCGCTTGCACGATAAAAACCGCCTCTATACTCATCTCATTCGCCTGCGTTTCTGACGCAGAAGGGACGACTTCAGAGACGGGGATGCTATGGAGTGGCTTGGTTTGCAGTTTGTTACCGAGCTGCCGGACGGCGGGCAGGTCATTCTCGATTGCACACACAATCCCTTGCTGGTGCTGGTGGCTTATCTGGTCGCCTGCGCCGCGAGTTTTGCCACCCTCGACATGGCCGAGCGGGTCGGCCATGCCGAAGACCCGGGCTCGCAACGGGTCTGGCGCTGGATCGGCGCCACTTGCCTGGCCGGCGGTATCTGGGCGATGCATTTCATTGCCATGCTGGCGTTCCAGACACCGATCGAAATCCATTACGAACTGGCCACCACTCTGTTTTCCCTGGTGATCGCCCTGCTCGCTTCTTGGCTGGCGATGCACACCCTGAGCGTGCCCCATCCCTCACGGGTGCATTACCTGAAAACCGCCATCGTCATTGGCTTGGGCATCGCCGGCATGCATTACGTCGGCATGGCGGCGATGCACTCGGTGGCCACCGCCTATTACCAGCCGCTGTTGTTCTGCCTGTCGATCGTGATTGCGATCAGCGCCAGTTTCGCCGCGCTGTGGGTCGCCGGTTACTTGCGTGAAGGCAGTGGGCGTTTTCATCAACTGTTCAAATACACCGCCGCGATCATTCTCGGCGCCGGCATCATCAGCATGCATTTCACCGGGATGGCCGCGTTGCATCTGGTGTTGCCCGAAGGCGCCACGCCCACTTTGAGTGCCGAAACCAATCACCTGCAACTGGGCCTGACCATCGCGCTGATCACACTGTTGATTCTCGGCAGCGCGATCAGCGCGGCACTGGCCGACAAGAAACTGCAAAGCAAGGAGCA
This sequence comes from Pseudomonas sp. IT-P260, assembly GCF_949768395.1. Taxonomy (NCBI): domain Bacteria; kingdom Pseudomonadati; phylum Pseudomonadota; class Gammaproteobacteria; order Pseudomonadales; family Pseudomonadaceae; genus Pseudomonas; species Pseudomonas sp. IT-P260. The sequence goes on from NZ_CATKPO010000041.1 coordinate 122,399, forward strand.
GGACTTGCGCCGAGTCAACGCCTTGCTCAGCCAGCTCGATCAGGCTCGGATGTCGCTGCAACAAGTGGCCAATTACGACGCCCTGACCAACCTGATCAACCGTCGCGGTTTCAACCAGATCTTCGCCGAGAAACTCAGCCAGAAAACCAGCGAAGGCGGCATGCTCGCGGTGATGTTTCTCGACATCGACCACTTCAAGCGGATCAACGACAGCCTCGGCCATGACGCCGGCGACGCCCTGCTCAAAGTCATCGCCAACCACATCAAAGGCTCGGTGCGCAGCCATGACGACGTGGTCGCACGCTTTGGCGGTGACGAGTTCTGCATCCTGATCGGCCTGCACGACCGCGAGGAAGCGCGCAGCATGGCGCAACGGATCATGCAGAAAATGAAGGAGCCGATCGAATTGGCCGGACGTCGTATGGTGATGACCACCAGCATCGGCATCAGCCTGTTCCCCGACGACGGCACCAGCTGCGAAGAACTGCTCAAGCACGCCGATCTGGCGTTGTATCAGTCCAAGGGTGCCGGGCGTAACGGCCTGCATTTTTTCAGTTCGAACATGAAGACCCGCGCCAGCCTCGAACTGCAACTGGAAGAAGAACTGCGCCAGGCTTTGCGTGAAGACCACGGGCTGACGCTGTATTACCAACCCATCTTCGAACTGAAGACCGGCCGGGTGACCAAACTCGAAGCGTTGATTCGCTGGCAGCATCCGGTGCATGGCCTGCTGGCCCCGGACCGTTTCATCGCGATTGCCGAAACCAACGGCCTGATCGCCGAACTGGACAACTGGGTGCTTCGCCGGGCCTGCACCGACCTCGGCGAACTGACGCGCCACGGCTGCAACGAACTGAAAATCGCCTGGAACTGCTCACCGCTCAACCTCGCCCGGGAAGAACTGGCCAACGAAATCGAAAGTGCACTGCGCAGCGCTGGCGTCGCGCCGGAACGGCTGGAGCTGGAAGTCACCGAAAACGCACTGATGGGCAACATCGCCAACACGCTGGTGCTGTTGCGGCAGATCCGGGCCCTCGGCGTATCGCTGTCGATCGACGACTTCGGCACCGGATACTCATCGTTGGCCTACCTCAAACGTCTGCCGCTCAATACGCTGAAAATCGACCGCTCGTTCATCCTCGACATTCCTGCGGCGACCGCCGACATGGAGATCGTCCAGGCGATCATCGTCATGGCCCACACCCTGCACTTGCAGGTGGTGACCGAAGGCGTGGAAAGCCTGGAGCAGTACGAGTTTCTCGAACGTTCGGGCTGCGACTTCATTCAGGGTTATCTGCTCAGCCGCCCGGTGCCACTGGATGAACTCCGTCCGGTGCTGGAGGAAATCAACCAGCGCAAACACGCGCATGCGGTCAATCCACTGAGTCTGGCGCGCGGTACATGTGTACCAGAGTCGCTGGATCCTTCTGCAAAAAACCCTGCGCCCCATGCAGGCGCATCAGTTGTGCGGCCAATCCGCTGATCGGCGTAGCCGAGCCTTGTTCGCGGGAGAATTTCACCGCCGTATCGAGATCCTTGAGCAGCGTGCGCACGTGCCATTTCACCGGTTCAAAACGGCTTTCGGCCATTTGCGGGGCGAGGATCTGCAGCGGTTTCGAATCGGCAAAGCCACCGGCCAGCGCTGCGGCAATCAAGCGCGCATCGACTCCGGCCTGTTCGGCCAGCGCCACCACTTCGGCAATCACCAACGCGTTGCAGGCGACGATCATCTGATTGCAGGCCTTGGTCACCTGCCCGGCGCCGATGCCGCCCATGTGCGTGACGCGCTGACCGAGGTTGAGCAGCACCGGGCGCACCCGATCCAGATCCGTCACCGCACCACCGACCATGATCGCCAGGCTGCCCGCCTCGGCACCGACCACGCCGCCGGACACCGGTGAATCAAGCCAGGCCATGCCGGTCCTGCCTGCCAGGTCGGCGGCCATCTCGCGAGTAGCCGTCGGTTCGAGGCTGGAGAAGTCCACCAGCAACTGGCCGTTTTTCGCACCTTCAACAACCCCGCCGGCGCCAAACACCACCTCGCGCACCACCGCCGTATCGGCCAGACAGAGCATCACCACGTCCGCGTGTTCGCACAGCTCGGCTGGAGTCGCCACCTGCCGGGCGCCGGCTTCAACCAGGGGCGCGCACTTGGCCGGGTTGCGGTTCCACACGGTCAACGGGTAGCCCGCCGCCAGCAAACGGTGACACATCGGCAAGCCCATCAGGCCGATTCCGGCAAAGCCCAACGAAGGTAGCGTTGACATCATTTTGCCTCTTTTCGATTAAAGATCACCGAATAATGGCCGATTCATGAACGATCAGGAAAGGATTCCCCCGCGCGACGATCAGGCCAAGCCCCTGACGCCCGGGCCAAATACGCGCAGTCAAAGACGCGAGATCCTCTTTCCGTGAGGCTCGATGACAACGGTCGCCGAGCCAACCCTGTCCAGGTATATGGCGCACAATGACTTCTAAAAACAATCCCGCCACTGCGGTATCCGATCTGACCCTGAGCCCTGCCGCAAACAGCCCGTCACCTTCGAAGCCATTGCCTCCCTCGCGCCCGCTGGGCACTCAGCAATATCTGTACTACACCGAGACCAACACCGATCGCATCCTCGACAACCTGGACGGGCTGCGCGATCTGGTGTTCCCGCGCCCGCCGCACCTGGAAGGCGACAACGAGCAGCACAACGACCAGGAATTCCCGTCGGTGTGCCTGATCGGCCTCGGTCGCTGCGGCTCGAACATCGCCCTCGACGTCGCGGAGCTGGTGTACAACGCGCGCAAGTTCTACCTCAACGAATTCAACAACGAAGACCGCGCCGCGGATCGGCGTCTGGCCGACAAGGGCTACAGCCCGGCCCAGTGGATCAAGCAGAATCTGCGGATCGGCCCGAACAAGTCGAGCAAACCGGTGTTCCTCGTCGAACCGCTGGTGATGCTCGGCGACCTCGACAAGGACATCGCCGGGCGCATCCGGTTCTCGCGCAAGGGCGAGAAAAGCGGCTTTCTGCGCGATTACAGCAAAATGAAGATCATGGACTTGTCCGAAGTCCATGCCGGTGGCGCCGGTAACGCGCCGATCCTCGGTCAGTACCTGGCCAAGATCATCCTCAACAAGGACACCCAGCGTTTCTCCAGCCCTGACTGGAAAATGATCCACTCGTACCTGATCGACAGCTGCGGCATCAAGGCCAACCAGTCGCGCCTGTACTTCTCGATCTTCAGTGCCGGCGGCGGTACCGGTTCGGGCATGGCTTCGGAATTCGGCCTGGCCCAACAGCACTCGTACATGAACAAAACGTTCGACACCAAACCGATGGACGAACATGACGGCAAGAGCGGGCATTCGTTCGTGTTCGAGCCGATCTTCACCAGCGGCATCTGCGTGCTGCCGAACATTTCCGATCACCGCAGCGAAATGTCCGAGGCGCTGCACATCAACGCCGGACGCCTGTTGTGCAAATACCTCTCGGAAGAATGGGATTTCTCCTACAACTTCGCCAATGAAGACAGCAGCGAAGCCAGCGTCATGGGCCGTATTCGCCCCTGGAACGCGATGATGCTGATCTCCAACGACATCATGCGTTACGCCGAAGAGAGCGATGACGGCAACATCCAGAACATTGACGTCAATGCGATGGAGAAGCACGCCAACCAGTACATCTCCCAGCAGATCTTCAACATTCTGACGGCGCAGGCGGTGACCACCGACTACGACCAGAACTACTTCCGTCGCGCCGGCATCGACATCGGCGAAACCATTCGCCTCGACGCCAACGACTTGTTCATGAGCCTGGCCGGCCCGGTGGCGATTGCCTACGCCGAATCGGTGGTGCCGGAAACCCCGCCGCCGAGCAGCGACAAGTTCAAGGTATTCGACAAAGAGCCGCAGCGCCTGAACATCGATGATCTGTTCTTCCGCTCGATCGACCTGCCGCACTTCAACAAGGTCACCCAGGCGATCGAAGGCATCAGCCTGCTGCCAATCGAATCCAAGCGCTATCGCGCGTCGCTGGAGCAGTACAAGAATTCCGGCTACGACGCCGCCGCGCTGCACGACCTGCACTTCTTCAAGAACTGCTCGTCGGTGGTGTCGATCGTTTCGTTGCCGAAAGACTACAAGCTGTCCTACATGGACCTGAACCGGTTGAAGACCCACCTCAACAGCCTGTTCCCCAACACCACACTCAAGCGTTATGCGCTGGTGATCGGTGCGTCGGCCAACCTGTCGCTGACCACCCTGATCGCCAAGAGTCCGTGCCTGTCGGACGACTTCCTGACCCTGATCGTGGCGTTCATCAAGCGTTGCTTCGCCAAGACCCCGTACCGTTTCGACGAGACCCTGGACAACTCGATCCTCGACTTCATCATTAATGAAGACTTTGACGAAGACCGCATCGACGATCTGCTCAACGAGTTCGAAAACCCGGCGAAGATCCTCGACACCAACTGGTACGCGATCAAACCGATGTACGAGAAGAAGTACCGCGAACTGATCAACGACAAGGACAAGTTTGTTTCGATCAACGACATTCGCCTGTCGCGGGATTGCGTGAAGAAATCGATCAAGTACCTGCGCGAGATCTACCGTCACCGGATCGGCAAGACCAAGGTAATTTCCCTGAATAACCATACCGGGAAGACTTACTCGGTCTGATCGAAGACCGAGTCGCTCCCTTCGCGAGCAGGCTCGCTCCCACAATGGAATGCATTCCAAATGTGGGAGCGAGCCTGCTCGCGAAGAGGCCATTCCACACACTGCAAAACCTTCATCGCCAACATCCAGAAACAATTAAGCAGCCCTCAGGCTGCTCAATAAACTGTTCCCGTTACGTTTACGTCACCGTTATGCCACCCACGCTTGTGGCCTTTCTCTACGGCAACGTGCCATCACGCTACTCGGCTACACACTTTTCGCCGCTGGTCAGGCGCACCACAAAGGTGCGCAGTCTCAGGCAGCCGCCCTTTCCTGGACCAGAATCCACGGCCTTACCACCACCGCCCACATCTGCGGATCACGCTCGAAAATATCCAGCGCCCGCGTTTCAGACAGCTTGGCGACCTTGTCTTCGGCCAGCCAGGCGGCGACTTTCTCGCCATCGTCCGAAGCCACGGCCTCGGCGGCGGCGATCAAATCCAGGGCCGGGTCGACCCACAATAGGGCACCCTTGGCGAAGAACGGCTCCAGCTCTTTCCAGGTAATAGATGCGGTTTCACCAAGCAGCTTGGCATAGAGGGTGCTAGGTTCTTGATTCATGGGACTGTCCGGAAAAGAAATCGGCGCGAATGATAACGTCGGTGGTCCGGCAGAAAAACCCGGTTGCAAATGGCTTCATCGAACGAAAAGAGCAGGAACGCCAAGGAATGCTGCTGTTTGGGGCATAAGCCCCCCGAAAGCCCCGCCGCAATTCTGTCTTTTTCATTCAAAAATGCGACACCCACAAGTTTTGCCCCCTGGCGCCAGCTTCCCAGGCCAACAACCGGCGCTCTACACTGTACCGGTACAGTTGCCGGGGGCATTTCCGGAGGGTATCGCCAAGATATCTGACCCGGTTCTGCTGCTACGGCGCCAGAACTCAAAAAAATTACAACAGTAAGAGTGGAGCACTATGACTAAGGCTACTAAGCAGATTTCCAAACTGTTTGCCGCTATGGTTCTGGCCGGGGTTGCCAGCCATTCGTTCGCCGCTGACACCATCAAGATCGGTATCGCCGGCCCTAAAACCGGTCCTGTAGCCCAATACGGCGACATGCAGTTCAGTGGCGCGAAAATGGCCATCGAGCAGATCAACGCCAAGGGCGGCGTCGACGGCAAGAAACTCGAAGCCGTTGAATACGATGACGCGTGCGATCCGAAACAAGCCGTAGCGGTCGCGAACAAGGTCGTCAACGACGGCGTCAAGTTCGTGGTTGGTCACCTGTGCTCCAGCTCCACTCAGCCTGCTTCGGACATCTACGAAGACGAAGGCGTGGTGATGATCACCCCGGCTGCCACCAGCCCGGACATCACCGCCCGTGGTTACAAAATGGTCTTCCGCACCATCGGTCTGGACAGCGCCCAGGGCCCTGCCGCCGGTAACTACATTGCCGATCACGTGAAGCCGAAAATCGTTGCCGTACTGCACGACAAACAGCAATACGGTGAAGGCATCGCCACCGCCGTCAAGGCGACTCTTGAGAAGAAAGGCGTGAAAGTCGCCGTGTTCGAAGGCGTCAACGCCGGCGACAAAGACTTCTCCTCGATGATTGCCAAGCTCAAACAAGCCAACGTCGATTTCGTTTACTACGGCGGCTACCACCCGGAGCTGGGCCTGATCCTGCGTCAATCCCAGGAAAAAGGCCTGAAAGCCAAGTTCATGGGCCCGGAAGGCGTGGGTAACGACTCCATTTCGCAGATCGCCAAAGAGTCCTCCGAAGGCCTGCTGGTGACCCTGCCGAAATCCTTCGACCAGGATCCGGCCAACGTTGCCCTGGCAGATGCGTTCAAGGCGAAGAAAGAAGACCCGAGCGGCCCGTTCGTGTTCCCTTCCTACTCGGCGGTTGAAGTGATTGCCGAAGGCATCAAGGCAGCCAAGTCCGAAGACGCAGCCAAAGTGGCCGAAGCCATCCACGCCGGCACCTTCAAGACCCCTACCGGCGACCTGAGCTTCGACGCCAAGGGCGACCTGAAGGACTTCAAATTTGTGGTTTACGAGTGGCACTTCGGCAAACCGAAAACTGAAGTTTCGCCTCAGTAAGGCGCGCCCTGACTGACTGCCAATAAAGCCCACGGCGTGCCGTGGGCTTTGTTTTACGAATGTATGGGCCGCGCTGGCGTGATCCGCCAGTCTCCCCACCTGAAAATCTCAAAACCGTCATCAGCGGTTCGCTGGCAAAACCCGGATTCGAAGTGGATAAAGATCCACGGGGCCGGGCGGGAAAATGACTCCACCAGTGAAATGCGTATCAGGTTTTTAGGAGCGTTGTAATGCCTGACATCTATCACTTCTTCCAACAGCTGGTTAATGGCCTGACCATTGGCAGCACGTATGCCCTGATCGCCATCGGCTATACGATGGTTTACGGCATCATTGGAATGATCAACTTCGCCCACGGCGAGGTGTACATGATCGGTTCGTACGTGGCGTTCATCGCCATCGCCGGGCTGGCCATGATGGGAATCGACAACGTCCCGCTGTTGATGACCGCCGCGTTCATCGCGAGCATCGTCGTCACCAGTTCCTACGGTTACAGCATCGAACGGATCGCCTACCGCCCCCTGCGCGGCAGCAACCGTCTGATTCCGCTGATTTCCGCCATCGGTATGTCGATCTTCCTGCAGAACACGGTTCTGCTCGCGCAAGACTCCAAGGACAAATCCATCCCCAACCTGATCCCCGGCAACTTCTCCATCGGGCCAGGTGGCGCACATGAAGTGCTGATTTCCTACATGCAAATCGTGGTGTTCGTGGTGACCCTGGTCGCCATGCTCGGCCTCACGCTGTTCATCTCCCGCTCTCGCCTGGGTCGCGCCTGCCGCGCCTGCGCCGAAGACATCAAGATGGCCAACCTGCTGGGCATCAACACCAACAACATCATCGCCTTGACCTTCGTCATCGGTGCTGCGCTGGCGGCCGTTGCGGCTGTGCTGCTGAGCATGCAGTACGGCGTGATCAACCCCAACGCCGGTTTCCTCGTCGGCCTCAAGGCTTTCACCGCTGCGGTACTGGGCGGCATCGGCAGCATCCCCGGCGCCATGCTCGGCGGGCTGGTGCTCGGGGTGGCGGAAGCCTTTGGCGCCGATATCTTCGGCGACCAGTACAAGGACGTCGTGGCTTTCGGCTTGTTGGTTCTGGTGCTGTTGTTCCGTCCGACCGGCATTCTGGGCCGTCCGGAGGTTGAGAAAGTATGACTAGGAATCTTAAACAGGCACTGTTCAGTGCCTTGCTGGTGTGGGCCGTGGCCTACCCGGTACTCGGTCTGAAACTGACCATCGTCGGCATCAACCTCGAAGTGCACGGCACCAGCCCGGCCATTCTGGCGACCATCGCCGTCTGCTCGGTGCTGATGTTCCTGCGGGTGCTGTTCAACCAGCAGATCAGCAAGGCGTGGAAATCCTCGCCGGGCCTGCCGTTGATCCCGGCCAAGGCCAGCAACTTCCTGACCCTGCCGACCACGCAGCGCTACATCATCATTGCGCTGATCCTCGGTGCACTGGTGTGGCCGTTCTTCGGCTCCCGTGGTGCGGTGGACATCGCCACGCTGATCCTGATCTACGTGATGCTCGGCCTCGGTCTGAACATCGTGGTGGGTCTGGCCGGTCTGCTCGACCTGGGTTACGTCGGTTTCTACGCCGTCGGCGCCTACAGCTACGCGCTGCTGTCGCACTACTACGGCCTGAGCTTCTGGATCTGCCTGCCGATTGCCGGCCTGATGGCGGCGACGTTCGGCTTCCTGCTGGGCTTCCCGGTGTTGCGTCTGCGCGGTGACTATCTGGCGATCGTGACCCTCGGCTTCGGGGAAATCATCCGCCTGTTCCTGCGTAACCTGACGGACATCACCGGCGGGCCGAACGGTATCAGCAACATCGAGAAACCGACGTTCTTCGGCCTGACCTTCGAACGCAAAGCGGCGGAAGGCCTGCAAACCTTCCACGAGTATTTCGGCCTCGAATACAACTCGATCAACAAGGTGATTTTCCTGTACCTGGTTGCCCTGTTGCTGGCACTGGCGGCGCTGTTCATCATCAACCGTCTGCTGCGCATGCCGATCGGCCGTGCGTGGGAAGCGCTGCGAGAAGACGAAATCGCCTGCCGCGCACTTGGCCTCAACCCGACCGTGATCAAGCTGTCGGCGTTCACCTTGGGTGCGAGCTTCGCCGGTTTCGCCGGCAGCTTCTTCGCCGCCCGTCAGGGTCTGGTGACACCGGAATCGTTCACCTTCATCGAGTCGGCGATCATTCTCGCCATCGTCGTACTGGGTGGCATGGGCTCGCAACTGGGCGTGATTCTCGCGGCCGTGGTGATGATCCTGTTGCCGGAAATGATGCGTGAGTTCAGCGAATACCGGATGTTGATGTTCGGTGCGCTGATGGTGTTGATGATGATCTGGCGTCCACAAGGTCTGCTGCCGATGCAACGCCCACACATGGAGTTGCGAAAATGAGCCGCGAGATCCTGAAAGTCGAAAACCTGAGCATGCGCTTCGGCGGCTTGCTGGCGGTCAATGGCGTGGCCCTGACCGTCAAGGAGAAACAAGTGGTGGCGCTGATCGGGCCGAACGGCGCGGGCAAGACCACCGTGTTCAACTGCCTGACCGGTTTCTACCAGCCATCGGGCGGCAGCATCCTGCTCGACGGCGAGCCCATCCAGGGCCTGCCGGGGCATAAAATCGCCCTCAAGGGCGTGGTGCGCACCTTCCAGAACGTGCGGCTGTTCAAGGACATGACGGCGGTCGAGAACCTGTTGATCGCGCAGCACCGTCACCTGAACACCAACTTCCTGTCCGGTCTGTTCAAGACCCCGGCGTTCCGCAAGAGCGAGCGCGAGGCCATGGAATACGCCGAATACTGGCTGGAAAAGGTCAACCTGAAAGAGTTCGCCAACCGTACGGCCGGCACCCTGGCCTACGGTCAGCAACGGCGCCTGGAAATCGCCCGCTGCATGATGACCCGCCCGCGGATCCTCATGCTCGACGAACCGGCCGCCGGCCTGAACCCGAAGGAAACCGAAGACCTCAAGGCGCTGATCAGCGTGCTGCGTGAAGAGCACAACGTCACCGTGCTGCTGATCGAACACGACATGAAACTGGTCATGAGCATTTCCGACCACATCGTCGTGATCAACCAGGGCACGCCGCTGGCCAATGGCACGCCGGAACAGATCCGCGACAATCCTGAAGTGATCAAAGCCTACCTGGGGGAAGCGTAAATGCTGCAGTTCGAAAACGTTTCCACCTTCTACGGCAAGATCCAGGCCCTGCACAGCGTCAACGTCGAAGTCCGTCAGGGCGAGATCGTGACCCTGATCGGCGCCAACGGTGCCGGCAAGTCCACGCTGCTGATGACGCTCTGCGGTTCGCCGCAGGCGCACAGCGGCAGCATCCGCTACATGGGTGAGGAACTGGTCGGCCAGGACTCGTCGCAGATCATGCGCAAGAGCATCGCCGTGGTGCCGGAAGGTCGTCGGGTGTTCGCCCGTCTGACCGTCGAAGAGAACCTGTCGATGGGCGGTTTCTTCACCGACAAGGGCGACTATCAGGAGCAGATGGACAAGGTCCTCGGCCTGTTCCCGCGCCTGAAAGAACGCTTCAACCAGCGCGGCGGCACCATGTCCGGCGGCGAACAGCAAATGCTCGCCATCGGCCGCGCGCTGATGAGCAAGCCCAAACTGCTGCTGCTCGACGAGCCATCGCTGGGCCTGGCACCGATCATCATCCAGCAGATCTTCGACATCATCGAACAGCTGCGCAAGGACGGTGTAACGGTGTTCCTGGTCGAGCAGAACGCCAACCAGGCGCTGAAAATCGCCGACCGTGCGTACGTTCTGGAGAACGGCCGCGTGGTCATGCAAGGTACCGGTGAAGCGCTGCTCACCGACCCGAAAGTGCGCGAGGCGTACCTCGGCGGTTGAGGCTTTTCGCTGAACAAAAAAACGGCCTTCGGGCCGTTTTTTTATACCTCACACATCCCCCGTGTAGGAGCTGCCGCAGGCTGCGATCTTTTGACTTTGCCTTTTAGAAGCAAGATCAAAAGATCGCAGCCTGCGGCAGCTCCTACAGGGAAGCGCCGTCAGTACGGGTTGCAGTACTGCGCCACCGCCGTCGCCTGATCGACATACGGCCGGGCCGGTTCAAGGTTCCACTCAGGCTTGTTCCTCACCGGTTTGCCGTCGTAGACCGCCGCCAGATGACAAACCATCTGCCGCCGCAACGACCCGCCATTGACGCTGTACTCGCGCCATTGCGCATCGTCCTTGTGCTTGTTGTACAGCTCGGCAAACATCCGGTCGGTCTGGTCGTCCTTGATTGCCCGCCCGCACGCGGTCGGCACTACCGAGAGCGACCAGGTGTTCGGCCCCAGTTTCGGATCGGGACGCTGCACCCAGGTGCTGGAGTCGATGTACTTGTCGCAAAATTTTGGTGCGGCCGGCGTCGAGGTCTGGATGCACGAGAAAGAGGCCTTGGCGACCGGGGTTTTCGGGAAGTCGATCTTGATGATGTTGCGATCCTTGCCGGTCTTGGCCTTGTAGTCCTTTTGATTGGCCAACGCATCGTTCAGACCACGCTGATCGCTGTAGAAGAACGCCAGAATCGGCAGCTCATCGGTTTTCGGGTTACCCAGACGCAGCTCGGTCTGAGTCTGAAACTCGCGGCTGTTGATGACTTTGCGCGCGCCCATGAAATTGCGAAAGGCGTCGACCCGCTCCTTGCTGCTCATCGGATTGCGCATGTTGAAGCCGCACTGCAACTGGTCCTGCTGGCGATTGTTGTTGTACTGGGTGAAGTGCGCCACCCAGGCATTCGGCGTCGAAATCGGCGGCTTCATGGCCTGGCAGACCGCCTCGGTCGGGGCGGTATTCTTGTTGTCACCACAGCCACGGTCATTGCGAAAGTCGGTCCAGGCATCGTTGGGAAACGCACAGTAGACATGCACCGGGGTTTCCGGGTCGCGCACCAGATCCCTTGGCGTAATCAGATAACCGTTTTGCGTGCTCATGCCCGGGTCTTCATAACTGATGCCGTCGGCCCGCATGAATGAGGCGGCAAACGTGCCCAGCTCCACGGCTTTCGGACTGGGGTTCCACACGTCCCACTTTTGCCCCTTGGCCGGATCGGCCCGGTGCGTGCCGCGCACCAGCAGCCCCGAGCAGTCCGAGGCGGGGTCCTGCCCGCAACTGTCGACGGTATTGTTATAGAGCTTTTCCACCTTCCTCAGCGTCTCGTCGCATGACTCGGCGTTGGCCCATGCCGCATGCACCAACAGCGGCAATACGAGCAACGGGACGATCCTGTTCAAACGTTTCTTCATGGCTTGCATCTCCTTGATTAGCCAACACACTCAACGCGGGACCGGGTTGCAACCCGCGGCGCGAGTCTCGCTGTCCGACAACGCCGGCCGGTACGGCTCCAGGTTCCATGGCGTCTTGTTGCGGTAATTGACCAGCACGCAGCGCAGTTGCTGACGCATGCTGCCAGCGGACTTTTCGTTGTCGCGCCAGTTGCTGTCCGGCCCCTTGAGGGCGAACAACTGATCGTACAGAGCGCCGACCTGCTCACCGGGCAAGGCGCGCCCCGCTGCCGTGGGCACAACGCTCAGGCTCCATTCATCCTTGCGGGTGCCGGGGTCGTAACGTTTGACCCAGTTGGCGGAGGCGATGTATTGCGGCACCGGGGCGCCACCCACCACCATCTCGGCGATCGCCTGATCGGCGGCGACATAGCTGAAACGCCGCTCCGCAGGCTGGGTGAAATCCAGGCGCAGGATCGGCACGCTGTAGCCCTGGGCCTGAAGTTTTTTCTGGAAATTGCGCGCACTGTTCAAGCCGTTCTCCGGTTTCGGTGGTGCCTGATCTCCGCGAGTGGCGAAGTTCTGCGTGCTGTTGACGTTGTAGATAAAGGCATCGATGTACTTCATGTTTTCGCTGCCGTCGTTGCTCGCGGTGGCGTTCTTCAACATGAACTCGTTGACCTGGGCACTGAAGGCAAAGGGGTCCTTGTTGGTGGTGTTCGGGCGCGACTCATGCACGCGGATCATCGCCTGCCAGTCGCTGGGTTTTTCCGCGTTCCACGAACATTGGCTGTACTGGATCGGCCCCTTCATCAGCCCGGTGTACTTCTGCGTCCACTGCTCGGCGGTGGTGACACCCGCCTCGGCACAAGTGCCGTAGGCCAGTGCGGCATTGCGGTTGTTCAGCGTGCCTTGCGCCGCACGCGGCGGTTCGCGGCTGTCGAAGAAGCCGCAGCCATACCACTTGCGCTCCGGCCCGGTACCGCCATCAAACGCATAGATGCAGGTGAAGCCTTGCTCCTTGACCGGCAGCTTCAGCGCCGCTGCATCGGTGGGTGTGCGCAGGATGAAACCGGCCGGGTGAATGAGAATGCGCGTGCTCAGATCCTTGCGAATCCACGAGTAGGACGTCGCGCCGATCTTGATTGCATAAGGGCTGTAATCCCACGGATTGAAGGGCCCGTCATTGACCATGCGCAGGGTCACGCCGCTGCAGTAATACAGCCCGCGCGCGGCGCCGGTATCGGGTTCCTGGCAAGCGTCCTTGAGGGTGTTGTAGTTGCTGTTGATGCGCTTGAGCGTGTCCAGCGGATCAATCTGCGTCTGCGCGCAAACCGTGCCAGACAGCAGGGGCAGCGTGCAGGCGAGCGTAAAAGATGAAGCCGTGCGCAATAGCACAGCGCGGGCTGAGCGATCCTTCGTCATGAGATACCGTCCTGGTAAATCGGCCTGTCACAGGGGCCGTTGCAATGACTATAGACGCGCAACCACAGAAATCCCCTGTAGGAGCTGCCGCAGGCTGCGATCTTTTGATCTGGCTTCTGGTTTTAAAATCAAAATCAAAATCAAAAGATCGCAGCCTGCGGCAGCTCCTACAGGGTTTTGCATTTTTTTCTGAAAAATTTCGGTGGCGCTGTAACGCATCGCCATGGGCGTTCTCTAGTGGGGTAAGCAAGCGCACTTCGCTTGTAAAACCCAAGCTCAAATCTGGAGAAACATCATGACTGCTACCACTCGCACCCTGTCCGCCGCTGCACTGGTTCTGGCTCTTGGTTCCGCCCTGAGCATGACTGCCGTTTCCAGCGCCAACGCCGCCGACAACAGCAACATGGAAAAATGCTTCGGTGTGGCCATGAAGGGTCACAACGATTGCGCCGCGGGCGCAGGCACCACATGTGCCGGCACCGCGAAAATGGATTACCAGGCCAACGCCTGGAAGTTCGTGCCAAAAGGCACCTGCACCACCACCGAGAGCAAAACCTCGCCGACCGGCTTCGGTCAGATGGAAGCCTTCAAAGCCAAGTCCTGATCCACGACCTGCCCGAGTGACGCTCATGTTCACCCTCAACGAACCTGTCCCACCGCGCACTCGGGCAGCCCTCTGCGGGCTCCCGCCCCGCGCGGGGCTGGGACTCAAGACCGGGCACTTTCGTGAAGTGCTCGGCACCCGACCAGACATCGGTTTCTTCGAAGTCCACGCCGAAAACTACATGGTCGACGGCGGTCCGTTTCATCATTTTCTCGGGTTGATCCGCGAGCAGTATCCGCTGTCGCTGCACGGCGTCGGGCTGTCGATCGGGGCCGAAGGGCCACTGGATCTGCAACACCTGCAACGCCTGCAAACACTGATCGAGCGTTATCAACCGCAAGCCTTTTCCGAACACCTGGCCTGGTCGAGCCACGGCCCGGTGTTCCTCAATGACCTGCTGCCGCTGGCGTATGACACGCCGACGCTTGACCGCGTCTGCGCGCATATCGACCAGGTGCAGAACACCCTCAAGCGTCCGATGCTGCTGGAAAATCCAGCGACCTATCTCGGCTTCGAGCGCTCGACCATCGACGAGCCGGCGTTCATCACCGAGGTGATTCGCCGCAGCGGTTGCGGTCTGCTGCTTGACGTCAACAACGTCTACGTCTCGTGCATAAACCATCGACGCGATCCACTGACCTACCTCGACGCACTGCCTTTGCACGCCGTCGGCGAGATTCACTTGGCCGGGTTCGCTGAAGACGCCGACAGCCTCGGCGATCGCTTGCTGATCGATGATCACGGCGCGCCGGTTGATGATGCCGTTTGGGTGTTATACCGACAGGCACTCGAACGTGTTGGCCCGGTGGCAACCTTGATCGAACGGGACAATCACCTCCCGACGTTCAACGTGCTGCTGGCCGAGGCGCAGCAGGCCGAAGCGTTGCTGCGGCGCTCAAGGAGTCAGCCATGAGCACTCAAGCCGACTTCAGCGCCGCCCTGCTCGACACTCGCCTGCCCTGCCCCGCTGGCCTGTACAGTGCCAACGGCGCTGATCCTGCCAGCCGGTTTTCGGTGTATCGCAATAACGTGCAAGGCTCGTTGATCAACGCGCTGGCCGACAGTTATCCGGTGGTGCAGCAGTTGGTCGGCGAGGAATTTTTCCGTGGTATGGCCGGCATTTTCATCCAGCAGCAGCCGCCGCACAGTCCGTTGATGAGCCGTTATGGTGACGGACTGGCGGACTTCATTGATGCATTCGAACCGGCGGCCGGGGTGCCGTATCTCGCCGATGTCGCACGGCTCGAACGCTTGCGCACACTCGCCTATCACGCCGCCGATGCGGCAACAGTCAGTGCGCAACAGATCAGCGCTGCACTGGCCGATCCGCAAACACTGGCCGAACTGCACATCGCCCTGCACCCCTCGCTGCACCTGCTCGACTCCGCCTACGCAGTGGTTTCGATCTGGGCCGCGCATCAGCAAGACACCACACTGGCGGGTATCGATATTCATCAAGGGCAACACGCACTGGTGCTGCGCAACGGTCTGGAGGTCGAGGTGTTTGCCCTCGATTACGGCGCCAGCGTATTCATCCGCCATCTGTTCCATCACCAACCGCTGCTGCAAGCGGCGCAAGACAGCCCGCCCTTCGATCTGCCGCAGACCCTCGCCCTGCTGATCGGCCACCACGCCATCACCGACCTGAACAACAAGGTATCGCCATGAACAACCTCATCACTCGCGCCATCGGGCTAATGGAAAAGATTCCCCACAGCCTGATCGCCTTCATCGCCCGGTTCTCGATTGCCGCGGTGTTCTGGAAGTCCGGGCAGACCAAGGTCGAGGGACTGGCCATCGATTTGGTCGACGGCACCTTTCAACTCGGCTGGCCACACTTGGCGGACTCGACGATTCCGTTGTTCCAGAGCGAATA
This sequence comes from Pseudomonas sp. IT-P260, assembly GCF_949768395.1. NCBI lineage: Bacteria > Pseudomonadati > Pseudomonadota > Gammaproteobacteria > Pseudomonadales > Pseudomonadaceae > Pseudomonas > Pseudomonas sp. IT-P260. The sequence goes on from NZ_CATKPO010000041.1 coordinate 138,299, forward strand.
CCACGTACCGCTGCTGTCACCGGAAATCGCCGCGCACATGGCAGCGTTCGCCGAACACTTCTTTCCGGTGCTGATATTGATCGGCTTCGCCACGAGATTTTCGGCGCTGGCGCTGCTGGGCATGACGCTGGTCATCGAGGTGTTCGTCTATCCCGATGCCTACCCGACCCATGGCACCTGGGCGGCGGTGTTGCTGTACCTGATGGCGACCGGGCCGGGCAGATTGTCGATTGATCACCTGCTCGCCAAATACTGCAAACGCTGATGTCCCTGATGCCTCTGATGTCTCAGTAGGAGCTGCCGAAGGCTGCGATCTTTTGATTTTCAAGGTCAAAAGATCGCAGCCTTCGGCAGCTCCTACAGGGATATCACAGGCATCGTGGTCAATGCGCCAGGCGATCCAGCGCCTCGCCGCTGCGCTTGAACCAGCCGATCAGATAGTCCGCCAACACCTGCGTGCGTTTGGGCAAACCACCTTGGTACGGGTGCACCAGATACATCGGCATGCGCCGCGTCTGAAAATCGCGCAACAGCCAGTGCAACCGGCCGTCAGCCAGTTCTGTTTGCAACAGATACGACGGCAACCGTGCGATACCGGCGCCGGCCAGGGCGGCTTTCTTCAGCAGGTTGTAATGGTTGCTGGCGAACGGCCCCGACACCCGCACCCGCAGCAATTCGTGCTGTTGGTGATACAGCCATTCTTCACGGCCACTGTAATGACTGTTGAGCAGGCAGCGGTGTTCGGCCAGCTCCTGCGGGGTCAGCGGTTCACCGAATTGTTCAAGGTATATCGGGCTGGCGCAGGTAAATTCCTGCCACGCCAGCAGGGGTTTGGCCACCAACCGCTCGTCATTGGCCACCTCGGAGCGAATCGCCAGATCGAAGCCGTCCCGGGACAGGTCGCGATAGTGGTTGTTCAGCTCCAGCTCGATCTGCACCTCGGGATACTTCTGCGAGAACTCCAGCAGCAAGCCGTCGAAAAACGTTTCCCCCAGCGACACCGGCACCGTCATCCGCACCGGACCGGCCATGTCGTCTTTCAAACGCGCCAGCGCCTGACGTGCCCGCTCCACTTGCACCACCAGCGCCTGGGCTTGCGGCAACAATGCGGCGCCCGCCGCTGTCAGGCTCAAGCGGCGCGTGGTGCGTTGCAGCAACACCACGGAAAACTGAGCTTCCAGCTGGCTGATACGCTTGGACAGCTGGCCCTTGCTGCAACCCAGCTGCTGCGCTGCCAAGGTAAAACTGCCAGCCTCGATCAACACCGCGAACGCCGCGAGATCATCCATTTCACTCATGGATTGTTTCCATTTGAAAACCAAAGGTTGCCTATTAGTGCGCTTATCCGCAGAAAAAACCACTCTAGACTGAAACCTCGTTCAACCCATTGAGGAACAGTCCCATGAAGATTCTGTTGATCGGTGCCGCCGGCACCATCGGTTCGGCCGTGGATAAAGAGCTGAGCCAGCGTCACGAAGTGATCCGCATTGGTCGCAGCAGCGGCGACTTCCAGGTGGACATCAGCGACAGCGCATCGATTCGCAAACTGTTCGAGCAAACCGGCAAGTTCGACGCGCTGATCTGCGCCGCCGGCAACGTAACCTTCGCCCCACTCGGCGAGATGAACGCTGACAGCTTTGCACTGGGCCTGAAAGACAAACTGATGGGCCAGGTCAACCTGCTGCTGATCGGCCGCGAATACGCCAACGACGGCGCCTCGTTCACCTTCACCAGCGGCGTGCTCAGCCACGACCCGATCCGTACCGGCGCCTCGGCGGCATTGGTCAACGGCGCACTGGACAGCTTCGTCAAAGCGGCCGCCATCGAGTTGCCGCGTGGCCTGCGCATCAACTCGATCAGTCCGACCGTGCTGCTGGAAGCGATGGGCAGCTACGCTCCGTACTTCCGTGGCTATAAGCCGGTTCCGGCAGCCGATGTGGCGCTGGCCTACGCGAAAAGTGTCGAAGGCCTGCAAACCGGTCAGACCTTTCACGTGGGCTAAACCCTTGTGATCGACGGTCAGCCTGCGTAACGTGGCGGCACTTGTCTGGAGAGCCGAAGATGCGTGTTGCCCGTTCGTTGATCGTTGTTGCCTTGCTGCCATTGTTCGCCGCCTGCCAATTGCTTGATGGCCCGCGCGAAAGCGCATCCCATGTCGGGCAATCTCGGATGCAGGGGCAATTGACGGCGGCCGACGGCAAACTGGTGTTCCAGCCATGTGGGGAACAACGTCAGTACGTGGTCAATGACATCGGCGGCACCAGCGTGCTGCAAGAGGCCGCGACCCTCGCCGATCAGCAGGGCAAGCTGTTTGCCGATGTACGCGGAAAGATCGCCGGCGACCGCCTCGACCTCGGTCAGTTGTATCGCGTCGAGCGCTCCGGCACCGCGTGCGATGACCCGAATTTCAAACTGTTGATCCTGCGGGCCGCCGGCCACGGTCCCGAGTGGAACGTCAAAGTCAGTGGCAAGGGCATGGTCATCGACCGTGAAGGCCAACCGGCGCTGGCCGTGCCGTATGTAGAAGAACAACTGGGCGACGGCCGCTTCAACCTCAGCAGCGAAGCCAACAACCAGCGCATCGAGTTGTGGGTCGCGCCGCAACGCTGCGTCGACAGCAGCACCGGCAGCGTGCAGCACATGAGCGCCGAACTGCGCATCGACGGCAAGGTCGAGCGTGGTTGCGGGTATTTCGGCGGATCGCGCAACGACTGAGCGTTTTAGCCTCACCGGATCCGGCCTTTGCGGCTTATAATCGCGGCCTTCAAACGCCCTGGCGCAGTTGTGCGCCCCGCGAATCCGGATCCTCGCCATGTTACGAATCACCGAACTCAAGCTGCCAATCGACCATCCCGAAGAAGACCTGCGTGCCGCCATCGTGCAGCGCCTGGGCATCGCCAGCGATGACCTGCTCGATTTCACCTTGTTCAAGCGCAGCTACGACGCGCGCAAAAAGTCCTCCGAACTGTGCTTCATCTACACCATCGACCTCACCGTGCGCGACGAGGCCAAGGTGCTGGGCAAGTTCGCCGACGACCGTAACGTCAACGTGGCGCCGGATGTCAGCTACAAATTCGTCGGTCAGGCGCCGAGCGACCTGAGCCAGCGCCCGATCGTGGTCGGTTTCGGCCCGTGCGGGATCTTCGCCGGCCTGTTGCTGGCACAGATGGGCTTCAAGCCGATCATCCTCGAACGCGGCACCGAAGTCCGTCAGCGCACCAAGGACACCTGGGGTCTGTGGCGCAAAAGCGTGCTCAACCCCGAGTCCAACGTGCAGTTCGGCGAAGGCGGCGCGGGCACGTTCTCCGACGGCAAGCTGTACAGCCAGATCAAGGATCCGAAGTTCCTCGGCCGCAAAGTCCTGCACGAATTCGTCAAGGCCGGCGCGCCGGAAGAAATTCTCTATGTCAGCAAACCGCACATCGGGACCTTCCGTCTGACCGGCATGGTCGAGACCATGCGTGAAGAGATCCGCGCCCTGGGCGGCGAAGTGCGCTTTCAGGAACGCGTCACCGACGTGCTGATCGAAGACGGCCAACTGGTCGGCGTCGAACTGGCGAGCGGCGAAACCCTGCATTCGAAACACGTCATTCTGGCCCTCGGCCACAGTGCCCGCGACACCTTCCGCATGCTCCACAGCCGTGGCGTGTTCATGGAAGCCAAGCCGTTCTCGGTGGGCTTCCGCATCGAACACCCGCAGTCGCTGATCGACCGTGCGCGGCTGGGCAAGTACGCCGGCCACCCGAAGCTGGGCGCTGCCGACTACAAACTGGTACACCACGCCAAGAATGGTCGTTCGGTCTACAGCTTCTGCATGTGCCCGGGCGGCACCGTGGTCGCGGCGACGTCCGAGCCGAACCGCGTGGTCACCAACGGCATGAGCCAGTACTCGCGTAACGAGCGCAACGCCAACTCCGGGATCGTCGTCGGCATCACCCCGGAGGTCGATTACCCGGGCGGCCCGCTGGCCGGTATCGAGTTGCAGGAGCGTCTGGAGTCCCACGCGTTCATCCTCGGCGGCAGTGATTACAAGGCCCCGGCGCAACTGGTCGGCGACTTCATCAACGGCACCCCGTCCACCGAGTTGGGCGAAGTCGAGCCGTCGTACAAACCGGGTGTGGCCCTGGGCGACCTGGCCCTGGCGCTGCCGGATTTTGCCATCGAAGCGATTCGTGAAGCGTTGCCGGCGTTCGAGAAACAGATTCGTGGCTACTCGCTGCACGATGCCGTACTGACCGGCATCGAAACCCGCACCTCGTCGCCGCTGCGCATTACGCGTAACGAGTCGCTGCAGAGCATGAACGTCAAAGGTCTGTTCCCGGCGGGTGAAGGTGCGGGTTATGCCGGTGGCATTCTGTCGGCGGGTGTCGACGGGATTCGGATTGCCGAGGCCGTGGCGCGGGATATCCTCGGCCTGGAAGCCTGATCAGCATGAGCTGACTCAACATAAAACCCTGTGGGAGCGAGCCTGCTCGCGAAAGCGGTATTTCAGACAACAATGATGTTGAATGAGATGACGTCTTCGCGAGCAGGCTCGCTCCCACATTGGTCTCTGTATTCGGCTTTAGATATTCGCGCGCAGGACTGAGTCAGGCAGCGGCTCACCGCGTTCGGCACTCGCCGCCACCGCTGCAATCAATCCCTCCAGCTCATAGCCCTGCGCCTTTAGCCAGTCCTGATCGTAATAGGTGTCGGCATAGCGCTCGCCGCCATCGCACAGAATCGCCACGATCGACCCCGATTCCCCCGCCGCTTTCATCTGCTGCGCCGCCATCAGCGCGCCGATCAGGTTGGTGCCGCTCGACCCGCCGACATGCCGTCCCAGACGCTGCGCCAGGTAATGCATGGCCGCCAGCGACAAGGCGTCCGGCACCTTGACCATCGCATCGATCACCTGCGGCAGGAACGACGCCTCGACCCGGGGCCGACCGATGCCTTCGATCCGCGAACCGCAGTCCAGGCGCAGGCTCGCGTCGCCCGTCTGGTAGTAATCGAAGAACACCGAACGCTCGGCATCGGCGCACAACACCCGGGTGCAATGCTGGCGATAACGCACGTAGCGGCCGAGAGTCGCGGTGGTGCCGCCGGTGCCGGGGCTGGAAATCAGCCAGCTCGGTTCCGGATGTTTCTCGAAACGCATCTGCTGGAAGATCGACTCGGCGATGTTGTTGTTCGCCCGCCAGTCGGTGGCCCGCTCGGCGTAGGTGAACTGGTCGATGAAGTGGCCGCCATGCTCGCGGGCCAGACGTTCGGACTCGGCGTAAATCTGCGTCGGATCCTGAACCAGATGGCTCTGGCCACCGTAGAAGGCGATCTGCGCGATCTTTTCTTTCGAAGTGGTCGCCGGCATCACCGCAATGAACGGCAAGCCAAGCATGCGCGCGAAATACGCTTCGGAAATCGCCGTCGAGCCGCTGGACGCCTCGATCACCGGCGCGCCGGGTTTGAGCCAGCCGTTACACAACGCATACAGGAACAACGAGCGCGCCAGGCGATGCTTGAGGCTGCCGGTGGGATGGCTCGACTCGTCCTTGAAGTACAACTCAATGCCTGCGAAGCCCGGCAGCGGCAAAGGGATCAGGTGGGTGTCGGCGCTGCGCTGGAAGTCCGCTTCGATGATGCGGATCGCTTCACGGGCCCACTGTCGGTTGTCGCTCATAGTCATGTTCTCATTGAGTCGGGCAGGAGTAGCCTTGTCACAGGCTCAGTCCCCCAGCATAGGAAAAAACCGGCAAGGCTCACAGATACAGCTGAGGCTCAATTCACCCACCAACTGCCAGGTACTGGGGCAAATAAGTATCAGGCTTTTGCAGTAATTGCGCAGAACCCATCTCCCCGTTCTTTGAACTGAAGCGGTCTGCTCGAATCCCTGCCTGACAAATAGCGAACAATCCGCACTTAATCAAAGATCCGTCCTACAGCCAGCATTTGTCCGCTTCGTTAACGTCGCACAGCCCTTTCGAGGGCCTGTCGATGGATGAACGAAAGGACGCTCAGTGGCTCGCAACAAGGACATTCCCCGGGTTCCCAACCCACCGGCGGGCGACGGTCATCACGTCACCTGGCGCTACATGACGGCCACCGAACTGGCCGAGCGCGAAGCCCGGCAAAACGCCTACGACGCCATGCTGGCGCGGCAGGAGGCCTTTGAGCGCAGCCGCGAGGTAGCGGCCCAAAAGCCAGATCCGGTGCGTGCCGGATGCGTGTTCGCCAAGTCCTGCAAATTGCCGGACGCGATCATCGACTACGCGAATCCTTCGGGGATGGTGCCGACCGACAGCCTCAAGGATTACGGCGAGCTGATCCTGCTGGGTGCACGCGAAAGCGATGAAACCGGCGGCGTTGCCCTGAAGAAAATCGGCGCCACAGCCATTCCCGCCGGGTTCGGCAGTTTCGCCCTGGCCGGCGCCGCCTTCGAGGCGCTACCCGCCATCGCCGCCGGAACGGCCACCGCCACCCTGGCAGGCCTGGTGGCGCTGCTCATGCCTTCCAGCCTCGGCGACAGCGCACTCTATAGCGACGAGCAACTGCGCAGCCTCAAACAGGCCCGCACCCGCGTGCGCCTGCGCGTCGAACAACAGGCCGACGGCAGCCTCAGGGGCTACGGCTTCTATACCGGCAGGAATCGCGATTGGGAAATGGTCGATGTCGTGCAGTTCACCGCACGTGATAACCGCTTTGTCGCAGACCTCGGCGAAGGCATCGAACTGATCTGGACGCCCGCCGTGGACGGCTCCGACATCCTCGGCATCCCCGCGCTGGAGGCTGCACCGCAAGCACCGCACATCTGGGTGTATCCGCCGACGAAAGCGGCGGACGGGATTCTGGTGAATCCGGTTTATCCGCCGGAGTATCGGGATTTCATTCTGGTGTTTCCGGCGGATTCGGGGGTTCGGCCTCTATACATCGTGGTCAACACCTCGCGCAAAGGCTTACCACCAGCAGGACACAGCTATCATAAACCTCCGAAAGCAGAGGAAATTACCGCGTTTCCCGGCCTGAAAAAGGCACAGAAAATGAATCCCGTACAAGGAGGTGGCGGACTTCGGGAACGATGGAAGGATGCAAAAGGCAGGAGAATTTATGAGTGGGACTCGATGCACGGCGAGTTGGAAGTTTACCGTGCAAGTGACGGAACTCACCTAGGCGCTTTTGACCCTTTTACAGGAGAGCGACGAGAAGACCCGAAAGATGAAAGAAGCATCAGAAAAAAATACTTGTGAGGGTGATGATGGGATTAAAACTAAGGCTGGAGTGGTACGACAAGCAAACCCATCTATGCGAGGGCGAAGAATATTCCGAGGATTTAGGCGACGATGAAACCGTTTTGAATGCCTTGGGTATACCGGTGGAAAACAACATTAATAATGGCGGCTTCAACGTACTCGAAAGTTGGAAACCTGTCCTTCAACCTTACTTTCAAAATAATATTTCCCTAACGACTTACGACTATCAAATTTCGTTCGACTACAGCGACGTCTGGTAAGCGGCACCTCAGATCATAAAAAACCCCAACCAGTCACCTGATCGGGGTTTTGTTTTACCGCTCGTTCGCGCTTAGTGCGAAACGCGGCTGGTGCCACCGACGGTGGAGATGCGTACGCGCTCACCGACACGGAATACTTCGTTTTCCTGAACCTGTTGCACGTAGGCGCGCATGCTGCCGTCGTCTTCGCGCACGGTGATTTCCACGCCCTGTGTGCGGGTCAGGCCTTCTTCGGTGGCCGAACCGATCAGGCCGCCGGCCACGGCACCGATGACCGCCGCAACGATGCTGCCCTTGCCGCCACCGATGGCGCTGCCACCGACACCGCCGACCACTGCGCCTGCAGCGCCGCCGATCGGGGTCTTGGTGCCTTCGATTTTCACCGGACGCAGGGATTCGATGGTGCCCATGCGAATCGTCTGCACACGACGCGCTTCGTCACGGGAGTAGGAGTCACCGGTCAGGCTCGACTGGCAGCCGGTCAGCAACATCGCCATCGTGGAAAAGGAAGCAACCAGCAGAACAGACTTACGCATAGCATCAACTCCAAAAGAACAGGTGTTCATTAAACCCCGCTGCTTGACGCCTGTCACGACGCAGCCCGGATAAACTTGATTTTATTCAGGCCCGGTACAGGCACCTGCAGCCCCACCCAACAGTAGCGCCAAATCGCCCAATCCGCCCTGCCAACCCAAGGATTTTCATGGATTACCTGATCATTTTCGTCACCACCGTCGCCGGTCTGTACTTCCATGGGTGGCTGTACGTGCGGATCAAACGCTGGATGGATCGTGATCTGGCCCTGTCGCTGGCGGGCAAGGATGAAGACAAACGCGCCTTCATGCTGCAACAACTGGCCGATGCCCGCGTGCAGAAGATCAAGCGTCGGGACCTGCCGAAGTGGCTTGAGGCCGCTGCGGCAAGCTATCCCGCTCGGTAGACTGCTTAAGGCGCCAGACGTTCAAGAATCCAGTCGGCACCCTGCTGACGGTAGTTCAGGCGATCGTGCAGACGACTTGGACGGCCCTGCCAGAACTCGATGCGCTCAGGCAGCAGGCGATAACCGCCCCAGTGTTCCGGACAGTGCGGTTGCGTATCGCTGAAACGCTGCTCGGTGGCCTTGAGCAGCTCTTCCAGTTCGCCGCGCCCGTTGATCACCCGGCTCTGCGGTGAAGCCCAGGCCCCGAGCCGACTGCCCAGCGGACGCACCTGATAATAAGCATCGGACTCAGCAGGCGTGACTTTCACCACACGCCCTTCGATGCGCACCTGGCGCTCCAGGGTCGGCCAGAAGAACGTCATGGCAGCCAACGGGTTGGCCGCCAGATGCTGCCCCTTGGCGCTGTCGTAATTGGTGAAAAAAGTGAAGCCCTGCTCGTCCAGGCCCTTGAGCAGCAGAATGCGGCAGTGCGGGCGACCGTCCGCATCGACCGTGGCCAGGGTCATGGCGTTGGCCTCCACCGGCGCCTGTTCGGTTTTCACCGCATCGGCGAACCACTGGTGGAACAACGCAAAGGGTTCAGCCGGGGCTTGCGCCTCGGTCAGACCATCCCGGGTGTAATCACGACGCATATCTGCCAGAGTCTGGGTCATGGCGCATTCCTTTTCGTTAGCGGATCACTGCTTGGAAGTATCGCTGGCGGCAACTTTCTTGTCAGTCGTCGCAGCTTTGGCCGGAGCGGTTTTCTTGGCTGGGGTTTTCGCCGGAGCCTTGGTCGCTGCTTTCTTCGCAGGTGCCTTGGCAGCGGCTTTCTTCGCCGGAGCCTTTTTGGTTGCAGGTACGGTGGCCTTCGAAGCGGCCGGCGCCGGGGTTACCGGTTTGGCTGCAGGCTTGACGTCCTGTGCGGCAAGCATCGTGGTCGGTGCGGGCGCCGGCATGTTGTATTTGCTCAGCAGGGCCACCATGGTGTTCTGCGGGGTCACCAGCAGTTCGACGCGACGGTTCAGGGCACGGCCTTCGGCGCTGTCGTTGGCCGCACGCGGGGCATCGCCACCCATGCCGCGCAGCATCAGGCGATCACGCTGCAAGCCGCTCAGGCGGAAGATTGCCGCCACGGACTGAGCGCGCTCCTGACTGAGTTTGACGTTGGCCGGCGCGGCGCCAGTGTTGTCGCTGTGACCGAGCACCAGGACAGCGGTTTTCGGGTCGGCTTCGAGGATTTTCGCGACATTGGTGAACGGGCTGAGGGTCACCGGCAACAGCATCGCTGGACGTTTCGGGTTGAACGAGCCTTCAACCGGCGCAATCACCACCAGAACGTTGTCGCGGCGCTCGAGTTGCAGATTGCTGTCCTTGATCGCTGCACGCAGGCGTGGCTCGTAGTCATCCAGCCAGGCCTGAGTGACTTTCGGGTCAGGCATCGGCACCACTTTGGCCGTGGACTGATCCTTGCCGCCGAACGGCCACCACCACTTTGTGCCGGTGTCAGCATCGGCCTTGGCCACTACCGCCGGTTTTGCTTCTGGTTTGACTTCGGGTTTCACCTCGGCCTTGGCCGCCGCGTCATCGGAGCTACCGAACGGCCAGTACCAGTGGCTGTTGCTTTCAGTCTTGGCCACTGGAGCGGTCGCGGCAGGTTTGAGCGGCGCCGGGGCTGCGACAGAAGCCGGGGCTGGGGCCGGCTCTTTGGCCGCCACTTTGTCGGAAGATCCGAACGGCCACCAGCTACCGCCGTCCGCATCGTTTTTAGGAGTCTGTGCGCAACCGGTCATTGCAACGCACAGGGCCAGGGCGAGAGTTTTTTTGGATGACATTGAAAATCCACAAAGTGAAGTAATGAAAGATCAGAGCTCTTTTGCCCGGATAAACAGACGCTTTGAATCAAAAAACCGGATCTGGTTCCAACCCTGGAACCTCATGTAACGCTTTACAGACAAGTGGCAAGTACCCGCGCCAGTTGCTGCGCGCGCGGATCCATCAAGACGTACGGCCCAAGGGTATTTGTCACAAAACCGAATGCGACATCGTGCTCGGGATCAGCAAAACCCACCGAACCGCCCGCCCCCGGATGACCAAACGCCCGCGGGCCGAGGCCATAGGTGGCGTTCGCCATGTCCGGCTGATCGAGCATGCAGCCCAGGCCGAAACGGGTGCGGGTCAGCAGGGTCTTGTCTTCGCCGTAACTGTGTTCGCGGGTCAGTTCTTCGAGCATTTCGCTTTCGAGCAGGCTGCCATCGAGCAGGCCAGCGTAGAAACCGGCCAGGCTGCGCGCGTTGCCATGACCATTGGCGGCCGGCTGCTGCATGCGCCGCCATTCCGGTTTGTTGGTGCTGGTCAGCACCGACGGCGGATTGGTGAAGGCACGGGTGGTCATGGCGGTCGGTTCGCGCATGGTCACCTGCAGCAGACGCTGGGCCGCGGCATCGCCGACGTTGCCCTTGCCGCGAGCAATATGTGCCACGCGGTGGAATTCTTCGTCCGCCAGACCGACGTGGAAATCCAGCCCCAGCGGTCTGGCGACGCGGGCGACGATGGACTCGCCCGGCCCACGACCGTCAGCACGGCGCAGCAACTCGCCGACCAGCCAGCCATAAGTGATGGCGGCATAGCCGTGACCGGTGCCCGGCGTCCACCACGGCGCTTCGGCTGCGAGGGCGTCGACCATGGTTTGCCATTCGTAGAGGGCAGCGGGTGCGAGCAACTCGCGCAGCGCTGGCAGACCGGCCTGATGGCAGAGCAATTGGCGCAGCGTGACGGTTTCTTTGCCAGCGGCGGCAAATTCCGGCCAGTAGCGGGCAACCGGCGCATCCAGTTGCAGTTTGCCTTCGGCCACCAGTTGCAGCGCGGTGACCGCAGTGAACGTCTTGGTGCAGGAAAACAGGTTGGCGATGGTGTCGCTGTGCCAGGCCTCGGCGCCGTCCTTATCGGCGGTACCGGACCAGAGGTCGAGGACGGTTTCGCCGCCGACCTTGATGCACAGGGCTGCGCCGCGCTCCTGGGGATCGTCGAACAGTGCCGCGAATGCCTCGCGCACCGCTTCGAATTGAAGCTCGTAATGACCCTGAATCTGCACCCGCAACTCCCCCGCGAAAACGCTCTACAAAGTGGCCCGCATTGTTCCAGCCCTTGAGGGATTTGGGAACAGCTGCGGGCCGGGTGGTCATTTCAAAGCAAAATCAAAAGATCGCAGCCTGCGGCAGCTCCTACAAAATTCCATTCCCTGTAGGAGCTGCCGAAGGCTGCGATCTTTAAGGCATCAAACCTCAATGACCATTGCCCGAATGCCCACCCGCATGCTCGGCCCCCGGGCCTTTTCCAGCTTCAGCCTTGCGCCCGCCTTCGGCTTCATGACCGGCGACCGCAGCGGCCTTCTCAGCCTCTTTGCCCAATTGATCGATCGCCTGCAGATTGCTCTTGCGCACCGCTTCGACGAAACCCTGATACGGCAAATCGGTAATCCCCACCAGACCAAAGTGCCCGTTCTCGCCATCAAGCAGACGCCCGGTTACCGGTTGATCCAGATACTGGAACCAGTGCACGCCGACAATCGACGGCTCACTCAACGCCTGTTTGAGGAAGTTGGCATACGCCGGGCCGCGATCTTCTTCCTTCGCCAGTTGCGTCACGCCACCCCAGAACGGGCCGCGATCACTGGAGCCGAAGTTGAACTCGGTAATCAGCACCGGTTTGTCGAGGGCACGCAGAGCGGCGAAGTCATAGCCGTCCTGCGGTTTCAGCGTATACAGGTTGAAACTCAGCACGTCGCAATACTGTGCACAGGACGCCACGGCTTCCGGGGTGCTGGTGGCGAAACGGCCGCCGAGCAGCAACTGGTTCGGCGCGTGCCATTTCAGCGAATCCGAGATGGTTTTGAAGTAGGTGTCGGCGAACACCTTCTGGAAGTATTTGAAGTCGTTTTCGATTTCCGGGTGCTCCGGATTCGGCATCGGCGGCACAAAGCCCGGGTCTTCCATCAACTCCCACGCCGGCAGATCAATGCCCCAGGCTTTCGACAGGCCCGCCTGGTTGCGGTACTTGTCGCGCAGCTGCTTGAGAAACGCGCGTTTGGCCGGCACGTCGGTGGTCATTTTCAACGTGCCATAGGCCAAGGCATAGCGCGACTGCGGATCATCGCCCGGACCGGCCCAGGCCAATTCGTTGTCGGCGTAGTAACCGATCAGCCACGGATCATCGCGATGATCGCGGGCGGCGATGGCCACGGCACGCTCGGTGGCCATCGCGAAACGCGGGTCGAACGGATCAGGCATGCCGCCCCACCAGTCGCTGCCGGTGCTGATGCTGGTGTAGTCGCCGACGATCGACAGCGGCAAGGTATACGGCACCCGCTCGGCGTCGGCGAGCGCGTCGGCACTCCAGTTGCCGACCGTGTTGAAGCCCCAGGCCTGCAGGCGGTCGAGGGTGTGGGTGGCCCACTTCTGCTGATCGACCGTGGCCTTGCACGGCGCGGCTGGCGGTTCGGCATGCGCCTGTGCTGCGCAAGGTTCGCCGTACAGGCGTTGCAGGTTGGCGCCGTAAAAATCGTACCAGCGCCCGTTGCCATAGCCTCGGCCCTGATCGGCACCGTTGCCGCCACGGTTATCGCCTTCGCCGAAATGACTGGCGAGCGGCTCATCGGCCTTGGGCAGGGATTCGAACATCCACTCACGCCCGGCCACGTAGGTCTGGTTGACCTGCGGGCTGACGGTGTTGACCCCCAGCGAATAGAACGGATGTCCTTCCGGCGTGACGAGATACCAGCGACCATCACGCTTTTCGGTGCGGAAAAACCCGCTGGCCTTGAACGCCGGGCCTTTGTTCCAGCCACCGAACTTGTCCAGCGAAGATTTTTCGCGCTCGGCCAGCCAGGTTTTCAGCTGTTGCTGTTCCTTGGCGGCGGCGGATTTCAGTTGTTCGTCGTTGCTGATTTTTTCCGGCCATTTGCTGCGGGTCGATTGACCGTAGGCGTCCACCAGATTGCCGTAGACGGCCTGGGTCACAGCATCGCCGTCCTGCACGCCGAATCGCTCGAGCAGCAGGCTCTGCGCGGCTTTCGGCTGATCCATCCACAGGCTGACCGACACCACCTGGCTGCGATCCAGTTCGCCGCTGCTGCTGGCCAGCAGAATGCGCTGGCCATCGACGGTCATCGGCATCGGCGGCCCGGCCTTCATGCCCTGGCTCAGTGGCGAAGTTGCCACCAGCGGCACCAGCAGGGTTTGCGCAGGGCCGGCCGGCAGGTCAACGCGGCTGGTCAGGGTCTGGCCGTTGTTGCTCTGGATTTGCACGTAGACCGTCACGGCCCAGTTCATTGCGCTCTGCAGACGCAGGCTCATCATGCCCGACTGCGACCAGTCCCAGGCGCCGGTTTGCGGGGTCAGGCGCAGGGTCGGGCGGGCTACCGGGTTGAACGTCACCCGGCGCAGCACTTCACCTTCCGGGGTCTGCTCGGCGTTGGCTTGTGGCAGGTCAGTGTTTTCGGTGACGACTTTCACCACATCGGCAGGACGGACGAAGTTGAACAGGGTCTGCTGACCCGCAGGCGCCGCCAGTAACGGAGCGGCAAAGATCAAGGCAAAAACGGCAGGCAACGAGCGGCGAATCATAAGAACGGAGTTCTCCCTAACGACCAAAAGGCCAATGGAAAAGCATGGCAGAGAGATAGACAGCGCGGCGGGCAAAACTGCCCACCGTTGTCTCAGGATATTTCACGACGGAATGGCGGCAACGCATTGAGGATCGCCTTGCCATAGCGCTGGGTGACCAGGCGCCGATCGAGCAAGGTGATGGTGCCGCGGTCTTCTTCGGTGCGCAGCAGGCGGCCGCAGGCCTGAACCAGTTTCAAGGAGGCGTCGGGCACCGAGATTTCCATGAACGGATTGCCGCCCCGGGCCTCGATCCACTCCGACAGCGCCGCCTCGACCGGATCGTCCGGCACCGAGAACGGGATCTTGGCGATCACTACGTGTTCGCAATAGGCGCCCGGCAAGTCCACCCCTTCGGCGAAACTGGCGAGGCCGAACAGCACGCTGGCATCGCCGCCATCGACCCGCGCCTTGTGCTTGTTCAGGGTTTCCTGTTTCGACAGGTTGCCTTGAATGAACACTTGTTTGCGCCAGTCGCGGTCGAGGCCGTCGAACACGTCCTGCATCTGTTTGCGCGAAGAGAACAGCACCAGACTGCCGCGCGAGCCTTCCACCAGGTCCGGCAGATCGCGGATGATCGCCGCCGTGTGGGCCGCCGCATCACGCGGATCAGCCTTGAGGTCCGGCACGCGCAACACGCCGGCGTCGGCATGATGAAACGGGCTCGGCACCACAGCGGTGACGGCTTTCTTCGGCAGCCCGGCGCGCATGCGAAAGCGGTCGAAGGTGCCCAGCGCGGTCAGCGTTGCCGACGTTACGAGGCAGCCGTAGGCGACGTTCCACAGGCTGCGGCGCAAGGTTTCTGCGGCGAGAATCGGGCTGGCGTTGACCTCGATGTCGAACAGCGAGCCGCTTTCGGCCAGCGTCAGCCAGCGGGCCATTGGCGGGCTGTCCTCCGGGTCTTCGGCGGTGAACGCGGTCCACAGTTCCCAGTTGCCCGAGGCGCGGGACAACAGGCTGCCGAACAGCGGATACCACTCTTCGGCCTGATTGCTGGCGATGCCGATGTTGACCTCGCCGTCCATGCCTTCCTTGAGCAGGTCGGTCAGACGGGTGAACAGGTCGTTGAGACGTGAGTAGCCCTTCTTCAGCTCGATGCCCATCTCGCGCATGTGCTCGGGAATTACCCCGCCGACGAAACGATGGCGGGGCCGCTCGCGACCTTCGACGTCTTCGCCGGGTTTGAAATCGGCAATCTGCTCGCACGCGGTGAACATGAACTGCTGCTGGGTCTTGATTTCCCGCGCCAGCTCCGGCACCTGCTCGATCAGCTTGCCGAGGTCGCCCGGCAACGGATGCTGGGCCAACAGTTTGGTGAGGTTCTTCGCCGTGGTTTCCAGCCAGTCGGCGGTGGAACGCAGGCGCGTGTAATGAGCGAAGTGGCCGATGGCCTTGTCCGGCAGGTGATGGCCTTCGTCAAACACGTAAATGGTGTCACGCGGATCCGGCAGCACCGCACCGCCGCCGAGGGCCAGGTCAGCCAGCACCATGTCATGGTTGGTGACGATCACATCGACCTTGCCCATGCCTTCACGCGCCTTGTAAAAGGCGCACTGGCCAAAATTCGGGCAATGGCGGTTGGTGCACTGGCTGTGATCGGTGGTCAGTCGCGCCCAGTCTGCATCTTCGAGAGCGTTGGGCCAGCTATCACGGTCGCCGTCCCATTTATTGCCGGCGAGTTTCTCGATCATGCTGGTGAACAGCTTCTGACTGGCCTCATCGACCTCGATCTTGAAGCCTTCTTCTTCAAACAGCTGCGCGGTGGCAGTTTGCGCGTGGCCTTCCTGCAACAACATGTCGAGCTTGGACAGGCACATGTAGCGACCACGGCCCTTGGCCAGCGCAAAGCTGAAGTTCAGCCCGCTGTTGCGCATCAGGTCGGGCAAGTCCTTGTAGACGATCTGCTCTTGCAGGGCCACGGTCGCGGTGGCGATCACCAAACGCTTGCCGGCCAGCTTCGCCGTGGGGATTGCCGCCAGGCTGTAGGCCACGGTCTTGCCGGTACCGGTGCCGGCTTCCACCGCGACAATCGCGGGGTCGCCACTGCGCCGGCCTTCGTCGTCGGTGTCGATATCCCCGAGGACTTTGGCGACTTCGGCGATCATCAGGCGCTGGCCGTAACGCGGTTTGAGGCTCTTGGCTTCAAGAAAACGCGAATAGGCGCCCTGGATCGTGGTTTTGAGTTCAGTGCTGATCATTGAATGTCGGGCGTAAAAACGCTGGATAAATTTTCAGTAGTTCGGATCGGCCGCTATCATACCCCGCTAATCAGTCCCGCGCAGAACGGAGTACCCCAATGACACCTTTTAGCCTCGTTTATCCGCTGCATGTCCTGTCCGCCCTGGTCTGGGTTGGCGGCATGTTTTTCGCCTGGGTGGTCCTGCGCCCGGCGGCGGTGAAGGCGCTCGACGGCCCCGCTCGCCTGACCTTGTGGGTAGAAGTGTTTCAAGGTTTTTTCCGCTGGGTCTGGGTCGCGGTGATCCTGTTGCCGATCAGCGGCGTGGGCATGTTGCATTTGCAGCAGGTCGGTTTCGAGACCGCGCCCAAGTATGTGCAAGTGATGATCGGTCTATATGTGGTGATGACGGCGCTGTTTATCCGGATTCAGGGTTTGATGCTGCCAGAGTTGCGCAAAGCCGTTGAAGCCAAGGAATGGCCGGTGGGTGCGGCGGTGCTGGGGCGGATTCGCCGGGTGGTGGGGATCAATTTGATTGTCGGGTTGGTGCTGGTGGCGATTGCGGCGGCGCGGCCGATGTTCTGACCCGCTGAAGACCTGCACTTTTTGTGGCGAGGGAGCTTGCTCCCGCTGGGCTGCGCAGCAGCCCCAAATCAGCTGACGCGTTCAATCTGACGAAACGCGGTATATGGCGTAGGGGCCGCTACGCGACCCAGCGGGAGCAAGCTCCCTCGCCACAGTTGTGAATAGCGCGGTTATTCAGAGGCGCTGTACGGTCACAGCCCCCGCCGCACCCGTCGGTCCAGGCTGACCATCCGCCCCGGGCTTGCCGTTCTTGCCGCCATCGGCGCGATACACCAGGCAGCCCTTGGACCTGCCACCCTGGCCGGCCTTGCCGCCAATACCCGCCGGGCCTCCAGCGCCGCCCGCGACATTGACCTTGATCAGCTCAGCCGGAAACTCGCGCGGCACTTCCAGGCGCACCAGCGCTCCCGGCGCTCCCGGCTGGCCATCGCTACCGTTGCTGCCATCAAAACCGTGACCGGCCGCGCCCCAAGTGCAGCCCGGATCTTCACCGTTGCCGCCATCGAGGCCAACAAAACCCGGCGCGCCGGTACCGCCGCGAGCATCCACAAACAGTTTTGGCGCGCTCAAGGCCTTGAACTGCAAATTCAGATTGCGTCCGGCACGGGCGGCTTTCTCATACGTGCCCGGCGCACCGCGCGCGGTGATCAGGCTGCCTTCAGACAGTTCGGCACGAATGACTTTCATATCCAGCGCCTGTTCGCTCGGGACGATCGCGATGCGTGCTTCGTGACCCAGACGCAATTCGCCGACGGTCAGCTCGGTCACGTTGGCAGGAATCAGCAAGGTGCCGTAGTCCGCGACGTCCAGCCGCTCCAGCTGCAGTGTGCTGGCCGTGTTGGGCAAACGCATCAGGGAATTGGTTTCGACGCTGACCACCTGGGCGCAGGCCAGAGGACTGATGAGTGCAGCGAGCAGGCAAAGTTTACGCATGGGAAGAAGCCTCCGGAGCGGCCGGGGCCGGGATGGTTTGCAGGTGGAATACGCCGAACAGCAGGATGCGCAGACGGTCGCGCCACGGGTTGGCACGCCCCTTGAGGCGCGAGAACAGCAATTCGAGTACATGCAGCGCCAGCAACAAGGCGCCGGCCAGATTGACCAGCAGATGCAGCGGATGCACAAACGGCAGCAGCAGATTGACCACCACCACGCACCAGAACAGCAGGGTCAGCAAACGCCCCAGCCCCCAGAAAACCTTCATACGCTCCCCCGTCTCGGAATTATTCTTTGGGCGCACAGTAACGGCTTACGCGGGGGATAAGCCAGAGGGGCAAAAGAAAAAACTTTTGTCAGTCGTCGGATCGCTGCCGGTTCGACGATGATCGTCGCCCGGCAGCTCTAGCCTGCGGACTACAGACAAGTCCTAGCGATTGATATGCAACTCCACCCGACGGTTTTTCGCCCGCCCTTCGTCCGTCGCGTTATCGGCCACCGGCTCGCTCTCGCCGCGCCCTTCGCTGGTCAGTTTGGCCGGTTCCAGACCCTGACTCAGCAGATACGCCGCCACACTGCTGGCACGCCGCTCCGACAACGCCTGGTTATAGGCGTCCGAACCCTTGCTGTCGGTATGGCCGATGACTTTGATGCTGACCACGTCGGCATTGCGCAACTTGTCCATCAGCGTATCGAGCTGGGCTTTGGCGGCCGGGGTCAGGTCCGACTTGTCGAAATCGAACAACACATTGCCGGCATCGCTGAGGGTGATGACTTCCGATTGCGGTGCAGGCTCGGGCGCTTTTTCCGTGACCGGGTATTGCGGCAACGGACAACCACGATGATCGACCGGGGTATTGGCCGGAGTGTCCGGACAACGGTCGCGGCGATCGAACACGCCATCGCCATCTTCATCGCCATCCTGGGCATAACAGATCAGCCCACCCGTGAGGATCCCCAACGCGGCACCGCCGCCGGCCCAGCCGCCACTTTCAATGGCGCCAAGGCCGCCACCGACCAGCCCGCCGATCAGGCTGCAAATCGGCCACGTACGTTGATTGAGGGGGGCGTCGCCGTCGCTGTGAGTGGCGCAACCGGTGAGCAAGCTGCCCAGCAGCAGCACCGGCAAGACGGACCTTGAGAAAACAGTCATTGTGAAAGCTCCTGTGTCACCGGCCCATACCGGTTACACAGGAGTAAAGACGCGCATCCGCGACTGCACAAGCCGCGGATGCGTGAGGGGCTAGCGGACGATTTTGATTTCGGTACGACGGTTCTGTGCGCGACCGTCAGCGGTTTTGTTATCCGCCACTGGCTGGCTTTCACCCATGCCCGAGACCGAAACGAAGCTGGCACGCGGCACACCTTGCTGGATCAGGTATTCCACCACCGAGTGCGCACGACGATCCGACAGTTTCTTGTTGTAGGCATCACTGCCCACGCTGTCGGTGTGACCGGTCACGGTCAGTTGCGCCGTGGACGACTCTTGTTTCAGGCGCGCGGCAACTTTGTCCAGCACCTGTTTATCGGAGCCGGTCAGGGTGGCTTTGTCGAACTGGAAGTGCACATCGCGGATGACGATGGTTTCTTCCTTGACCACAACCGCCTCTTCTACCACAGGCGCCGGGGCTGGTGGAGGGCAGCCGTCAGCATCGACCTGCACGCCTTTAGGCGTGTGCGGGCACTTGTCGCGGCTGTCCGGCACACCATCGCCGTCTTCGTCGCCATCACCGTGCACCCAGCAATAGGCCGCTGCCGTACCGCCGACCAACAGTGCGCCGTAGCCGGCCCACGCCGAACTTTCCGTCGCACCGAGACCGGCCCCGACCACACCGCCGACCGCCGCACAGGTCGGCCAATCGGTTTTCTGCAAACCTGCGCAACCAGTCAACACACTGGTTAGCAGAATCAAAGGTAATGCTGTCCGAACTATGCTCATCTGGTTTTCTCCTGAGGGATCGGCTTAGAACCGATTCACGGAGTAAAGACCGGAGTTTTAATCTCCGCCAGCAATAGGCCACTGGCATTTGGGACCGTGTTCACAGGGATTCGGCACTTTTGCCACGCGCGACAAATCGGGGTCTAGGCCGGATCCGTCTGGCGCGCTAGTCTTGGCGATCTGATTGAGGAGCTTCGATGAACGTCGCCATTTCTTCGCGCACGCCGCAACAGGCGCTGGCTGCTTTACTGGATCGCTACGCCCCGGCGCGTTTGCTGCTGATCGGCGCCAGCGAGTTTCCGGCGCTCGCCGCTTTCAAACAGGCTCACCCGGATTGCTGCGTAGCCCACGCCGAACCCGGTGCGTTGCCCGCCGAACTCGCGGCGCGGCGCTTCGACCTGGCGCTGGTGGTCGATTGCCTGGAGCACTTGCCCAAGCGTGACGGCCTGAACCTGCTGGGCGGGATTCGCAACCTCAACGCCAGTCGCATTGCGGTGCTGGCGGATCTGCCAGCCAGCGGCTGGCAGGAAACCGATTTCTACTCGCTGGCGCTTCAAGCCAGTGAGCGCTTTCAGCGTGACGAGCAGGTACTGACCCTGTTCACTTACGATCTGCTTGACTACAAGCAAGTCCCCGACTGGCTCAACTCGCGGTTCTGGGCCAATCCGGAAAACTTCGGCAAATACTGGTGGTAATGCAATGAGTACAGCCATTTGCCCATGCGGCAGCGGCAACCTGCTGCAGGCCTGCTGCGGTCCCTACCACGAAGGCCACCCGGCGCCGTGCGCCGAAGCGTTGATGCGGTCGCGCTACAGCGCCTACGTTTTGGGGCTGATCGATTATCTGGTGGCCACTACCCTGCCCGCCCAGCAGGCCGGTCTGGATCGCCAGTCAATCAGTGCCTGGAGCGCGCAAAGCACCTGGCTCGGCCTTGAGGTCGAAAGCTCGGAAGTGTTCGGCGGCCAGCCCGAGCACGCCTTCGTCACCTTCACCGCGCGCTGGCACGACAGCCAGGGCGAACACAGCCACCGCGAGCGCTCTTCATTCGTGCAGAACGCCGGGCGCTGGTACTTCATCGACCCGACCGTGCAGTTGAAGCTGGGGCGCAATGACGCGTGTCCATGTGCCAGCGGGCAGAAGTTCAAGAAGTGCTGTGCGGGGTATTTCGGCGCATAAGATCAAAAGCTCGCAGCCTGCGGCAGCGCCTACAGAGGACGCGACTCGTGTAGGCGCTGCCGCAGGCTGCGATCTTTTAGCGTCTAGACTGCCAGCAAAGGGAGTTAACTCATGCTCGGACTATGGCGCACACTCAACATTCTTCCCCTGTTGCTGATCCTGAACCTCGGCGGTTGCGCCTCATGGTTCAGCGACGACAGCGTCGACCCCGCCGTCCACCTCGTGAAAGTCGAGGTGGTGCGGGCCAAATTGCTCGAACAGAAATTCATCCTGCATTTTCGCATCGACAATCCCAACGACAGCGACCTGACCGTGCGCGGCATGGAATACCGCATTCATCTGGCGGATATGTTGTTGGCCGAAGGCGAGCATGAACACTGGATCACCGTGGGGCCGAAAAGCAGCGCGTTCTATCGGATACCCATCCGCACCAACCTGTGGCCACGGGTCAAGGACGTGGTGAAAATGCTGAAAAGTCCGCACCAGCAGGTGCCTTACCGACTGCAAGGCGAGATGGAAACCGGTTTATTCATCGCCCACTACGTGCACCTGGAGCGCAATGGCGTGATAATCCCCGCCGATTTAATTCCGGAGCACAACCGATGACTCAGCAACCTCATGTCCATGGCCCTGACTGCAACCACGATCATGACCATCATCACGATCACGACCATGGCCATGTCCACGGCCCGAACTGCGGCCACGCTCACCAGGAACCGGTGCGCAACGCCCTGAAAGACGTCGGTCGCAACGACCCTTGCCCTTGCGGCAACGGCAAGAAATTCAAGAAGTGCCACGGCGCTTGATGTTTCGGGTGAAGATACTCTTCGCCTGACACATTGCCTTCGCGAGCAAGCTCGCTCCCACAGTTGACCGCATTCCTGCTGCCTGAACGCAGTCGACTGGGGAGCTGGCTTGCCAGCGATGAGGCCGGCACATCCAGCATTGATGCAGCCTCACGCTCCGCTATCGCTGGCAAGCCAGCTCCCACCGGTTTCTCAGGCGACTGCGAGAATCTGCGCAGCACTGACCACCGTCGCATACTCCCCGTGCACATTCCCCAGCGACATCCCGTGCACCTCTTCGGCTGAACGCGGTGTACCGAAATAATCGGCCTTGTCGAAGGTAAAACACGCGTCCTCTGCCACCCAGGCGTCAAATCCCAGATTGCCCGCCGTACGCGCTGTGGATTCCACCGAGTTGTGGGTCGCCACACCGACAATGATCAATTGCCCGATCCCGGTCTCACGCAACCGCGCCTCCAGCCCCGTGGCGCAAAACGCGTCCGGCACCTGTTTCTGGATCAGCCATTCGCCGTCCTGCGGCATGAATCGCTGCTGAATCTCCACCCCTGACTGCCCGGGCCAGAACACCGAATCCGCCTCACGGGACAGATGCTGCACATGAATCACCGGCCGCCCGCTGCTGCGCCATGCCCTCAGCAAATCAAGCATGCGTTCTTCGGCCTGCGGATTATTCCGTCGGCCCAGGCGCGGCTGCAGAATGCCTTGTTGCTGGTCGATGATGATCAGTGCAGCGTTGGCCTTGAGCTCCATGGCGTTTTTTTCTCATGCGGGGTCAGTGAATTTCCCGCACTTCAGCATCACCGCCACGGGGTGAGCAAGCTCTGATTCAACCCGATCAAGGATCGCCCGGCGACGGTGAACGCGTATGTCTTGGTGCAGAAGATCAACCCGCCGAAATCCTGATATCTGGATGGATTGTTGTTGTGGCGAGGGAGCTTGCTCCCGCTGGAGTGCGAAGCGCTCCCAAACTGGTCGCCGCGATCTATCAGAAAAATGCGCAGTCTGGATAACGACTGCTGCGCAGCCGAGCGGGAGCAAGCTCCCTCGCCACAAAAACACTGTTATCTCTGCAGATTTGCGGTTGGTCAGACAAATACAGAAATAACCACTCGACCCGCTTGCGCGGCCACCGCCTGCTCACTAACGTAGCGGCTTTATTGCGCCCCCAGCCTCTACACCCCCGCAGGAGCTTTGCCATGGCCTCGCCAGCCCTCACACATTTTCTTCCCCGGTTCGGCGTTGCCGCAGCAGTGACCGGTGTCTTGAGCCTGTCCGGTTGCCAGACCTGGAACGCTCAGGACACCCTCCCGCCCACCTCCGGCGTGCAAGCGCTCAAGGGGCTGGCACAGAACGTTTCGGTGCGTCGCAATGCGATGGGCATGCCGTTGATCGAAAGCAACAGCTTCCACGACGCACTGTTCACCCTCGGTTACGTGCATGCCAGCGACCGCATCAACCAGATGGTCACCCTGCGCCTGCTGGCCCAAGGCCGTCTGGCGGAAATGTCCGGCGCCTCGATGCTCGACGCCGACCGCTACATGCGCGCGGTCAACCTGAAGAAAAGCGCCGACGAGCTGTACAAGGCCTCGTCGCCCCGCCTCAAGCGTTTCTTTGAAGTCTATGCGCGGGGCGTCAACGCCTACCTGTTCCGCTACGCCGACAAACTGCCAGGCGACCTCGCGTCCAGCGGCTACAAACCGGAATACTGGAAACCGGAAGATTCGGCGCTGATCTTTGCGTTGCTGAACTTCAGCCAGTCGGCCAACCTGCCGGAAGAGATTTCCTCGCTGGTGCTGGCGCAAACCGTGACCACCGACAAACTCGCCTGGCTGACCCCGTCCGCTCCGGACGAAAACCTGCCGCTGGCCGAAGCCGACAAGCTGCAAGGCCTGAAACTCAACGGACAGATCCCTGGCTTGAGCGAACTGAGCAACGCCAGCCAACAATTGGCAGCGGTGAATCTGCTGGGCGCCAGCACCTCGAACAACTGGGCGATCGCCCCGCAACGCAGCCGCAGCGGCAAGAGCCTTCTTGCCAGCGACAGTCATGGGCCCTTGGCCGCGCCGTCGCTGTGGACCTTCGTGCAGATCCGCGCGCCGAAATATCAGGCTGCCGGCGTCACCGTCGCCGGCTTGCCGATGGTACTCGGCGGTTTCAACGGCAAAGTGGCGTGGAGCGCCACCAGCGTGCTCGGCGACAACCAGGACCTGTTCCTGGAAAAAATCCGCCGTCAGGGCAGCAGCCTGACCTACGAGGTCAACGGCAAATGGCAGCCGCTGGGCGTGCGCAACGAAACCTATTTCGTCAAAGGCCAGCGGCCGATTCGCGAAGCGGTGTACGAAACCCGTCACGGTGCACTGCTCAACAGTGCCCAGGCTGCGGCACAGGGCAACGGTTTTGGCCTGGCCCTGCAAACCCCGAACTTTACCGACGACAAATCGCTGGACGCTTTTTTCGACCTGACCCGCGCGCAGAACGTTGAACGCGCTTCGGACGCCAGTCGCGAAATCCGCGCCATCGCCCTGAACATGGTGTTCGCCGACGCCAGCAATATTGGCTGGCAAGTCACCGGGCGCTTCCCCAACCGTCGCGAAGGCGAAGGCCTGCTGCCATCGCCGGGCTGGGAAGGTCGTTATGACTGGGACGGTTACGCCGACCCGATGTTGCACCCGTACGATCAGGACCCGATCCAGGGCTGGCTCGGCACTGCCAACCAGCGGGTGATTCCTCACGGCTACGGCATGCAGCTGTCCAACTCATGGGCAGCGCCAGAGCGCGGCGAGCGCTTGGCGGAACTGGCCAACAGCGGCAAACAGGACGGTCGCAGCGTGATTGCCATGCAGTACGATCAGACCACCACGTTTGCCGCCAAGCTGAAAAAAATGTTTGAAGCGCCAGGCATGAAGCAACCGCTGAAACAGGCGATCGACGCCCTGCCGGAAGCCGATCGCAGCAAGGCCCGCGAGGCCTTCAGCCGCTTGATGGCGTTCGACGGCAAACTCAGCCCGACCTCGGCGGATGCGGCGATCTATGAGCTGTTCCTGCAAGCAAGCATGAAGCAGATCTTCCTCGATGAGCTCGGCCCCGAGTCGAGCCCAACGTGGAAAGCCTTTATCGCCAACGGTGACTTGTCTTACTCGGCGCAGGCCGATCACCTGCTCGGTCGCGAAGACAGCCCGTTCTGGGATGACATCCACACCCCGCAGAAAGAAGACAAGGCACAGATTCTGGCGCGCAGTCTGGCGGCCGCGATCAACGCCGGCGACAGTCAGTTGGGTGGCGATCATAAGGCCTGGCAGTGGGGCAAACTGCACAGCTACACATGGAAAAACGCCAACGGCCAGACCGTTCGCGGCCCACTGGCAGCCGGCGGCGATCACACCACGCTCAATACCTCGGCATTTGCCTGGGGTCAGGACTTCAACACCACACGGGCGCCGTCGATGCGTTTCATTGTCGACTTCAGCCAGACCGAACCCTTGATGGGGCAGAACGGTACCGGCCAGTCCGGCAACCCGGCCAGCCCGAATTACCTCAATGGCGTTGATGCGTGGCTCAAGGGTCAATACATCGGTCTGCCGATGCAGCCGCAGAACTTTGACCGGGTTTACGGCAAAAACCGATTGACCCTCACCCCCGGCAAATAAACGCAGTTCCCTTGTGGGAGCGAGCCTGCTCGCGAAGACGGAGGCACAGTCAGAATAGATGTGTCAGTTAAACCGCTTTCGCGAGCAGGCTCGCTCCCACATTGGTTTGCCTGCCGCGAAAAAGTCGATAGAACTTCCAGACTCGCGCCAGCCTCATAGCTAACAAGCCCTCCATTCTGGTAACGACATGGACCTTGTTATCGCCCGCCCCGAAGGTTTGTACTGCCCTGCCGGGGATTTCTATATTGATCCGTGGCGTCCGGTCGAGCGCTCGGTGATCACTCATGCCCACGGCGATCACGCCCGTAACGGCAATCAGCACTACCTTGCAAGCAGCGCGAGCGAAGGGATTTTGCGCGCGCGCCTGGGTCAGGACATCAACCTGCAAACCCTCGCCTACGGCCAGCGGCTGACCCACCACGGCGTGACCTTGAGTTTCCATCCCGCCGGGCATGTGCTGGGTTCGGCCCAGGTGCGTCTGGAATACGGTGGTGAAGTCTGGGTCGCGTCCGGCGACTACAAGATCGAACCCGATGGCACCTGCGCGCCGTTCGAACCGGTGCGCTGCCACACCTTTATCACCGAATCGACCTTCGGCCTGCCGATCTACCGCTGGCAGCCACAGGCGCAGGTGTTCAGCGAAATCAACCAGTGGTGGCAGGCAAACATCGCGGCGGGCAAGGCCAGCGTGCTGTTCTGTTATTCATTCGGCAAGGCTCAGCGGATTCTGCACGGTATCGACGCCAGCCTCGGCCCGATCCTCAGCCACGGCGCCGTCGAGCCGCTGAACCGGGTCTACCGCGAGGCCGGCGTGTACCTGCCGCCGACGATCTACGCCGGCGACATCAAAAAATCCGACCCGATCATGCGTCAGGCGCTGGTCATCGCCCCGCCCTCGGCCGGTGGCAGCACCTGGATGCGCCGGTTCGGTGATTTCAGCGACGCCTTCGCCAGCGGCTGGATGCGCCTGCGCGGCACCCGCCGGCGGCGCGGCGTGGATCGTGGTTTTGTGCTGTCGGATCACGCCGACTGGCCGGGCCTGCTCTGGGCCATCGAACAGACCGGCGCCGAACGGGTGATGGTCACCCACGGCTCGATCGGCGTGCTGGTGCGCCATCTGCGTGAACAAGGCCTGGATGCGCAAGGCTTCAACACCGAATACGGCGACGATGAAGAGGAAAACATTGACGCCGAACCTGCCATCGCCGAGGTGCAAGCATGAAAGCCTTCGCCGAGTTGTATGCCGAACTCGACGCCACCACGTCCAGCAACGCCAAACTGGCCGCCATGCAAGCCTACTTCGCCCAGGCTGCACCGCAAGACGCGGCATGGGCGGTGTACTTTCTGTCGGGCGGGCGCCCGCGACAACTGGTGCCGGTGCGCATCCTGCGCGAACTGGCGGTGGAGGTTTCGGGGCTGCAGCCATGGCTGTTCGAAGAAAGTTATCAATCCGTCGGCGATCTGGCGGAGACCATTTCCCTGGTGCTCCCGGAAAATTCGCACAGCTCCGAGGCCGGCTTGGCCGAATGGATCGAAGACAAGCTGCTGCCGCTGCGCGGTGAAACCCCGGAGTATCTCGCCCGCCAACTGCCCGCACTGTGGTCGCAGCTGGATCGGCCGAGCCTGATGCTGTGCATCAAATTGATCACTGGCAGCTTTCGCGTCGGCGTGTCGAAACTGTTGGTCACTCGCGCATTGGCATCGATGGCCGGCCTCGACAGCAAACGTGTAGCGCAGCGACTGGTGGGTTACACCGACCTGTCGAACCGGCCGAACGCGGCCAGCTACCTGAAACTGATCGCTCCGGAATCCGCCGACGAACACGCTCAGCGCGGCGGCCAGCCCTACCCGTTTTTCCTCGCCCATGCCTTGTCGCAACCGGTGGAGGAGTTCGAAACATTGCTGGGCCCGGCGAGCAACTGGCAGGTGGAATGGAAGTGGGATGGGATCCGCGCGCAGGTGGTCAAACGTGAGGGGCGGTTGTGGGTCTGGTCGCGCGGTGAAGAACTGGTGACCGAACGCTTTCCCGAATTCGATACGTTGATCCACGCGTTACCCGACGGCACGGTGATCGACGGCGAAATCGTGGTCTGGAAAAGCACCCACCCCAGCACTGAAGACGCGTTCGACCCGCAATCGACAGCTGCGCCGGCGGTGCAACCCTTCGCCCTGCTGCAGCAACGCATCGGCCGCAAAACCCTCGACAAGAAGATCCTCGAAGAAGTGCCGGTGGTGGTCCTCGCCTACGACTTGCTGGAGTGGCAGGGCGAAGACTGGCGCAATCGTCCGCAGGCCGAACGGCGTGCGCAACTGGAGCAAGTGATCGCCCAAAGTAACAACCCGGTGTTACTGGCCTCGCCGATGCTCACTGGCAGTGACTGGTTCGATCTGGCCCGGCAGCGTGAAGCCTCACGGCGACTGGGGGTCGAGGGCATGATGCTCAAGGCCCGCGACGCCCTGTATGGCGTGGGCCGGACCAAGGACATGGGCGTGTGGTGGAAGTGGAAGGTCGATCCATTCAGCGTCGATGCGGTTTTGATCTATGCCCAGCGCGGACATGGCCGGCGCGCCAGTCTGTACAGCGATTACACCTTCGCCGTGTGGGACGGCCCGCCTGAGTCCAGCCAACGGGCGCTGGTACCGTTCGCCAAGGCCTATTCGGGGCTGACCGACGAGGAAATGCGCCAAGTCGACAGCATCGTGCGCAAGACCACCGTGGAAAAATTCGGCCCGGTGAGCAGCGTCAAACCGAGTCTGGTGTTCGAACTGGGTTTCGAAGGGATCGCCCTGTCGCGACGGCACAAGAGCGGCATTGCCGTGCGTTTTCCGCGCATGCTGCGCTGGCGGCAGGACAAGACGGTGGATGAGGCCGACAGCCTGGCGACGTTGCAGGATTTACTGGCCTGACCCGGTTTCCGGGGACACTGATCACATCCAACTGAATGAACTCCCTGTGGCGAGGGAGCTTGCTCCCGATCGGCTGCGCAGCAGTCGCAAAAAAGACGGTCAGTCTGAAAAAACCTGGGGAGTGCTTCGCCCTCCAGCGGGAGCAAGCTCCCTCGCCACAATGGCTCATCCCATCACTTGAAAATGCATGCCTCGACCCAACTTGGTGCAGCCTTCAACAACCGCCCGGTTCCGTGCACCAATCCCTTTCCCTCTCCCCTCCCCCAACCTTTTAAAACACTTGTTCGGGACTCTGGTTCGGAAATTGCTACTTTCTATAGGTCGTACGCGTTCCAGTAACAATAATTCTGCGCCACAAGCGCTCATATTGGTTCTTAGGGATTGAATAATGAAAAAAGCATTGCTGACCCTTTCTGCACTGGCGTTGTGCATGGCTGCCGGCTCCGCGCTGGCCAAGGAATACAAAGAGCTGCGTTTTGGCGTTGATCCTTCCTACGCACCGTTCGAGTCGAAAGCGGCCGACGGCAGCCTGGTGGGCTTCGACATCGACCTGGGCAACGCGATCTGCGCCGAGCTGAAGGTCAAGTGCAAATGGGTTGAAAGCGACTTCGACGGCATGATTCCGGGCCTCAACGCCAACAAATTCGACGGTGTGATTTCGTCGATGACCGTAACCCCGGCCCGTGAAAAGGCGATCGATTTCTCCAGCGAACTGTTCTCCGGCCCGACTTCCTATGTGTTCAAGAAGGGTTCCGGCCTGAGCGATGACGTCGCCTCTCTCAAGGGCAAATCCGTCGGTTACGAGCAAGGCACCATCCAGGAAGCCTACGCCAAGGCCGTCCTGGAGAAGGCCGGGGTGAAAATCCAGGCTTACGCCAACCAGGACCAGGTCTACGCCGACCTGAAAAACGGCCGTCTCGACGCCTCGATCCAGGACATGCTGCAAGCCGAACTGGGCTTTTTGAAGTCGCCGGATGGCGCCAACTACGAAGTCAGCAAGCCGGTCGACAGCGAATTGCTGCCAGCCAAAACCGCTGTCGGTATTAAGAAAGGTAACAAAGACCTGAAGGCGCTTTTAGATAAAGGTATCAAAGCGTTACACGATGACGGCAAATACGCCGAGATTCAAAAGAAACACTTTGGCGATCTGAATCTGTACAGCGGTAAATAATGCCCTGGCGCCCATCACTCGATGGGCGCCTTTTCCATCCGCTCAGGTTGCTGATTTATGTTCGAAAACCTCTTACAAAATCTGGGGCTCTCCGCCTTCAGCCTCAAGGGCTTCGGTCCGTTGCTGTTGGAAGGCACCTGGATGACCATCAAATTGTCGGCGTTGTCGCTGCTGGTGGCCGTGTTGCTCGGTCTCTTGGGCGCCAGTGCCAAACTGTCGAAATCCAAACTGCTGCGCCTGCCTGCCCAGCTCTACACCACGCTGATTCGAGGGGTGCCGGATCTGGTGCTGATGCTGTTGATCTTCTACAGCCTGCAAACCTGGCTGACCGCCCTGACCGACGTCATGGAGTGGGATTACATCGAGATCGACTCCTTTACCGCCGGGGTGATCACCCTGGGTTTCATCTATGGCGCGTATTTCACCGAAACCTTCCGTGGGGCGATTCTCGCCGTACCGCGCGGTCAGGTTGAAGCGGCCACTGCCTATGGCCTGAAGCGCGGCCAGCGTTTTCGCTTCGTGGTGTTCCCGCAAATGATGCGCTTCGCCCTGCCGGGCATCGGCAACAACTGGATGGTGATGCTCAAGGCCACCGCGCTGGTGTCGATCATCGGTCTGGCGGATCTGGTCAAAGCCGCGCAGGACGCCGGTAAAAGCACCTATCAACTGTTCTACTTCCTGGTACTCGCCGCCTTGATCTATCTGCTGATCACCAGTGCTTCGAACGTCATCCTGCGCTGGCTTGAGCGCCGTTACGCCGCCGGTGCCCGGGAGGCCGTACGATGATCGAACTCCTGCAGGAATACTGGAAACCCTTCCTTTATACCGACGGCACCAACATCACCGGGCTGGCGATGACGATGTGGTTGCTCAGCGCCTCGATCTTCATCGGGTTCCTGGTGTCGATCCCGCTGTCGATTGCCCGGGTGTCCTCGCACTTCTATGTGCGCTGGCCGGTGCAGTTCTACACCTACCTGTTCCGTGGCACGCCGCTCTACATCCAGTTGCTGATCTGCTACACCGGGATCTACAGCCTGGCCGCAGTGCGCGCGCAGCCGTTGCTCGACAGTTTCTTTCGCGATGCGATGAACTGCACGATCCTCGCGTTTGCCTTGAACACCTGCGCCTACACCACGGAGATTTTCGCCGGGGCGATCCGCAGCATGAACCACGGTGAAGTCGAAGCGGCCAAGGCCTACGGTCTGACCGGCTGGAAGCTGTATGCCTACGTGATCATGCCCTCGGCGCTGCGCCGTTCGTTGCCGTATTACAGCAACGAAGTGATCCTGATGCTGCACTCGACCACCGTGGCCTTCACCGCGACCATCCCCGACATCCTGAAAGTGGCACGGGACGCCAACTCGGCGACCTACCTGACCTTCCAGTCGTTCGGCATCGCCGCGCTGATCTACCTGACCATTACCTTTGCGCTGGTCGGCCTGTTCCGCCTCGCCGAACGCCGATGGCTGGCCTTCCTCGGGCCGACCCACTAGGAAACCCTGTAATGCGACACCAGATCCATGACCTGTTGGCCCCGGTGCCGGGGACCGCACGCCAGATCCACAGCTTCCACTTCGGCCCTGAGCAGGCCCAAGGCAAGATCTACATCCAGTCCTCGCTGCATGCCGACGAAATGCCCGGCATGCTCGTGGCCTGGCACCTCAAGCAGCGCCTGGCGGAGCTGGAAGCCGCCGGGCGCCTGCGCAGTCAGATCGTGCTGGTGCCGGTGGCCAATCCGGTCGGCCTCGAACAAGTGCTGATGGACGTGCCGCTGGGCCGTTACGAGCTGGAGAGCGGGCAGAATTTCAATCGCTGGTTCGTCGACCTCAGCGAAGAAATCGGCAACGACATCGAGGGCCAACTGGGCGACGACCCGCAGCGCAACCTTGAGCTGATCCGCGCCAGCCTGCGCAACGCCCTCGCCCGCCAGACACCCGCCACGCAGCTGCAATCCCAGCGCCTGACCCTGCAACGGCTGGCGTGTGATGCCGACATGGTGCTGGACCTGCATTGCGATTTCGAATCGGTGGTTCACCTCTACACCACGCCCGAGGCGTGGCCGCAGGTCGAGCCGCTGGCGCGTTATATCGAAGCCCAGGCGAGCTTGCTGGCCACCGATTCCGGCGGCCAGTCGTTCGACGAATGCTTCACCCTGCTGTGGTGGCAACTGCAGGAACGCTTTGGCGAGCACTTCGAGATTCCGCTGGGCAGTTTTTCAGTGACCGTGGAGTTGCGCGGCCAGGGTGACGTCAATCACCCGATGGCCAGTCGTGACTGCCAGGCCTTGATCGATTACCTGATCCAGTTCGATGCGATCGTCGGCGAGACCCGGCCGCAACCGCCCTTGCCCTTCCCCGCAACACCTTTGGCCGGTGTCGAGCCGGTCGCGACAGCGGCCGGCGGGCTGCTGGTGTACACCGCGCAAGCCGGCCAGTACCTGCAAGCCGGGCAACAGATTGCCGAAATCATCGACCCGATCAGTGACCGGGTTACCCCCATTTGCTGCACCGCTGCCGGCGTGATGTACGCCCGCTCGCTGCGGCGCATGGCCACTGCCGGCATGGTGATCGCCCACGTGGCCGGCGCCGAAGCCTATCGCAGCGGCTACCTACTTTCGCCTTGAGGATGTCTGTCCCATGTACAAATTGACGGTTGAAGGTCTGCACAAAAGCTATGGCGACCATCAGGTACTCAAAGGCGTTTCGCTCAAGGCCAAAACCGGCGACGTGATCAGCCTGATCGGCGCCAGTGGCTCGGGCAAAAGCACCTTTTTGCGCTGCATCAACTTCCTCGAACAACCCAACGATGGCGCCATGAGCCTCGACGGCCAGGCGATTCGCATGGTCACCGACCGCCACGGCATGCATGTCGCCGACCCGAATGAACTGCAACGCCTGCGCACGCGACTGGCGATGGTGTTCCAGCACTTCAATCTGTGGAGCCACATGACCGTGCTGGAAAACATCACCATGGCCCCGCGCCGGGTGCTGGGTTGCAGCAAACAGGAAGCGGAAGACCGCGCCCGACGTTACCTGGACAAGGTTGGCCTGCCGGCGCGCGTCGCCGATCAGTACCCGGCGTTTCTCTCCGGCGGCCAGCAACAGCGGGTGGCGATCGCCCGGGCGCTGGCGATGGAGCCGGAAGTGATGCTGTTCGACGAACCGACCTCGGCGCTCGACCCGGAGTTGGTGGGTGAGGTGCTGCGAGTGATTCAGGGTCTGGCTGAAGAAGGCCGGACGATGATCATGGTGACCCATGAAATGAGCTTCGCCCGGAAGGTCTCCAGCCAGGTGTTGTTCCTGCATCAAGGCCTGGTGGAAGAAGAAGGCGCGCCGGAAGACGTGCTGGGCAATCCGCGCAGCGAACGGCTGAAGCAGTTCCTCAGCGGAAACCTCAAGTAACCCGAATCTCCAATGTAGGAGCTGCCGCAGGCTGCGATCTTTTGATTTTGAAAGGCAACATCAAAAGATCGCAGCCTGCGGCAGCTCCTACACGGGGATTGCGGCGTGATTAAACCTTTCGCCAGTCGGCGCGGTCACTGAAGGAACACGTTCAGAGCGCACGCCGCCGGTATGCCCACCTCCACCGACCTCGCAAAAACCTGGTTCAGCGCACGCAACTGGAAGCCGTTTGCCTTTCAAAAGCAGGTGTGGGCCGCCGTCAAACAAGGTCAGTCCGGGTTGCTCCATGCCAGCACCGGCGCCGGTAAAACCTATGCGGTGTGGTTCGCCGCGCTCAACCGCTTCGCCCGCATCAAACCCAGCGTTGCAGACAGCAAAAAACGCAAAGCACCAGCCGAACCACTGACCGTGTTGTGGATCACGCCGATGCGCGCCCTCGCTGCCGACACCGCGCGTGCCCTGCAAGCGCCGGTCAGCGATTTGCAGATTCCGTGGAGCATCGGTCTGCGCACCGGCGACACCAGCAGCGCTGAACGCGCGCGTCAGGGCCGACGCCTGCCGACTACGCTGATCACCACCCCGGAAAGCCTGACCCTGCTGCTCGCCCGCGCCGACGCACAAACCGCACTGTCGAGCCTGCGCATGATCGTCGTCGATGAATGGCACGAATTGCTCGGCAACAAACGCGGCGTACAGCTGCAACTGGCCCTCGCCCGCCTGCGCCACTGGCAACCGGAGCTGATCGTCTGGGGCGTGTCCGCGACCCTTGGTAATCAAGCCCACGCCGAACAGGTGCTGATCCCACAGGGCGGCGGCATCAGCGTGCAGGGCCAGAGCGAAAAATCACTCAAGGTCGACACCTTGATCCCGCCCGCCATCGATCGTTTTCCGTGGGCCGGGCACATTGGTCTGAAGATGCTGCCGCAGGTTGTCGCCGAACTCGACGCCTGCGCCAGCAGCCTGGTCTTCACCAACACCCGCGCGCAGTCGGAAATCTGGTATCAGGCGTTGCTCGAAGCGCGGCCGGACTGGGCCGGACTGATCGCGCTGCACCACAGTTCACTGTCTCGCGAGACCCGCGACTGGGTCGAGCAAGCGTTGAAGGACGGGCAGTTGAAAGCCGTGGTCTGTACGTCAAGCCTGGATCTGGGCGTGGATTTTTTACCGGTGGAACGGGTGCTGCAAATCGGCTCGGCCAAGGGCGTGGCGCGGCTGATGCAGCGTGCAGGGCGCTCCGGTCACGCGCCGGGGCGCACCTCGCGAGTGACGCTGGTGCCGACCCACAGCCTGGAGCTGATCGAAGCCGTCGCCGCACGCGATGCCGTGGCGCAACGCCACATCGAACCGCGCCTGTCGCCGCACCAACCGCTGGATGTGCTGGTGCAGCATCTGGTCAGCATGGCGCTAGGCGGTGGCTTTATTCCCGAGGCGCTGTACGAAGAAGTCCGTGGTGCCTGGGCTTATCGAGACCTCACGCTGGCGGACTGGGCCTGGGCGCTGGCATTCGTACGTCACGGCGGGCTGTCTCTGACGGCCTATCCGGATTACCGCCGGGTCGAACCGGACGAAAATGGCGTCTGGCGCGTCCCCGATGCACGGCTCGCCCGCCGCCATCGCATGAGCATCGGCACCATCGTCAGCGATGCGAGCATCCATCTGAAATTCTGGAGCAAGGGTGGCGGCGGCAAGCAATTGGGCAGCGTCGAGGAAGGTTTCATCGCGCGGCTGAAACCGGGTGACGGCTTTCTGTTCGCCGGGCGTTTGCTGGAATTGGTGCGGGTGGAAAACATGACCGCGTACGTCAAACGCAGCACCGCAAAGAAAGCCGCCGTGCCGCGCTGGAATGGCGGGCGGATGCCGCTTTCCAACGAATTGGCCGCTGCCGTGGTCAGTCGCTTCACAGCGGCCGCGCGCGGTGAGTTCGCCAGCCCGGAAATGCAAGCGCTGCAACCGTTGCTGCAAACCCAGGCGCGCTGGTCGGATCTGCCCACTTCCGACAGTCTGTTGGCAGAGGTGCTGAAATCCCGCGAAGGCTGGCACCTTTTCCTCTACCCGTTTGCCGGGCGCCAGGTGCATCTGGGGCTCGCCAGCCTGCTGGCGTGGCGCATGAGCCAGCGCCAGCCGCTGACGTTTTCGATTGCGGTCAATGATTACGGGCTGGAGTTGCTCAGCGCCACACCGGTCGATTGGTCCGGGCAATTCGATGCAACGCTGCTCAGCCCCGAGCATCTGCTGCGCGACGTGCTCGCCAGCCTGAATGCCGGGGAGCTGGCGTTGCGGCGCTTTCGCGAAATTGCGCGGATCGCCGGGCTGGTGTTCGCCGGCTATCCCGGCGCGCCGAAAAGTACCCGTCAGGTGCAGGCCTCCAGCGGATTGTTCTTCGAGGTGTTCAAGCAATACGACGCCGATAACCTGCTGCTGGCCCAGGCCGGGGAAGAAGTCCTGCGCGAAGAACTGGATATTCGTCGTCTGGAACAGACATTGGAGCGAATCAACCGGATGAAACTGGACATGCACCTGATCAAACGGCCTACACCGCTGGGCTTTCCGTTGCTGGTGGAGCGCATGCGCGAAAGCATGAGCTCGGAAAAACTTGCCGACCGCATCCGGCGCATGGTCGGTGATCTGGAGCAATCCGCCGACAAGGGTCAAGCCTCATGAGTGCAGCGTATCCCGTGCGCCTGGCCGGCGAGGAACTCTGGCTGCTGCCGGAAAAGGCTTTGTACTGGCCGGCGCAGCAAGCGCTGCTGATCGCCGACGTGCATTTCGGCAAGGCTGCGGCGTACCGCAGCCTCGGCCAGCCAGTGCCACAAGGCACCACGACGGCGAACATTGAAGTGCTCGACCGCTTGCTGGCGAGGCTGCCCTGCCGGCAGCTGCTTTTCCTCGGTGACTTTCTGCACGGTCCCGGTTCGCATGCGGCGGGCACGCTGAATGCTTTGGCCGAATGGCGCGCACGTCACGCGGATCTGCCGATGACACTGATTCGCGGCAACCACGACAAGCGCGCCGGGGACCCGCCGGCGGCGCTGAATATCCGCGTGGTTCCGGAACCGATGCTGCTCGGGCCGTTTGCCTTACAACACGAACCCGACCCGCACCCGGAACGGCATGTGCTGGCCGGGCACGTGCATCCCGTCTATCGGCTTAACGGCAAAGGGCGGCAGCGTTTGCGTCTGGCGTGTTTCCGGTTGGGCGAGGGTTTGAGCCTGTTGCCGGCGTTTGGCGCGTTTACCGGCGGCTTTGCGGTGGAGAAGGATGACACCTGCAGGATTTTCGTCGTCGGCGACAACGAAATATGGCCAGTCAGCTGAGGTCTTGGGGCACACCTCGGCCAACTGGCCATTATGGGGCAGCGGCTCAGGCCACTGGCG
The DNA here is from genome assembly GCF_949768395.1 of Pseudomonas sp. IT-P260. Lineage (NCBI taxonomy): Bacteria > Pseudomonadati > Pseudomonadota > Gammaproteobacteria > Pseudomonadales > Pseudomonadaceae > Pseudomonas > Pseudomonas sp. IT-P260. The sequence continues at coordinate 174,482 of NZ_CATKPO010000041.1, forward strand.
CGGGTGGCGGCTCGTCCGGCAGCGTCGGCTCGCCCGGTTCGGTCGGTTGTTCGTTGGGCGTATCGGGATCAGGCTGACCGGGAATGCCGCCAGCCATATGGAAAGCCGGGTGTGCCAACAATGACCAGGCCAAAACGCCAACCTGATTGGGCTCAAGCCTTGCCAGTTCGGCGGTGATATGCGGATCGATCTTCATGCAACCTCCTCGGCGAAGGCCCGCTTTGCCAGAAGCAAAAACGGGCAGTACACCCCATAGAGTGCCTGCCCGCCAAAGAATTCCCGCGAACTGCCGGACGGATCAGGTACGCGGCAGGGTCACGCCACGCTGGCCTTGATACTTGCCGCCGCGATCCTTGTAGGAAACTTCGCATTGTTCGTCGGATTCGAGGAACAGCATTTGCGCCACACCTTCGTTGGCATAGATCTTCGCCGGCAGGTTGGTGGTGTTGGAGAATTCCAGGGTCACATGACCTTCCCACTCAGGCTCGAGCGGGGTGACGTTGACGATGATGCCGCAACGCGCATAGGTGCTCTTACCCAGGCAGATGGTCAATACGTTGCGCGGAATGCGGAAGTATTCGACGGTGCTGGCCAGGGCGAAGGAGTTCGGCGGAATGATGCAGACATCGCTGTGAATGTCGACAAAGCTGCCGGCGTCGAAGTTTTTCGGGTCGACGATCGCCGAGTTGATGTTGGTGAACACCTTGAAATGGTTGGTGCAGCGCACATCATAGCCGTAGCTCGACACACCGTAGGAGATCACACGGCTGTCGTCGCTGCCGCGCACCTGGCGCTCGACGAAAGGCTCGATCATGCCGTGTTCCTGCGCCATGCGGCGAATCCACTTGTCCGATTTGATGCTCATGGCGGGTGTCCTGAATAGCGAGGTGGAAAAAATCTGTCCGGCATCTTACCGGGCGCGCCGCCGGGTTCAAAGTGTGCGCTGCAATTCTCGGCGAACACGCTGGAAATACGCGCCCTGGCGACGAAGCGTCACACCGCCGATCCTTAAAACAGAGAAACCTTCGCAAGAAGCATTGGCACGTTCCGGAAAAAGGGTTAAGGTGGCGCCACTGTGCTGCTTGTGTCACTGAGAATCTCTACACGATATGTTGAATTTCGATCCAACCATCTACAAGAATTTTTCCTGCTCTTTGCACTCAGTCTCGGCCAGGGTTCTTCCTGAGTCGCAGTTATCTTTGTTCAAGGAGTTACACCATGTCTAATCGCCAAACCGGTACCGTTAAGTGGTTCAACGATGAAAAAGGCTTCGGCTTCATCACTCCACAATCCGGTGACGACCTGTTCGTTCACTTCAAAGCTATCCAATCCGACGGCTTCAAAAGCCTGAAAGAAGGCCAACAGGTTTCTTTCATCGCTACCCGCGGTCAGAAAGGCATGCAAGCTGAAGAAGTACAAGTTATCTAACTTGTAGCTTCTTTAGAAAAGAGCCCCGCCCTCAAAAGCGGGGCTTTTTTGTGGGTGTCTGTTTTCCAGACGCAAAAAAAGATCGCAGCCTGCGGCAGCTCCTACAGGGGAATGGTGTTCATCCTGTAGGAGCTGCCGCAGGCTGCGATCTTTTGCTTGTGCCTTACCAGGCCACGCCAAACCCTGCGGTATAGCGGGTCTTGTTCAAATCTGCGTCCTTCGTGCCACTGATGATGTCGCGCTCGGCCTTGAGATTGAGCGACGCCCAGTCGGTGACCTTGTAACGCAGCCCCATCTCGGCATCCAGCGCGTAGTTGGCCACGTCCGACAGCGGCTTGCCCAGTTCGCCGTTGGTGAAGAACTCGACCTTCTTGCCGATCAGGTAGCGGTTGTAATCCCACTTCATGGCGACCGAATAGAAATTGTCCTTGCCGCCATCGCTGTACTCGTAATCGGTGCGGTTGAGCAGCGAGCCGAGCGAGAACGCCCCCAGCTCGTCGTCCCAGAACTGGTAGCCCGGACCGGTACCGACCACGCGCTGACGTGACAGCTCTTCAACGTAATCACGCTTGTAGTTCAGGCGCCCCTGCCAGAACCACTTGTCGGTGAGGAAACGGTCGAGCGCGTATTCAGCGCGCCAGTTATTGGTGGTGACTGCGTCGTCCTGCACTTCGCGGTTGTATTCGCCCTCGGCAGTGTGCCGCCAGCGACCATGACGTGCGGTGGTCTTGAAGTCGATGTCGTAATCGTCGGTATCCTTTTCCGCCCGCTGATAGTCCATCGCCAGGCCGATATTGCCTTTCCACACCAGATCTTCGACCACCGGTTTCGGTTTGAGAATCTGCTGGATACTCGCCAGCTCGACGGTTTTCGGCGCCTCGCCGTTGGCCAGAGTGACCTTGCCGTCCTCAGCAGCGCTCAGCGACTTGGCCTTCTCACCGTTGTAGGCGTCCTGTTTGACCAGCAGTTCCTGATCGCTCTGCAGGGTCTTGACCTCTTTCCAGTCAATGGTGACCGCACCCGCGTACTGGGTCTGAATCAGCAATTTGCCGCCATCGAAAACGGAAATCTTGCCGCTCAATTTGTCACCGTTCTTCAACCAGACGGTGTCGGCAAGCAGGGGCGTAGACGCACTGAAAACAGCAAGGCACAGCAGGGTTCTGGACAGCATAAGCAGTTCAAGGGCTCAAGTTTGCGAAAAAAGGTCGGCATTATCCGTAGGAATAAGACCCTGACAAGGACTGACCGGACGATTTCCATTGAGTTCATTTCTCATCTGGCCGACGAGCGATTACGCTTAAGTCCATCCACTCGACCGATGTTCAGGAACCGCACCGGTGAAAGAGCCGAACCCTCCCGATGAAAGCGAAGCGCAAATCCGACGCACGGCGCTTTATTCCACCCTTGCCCAAGTACCTGAAGGCAAAGTGGTCAGCTATGGTCAGCTGGCCGAACTCGCGGGTCTGGGGCGCGCCGCCCGCTGGGTCGGCCGGACCCTCAGCCAACTACCCGGCGACACCAGACTGCCGTGGCACCGGGTATTGGGTGCTGGCGGTCGGATCAGCCTGCCGCTGGGCAGCCCTTCGGGGGACGAACAACGGGCACGATTACGTTCTGAAGGCGTCACCATCCTGAACAATCGTGTGGATATTCAGCGCCATGGCTGGCGTCCGATAGAGCACAGCGGTTAGAGTGCGCGCTTTGTTTTCGCAATCTTGAGGCAGACTTCAGCCCATGCCCCGTAAAACCTGGCGCGCCGCGCTAGCCGCCTATGCCAGTCCTTCGACGCTCGTGCTGTTGTTGCTCGGTTTTGCTGCCGGCCTGCCGTACATGCTGGTGTTTTCGACGCTGTCCGTCTGGCTGCGTGAAGCCGGCGTTGCCCGTGAAACCATCGGCTACGCCAGCCTGATCGGCCTGGCCTACGCCTTCAAATGGGTCTGGTCACCGCTGCTCGACCAATGGCGCCTGCCTTTATTGGGCAAGCTGGGCCGCCGCCGTTCGTGGCTGGTGCTCTCGCAGTCGTTAGTGATTCTGGGCCTGATCGGCATGGGCTTCTGTGATCCGCAGAAACACCTGTCCTGGCTGATCGCCATTGCCGTCATCGTCGCCTTCGCCTCCGCCACCCAGGATATCGCGGTCGACGCCTATCGCCTGGAAATCGCCGACGACAGCCGTCAGGCCGCACTGGCCGCCAGTTACATGTCCGGCTACCGCGTCGCCGCCCTGCTGGCCACGGCGGGCGCGCTGTTCTTCGCCGAAGGCTTCGGTTCCACCGGCTTCAACTACCAACATTCAGCCTGGACCGGCACCTACGCCCTGTTCGGGGTGTTGATGGTCCCTGCCCTGTTGACCTCGCTGCTGATGCGCGAACCGCCCGTGCCATTGCGCACGCAGTTGCAGGCCGGCCGCTACAGCTTCGTCCATCAACTGGCCTCGGTATTCGTGCTGATCGTGTTGCTGGTGTCCGTTCCGGCAATGTTCACTCAGCTCTACAACACCGATTTCGCCAGCGTACTGTTCGGTCAGATGAGCCCGCTCGACCTGCTGCTCGAAGACCGCGCCTTCCTGCGTGCCATCCTCTATACCCTGCTCACCGGCCTGTGCCTGTCAACCATGGGCCGTCGCGGCCTGGCGCCAGTGCTGACGCCGGTCAACGACTTCATCCTGCGTTACCGCTGGCAGGCGTTGCTGCTGCTCGGACTGATCGCCACCTATCGGATGTCCGACACGGTGATGGGCGTGATGGCCAACGTGTTCTACATCGACCAGGGCTTCACCAAGGATCAGATCGCCAGCGTGAGCAAGATCTTTGGCCTGATCATGACCCTGGTCGGCGCCGGCATGGGCGGCCTGCTGATCGTGCGTTTCGGCATCCTGCCGATCCTGTTCATCGGTGGCGCGGCTTCGGCGGCGACCAACCTGCTGTTTGTGATGCTGGCCGACATGGGGCCGAACCTGCAGATGCTGGTAGTGACCATCTCCCTCGACAATTTCAGTTCCGGGCTCGCGACCTCGGCGTTCGTCGCCTACCTGTCGAGTCTGACCAACCTCAAGTTCTCGGCCACCCAGTACGCCCTGCTCAGCTCAATCATGCTGTTGCTACCGCGCCTGATGGGCGGTTACTCCGGTGTCATGGTCGAGAAGTTCGGCTACCACAACTTCTTCATGATCACCGCGCTGCTCGGTGTGCCGACGCTGGTGCTGATTGCCCTGCACTGGTTCCAGGAAAATCGCCGCGCGGGCCCGACGCCAACGCCCGAGCCTGCACCGACCTCCGTCGTCGAAGAGTCGTAGGACATTTCAGATACGGCGGGAGGATTCCCGCCGTCGAGCCTCACCGCCAAGCGCAATCCTGTACGTCGGCAAATCTCGCCGGTACACTGCTCAGTCATTTCCAGTCATAGCAACCGACAACGGCCAACCATGCGCACCAGTCAATTTTTGCTCGCCACACAGAAAGAAACGCCTTCCGATGCGGTCGTCGTCAGCCACCAGCTGATGCTGCGCGCCGGCATGATCCGCAAACTCGCTTCGGGCCTGTACACCTGGCTGCCGATGGGCTTGCGGGTAATGCGCAAGGTTGAAGCCATCGTTCGCGAAGAAATGAACGCTGCCGGTTCTCTTGAAGTGTTGATGCCGAGCACCCAACCGGCCGAGCTGTGGCAGGAATCGGGGCGCTGGGAAGAATACGGCCCTGAGCTGCTGCGCATCAAAGACCGCCACGGTCGCGACTTCTGCGCGGGCCCGACCCACGAAGAAGTGATCACCGATCTGATGCGCAACGAGTTGAGCAGCTACAAGCAGCTGCCGATCAACCTGTACCAGATCCAGACCAAATTCCGTGACGAAATCCGCCCACGCTTCGGCTTGATGCGTGGCCGTGAATTCATCATGAAGGACGCCTACTCGTTCCACGCCGATCAGGCTTCGCTGCAGGTCACCTACGACCGCATGCATCAGGCGTATTGCAACGTGTTCACCCGCCTGGGCCTGAAATTCCGTCCGGTTGAGGCCGACAACGGTTCGATCGGTGGCGCTGGCTCCCATGAGTTCCACGTACTGGCCGAGTCCGGCGAAGACGACATCGTCTTCAGCAACGGCTCCGACTACGCGGCGAACATCGAGAAAGCCGAAGCCGTGCCACGGGAAACCTCGCGTCCAGCGCCGGCCGAAGAGCTGCGCCTGGTCGACACCCCGGACACCAAGACCATTGCCGCGCTGGTGGAAAAATTCAATCTGCCGATTGAAAAGACCATCAAGACCCTGATTGTCCACGCCGAAGAGCCAGGCAAGCTGATTGCGCTGATCATCCGTGGCGACCACGAGCTCAACGAAATCAAGGCTGCCAACCAGCCAGGCGTTGCCAGCCCGCTGGTCATGGCCTCCGATGCCGAACTGCGTGACGCCATTGGCGCCGGCGCCGGTTCCCTCGGCCCGCTGAACCTGCCACTGCCGATCATCATCGACCGCTCGGTCGAACTGATGAGCGACTTCGGCATCGGCGCGAACATCGACGACAAGCACTACTTCGGCGTGAACTGGGAGCGTGATCTGCCGGTTCCGACCGTCGCCGACCTGCGTAACGTCGTGGCCGGCGACCCAAGCCCGGACGGCAAAGGCACGCTGGAAATCAAGCGCGGCATCGAAGTCGGGCACATCTTCCAGCTGGGCAACAAGTACAGCAAGGCGATGAAGTGCGAAGTGCTGGGCGAGAACGGCAAGCCGGTCACGCTGGAGATGGGTTGCTACGGTATCGGCGTATCCCGCGTGGTCGCTGCCGCCATCGAGCAGAACAACGACGACAAAGGCATCATCTGGAGCGACACCCTGGCGCCGTTCCAGATCGCCCTGGTACCGCTGCGCTATGAAACCGAGCAGGTGCGCGAAGCCACCGACAAGCTGTACGCAGAACTGACTGCCGCCGGTTTCGAAGTACTGCTGGACGATCGCGACAAGAAAACCAGCCCGGGCATCAAGTTCGCGGACATGGAGCTGATCGGCATTCCTCACCGGATCGTGGTCAGTGACCGCGGCCTCGCCGAAGGCAACCTGGAATACAAGAGCCGCACCGAAGCCGAAGCGCAAGCGCTGCCGGTCGCCGATGTGCTGTCCTTCCTTCAGGCCCGTATCCGCCGCTGAATCCAGATAGAGACCTCATGTTCAAGCGAAACACCTTGGGCCTCGGTGGCGCCGCCTTGTGCGGCGCCCTGCTGGTCAGCGGCTGCGCCAATCAGATGTCACAGCGCAGCGAGCACGAAGAGCGGGTCGAGCGCAAACTGCTCGACCACAGCCTGCAGATCGATGTCGGTGAGCCTAAGGTGCTCGAGCTGCCGCAGCGACGTGTGAAGATCAACGAACAGAAGACCTTCGAAGTCACCGAGTTCGAAGTCACACGCCGTTACGACCGCTACACGCCTTACCAGCCCTGGCGCGAAATCTATGAGATTCCGTTGGGTGCAGTGGCGGTGGTTGCCGGTCTCGGCGCCAATGTGGTCAACGTGTTCGCTTTGGGCAATCTGCCGGACAGCGTGACCAAGGACTGGCTGAACTACGGCATTGCCGGGGTCAACCCGTTCATGAACGTGCAGTCTCACGGTCGTGCACAACAGAACCTGGCCGGTATCGATGAAGTCCAGCGCGACAAGCGCACGGAATATTCGAGCCTGCCGTGGAGCGAGCGCCCGGTGCAGGTCAAGGCTGGCAAGCAGTCCTTCGACATGACCACTGACCGCAACGGCGTGCTGCGCCTGAACCTGCTGGACAGTCCGTTTGCCGAAAATGACTTGAATCACATCGGCAAGCTGCAAATCAGCGTCGAAGACGGCAAGGATGACGTCCACAGCGATTCGTCCCTGGCGATCAGCAGTCATTTGCGCAGCAAGTTGCTCGAAGCCCACGGGTTGATTTATGACGATCTGGAAGACGACGAAGTGAGCCAGTGGGTCCACCGGGTCAAGCGCCTGTCGGAGCTGGGTCTGGAAGAAGAAGCCAGCGAGCTGGAGCAAAGCCTGATCGAACTCACGCGCAACGATCCTGAATTGCAGGCCGAGTTTCTCAAGTCGCTGACCAAGGATGCCGGGCGCCTGGTGGCTGATCCAGGACCGAATTAACAGCAAAAGCTTCGCGAGCAGGCTCGCTCCCACAGTGGAATGCAATCTAATGTGGGAGCGAGCCTGCTCGCGAAGGGGTCCTGACAGACACCATAAATCTACCGCTCAAATAACTCCATCTGCTCAAAACCGCCGCGCAAATCCTCCAGCCGGACCCCCACCCCCAACAACCGCACCGGTTTCCCGCCACGATTGAATGCCTGCGTCAGCATCAACTGATAACTGCCCAGATCGCGCCCTGCCCCGGCCTGCTCCAATGTGGTCTGGGTAAAGTCATGAAACTTCACTTTGACGAACGGCTTGCCCGGCCGATAACTGCTGTCGATCCGTTCCATGCGGGTTTTCAGGGTGTCCAGCAGCTCCGGCAGCTTGTCGAGGCAACTGCGCAGATCCGGCAGATCGACGTCGTAGGTGTTTTCCACGCTGATTGACTGACGGCGACTGTCGTTATGCACCAGCCGGTCATCAATCCCACGGGCCAGACTCCAGAGTCGCTCACCGAAACTGCCGAATTCGCGCACCAGCGCCAACTTGTCCCACTCGCGCAATTGCAGGCAATCGGCGATGCCGAGTTTGCCCAGCTTGTCCGCGGTGACTTTGCCGACGCCGTGCAACTTGCTCACCGGCAAACCGCTGACGAAATCTTCCACCTGATCCGGAGTAATGACGAACAGCCCGTTGGGCTTCTTCCAGTCACTGGCGATCTTGGCCAGAAACTTGTTCGGCGCCACACCCGCAGACACGGTGATGTGCAACTGATTGGAAACGCGCCGGCGAATATCCTGAGCGATACGCGTGGCGCTGCCGCCAAAATGCGCGCTGTCGGAGACGTCGAGATAGGCTTCGTCCAGCGACAGCGGTTCGATCAGGTCGGTGTAATCGCGAAAGATCGTGTGGATTTCCTTCGAGGCTTCGCGATAGGCATCCATGCGCGGCTTGACGATGGTCAGGTCGGGGCACAGCTTCAAGGCATGTCCGGATGACATTGCCGAGCGCACACCATAGGCCCGCGCTTCATAGTTGCAGGTCGCAATCACTCCACGCCGATCCGCCGACCCGCCCACCGCCAGCGGCTTGCCGGCCAGGTTCGGGTCGTCGCGCATCTCGATGGCGGCGTAGAAACAGTCACAGTCGACGTGGATGATTTTTCGCTGGGTCATGACAGAAAAAGCAACATGGTGAGCCGGAAACGCAGTATCTCACTGACACCTGTATATAGCACCAGTAGTCCGAATGTTCTTTTCAGTCTGTAGGACAACGACAATGAATTTATTTTCTCAATCGAAAATCATTGGCCGATAGAGCTGAAAGCCTTGTCCCACCTGCCCTGCGTCCCTTCTCCCGCCCTGCAAAAAGCGCTAAGCGATTGAACAGGAACAGATTTATCCAGATTCAAGGTTGACACCCCGGCGATCCTCTGTAGAATGCCGACACACAGACGCGGGATGGAGCAGTCTGGTAGCTCGTCGGGCTCATAACCCGAAGGTCGTCGGTTCAAATCCGGCTCCCGCAACCAAACATCAAAAAAGGCTACTCGAAAGAGTGGCCTTTTTTGTGCGCGTCTGTTTTTCAATCAACGCGCAGTCGAGCAAACAGGAATTCGTTGCATTTCCGAAACTTACCGCTGCGCTGCGACCGTTTGACGCAAATTCACACTTATTTGACCCTTTACGGGATTAGCGGTTGACACCTCGCCGTTCGCCTGTAGAATGCCGCCACACAGACGCGGGATGGAGCAGTCTGGTAGCTCGTCGGGCTCATAACCCGAAGGTCGTCGGTTCAAATCCGGCTCCCGCAACCAAACATCAAAAAAGGCTGCTCGAAAGAGTGGCCTTTTTTGTATCTGTGGAAAAAGTCCTTTCGCAACAATGATCTGTCACGCTGCAGTGAAACGCTCAGGATCGTCAGACCCGCCGAGTTGCGACTAAGCTTGAGTCGCAGGCAAGACGTCTGCCATCCATGACCCGCCCTCGCCGATCCCGGATGAGAGGCGTAGTATTTTGTGATTATTTTTTTCTACAGGGATTGGTAACTTGGCTGGATACCTCCATCCTGTCGCGCACAATCCAAGAGGTGATTGATGCGCGCCAACTCGTCTGATTCACAAGACACCGTCACAGCAGAACATCCGATCAAACCCGAGCGCCTGCGCTTGCTGGATCGGTTGAGCAAATATCGCCAGCCGATCGGTCTGGCGGTCACGTTGCTGCTGTTTGCCATTGCGCTGATTGCCTGCCGCCATCTGCTGAGCGAACTCGATCTCTACGCCCTGCATGACTCGATCCTGGCCGTGCCGAAACCGGCCCTGCTGGGAGCCGTGAGTGCGACGGTGGTCGGCTTCATCATATTGCTCGGCTATGAATGGTCGGCCAGTCGCTATGCCGGCGTGGCCTTGCCGCCGCGCACTCTGGCGCTGGGTGGCTTCACCGCATTTGCGATTGGCAACGCCATCGGCCTGTCGCTGCTGTCAGGCGGCTCGGTGCGCTACCGTTTATATGCACGACATGGTCTGGGGGCATCGGAAGTCGCGCACATGACGCTGTTCGCCAGCCTGTCGCTGGGTTGCGCCCTGCCTCCGCTGGCCGCCCTCGCGACCCTGAGCGACCTGCCCGCCGCCTCCACTGCATTGGGTTTGTCAGAAGGCCTGCTCGGCACGATCGCCGCGGTGGTGCTGGGGCTTGGCGCGATTCTGGCCGTCGGCATCTATCGCCGCCGCCTGCCGGAGCAGCCATACCGCGACAACCTGCTGGTCAGGGTCGGTCGCCGCACATTGCGCCTGCCGGGCCGGCGCCTGACCTTCCTGCAACTGATCATCACCGCCCTCGACGTCGCCGCCGCCGCCACCGTGCTCTATCTGCTGCTGCCGGAAGCCCCGCCGTTCGGCGCCTTCCTGCTGGTGTACCTGCTGGCCCTGGCCGCTGGCGTCCTCAGCCATGTACCGGGGGGGGTCGGGGTCTTCGAAGCGATCCTGCTCGCCGCTTTCGCTGACACCCTCGGCGCCGCGCCGCTGGCCGCCGCCCTGCTGCTGTATCGCCTGATCTATGTGGTGCTGCCGCTGCTGGTGGCCTGCCTGTTTTTGCTGATCAACGAAGGCCAGCGCCTGTTCCAGACCCAGACCATGCGCGCCGCGTCCGGTCTGGCCGCGCCGATTCTGGCGGTGCTGGTGTTCCTGTCCGGCGTGGTACTGCTGTTTTCCGGTGCCACCCCGGAGATCGATACGCGCCTTGAACACATCGGGTTTCTGATCCCGCATCGCCTGGTCGACGCCTCGCACTTCGGCGCCAGCCTGATTGGCGTGTTGTGTCTGTTGCTCGCTCAGGGCCTGCGCCGTCGCCTGTCAGCGGCGTGGATGCTGACCACCATTCTGTTGCTGGTCGGCGCCCTGCTTTCGCTGCTCAAAGGCTTCGACTGGGAAGAAGCCACGCTGATGACGCTCACCGCGGCGCTGCTCGGGGTGTTCCGCCGTTCGTTCTATCGTCCGAGTCGACTGACCGAACTGCCGTTCTCGCCGCTGTATCTGGTGGCCAGCCTGTGTGTATTGGGCGCTTCGACCTGGCTGCTGCTGTTCGCCTATCAGGACGTGCCGTACAGCCATCAACTGTGGTGGCAGTTCACCCTCGACGCTGACGCCCCGCGCGGCCTGCGCTCGCTGCTCGGCGCGGCGGTGCTGTTGCTGGTGATCGCCCTGACCTGGCTGCTGCGCACCGCTCGCCCGGTGATTCATCTGCCCACCCCGGACGAACTGGATCGCGCCGCGAAAATCCTGATGGCCTCGTCGCAACCCGATGGCGGCCTCGCCCTGACCGGTGACAAGGCGCTGCTGTTTCACCCCAACGACGAGGCGTTCCTGATGTACGCCCGTCGCGGCCGCAGCCTGGTGGCGCTATACGACCCGATCGGCCCCGGCCAGCAGCGTGCCGAGATGATCTGGCAGTTCCGCGACCTGTGCGACATCCATCACACCCGTCCGGTGTTCTATCAGGTGCGCGCCGAGAACCTGCCGTACTACATGGACATCGGCCTGACCGCGATCAAGCTCGGCGAAGAAGCCCGGGTCGATCTGCATCGCTTTGACCTGGAAGCCAAGGGCAAGGAGATGAAGGACCTGCGCTACACCTGGAACCGTGGCACCCGCGACGGTCTGTCGCTGGAAATCCATGAGCCGGGCCAGGCGCCGATGGATGAGTTGAAAGTGATTTCCGATGCGTGGCTGACCGGCAAGAACGTGCGCGAGAAAGGCTTCTCCCTCGGCCGTTTCAGCGACGATTACCTGAAGCATTTCCGCATTGCGGTGATTCGCTTCGAGGGCCGCCCGGTGGCGTTCGCCAACCTGCTCGAGACTTACAGCCATGACCTGGCCAGTCTCGACCTGATGCGGTCGCACCCGGACGCCCCCAAGCTGACCATGGAGTTCCTCATGGTCGGCCTGATTCAACACTATAAGAGTCACGGATACGCGCGCTTCAGCCTGGGCATGGTGCCGTTGTCGGGGTTGCAACCCCGGCGAGGTGCACCGCTGACCCAGCGTCTGGGCTCGATGGTCTTCCGCCGTGGTGAGCAGCTGTACAACTTCCAAGGCTTGCGCCGCTTCAAAGACAAGTTCCAGCCTGACTGGGAACCCCGTTATATGGCAGTGCCCGCCGGACTCGATCCGCTGGTGGCGCTGGCCGATACTGCTGCCCTGATCGCGGGCGGCTTGACTGGATTGGTGAAACGCTGATGATTCAACGCTCCCTGAAGTACATCCTGGCCGCACTGATCGTGCTGGCCGTGATTGCCGGCGGCGGTTACTGGTACCTCAAACGCCCGGCACCGCAACCGACACTGCAACCACTGACGGCTGCCGACGGCACGGTCATGACCCGCGTCATTCCCGGCACCCAGCCCAAGGCTCAGGTGCTGGTAGCGGTCAATGACGACCAGAAGCTGACCGACAACCAATTGAGCACCCTGAGCCGCAGCGCCTCGGCGCAGATCGTTCAGGTGATTCTGCCCAAGGACTGCCTGCAACAGAGCCGCGCCCTGCAAACCGGCCTGCGCGAACTGAATGGCCCGGCTACGCTGGTCAGCGGTATCGGCCCTGGCGCGGTGCTGGCCTGGCGCTGGTTGTCCGAGCAGAAGGACGACAAGGCCCAGGCGATCTCGGTCGACCTGGCCCTGGAAAAACCCGGCTGCACCCACCTGCTGCCGAAATCTGCCGCCCACGGCCACTGGCTGGTGGCGTGGAACGACAACCCGGACGACACCAGCGCCGGTTTCGTGCGCGATCAACCGAACGCCGAAACCAGCATCAGCGACTACGACATCAATCTGCCGCAAGTGCTGAACAATGAGCTGCGCAAGATCCTCGTCGGCGGCGACAAGGCCAACGGTGGTCTGGCGATCCCGGTGGTTGAAGTGCCGGCCGGTCAGGCCAAGGACACCGTGACCCTGTTCCTTTCCGGTGATGGCGGCTGGCGCGACCTCGACCGCGACGTGGCCGGCGAGATGGCCAAGATCGGTTACCCGGTGGTCGGCATCGACACCCTGCGCTACTACTGGCAGCACAAGAGCCCGGAGCAAAGCGCGCTGGACCTGACCGAGCTGATGCAGCACTACCGCCAGAAATGGGGCACCAAGCGCTTCATCCTCACCGGTTACTCGTTCGGTGCCGACGTCCTGCCGGCGATCTACAACCGCCTGCCGGACACCGAGCAGCAACGCGTCGACGCCATCATCCTGCTGGCCTTCGCACGCACCGGCAGCTTCGAAATCGAAGTCGAAGGCTGGCTCGGCAACGCCGGCAAAGAAGCCGCCACCGGCCCGGAAATGGCCAAGCTGCCAGCGGCCAAAGTGGTGTGCATCTACGGCGCCGAAGAGACCGACGAGAGCGGCTGCACCGACAAGACTGCCGTCGGCGAAGCGGTAAAACTGCCTGGTGGCCACCACTTCGACGAGAACTACCCGGCGCTGGCCAAACGTCTGGTGGACTTGATCGAGAAGCGTCAGAGCAAGGATCAGCCGGCGGAGTGATCTGCGCCGGTCAAACAAAAAGCCCCCGCAGCCTACGCTTGCGGGGGCTTTTTACATTCCAGCCGCCACCAAAATCCCCTGTGGGAGCGAGCCTGCTCGCGAAAGCGGTGAGTCAGTTAACATATTCGTCGACTGACACTACGCCTTCGCGAGCAGGCTCGCTCCCACAGGGGATTTGCGCTGGATTTGAGGCTATACACAGCCACAAAAAAGCCCCGCCAGCCACAAGGCTGACGGGGGCTTATTGTTTAGAGGCGTTTTTCAGCAGTGCCATACACTTCTTCGTCACGTCGAGCACATACCGCGACGATCAACACTTGGATGGCCCGGCCATCGACTCGATAAACGATTCGCGTGTCGCCCGTTCGAATTCGTCTGCACCCCGCAAGACTGGCTCTCAGAGGCTTGCCACTTTTGTCCGGCTCGCCATGGATGATCCGTTCTTCGATTACATCCAGAATCCGGTTGGCAGCTGCTGCCCCCAATTGATCAAGATCCCCTTGGACTTCCGGATGATAAATCACTCCCCAAACCATCCAGCGCTCCCTTAATCCTTCCGGGCGTACCTTGCCCGCATATCCTCATGGCTGACAGCCTTGGTCTGATCAAAATTGTTCAGACGTTCACGGGCTGCCGCTTCAATGCGCAGGTTCTCAAGTTCATCCAGCATTTCCTGATAGGCCTGCACGTTGATGATGACCGCTGCCGGTTGATTGTCCTTGAAGATGACCAGACGCTCAGTGGCACGACTGGAAATCTCCTTGAGCTTCGCGCTGAAGCTCCTGACCATGGCAGTCACGGAAATAGCCTGGTCAGCACGCTCTAATAATGCCGTCATAATCACCTCTCACTCACATGCTGATGCGTACGTTAATGCACAGAGTATTGTGCTGAATTAAACATAGTGCAACTTGCTGTTTCCTCTATCCGACCAAGCACTCAAACCGGACACGCACAAAAAAGCCCCCGCCAGCCTTCAAGCTGACGGGGGCTTTCCAGTTAGGGCGCGGCTACATCTCCACCTGCGTCCCCAACTCAATCACCCGGTTGAGCGGCAGATTGAAGAACCGCAGGTTGCCGTTAGCATTCTTCAACATGAATGCGAACAGCGCTTCGCGCCAGCGGGCCATGCCTTCGAGTTTCGAGGCGATCACCGTTTCGCGGCTGAGGAAGTAGGTGGTGCGCATCGGGCTGAAGTCGAGGTCTTCGAGGTGGCACAGTTTCAGCGCCTGCGGCACGTCCGGCTCGTCGGTGAAGCCGAAGTGCAGGATCACCCGGAAGAAGCCTTCGCCGTGGGCCTCGACTTCAAAGCGACGCGATGGCGGCACGCGCGGGATGTCCTCGTAGACCACGGTCAGCAGCACCACTTGCTCGTGCAATACCTGGTTATGCAGCAGGTTGTGCAACAGCGCATGCGGCACCGCGTCGGAGCGTGCGGTGAGGAACACGGCGGTGCCCTGCACGCGGTGCGGCGGTTGCACGCGGATGCTGCTGATGAAGATCGGCAGCGGCAGCGCGCCTTCGTCGAGGCGATCGACCAGCAGCTCTTTGCCGCGCTTCCAGGTGGTCATCAGGATGAACAGGACGATCCCCGCCAGGACCGGGAACGCACCGCCCTGAATGATCTTCGGCACGTTGGCGGCGAAGAACATGCCATCGACCAGCAGGAAGCCGAGCAGAATCGGCACCGCCAGCAGCGGCGGCCATTTCCACAGCAGAAGGATCACCGCCGCTACCAGAATACTGGTGATCAGCATGGTGCCGGTTACCGCGACACCGTAGGCAGACGCCAGAGCACCGGAAGATTCGAAACCGATCACCAGCAGGATCACTCCAACCATCAGCGCCCAATTCACCGCGCCAATGTAGATCTGCCCCTGTTCGGCACTGGACGTGTGCTGAATGTGCATGCGCGGGATGTAGCCGAGTTGAATGGCTTGACGGGTCAACGAGAACGCACCGGAAATTACCGCTTGCGAAGCGATCACCGTGGCCAGGGTTGCCAGCATCACCAGCGGCACCAGTGCCCAGTTCGGCGCCAACAGGTAGAACGGGTTACGTGCCGCTTCCGGGTTTTCCAGCAGCAATGCGCCCTGACCGAAGTAGTTCAGCACCAGCGCCGGCAGCACCAGAACCAACCATGCGCGGGCAATCGGCTTGCGCCCGAAGTGGCCCATGTCGGCGTAAAGCGCTTCGGCGCCGGTCAATGCCAGCACCACCGCGCCGAGAATCGCCACGCCCATGCCCGGGTGCACGATGAAGAAGCGCACGCCCCAGATCGGGTTCAGCGCATTCAACACTTCAGGGTGTCTGACGATCCCGCTGATACCTAGGCCGCCCAGCACCAGGAACCACGCCACCATCACCGGGCCAAACAGCTTGCCGATGCGATCGGTGCCGTGTTTCTGGATCAGGAACAGTGCGACAAGCACCACCAGCGCCATCGGCACCACCCAGCGCTCCAGGCCGTCGAACGCCAGCTCCAGACCTTCAACCGCCGACAACACGGAAATCGCCGGGGTGATCATGCTGTCGCCATAAAACAGCGCCGCTCCGATCAGCCCCAGAATCACCAGTACCGCCTGCAACTTCGGGTAGCGACTCGATGCACGTCGCGCCAGGGCAGTCAACGCCATGATCCCGCCTTCCCCCTGGTTGTCGGCGCGCAGTACGAACAACACGTACTTGATCGTGACCACCCAGATCAACGACCAGAAAATCAACGCCAGAATCCCGAAGACTCCGTCGTGGTTGACTGGCACCCCGTAGTGACCAGCGAAAACTTCTTTGAGGGTGTACAACGGGCTCGTGCCGATGTCGCCGTAAACCACCCCGACTGCCGCGACCAGCATGCTCAGCGGTTTTGCAGCCGAATGCTCGGCGCCCGCCGCCTGACTACTTGCCTGACCCATCCAACACTCCTGATTCTCGAACCGGCTTCTTTGACTGAAGCACTATGCTTTGTGGTGCAGCATGCGCTGTTTTACCTGTTGTTACAGACGTTTTGTTGACTGTAAAAAATCGGTAAAGCTCAACGGCGCGAAGCATAGCGCAGCACTCGTCGTATTTCCCTGCATAAAGCTGGTCAAGTGCGTTGCTCATCGCTAGAATTGCGCACTTTTTGATCAGAGGCGCACCCTGAGCGCCCGTCCGTCGACTTTCCCACAGGGCAAGCGACGTCACAAAACACCGAGGTTAGACATGTCCACCACTCCTGCGCCGGCCAATCCAAAGGTTGGCTTTGTATCTCTGGGTTGCCCGAAAGCACTGGTCGACTCCGAGCGCATCCTGACCCAGCTGCGCATGGAAGGCTATGACGTGGTGTCCACCTATCAGGACGCCGACGTGGTGGTGGTCAACACCTGCGGTTTCATCGACTCGGCCAAGGCTGAATCGCTGGAAGTGATTGGTGAGGCGATCAAGGAAAACGGCAAGGTCATCGTCACCGGTTGCATGGGCGTGGAAGAAGGCAACATCCGCGACGTACACCCGAGCGTGCTGGCCGTGACCGGTCCGCAGCAGTACGAGCAAGTGGTCAACGCGGTGCACGAAGTGGTGCCACCGAAACAGGACCACAACCCGCTGATCGACCTGGTGCCGCCGCAAGGCATCAAGCTGACCCCGCGCCACTACGCGTACCTGAAGATTTCCGAAGGCTGCAACCACAGCTGCAGCTTCTGCATCATCCCGTCGATGCGCGGCAAACTGGTCAGCCGTCCGGTGGGTGATGTGCTCGACGAAGCCCAGCGCCTGGTCAAGTCCGGCGTCAAAGAGCTGTTGGTGATTTCGCAAGACACCAGCGCCTACGGTGTCGACGTGAAATACCGCACCGGTTTCTGGAACGGCGCGCCGGTGAAAACCCGCATGACCGAACTCTGCGAAGCGCTGAGCACCTTGGGCGTGTGGGTGCGTCTGCACTACGTTTACCCGTACCCGCACGTTGACGAGCTGATCCCGCTGATGGCCGCCGGCAAGATCCTGCCGTACCTGGACATCCCGTTCCAGCACGCAAGCCCGAAAGTCCTGAAGTCCATGAAACGCCCGGCGTTCGAAGACAAGACTCTGGCGCGGATCAAGAACTGGCGTGAAATCTGCCCGGACCTGATCATCCGTTCGACCTTCATCGTCGGCTTCCCGGGCGAAACCGAGGAAGACTTCCAGTATCTGCTGAACTGGCTGACCGAAGCCCAGCTCGACCGCGTCGGTTGCTTCCAGTACTCGCCAGTCGATGGCGCGCCGGCCAATGACCTGGACCTGGAAGTGGTCCCGGACGACGTCAAGCAAGACCGTTGGGAGCGCTTCATGGCGCACCAGCAGGCGATCAGCTCGGCACGCCTGCAAATGCGCATCGGCCGCGAGATCGAAGTGCTGGTGGACGAAGTCGACGAGCAAGGCGCCGTCGGCCGCTGCTTCTTCGATGCCCCGGAAATCGACGGCAACGTGTTCATCGACAACGGCAGCAACCTCAAGCCGGGCGACAAGGTCTGGTGCAAGGTGACTGACGCTGACGAATACGACCTGTGGGCTGAGCAGATCTAAACACCGCACCCCCTGCAGGAGCTGCCGAAGGCTGCGATCTTTTGCTCTTGAAAGATCGCAGCCTCGTTTCACTCGACAGCTCCTACAGGGATTGCGCTGATACCAAAAGCCCCGCTCTTTTTACGAGATGCGGGGCTTTTTTACGGCTATTGTTTGCTGTGGGAAGGAATCCCGCTTATCCACTGGAAAGAGGCGACGGGCATGCGTCAGCATTCGGTCATTCATACACCGAAACTCAGCGATTATCAGGAACTGACCCGGGTCTGGGAGGCCTCGGTCCGCGCGACCCATGACTTTCTGCCGGACAGCTACATCGAATTGCTGCGTAATCTGGTGCTCACCCGTTACCTGGATGCGGTGATGCTGATCTGCACCAAGGATCATCAGCAGCGCATCACCGGATTCGCCGGGGTCGCGGCGGGCAAGATCGAGATGCTGTTCATCGATCCCGCGCATCGCGGCCAGGGGCTGGGCAAGCAATTGCTGAATTACGCCATGCAACATCTGAACGCTGATGAACTGGACGTCAACGAACAGAACCCGCAGGCGCTGGGGTTTTACTTCAAACAGGGTTTTGAAGTGATCGGCCGCTCGGAAGTCGACGGCATGGGCCAGCCGTACCCGCTGCTGCATATGCGCCTGCGCCAGAACCAGCAGCGCTCCAGCCATGCCTGACACACCACAATCCCACTGTAGGAGCTGCCGAAGGCTGCGATCTTTTGCTTTGTGAAGATCAAAAGATCGCAGCCTTCGGCAGCTCCTGCAAATGGAACCGGGCTTAACCGGCGCCAGGCAGGTACAATGCCCACCCCTTTTTTGTTACGGCCCTGTCATGACTGACCCGATTCGCCTCTCCAAACGCCTCATCGAACTGGTCGGTTGCTCCCGTCGGGAGGCCGAGCTGTTCATCGAGGGCGGCTGGGTCACCGTGGACGGCGAAGTGATCGACGAACCGCAGTTCAAGGTCGCCGACCAGAAGGTCGAACTCGACAAGGACGCCAAAGCCACCGCGCCGGAGCCGGTCACGATTCTGCTCAACGTGCCGGCCGGTATGGACGTCGACACCGCCATGCAATCGCTCAGCGCCGACACCCTCAGCGAAGAGCACCGCTACGGCAAACGTCCGTTGCGCGGACACTTCCTGCGCCTGACCGCCAGCGCCGACCTGCAGCCCAAGGCCAGCGGCCTGCTGGTATTCACTCAGGACTGGAAAGTGCTGCGCAAACTGACTGCCGATGCGGCCAAGATCGAGCAGGAATACGTGGTCGAGGTCGAAGGCGACATGGTTGCCCACGGCCTCAATCGCCTGCAGCACGGCCTCACCCACAAGGGCAAGGAGCTGCCGCCGGTCAAGGCCAGCTGGCAGAACGAAAACCGCCTGCGCTTCGCCATGAAGAACCCGCAGCCGGGGATCATCGCGCAGTTCTGCGAAGCGGTTGGCCTGAAGGTGGTCGGCATCCGCCGCATCCGCATCGGCGGCGTGTCGATCGGCAAGGTTCCGGTGGGCCAATGGCGCTACCTGTCCGGCAAAGAGAAGTTCTGACACCTCTGTTGCCGCCACACATTCCGGCAGCGTGCCTGCACGTTGCCCACAACGATTATCAGGATGACCCACATGATTCATAACGACGTATTGCGCAGCGTGCGCTACATGCTCGACATCAGCGACAAGAAAGTCGTCGAGATCATCAAGCTCGGCGGCATGGACGTGGAGCTGAAAGACGTCGTCGCGTACCTCGACAAGAAAGAAGAAGACGAAGAAGGCTTCGTGCGCTGCCCGGACGAGGTCATGGCGCACTTCCTCGATGGCCTGGTGATCTTCAAGCGTGGCAAGGACGAAAGTCGTCCGCCGCAGCCGATCGAAGTGCCGGTGACCAACAACATCATTCTGAAGAAGCTGCGCGTGGCATTCGAACTGAAGGAAGACGACATGCACGCGATCCTCAAGGCTGCCGAGTTCCCGGTGTCCAAGCCTGAGCTGAGCGCGCTGTTCCGCAAGGTCGGCCACACCAACTACCGCCCGTGCGGCGATCAGTTGCTGCGCAATTTCCTCAAGGGCCTGACCCTGCGCGTTCGTGGCTGATCACGCAACATGACTTATAGCGTCTCCCCCATTGGCTTTGTGCGCTCCTGCTTCAAGGAGAAGTTCGCCATCCCGCGCCAGCCACAACTGGCCCCCGCCGCTCGTGGTGTGCTGGAGCTGGTGGCGCCGTTCGATCAGGGTGACGCGGTGCAAGGGCTGGAGCAGGTCAGCCATGTCTGGCTGCTGTTCCTGTTTCATCAGGCGCTGGAAGAAAAACCGCGCCTGAAAGTGCGCCCACCACGTCTGGGTGGCAACAAGTCCATGGGCGTGTTCGCCACCCGCGCCACTCACCGTCCCAATGGCATCGGCCAGTCGGTGGTAAAGCTGGACAAGGTCGAGGCGCATCGGCTGTTCATCTCGGGCATCGACCTGCTCGACGGCACGCCGATCCTCGACATCAAACCCTATGTGCCTTATGCCGACATCATCGCTGACGCCTCCAACAGCATCGCCAGCGCCGCGCCACAGCTGATTGGCGTGCGGTGGACGGACGCCGCGCTGCAACAGGCGCACGGGCATGCTCAGCGCCTTGGCGAGCCTCTGGTCGAGTTGATCGAGCAGTGCCTGGTCCAGGATCCGCGCCCGGCGTATCAGACGCCGGCGCCGGAGCGCGAGTACGGTGCGCAGTTCTGGGATCTGGACGTGCGCTGGCATTACCCGACGCCGGAGCAGATTTGCGTACTGGAAGTCATCCCGGCCAACACCTGAGACCCCGCTCAATGTAGGAGTTGCCGCAGGCTGCGATCTTTTGATTTTGCCTTTTCAAGATCAAAAGATCGCAACCTTCGGCAGCTCCTACATGGATTGTGGCAGGCAGGAATGAAATATTTCGGGCATGAAAAAGCCCCCATTGCCTTCGCCGGCAATGGGGGCTTTTTCGTGGGGCTTACTTCTCGACGAACGCACGCTCGATCAAGTAGTCACCCGGCTCGCGCATCCGCGCCGAGATCTTCAGGCCGAAGCTGTCGAGCACTTCGCTGGTCTCGTCGAGCATGCTCGGGCTGCCGCAGATCATCGCGCGGTCGTCCTGCGGGTTGATCGGTGGCAGGCCGATGTCGCTGAACAGCTTGCCGCTGCGCATCAGATCGGTCAGACGGCCCTGGTTCTCGAACGGCTCGCGGGTCACGGTCGGGTAGTAGATCAGCTTGTCACGCAGCGCTTCACCGAAGAACTCGTTCTGCGGCAGGTGCTCGGTGATGAACTCGCGATAGGCGACTTCGTTGACGTAGCGCACGCCGTGCACCAGGATCACTTTTTCAAAGCGCTCGTAGGTTTCCGGGTCCTGAATCACGCTCATGAACGGCGCCAGCCCCGTGCCGGTGCTCAGCAGATACAGGTGCTTGCCCGGGTTCAGGTCGTCCAGTACCAGGGTGCCGGTAGGCTTTTTCGAGATAATGATCTCGTCGCCTTCCTTCAGGTGCTGCAGCTGCGAGGTCAGCGGACCATCAGGCACTTTGATGCTGAAGAACTCGAGATGCTCTTCCCAGTTCGGGCTGGCGATCGAGTAAGCGCGCATAAGCGGGCGGCCATTTGGCTGTTGCAGGCCGATCATCACGAACTGACCGTTCTCGAAGCGCAGGCCCGGATCGCGGGTGCACTTGAAGCTGAACAGAGTGTCGTTCCAGTGATGAACACTGAGGACACGCTCGTGGTTCATGTTGCTCATGTACGTGGGACTCCTGGATATTGGGTCTGCGCTCGCCTTTGCGGCCGACAGTGCGCAATTGCAACGCATTCTAATAGCGACGACAATATCTGTTAACTGGATTATTAAGATAAGGGTTATCGGTTATATCGATATGCGATTTACTCTTCGTCAACTGCAAGTCTTCGTCGCCGTCGCCCAGCAGGAAAGCGTATCCCGTGCTGCGGGTCTGCTCAACCTCTCGCAATCGGCGGCAAGCACCTCTATTACCGAACTGGAGCGCCAGTCCAGCTGCCAGCTGTTCGACCGCGCCGGCAAACGCCTGAGCCTCAACGCGCTGGGCAAACAGCTGCTGCCGCAAGCCGTGGCCCTGCTTGATCAGTCCAAGGAAATCGAAGACCTGCTCAACGGCAAATCCGGTTTCGGCTCACTGTCGGTGGGGGCCACCCTGACCATCGGCAATTACCTGGCGACCCTGTTGATCGGCGGCTTCATGCAGCGTCATCCCGAAAGCCAGGTCAAGCTGCATGTGCAGAACACGGCCAATATCGTGCATCAAGTCGCTCACTACGAAATTGATCTGGGTCTAATCGAAGGTGACTGCAGCCACCCGGACATCGAAGTGCAGAGCTGGGTCGAAGATGAGCTGGTGGTGTTCTGCGCGCCGCAACATCCATTGGCCAAACGCGGCAGCGCGACCATGGAAGAGTTGACGCACGAAGCGTGGATTCTGCGCGAACAAGGCTCTGGCACACGGCTGACGTTCGATCAGGCCATGCGTCACCATCGCAGTGCGCTGAATATCCGCCTGGAGCTGGAGCACACTGAAGCGATCAAACGCGCGGTGGAATCAGGATTGGGGATTGGCTGTATTTCGCGGCTGGCGTTACGCGATGCGTTTCGGCGCGGCAGCCTGGTGGCGGTGGAAACGCCGGATCTGGATCTGGCGCGGCAGTTTTACTTCATCTGGCACAAGCAGAAATATCAGACGTCGGCCATGCGCGAATTTCTCGATCTGTGCCGCGCTTTCACCGCCGGGGTGCAGCGCAGCGACGAGATCGTCTTGCCAAGTATTGCTTAAAGCAGAATCACCGCCCAAACCAGGGCAATCATGCTCAGGGCCACGAATTGCGCAGCGCTGCCCATGTCCTTGGCGTTCTTGGACAGTGGGTGGAGTTCCAGGGAAATGCGGTCAATCGCCGCTTCTACTGCGGAGTTCAACAACTCGACGATCAATGCCAGCAGGCAGACGGCGATCAGCACTGCCTGTTCGACGCGGCTGACATTCAGGAAAAACGTCAGCGGAATCAGCACCACATTGAGCAGCACCAGTTGGCGGAACGCCGCTTCGCCGGTGAAGGCTGCGCGCAGGCCGTCCAGCGAGTAACCGGAAGCGTTGAGGATGCGTTTCAGGCCGGTCTGGCCCTTGAAAGGTGACATAAGGTAAAAACCAACCAGAAAGGAGTGGGAAAGCTAGAGCAACAAAAGTCAAAAAAGCGTGAAGACGCCAGCCTTTATTGGCTCGGAATTGACTCAAGTTGTTGCAGAAGTAATGCAGCCTGTGTCCGGGTGCGTACGTTCAACTTGCGAAAGATCGCTGTAACGTGAGCCTTGATGGTCGCTTCGGACACGTTCAGCTCATAGGCAATCTGCTTGTTCAGCAGGCCTTCACAGACCATGGTCAATACGCGGAACTGTTGCGGGGTCAGGCTGGCAAGGCCGTCGCTGGCAGCTTTGGCTTCGGCGGAGACACTGACCGCTTCGAACGCCTGCGGTGGCCAGAACACATCGCCATCGAGCACCTTGCGCACGGCTTGCTGGATCATGCTCAGGTCGCTGGACTTGGGAATAAAGCCACTGGCACCGAACTCGCGGGACTTGACCATGACCGAGGCCTCTTCCTGCGCCGAGACCATCACCACCGGAATCTGCGGGTACTGCCCGCGCAACATGACCAGACCGGAAAACCCGAACGCGCCGGGCATGTTCAGGTCCAGCAGGACCAGATCCCAGTCGGATTTTTCCGTCAGGCGTGCTTCCAGCTCGGCGATGCTCGCCACCTCCACCAGTCGTACATCCGGGCCAAGGCCCAGCGTCACCGCTTGATGCAGTGCGCTACGAAACAGAGGGTGATCATCGGCAATCAGGATGTCGTATGTGGCCATTATTCAAATGATCCTGTTTTTTGATGGCAGACCCGACGCATTCGAGCCTCGCCAAAGCAACTCAAGAGAGCGCTGCACAGCGCTATCCACAGGGGCACGTTCAACGCCAATCACAAGCAAACACGGCGTTTCAAACCTTGGCCGCCCCCTAATCGGCGCCAAGCATGCCCAGCGAAGCCGGGGTGGTCAAGCAGCACGGCCGCCGCTGCGTGAAGTATGGTCCACTATGGCGCCAACACTGCCTGCGGCTTTCGTATATAAGGCAACAACTCGGCGTGCGCCGGGGTCGACTCGTTCATGTCCAGCTGTTGTTTGGCGCCCAGGTAATGCTGGCTGAACACATCGAAATACGCGTCCAGTGCCGAAGCCGCATCGCTGTCCCCTGCCAGCTCCAGGCACAACGCCGCGACTTCAGCGGTGCACAGGTGTTCGCTACGGGTGGAGCGACGCAGGCGATAACGCGAGAGTCTGTCGGGCAACAGGCTGAGAATCGGTAAGCGATCGAAATACGGACTCTTGCGGAAGATCTTGCGCGCCTCGGTCCAGGTCGCATCCAGCAGAATGAACAACGGACGCTTGCTGCTATCAACGGCGACGGTGTTGGTCACCCGCGACGGTTCTACATATTCGCCGGGAAATACCAGGTACGGCTGCCATTGCGGGTCGTTGAGCAGCGCGAGCATCTGCGGGTCAGGCTCGGTGCGCGACCAGATGAACGCGTGGTTGTCGCGCACCACATCGGCAATCAGCCAGCCGGTGTTGCTCGGTTTGAACACTTCCTTGCCGGTCATGATCAGGCACACGCCGGAACGGGACTCGACCGTTGGTCGCCAGGCGCACAGGCAATGGCTGATGATCACCCGGCAGTCGCGGCAACGTTCGGAGCGAAAACCTCGGGCCTGAATCGGCTTGATGCCCTCGTCCTCGCGCTGGTCGCGCAAACGGGCTACAGCGTTGGGGGCATGTTTGATCACAGGCAACGCACCACAGCAGGAAAACTCGACACGCACAGCACTCGGCAAGGTAATAAAGGCCGGCAGTTTACCAGAGCGGCGAGCGCAAACCTGTACCGTCCCGACCGGCTCCCCTATAATCCGGCGCCACTGAACGCACAGCCACAGGGCTGGTCGAACCACCAGTCACTGAATCAGGAGAGTTTCATGCTGCGCCTAATCGTTCCCACCGCCGCCATCGCGCTGGCGTTGTCCTTCAGCGCACAAGCGGCGTCGTTGAAAGAGCAGAATCTGAACAAAGAACTGCGCAACATCGCCGAACAAAGCAGCGTCGGTACGCCACGGGCGATCAACGAAGACATTCTCGATCAGGGCTACACCGTTGAAGGCATCACCCTGATCAACCACCTGAGCGTGCAGGCCAGCCACGCCGAAAAGATGCGCGCTGATCCAAAAGCGGTGTATTTCCAGCTGGGTGCTTCGGTGTGCAATAACCCGTCGTACCGCAAGCTGATGGCCAAAGGCGCGGTCATGCGTTACGACTTCACTGAATATAAAACCAACAAAGCCATCGGCTCGGCCAGCTATCAGGATTCCGATTGCCCGAAAGCGGCCCCGGCGAAGAAGAAGTAATCACCGGGTATTGGCGCGCCGCTGTTCATCCTCGGCGCGCAATTCGGCCACCAATGCCTGTAGATAGCGTGAACGCCGTTCACCACCTGCCAGACGTCGGCAGCACTCCTCTTCGAGACTGACTTGATTGGCCTCGGCTGACGCTTTCAACATCCGATACAGCTGCGTATCGATTTCCAGAACCACTCTGGCCATCTCTCCCGCCTCCTTGCCTGCTACCTACGAATCCCTGAAAAGCGTGCACCCTGCGTACGATTGCTGACTCAAAGCTGTCGTACAGTGCCTGTAGGTTAGTAAATCAGAGTGATTGCTCTACGGCGTACGTTCGGACGAGCGGTGAACACTCTTTGCCAATCAGCACCCAATGGCTGGCGGAAAAGGACTGCGCGGCGTAAAGATCAATTCAGCGCAATGGCTCGCGAGGGTCTAGATTCAAAGTATTCCCGATCACCTGTTCACGGCAGGACAAGGAGCTGCCGAGTGTGTGTTTTTTGCAGCGCGGCACTGACGCCGCACGTCAGGGCCACAAGCTCTGTGCAGAAGGAGACGTTGAATGCCTTACCAACCGAATGACCTGCTCAGCCGGCATTTTCAGGAACAACTTCCCGACCTCATCAACAAGGTTGAAGAACAACTCAATCAGGTTTCTCCCAACAGCCCGAACCTGCCGATCTATCGCGACATGATCCTGACCGTCCTACGCATGGCTCAGGAAGATCACAACCGCTGGAACGCCAAGATCACCCTGCAGGCCCTGCGCGAACTGGAGCAGGCGTTCCGGGTGCTGGAACAATTTAAGGGGCGACGCAAAGTCACCGTGTTCGGCTCGGCACGCACGCCGGTCGAGCATCCACTGTATGCAATGGCCCGGGAACTCGGCGCGGCCCTGACACGTTCAGACATGATGGTCATCACCGGCGCTGGTGGCGGAATCATGGCCGCCGCACACGAAGGTGCCGGACGTGAGCACAGCCTCGGGTTCAATATCACCCTGCCCTTCGAACAGCATGCCAACCCGACTGTGGACGGCACAGGCAACCTGCTGCCGTTCCACTTCTTCTTCACCCGCAAACTGTTCTTCGTCAAGGAAGCCGATGCGCTGGTGCTGTGCCCTGGCGGGTTTGGCACGCTGGACGAGGCACTGGAAGTACTGACACTGATCCAGACCGGTAAAAGTCCGTTGGTGCCCGTGGTATTGCTGGATGTGCCGGGCGGAACTTTCTGGCAAAGCGCACTGGATTTCATTCGCCAGCAACTTGAAGAAAACCGCTACATCCTGCCCACCGACCTGAAACTGATGCGACTGGTCTATAACGTCGATGAGGCGGTGCAGCAAATCAACCAGTTCTACAGCAACTTCCACTCCAGCCGCTGGCTCAAGCGTCAGTTCGTTATTCGTATGCACCACAAGCTCAGCGACCAGGCATTGGCGCATATGCAGACGGCTTTCGCCGATCTGTGTCTGAGCGACCAGTTCCATCAACACGCCTACAGCGGTGAAGAACACGACGAAGCGCAGTACAGCCATCTGGTGCGGCTGGCGTTCGCCTTCAACGCCCGGGACCACGGCCGACTCAGGGAACTGGTGGATTACATCAACCTTCCGGAGAATTGGGCCCACAGCAAACCGCAGACCACACATCGCACACGCGAACCTTCGAAGGTTATTTGAAGGCAAAAAAAAACGGCCCGCTATTTTCATAGCGGGCCGTTTCTATTTAAACCGACTTAGTCGTCCATCCCTCTGCCGCTGAACAAGCGGTTGATCATCTCCATCGAAAAGCCCCGATAGGCGAGGAATCGACCTTGCTTGGCGCGTTCCTTGGCATCAATCGGCAAGTGTCCGGAGAACTTGCGCTGCCATGTGTCCCGAAGCTGCTCCTGCCAGTCGATACCGCTCTCACGCAGTGCGAGTTCGATGTCGGCGCGTTGCAAACCACGCTGCCCCAGTTCTTCGCGAATGCGCAAGGGGCCATAACCGGAGCGGGCACGGTAGGAAACAAAGCTTTCAAGGTAACGGGCTTCAGAAAGCAGCCCCTCTTCCGTCAACCGGTCGAGGGCTGTTTCGATCATTTCCGCCTCAGCGCCTCGCTGACGCAGTTTACGCGTCAGCTCAACTCGACCGTGCTCGCGTCGAGCAAGCAGGTCCATGGCGGTTCGCCGCACCGCGACGAGGGTATCCAGTACAGCGGTGGTCATCGCTGCGATCAGATATCAGCGTCAGCCAGGTCATCTTCGGTCTCTTTGACCGCAGAGGCCTTGGAGTCCGCAATCACTGCTGGCGACAGCAGTTTGTCACGCAGCTGCTTCTCGAGCTTGGCAGCGACTTCCGGGTTGTCTGCCAGGAACTTGGCCGAGTTGGCCTTGCCCTGACCGATCTTGGTGCCTTCATAGGCATACCAGGCGCCGGATTTCTCGACGAAACCGTGCAGCACGCCCAGGTCGATCATTTCGCCATTGAGATAGATGCCTTTGCCGTAAAGGATCTGGAACTCGGCCTGACGGAACGGCGAAGCCACCTTGTTCTTCACAACCTTGACGCGGGTTTCGCTGCCGACCACTTCGTCGCCTTCCTTCACCGCACCGGTACGGCGGATGTCGAGACGGACCGAAGCGTAGAACTTCAGCGCGTTACCACCGGTGGTGGTTTCCGGGCTGCCGAACATTACGCCGATCTTCATGCGGATCTGGTTGATGAAGATCACCAGGCAGTTGGCGTTCTTGATATTACCGGTGATTTTACGCAGCGCCTGGGACATCAGACGGGCTTGCAGGCCCACGTGCATGTCACCCATTTCGCCTTCGATTTCAGCCTTCGGTACCAGCGCAGCCACCGAGTCGACGATGATCACGTCGACTGCGTTGGAGCGCACCAGCATGTCGGTGATTTCCAGTGCCTGT
This sequence comes from Pseudomonas sp. IT-P260, assembly GCF_949768395.1. Lineage (NCBI taxonomy): Bacteria > Pseudomonadati > Pseudomonadota > Gammaproteobacteria > Pseudomonadales > Pseudomonadaceae > Pseudomonas > Pseudomonas sp. IT-P260. The sequence continues at coordinate 202,951 of NZ_CATKPO010000041.1, forward strand.
TCGCCGGTGTCCGGCTGCGAAACCAGCAGGTCGTCGACGTTGACGCCCAGCTTGCCGGCGTACTCAGGGTCGAGGGCGTGTTCGGCGTCGACGAAGGCGCAGGTCGCACCGGCTTTTTGCGCCTGGGCGATCACGGACAGCGTCAGTGTGGTTTTACCGGAAGATTCAGGACCGTAGATTTCAACAATACGGCCTTTTGGCAAACCGCCGATGCCGAGTGCGATGTCCAGACCCAGAGAGCCGGTGGAGATAGCCGGGATCGCCTGACGGTCCTGATCGCCCATACGCATCACGGCACCCTTGCCGAATTGACGTTCGATCTGACCCAGGGCCGCAGCCAAGGCTTTCTTCTTGTTGTCGTCCATTAAAGTCCTCACGTAATCAATAAGGCCTGACGGCCAACACCTGTATAAGTAGCCAGTATTATTCCACAGCGTTCGCGGATCGCCTACCCCTGATTTTCGATTTCTCGTGCCGCTAGTCGCAACAGCCCCTCTAGCGCGGCCTTCACCGTTTGTCGGCGCACTTCGTCGCGGCCGCCGGGGAAGTGCTGAACCTCGCTGGAAACCGCATCGCCCACGCCCCACGCCAGCCACACGGTGCCCACCGGTTTGTTCGGTGTACCGCCATCGGGCCCGGCCACGCCGCTGACGGCGACGGCAAACCGCGCCAGGCTGTTTTTCTGCGCGCCCCGCACCATCGACTCGACGACTTCGCGGCTGACCGCACCCACCGTGCCGAACAAGTCGGCGGGCACATTCAGTTGCCGGGTCTTCTGCCGGTTGGAGTAAGTCACGTAACCGGCCTCGAACCACGCCGAGCTCCCGGGAATCCGCGTGATCGCCTCGGCAATCCCGCCACCGGTACACGACTCGGCCGTGGTGACGTGGGCGTTGAGCAACTGCAAACGTCGGCCAAGCTCGGCAGCCAGTTGAGTGATCTCTTTCACGGTGCGCTCCGGATCGGGTGGAATGACTACCACCGTACACGACCCGGTTGCGCTTTCAATACACAGACTCATTCAAAATGTTCGGGCGCCAGCGCTCTGACATAGGCCTGACAGGCCTGCAATGCAATCAGTCCGCGGTCGCCGGCGTCGGTGATGGCGATAATTCGTTGAGCATGCGCCGGGTCAAGTCGGGCGCGTACGGCTGCATGATCCACGCCGCCGGCGCCGGCGGTGGCTGGCACCCCGCAGCCTTGGGCAGCGTCACCGGCGTCGATGAGGACTGACAGGCGCAGATCAGCAGTGGCAAGACGATCGCGCAGGCGATCCTGATCACGTTGGGCATCACTGAGTGCTCGATAGTGGGTTTGTTCACTGGCCGCGAGGCGTTGCTCAAGGGCCAGACGTTTATCCTGCTCGATCTGCTGCGCGCTGGCTGCGGCCACATTCAGCTGATTGAGAGTGTCGGCGTTTAACCGCGCCTGCTCCGCCAGCTGCCGACCGTAGCGCCAGTCCTGAAACTGCCAGGCCAGCGCAGCGGCCACCGCAGCCAGCAGCAAGATGCCGATCAGGCGCCAGGAGATGGACATAGCACCGCCCTCGCCCGCGCCCAGATGTCGAGACGATCCTGCAGGCCATTCAACCCGCCGTTGATTCGGCGGGTGATGCTGTTGAACTGATCGCGGTCGGCCAGATCGTTCAGGCCGTTCTGCTCCCAGAACCATGCCGCCGATTCCGCTGCCCATTGCGGTTGCTCGAGCAATTCCGGCAAGGACAGCAGACGCTCATCGCCGAACAGGCCGAGGCTGCATTGGCGATAGTTGCTGCGCCCGGTGATCTGGATCAGCCCGCGACCACGGTACTTCTGCCCGTCGCCGTCGGCCTCGGGCGTGTTGCCCAGACGCAAGGCCAGTGTGCCGGTGTCGTATTTGCTCAGGTACTGGTTGTTGCCCAGCTCGCGCACGTATTGCAACTGGCCCGACTCATGACCGATTTGCGCAAGAAACGCGGCGATGCGTTTCGGCGAGTCGATATGGCGGCAAGTCATTGCGCTATTCAGTGCAGAAACAAAAACGCCCGCTTGGGAGCGGGCGTTGGGCATGATGGTTTTAAGGTTGTCTTCAGTTATTTGCATGATGCGTAATCCTCCCTGGATGCTCCGATTGAATCATGGTTGGCGAGCAACGGCCCCCAGCCATTTTTTTGCCAGAGTTGTCAGGGTGTTGTTCGGTGCAGACTCTTCGAGTGTTTCATTCAGGGCCATAACCTGACCGCCCGATGACAACCACTCCTGATACTCAAGCCAATCGCGGTTGGCAGGATCCTGCGGGACGAATGCCGAATCGCTCAGTCGAAGAACGCCGTTGTTGGTCAATTGATAACTCATGGTTTCTCCTAAAGTTCGGCGTCAGCAGTCCATTCGATCTGCAAGGTCTGACCTGGCACACTGCCAACCGGTGTAACGGTGGCAAACGAAATGGCACGTTCAGTCAACCCCTGCACAATGCTGCCGGTGCATGCGCCCACGGCCTGATTCCATACCTGATTGCTGGTATTGCCTGGACAGTACATGACGACAGTGGGCAAGACTCTCTTCTGCACCATCATACCCACCGTCATCGCGAACTGACCGCTATTGGCAGGTGCCGCTTGGGTGAATGATGAAATGCAGGTGCCAGAGCCATTGTTTGCCCGCACCGGCAACCAAGTGGCGAAGGACTTCTCGAAATAACGCTGGCAAAGCATCAGCTCTTCAGCCATCGGCCGATATTCGAAAGGTGTAGATACCGGTCCTTCTTCCAGCTGGATCTGCGCCAGATCCACGGTCTGCAGCACGTTCAGTGGCAGGTCGAACGCAAGCCTCAGAAAGTTGTTGGCGCCCAGCATCTTCCCGGCAATGCCCGACAGACGAAACGTTGCGCTGTACTTCTTCCACGACGTGCCCAGCTGAAAAACTTCGACGGTTTTCTCAACGGATTCGGAACCTGCAGAACCGAAGTTCTGGATTACCGACACTCTCAACGGTCTGGCCGCATCGGAACGCGCCCAGAAGCTGACTGTGGCGGTTTTCCCTGCCAGGGTTCGGACCGATTCAACAGCCTGAGAAACCCTGTGGACGGTGGCGGCGGTTCCTGTCTGGGTCTGCTGCCAGCGCAGGAAAAACTGCGGTTCGTCGGCGACTTCGCTCTGCCCAGTCGCGAAACTCTGCTGAGAGATGACGACGCCCGCATTGCCATTCCAGTCGCAACGAAAACGATCGGCTACATACCCACCAATATTGGGGCCTTGATTGGTCGTTCCGCGCTGCCAGATATCGAAGCCGCCATTGATTAGCACATTCCGGCGATACACCTGCACAGGAAACTGCTGTAGAGGATCAGGCTTCGATAATTGCCGGATCGCCTGCGCCAACTGATCGGTCTGTGCTTCATCAGGTTTCAAACCGGCCGCGGTAATTGCGTTGAGTATTTCCTGAGTAACACTGTTGCCCCAACTGGCCGGGATCAGCGATCCCGGCGTTCCGGCAATGGCGTTTTCGTCGACAAATTCGCCGTCGACCAGGCCGGAACCGGGTACGCCTTTTGGATAGTCCATTTAAACTCACCCGCGATCTATACAGAGGTAATCAGCCACTTCGGCGCGACCGGCCGATGCTCACTGAACGGAAAAAAACCATCCTGCGGCCAATCCCGCAACTCACGGCGATAGGTTTGCAGTTCGGCATATTGCTCGGTGGTCAATGTAGTGCCGCCGCCATCCTCGAGTTCATCGCGGTCACGTGCTACCAGACCGTCGGTGGCGGCGAGTTGCGCGGTGCGCCAATGACGTTCAGCGTCGGCCGCCTCTTCTAATGAAGGCGGCGGCGGGTCAACGAGAATGGGGAAGCCATTATCGGGCCGCACACCAATCACTTTTGCCGAGACCGACAACTGCTGCAGGAGCGAGGTCCAATAGGCTTGGGGAATTTCGATAACGTCGTCGGGAGTGTGCGACAAATGGATACCCGGTACATAAACGCCCCGGGTGCTGGCGCTGAAGAGAACACTGTAGACGTTCATTCAATAACCCTTCACCTGATAGTGGACAGTCCAGCCGGCAGAGACCGTGCCGAGATAGCTGCGTATTTTCAAATGGCACCCGAATTTGTTTGCCGCCGGGTTGCCACTCAGAATCACCATGGCGCTATCGCCCCCGGCATGAGTCGCCACGATGTTGCTGAATGCATTGGGGAAAGCGATAGGGAATACGACATTGATATCGCCGTTGGCATCCGAAACTGCCGATCCCCACTGCTCGATAACGCCGCTCGCAAACCGCTGATAGCCGGCATCACCAAAGACACCGGAATGAATCGAAGCGAACCGGTCGCTGACCGAGCCGCCATAAAGGCGCCAGTCGTTACCTGTGCGGAAAAGCTGCGCGGAGTCACCGATACCCAGTACCAGCGACCCCACCGTATTACTGCTGACAATGCGGTCGTTCGGCGCCGGGTTGATCGTCAGTACACCAGTGCCAAGATTAAGGATGGTCAGCGTGCTCGTGCTTATGACACTGGTGGTGACCGGCATCGTGGCCGTGACCGACGTGCTGCTGTTGAAACTTACTACTCCCCCCGCTTGAGCCGCTGTCAGAGCAGCGCTAGTCGCATAGGTTGTGAAACCGGAAAATTGCGTACCGCTGCGGTTCACAAACCCGGTGGTGGCTACGTTCTGGCTGTTATCGAACTGTGGTGGTGTCGCAAACAATCGATTGCTGCGCAAGGCAGTCAGCAGCTGATCGGTCTTGGCTTCTGACGCGGCGAGGCCCGCTGCCTGGATGACATTCAGCAACTCTTGGGTAACGCCGTTGCCCCAACTGGCCGGAATCAGCGACCCCGGTTTGCCGGCGATCGGGTCTTCATCGACAAACCGGCCGTTGACCAGACCGGCACTCGGCACACTGTTTGGGTAGTCCACGGTACTTCTCCTTGTGTGAGTCAGGTGTTTACTGCTGATCCGGGCGCAACCGGCCAGGTGATTTCATCGGGGAAACCGGCCTGTTTTTCGATCCGGTTCAGCTCTACGCTGTAAAGCTTCCACTCGATCAGCAGCAGTTGTTCGTCATGGCTGGCATCGCCGATATCTTCGGCGTATTGCAGCGGGGCGATGCGCAGGACGGCATCGCGTAACAATGCGTCGCGCTGGCCGAGAGATTGCTGTCTGACGCTCGCCAAACGAGCCTGCTCATCCAGCACCCAGGCGTTGTCGCGCCAGATGTGGAACTCGCCTGGCCATGGCTGCGCGGTGAGGGCGTCAGGCAACTCGCCCAGCTCGGTCCAGATCTGTTGCGCACCGCCGTCCTTGCGATAAACCGTGCCACGGCGATCGATCACCTCACGCGGTACACCGTTGATCAGTGCCCAGCTACGCCCGGTTTCCGGCTCAGGCAACTCGTACGCCAGCTCAACAGCATTACCGGGTAACTGAATGCCAATGCCCGGCGTGACAATGAACTCGACAGGCCCGGACAGAGCGCCCGAGCCATCAAATAGATAATTGAACATAAAGTGCCTCAGATGAGTTTGATGCGACCGGGATAGGCGATGTTGCGCGGACGGGATTTGAAGGCGTAGAGCAATGTTGCTGCGGTATCCCTCTGGTAGGTGGTGTTGACCGGAAAGATCGGGCCGCCATTGACCAGCCCTGTAACGTATTGGGGCTCTTCACGCGTATCTGCGCCAAAGTTGGTCAGGCTATCCGACCAATAAGCGCCCACAGCACCTCCGCCGTTGGCGCCCTGGGCATACGAGTGCAGAGATCCTGGCTGAAAAGTACCCATTGCACGCCCGGCATCCACACCACGACCTTCATCCAGAACCCGCAGGAACTCCCCTCGCCCTTCCGGGCCACGAAAAGTCGTCGCGCCGTCACCCGTGGTCCATTTCCCCTCGGTGCCTGCGCGTAAGGCTTCGGCTCCCAACATTCCTGATTGCTGGGCGTGATCCCACAGCCATGGCCATTCCGCGCGTTTCATCACAGTGCCATTCAATGCACCGTATCCACCGGGACTGAGCATCAGGGTCGTCTCGAAAAACGGCCGCCCCAATGGCGTATTGTCAAAGCGCCCGACTGGCCACCAACTCCCCGCCCCATCACTGCGCAGTTGCCACCAGTCACCGCCGCCCATCAATACGAAGAACGGATAACCGCTGGCCGACAGATGGGTGTGAAAACGAATCCCGTCAGAACCGGACGCCTGGATGACCATGCGATTGCCGCTGTTGTCCACCCGCCGAATAATCACGTCGCGCACACCGAGGGCGGCGTTGGCCGGTGGCAGCAGCAAGGTCACTGGCCCCGGGCTGCCGTCGACCAGCACCAGGCCAAGCTCGGCCTCGGTCAGGGTTTTCGACGCGGACAGTCGGGTGATGACCGAACGCATCGGACTGGCTTTACCGACAATCGACTGAATCGCCTTGTACAACTGCCCGGTATCGGCTTCAGCAGCCACCAACCCGCCACCGTTAATCACGCTCAGGATCTCCTGAGTCACGCTGTTGCCCCACACCGCCGGAATCAACGAACCCGGGGTTCCCGCCACCGGGTTTTCATCGACGAAGCGGCCATCGACCAGGCCGACGCTGGGGACGCTTTTTGGGTAATCCATAGGGTTCTCGTTCCTCTGAAATAACAAATGAACCGCGTCGTGGTGATCGCTGATGCGAGCCCGTGGCGGTCTGCTTTCTGAAAATAAAAAGCCCACGGTGAAGTGGGCTTGACTGATGCAGCACGCAGACGTGGCGACTAGAAAGTCTGGCCGCTGACCAGTTCGCGAATCGCCGCCAACGCGTCATCGCTCGCACTTCGCGCCAGATCGAGATTGCCTTTGGCCGCATGCGCGCGGATCTGGCTTTTGGCCTTCAGGCGCAAGGTGCGCAGGGTCAGCAGATGATCGGTGAGTTGGTCGGCCTTGCTCAGGATCTGCTCGGCTGCCTGTTTGGCAGTTCGACCTTTGACTACCCACGCAGCGACCGACAATGGCACCTCTTTTTTCGGATAGCCGGCGTCTTGATAAGCCTGAGCGTCGGCAGCAGCCTGGGCGTACTCCATGGCTTTGAGCGGGTCTCCGGCCAAAACGGTGCGAGCACTGTCAGCCGCCGCGTCGACCTTGGAACACAGCTGTTCGGCTTCCTGAAGTTCCAGCTCGGCAACTCTGGACGGATTCAGCTGCCATTTTTCTCCATCCCAATCATGGGCACTGGACGGCTGGGCCGGACGCAAGCCTTCCTCGAACTGATGCAGCTCTTGAATGATGATCATCGGATCAGCTCCCAGGAAAGATTGATATTCACCGCCGCTGAAAAATTGAGCGCAACACCGTTGGCGTAGTCGCTTGGGAGGAGATTTTTGATGCCCATGCTGAACAGCAATTCGTCACTTGAACCGTTATCGGCACCAAAAGCGTGTTCGGCTTGATAGGTCTGCCACAAGGAACGCAACATGCTGTGGTCGAAGCTGGCGGTCAGTGTCGACACGGTTGTGTCACTCACCTCGTTGTTGGTAATAACCCGTACCGTCTCACCCGCAATGGCCCAACCATCCCAATTGCTCGACGCGGCAGCCTTTGGATTGAGAAAACAGTAGTTGGCACCCAGCCATCCGGGTGTAGCAAAATTCACGGCTGTGACGAGCGTCGGATGCGGCGTCGCATTGCCCACCACCAGCCGCGCGGCACGGGCATGCGGGTCAAGTGGCAGGTACACCACGCCATTACCGCTGATTGTTTGCGTCCACGACAAACGACCGCGGTTATAAATCGGTCGGACAATCGGCACCGAGCCAGGGCCTGCTGTCACCACCCATGCCAGACAAATATCCAGCGGCGTCGACTGAAAACCGCCTCCCGCCGCACCATTGATCGTGCCCTTCAAGCCTTCGGGCGTAGCGTCATAGATGATGCCGCGCTGCGTGTAAAAGGTCAGCACGCCGGCAACCACTTGCGCACGCAAAAAGTAATTAGAGTTAGGCAACAGATCAACACTGCTCCAAGCTTGTGTCGTAAATGTGCGCGGACGAGCCAACTGACCAGTCAGCACTTCCTGGCCGAGGCTGATCAGCACGCCCGCCGGAATCGAGATCCGTCCGCCACTGGTGGCAACCGCTGCCGGAGTGATTGCCAGACGACCGTCCGGCGTCGCCACCGTCGCGGTCGGCAAAGACCCGATCGGCAACGCCGAATCCAGATTCCAGCCCTTGGCCGAAACGCTCTGAATCGCCTGCAACAACTGATCGTATTTCTTCTCGTCCGGGGTCAGATCCCCGGCCTTGATCACGTTGAGAATTTCCTGCGTAACCCCGTTGCCCCAGTCTGCAGGAATCAGCGACCCCGGCGTCCCGGTCAGCGGGTTTTCATCGACAAATTTCCCATTCACCAGACCGGCGCTGGGCACACTTTTCGGATAATCCATCCCGTCATTCCTCCCTAGTCATAGTTGATGTGCACCTTGGTATGCGCCGGCGCACTGCGGTGGATCAGGCACTCCAGCGCCGAGCCCGGGTTCACGCCAAAGCGCTCGCCCCAGTAGCTCGCGCCGTAGCGCCGACCGAGCAGCAACCGGCCGCCGGTGTTGAGGGTCCACATGAACTGCGCTTCCCAGGTCCCCCAGTGCGCTGCGCCAAAACGCGAGCGACCCATGCGGGGGGCTTCGTGTTCGGTGATGCTGGCGTTGGGGTAGCCCTGGCTTTTGGCGATGTCGAGGTAGTAACCGACAGCCTGGCTGCCCACTGCGAGCAAGCGGCGGCGTACGGCGAGGCGGCGGTCGTCGAACAGCGGCGTGGCGCCCAGGCACGGGTCGGGCAGTTCCATCACCCGCTCCCAGTCCGGCACCAGTTCGCTGACGCCTGCCGGGTCCATCTCGTTGAGCAGGTCGGCGGCGCGGGCATCGAGACGGGCCAGTTCGACGGCGACGCCTTGCAGTACGTCCTCGAGTTCCGGGACGCGTTCCGGGTCCCACGCCGGGCCGCTCGGCAGCAAGGCGCGCAGCTGCGCCTGGTATTGCGCGGCGGTTCTTATGCCCCCCATACGCAGCCTCCGAAGGTCAGCAGTTCGCTTTGCCCGGCAGGCATGTCAGCGGCCGGCGCGGTCAGCGTGTGGTCGTACTCACCGCCGGCGCTGCTGATGGCTTCGCGGATATGGCTGATCAGCAACGGCACACCGAGGTCGGCCTCGCGGTTGTGCAGGTCGCGCAGTTGCGCTTCAACGGCGGCGCGCACAGCAGTGGTGTCCGGGTTGACGCTCTTGAAGCGGTACACCACCGGCACCTGAATCGGCCGCTGCACGTGTACTTCCGCCGTCACCGGACGCAGCGGTTCGATGTACGCCTGAACTTCCGCCAGTTGTTCATCGTTGGGCACCGGTTGCGGGTCTTCGTCGCGCATGATGAACACCGTTACCGTGCCCGGCCCCAGGAAGCCACCTCGGCACCAGGCTCGCGTCACGCCCGGCACTTCCAGCGCCCAGGTCTCGTAGTCGCTGGCCGAACCGCCGTGCGGAATGACCCGATAGGAACGGATCACCCGCGAACGCAGCGACTCCAGGCTTTCCCGCGCCACGCCGCCACTGAGGCCGGGCGCGAGCACCACAAAACTGTTGCCGACCACACCGGCGATCGGCTGCACCGGGTTCAGCGCCAGACCGGCATCGGCATTGCCCAGGCTGCCAGCGTCGAGCGCCGCGATGGTGGTGGTGTTGCTGCCATTGACGGTGGTGCGCGCGGTGGTGACTTTGTAGGTACGGCCATCGCTTGCTTGCAGCAGCGTGTCAACGTCGAGCACCGCGCCGGCAGTGGCGGTAAAACTGACGCTGCCGGTGGCGACTTGCGCCGGTTTGCGCGGCTGGTTCAGGCGCAGCGCGGCGATGCGTTCCAGGGTCGATTCGTCGGCCTTGTCCGGCAGGATCTGCTCGGCAATCCAGTCGAGATAACCGTACAGGCCATAAGCCGCGCCACCGAGGGTGCGGGCCAACACTTGCGCATCGGACTGGCGCAGCGAATCGCCGGCCAGGTCGCTTTGGGTGCGCTTGATCAGCACCGGCAGCGAAGGGGTTTCAAACGGCATAGATCACCTGCCAACTGTTATCGGGGTTGATGTCCAGACGTTCGCCGTCGGCCAGGGTCAGGACCGTGCGCAGGTTCAGGCGCTGGGCGTCGAGGCGTTCGCTGATGATGTCGATGGCGCTGCAGTGGCCGTCGTCGATCAGCCATTGCAGGGCTTCGCGGGCATAGAACTCGGCGTCCATCTGGGTCTGTCGGGTCAGCTTGACCCGACGCAAAAGCCACAGCCGCGAACCGATGCGATCGTCGGCGACGGTGGGAAAGCTGTCGCCCCACCAGCCGAAGCGCTCCTCGTCGTCGAGGGCGTCGTCATCGGCAGCGCGGCGCCAGGTGAACAGGCTGATGAGCACGGCGCGGGTCAGTGCGGCGTGGAGGTTCTGGCTGACAAGCATTATTTGCCTCCTGCCGGCGCACCGGTCTGGCCGCTGCCGGCCTGCACGCCAACGTGCACGTGTTTGATCTGGCTGATGCCGCCGGCGAGCTGGTCGCCGGTGGAAACGATCTTGCCGGTCTGGTTGATCACCGGCGTGTCGAAGTTCACCGCGCTGCTGGCGCGGATGTTCAGGGTGGCGGTTTCGATGTCGATGATCCGCCCGCGCTTGAAGTGAATTTTGTCGCCCTCGTCGGTGTAGATCGCCACTTCGCCCGAGGCCAGCGACTGCAGGCGATAGCGGCGGTCGGCGACCACCAGGGCAATGGCGTGAGAACGGTCGCCGCCGAGAAACGTGACGATGCCTTCGGCGCCGGCCAGCGGATTGCTGGTGAAACCGTAGGGTTCGAAGTGCTCCAGATCGTCGTTCACTTCACCGGCGGTGAGGCGCATTTGCAGCGATTGCAGCTTGGATGCCGAGTTGGCGAGCACGACAGTGCCGCGCGCCAGCAGGCGTGTCAGTAGGCTCATGGGGTGTCCTTCAAAAAAGTGGCCCGAATGGGATCAATGTGGGAGCGAGCCTGCTCGCGAAGGCGGTGGGTCAGGCACTGTGATGTTGAGGCTGGCGACGCTTTCGCGAGCAGGCTCGCTCCCACAGGGGTTCGGAGTCAGGCTCAGGTTTTTTTCGGGGGCGTGGGATCAGGATCGAAGGTATGCGGTGGCGCCACTTGCAGCGTGGTCACCGAGCCTTGCGCCGACAGCGAATACGTGACTTTGGAAATCAGCATGTCGCTGTCGAACCCGAGCACCGGATCCGTGACCTTCACCAGCGTGTTGTGGCGCCACAGATCGCCATTGGACTGACGCCAGCCCTGCACCTGATAGGTGGTGGTCTGCGCCCGGCCCATGCGGGTGGCGCTTTCCCATTGGGCGCGTTGCTGGGCCAACTCGAACGTCAGTGCGGTGCCCTCGTTGATGATCGTGGTGCGTCGGCGCTTGAAGCTCAGATCAGCCGCGCTGGATTGAACCTCGCTGACGGCCGCCCCGCTCTTCTTGTCCGAGCCTTTCTGCTGACCGATCACTCGGTATTCAGAAAACACCTGGCTCTGATCCATCGGCGCGTTCGCCGACAGAATGTTCTTGCCCAACTCCAGCGCGTCACTGGCCCGACCACCACTGCCGGGCTTGGCCAGAACCAGCCGGCCTTGCTCGTCATCAGTGGAAAACACCCGGAACAGCGAGAGCAGACGGTCGATCGACTGGAACACCGTTTCGCCCGGCACGATGGTGTGCTTGGCGAGCCGCGCGGTCTCGGGAATTTCATTGACCACGTACAGCGAGTATTCCGCCGCCAGAGCCTGGACGATGCTCAGCAGCGGTTGCTCCTGCCATTGGTTCGGCCGGTTGGTGGCTGCGCAATCGACCAGATCCTGAGTCTTGGAACTGCCCTCGATGCTCAGGCTGATCTGGCGCCCGTCGTAGCGGATCGGCGCCTTGAACACGTAGCCGGTGAGCACCAGATCCTGGCCGATCTTCACTTCGCACGGGTCACCCGGTTTGATCCGTTGATCCACCGTCTGCCCCGGCCACTGCCAGGTGATGTCGAGTTTGAAGGTGCGGAACTGGCGCTCAAGATCGGCGGTAATTTCGACGCTTTTCCAGCCGCCGTATTCCATGTTGTTGACGGTCAGCGTGACGCGGTTGTCTATCTCGCTCATGGTTTACTCCCCGGAGACTTTCACTTCGTTGGGTGAGAAACCGGGATGGGTGATCCCGTTGCGTTGAGTGATTTCCGTGACCCGCGTCGCATCGCCAAGGTACTTGTAGGCCACCACCAGTGCCGGAAAGCTTTCCTGGAACGACTTGCTGACTTGCCGCACACCCGACGACGCGACGGCTTTGAGGTGCGCAAGCAGCGCCTCTTTCACATCGCTGATGGCCTGGTAGTGCGCCGGGTCGGCCTTGTCCAGCATCGGGTTGATTGCCACCGCCACGGCGTCACGCAATGCCTGCATGTCGTCACTGACCGGAACTTCCTGGCGGGTCACCGGGCTCGTCGCCTGCTGCCCTACCGCCGGTGTCGATGACAGTTTCACCGGGCTTGTCGCCACCGGCATCGACGCCACCCATTGCGCGACTTTGACCAGCACCGTGTCCTGCACCAGATCGGCCATTGCTTGTGCCGCCGCGTTGGTGTCCTTGCCGGTAGTGATCTTCGGCGCATCGGCCTTGCGGATGGCTTCGAGTTGTTGGGACACGTCGGCAATCACGCCACGGTAGCCCTCCTTCGCGAATTCCTTGAGCTCCTTGATATCGCCGAGCAAGCCCTTGAACTCCGCTGCCACTTCCTTGGGCAACTCCTTGACGGCTTTGACCAGTTCAGTGATCTGCTTGTACTGCTCGATCAGCGGTTTGAGCTGCTCCTTGATCACCTCATAGACCCCGGTCAGGCTGTTGCGCAGATTGGCAATGCCGATCCGCGCAGCCTTGATCAACGTCATCGCCTGCTCGAAGCGCGCCACCGCAGAACCCAGCAACGTGTCAGCCTTGGCCAACAGGACTTTTTGCGTACTGACCGTGGCAGTCGGAAACGGCAATGGCCGGTCGGGGTAAAACTTCAGACTGAACGTCACTAGCCCGCCGTCCTGGCGGGTGTGGGTCATGTCGCATTCGCCGACCTTGACCTGCAAGCGTCCGAGCCATGGATGCACCAGCTCACCACTGCCCGCCTCCAACGCTTTGAGCAGCTTGTCGCGCTGCTCCAGGCAATCGGCGCCGATGATGAACGCCGTGATGTCATGGGTCTTGGCCTGCTGGCCGAGATCCTCGAAATACGGCAGGTCGCGTTGCGGGTATTCGTGCAACTGACCTTTGCGACCGACCGGGGTTTTCGCCTGATCGATCCAGAACCCGACACCGCGAAACGATGCCGGCAACAAACGGTCACGCCAGTTCATTGGAACCTCCTGCCGACAGCGAGCGATAGCCGATGCGCGAAGACAGCGCCAGGCCAGGTTGATTGGTTTGTGGTTGATCGGTACGCAGGCCCGCCGGTGCGTTTTCGAAGCGCACGGTCAGGCCGCCTTCGAGTTGCGTGCGGTTGTTGGCAGCGCTTTGCTGGATCAGGGCGCTGGAGGTTTGTGGCAGCGATCCGCCTTGCAGCGTTCCGTTTCCAGCAGGGGCGCTACTCGCGCCAAAGAATGCCGGCGCCAACTCACCCTTGCCTTCGGCATTGGTCTGGCGCTGCGCTTGGGTCAGAGTTTCGACCTTGCCGGTGACCTTGGCGATCAACCCGGCAAAACCACCGTCGAACAGTTCCTTGATCGGCGCAATGACGGTTTGCAGCTTTTGCCACAACTCGCCGAACCACCCGACGATCGGCCCCCAGCTCTCGATGATCTGATCCAGAGGTTTCCATTCGAACAGCGTGTGCAGAAAGTCCACGACCGGCGCAGAAACCGCCAGCACAACATCCCACAACGCTGAAAAAACCTCGCCGACCGGCTGCCAGTACTGCGCAATCTGCTCCAGCGGCGACCACTCGAACAGGCTGGTGAAAAAGCCCTGGACCCGCTGCACTGATGTTTGCAGGGCTGTCCAGATCGGTTCGAAGTACCCGACGACACCACCCCAGGCGCTGGTGATCATTTCCATCGGAAAATAATCAAACAACGTCCGCAATGTATCCCGGGTGCTTTGCACAGCCGATTGCAGCGTCGTCCACAGCGGCTGGAAGTACGCAACGACACCGCCCCAGGCGCTGGTGATCATCTGCATCGGCGAGAAGTCGAACAACGAATCCAGGAACGCCTTGGCCGGCTGCGCGGCTTTTCGCAGGCCGTCGAACATCGGCTCGAAGAACCTGACAACACCGCCCCACGCACTGTTGATCATCTGCATTGGCGAGAAATCGAACAGATTTCTGAGGAACGCCATTACCGGCACACTCAAGGCCTTGAGCAGTTCCCAGATCGCCGAAAACAGTCCCGTCAGCGGCCCCCAGTTGTCCAGGATCATGCCGTAAGGCGTCCAGGAGAAAACTGTTTTAAAGAAGTCGATCACCGGGCGGGTGATCGCCTTGACCTTGTCCCAGATCCCCGAGAAAAATCCCGTGACCGGTTGCCAGAGCGCCGCCAGCGTATCGAGCGGGTGCCAGTCGAGCACCGAACGCAAGATCGCCATGGCATTCGCCCCGACGTTTTTGACACCTTCCCACATCCCGGTGAAGAACGTGCTGATCGGTGTCCAGTTGGCATAGATCAAACCGGCCGCCACCGCGATACCCATGGCAATCAGCATGATCGGGTTGGTCTTGAGCACCATGCTCATGACATCGAACACTTGCGTCGCGCCAGTGACTGCGGTTTGCATCGCCGAAAAGGCGATGGCCCCCGCCGCCAGCCCCTCAACCAGTTTCGGATTGTCGGCAAGCAGGCTGCCGACCTGAGTCATCATCGGCTCAAGCCCGATCACCAACGCACCTACCGCCGGCACCAGCGCTGCATCGACAGCGGAGGAAACCTTTTGCATCGACGCACTGAACACGTTCATGTTCTGCGCCGCGGTTTGCGGTGCGGCGGGCAGATCAACGGTTTTCGCCGTCTCGCTGACTTCAGTCAGTTTGCCCTGAAACGCCGCCGCCGATTTGATCCCGTCCACGAACGGCGTGATCACACTGCCGCCCTTGAACAGACCGCTGATGTCCAGTTTGCCGAGGCCGGTCTGTTCGAGATTTTTCTTGAAGCTCTCGACCTTTACTCGCAGGGCGCCGAGTTTGGGCGACAGTTCATCGATGCCCGTGATCAGCACCGGTGTTTTGACTTGCTTTTCTTCGTCTGCCATCACTGCACCTGCTGCATCGCATTGATCCGTTGCGCGTGCTCCAGCGACTCGCGGAGCACATCCAGTGGCCTGGCCATCATCTGTTCGGGGTCAACCTTCCAGAACCAGGCCAGGTCATAGGCGACTGCGATCAGGTCGGTGATGGCTCCGACGCCGCACTCATGAAAAAACTCGCAACGGCCCAGCTCAACGCATTGAGGTCAGCCAGATCGAGCTGGTTGACCGACGACGGCGGGATGCCGGCGCACACGGCGATGTATTTGGCCGCCACGTCCATGTCGAGGCTGACTTCTTCGCTCTTGTCGATCTTGTACGGCAGCGCCTTGATCGCTCGCACTTCCTGCACCGTCGGACGGCGCAGGACGAGTTCGGTCAGGGGCTCGCCGTGAGCTTCGATCGCAACCTGAAGCTTCACGGCGCCGCTCATTGCCAGGTCCCCTTGATGCCTTCGAATTTCAGTTCGATGGTGGCGTCATCGCCTTTGGAAACCGGCTCTTCGACCAGATAGGCACCGGCCAGCACGTAGACTTTGCCGTTGCTGAATTCGCAGGTGACGGTGATGTCGGTGCCTTCGATCAGCTTCTTCAGCGGGAAGTCGGCGGTGTGCAGCGCGGTCACTTTGAACGACGGCGCGACATCGGTTTCCTTGTAGAAACCCGGTACGACGGTTTCGCGTTTGACGGCCATCAGCGGGGCTTCGCAGCCGCCGTTGATAGTCAGTTGTGCACCGTCGACTTTGACGTAGCAGGTGCCTGCAATCACTTGACCCATGGTGTTACTCCCTTCAAATAAAAAAGCCCACCGAGGTGGGCTGAATGCTTACGGCCAAACGCGGCGATCAGGCCGCGTCGTCGTATTGCAGACGGAATTGGTTGAGCAGTGCGAACACGCGCAGACCGTTGATGTAATCCGGCGGGAACAGCACGTTCACGCGGCTCGGGTCCTGCACGTCACGCTCGACGATCAGGTGCTCGGCGAACAGCTCGGCGTTCTCCACGTGGCCTTCCAGTTCCAGCTTGGCGTACTGCGCGATCAACTCGCCGCGAATGGTCGCCGGAGTGACGATCGGCTGGCCGGCGCCGAAACGGGTGCCGTCGGAAGCCAGTTTGTGCCGGCCGTATTTGCTGGTGATCACGCTTTGCAGACGACGCACGATGAACGCCGACTGGTGCATGGTTTCGCTATCCAGATAGGAGTTGTCAGCCTGACCGTAAGCGTTTTTCTGGTAGGTGGTGATCGAACGCTGGATGCGCACGTAACCGCCCTCGTAGTACGCAGTGGCGATGCCGTAGTTGAGCAGCGACTGGCGCTCGGTCAGGGTGAAACGCTCGCTGGCCGGCGCCGGATCAACGCCCGGCAGGCTGCCGCTTTGCGTCGGACGGCTGGCATCGGCGGAGATGAACACCGCGGTGCGCGCAGCCAGTGCTGCCGCTTGTACCCAGAACGGTTGCGGTACGCCCGGCTCCAGTGCCTGAATGGTCATGTGCTGGTCGTTACGTGCCTGGCCAGCAGCAACCAGGGTGCCGACGGTGCCGCGTTTGGCGCTGTAGACGTGACCGAACAGTTGCTTGGCCCAGGACCAGCGACCGGTGCTGTCATCCATCACCGCTTGCCAGGTATTGAGGGTCGACAGATCCGACCACGGCAGAGCGATGAACTCGAACGGCTCGTCGCCCAGTGCAGCCACGGCGGCGACCTGGTCCGGTACACCGGCGCCGCCGGTCATGGCGGTGATCGCAGTGGTCAGGCCGGCCGGGGTTTCTTCGCCGTTGCTCTTGCCCAGACGATTGAACTGCAGGCTGATGTCGTTACCGCTGTCGCCGGTCCATTTGGCGCTCAGAGTGACCACGCCTTCAGCAGCCGCAGCGCTGACTGGCAGATCGGCGGTGGCGTTGATTTTCTGTGCCAGTGCGGTGGCTGCCTGAGCAGCGGTGGCACCGTTGACCACGGTGGCTTGCACACGCACACCAGCGACGTACAGGTTGAGCACGCCAGCCTGAGTGGCGGTGCCGGTCAGGGTCAGCACGCCTTTGGCGATGGCGCCTTCGGTGTTGTGCAGCGGCAGGCACCAGATCTCGCCGATCGGGTCGGCCTTGCGGAAGGTCTCGTACATCGAGGCGAGCATCGAGCCCTGACCGCCGATACTTTTTGCCAGTGCAACGCTGGAGACCAGCACCAGTTTGCCGACTTCGGTCGGGGCGATGTTGTCGTTGACCTGAGCGACGATCAAGCGACGCAGGCTCGAGCTCGCGCTATTGGCGGCCGAGTTGTCCATTTCGGCATAGAACAGCGGTACACGAATGTCCGCGGGGATGTTGCTGAATCCGATCGCCATTATTTGGCTCCCTGTGGTTTAGCCGCTTTTGCGGTTTTGAGTGTGATATCGCCGTCGGCCAGACGCCGGCGCCACCAGGCGCTGTCCAGCACTTCACGGCCTTCCTTGGGCAGCAGATCGCCCGCTTCCGGGTCAGGCACGGCACGGCCAGCGGCCGGCAGTACGGTGATGCGATTGCTCATGGGGTTACGTCTCCAGAGAAAGTCAGTTCCACGCGCCCGTCAGGGCCCGGGTGTTTCAGATTGGGGTCGGCCGGGTCAATCGCATCGACCCGCACGGTGACCCCGGTAAAGGACGACAAACCGTCCAGTTCACGTTCGTGCCAACTCTCCGCAGGCTGACTGGGCAGATTGCGGCCGAGCTGGAACTCGGCAAAAAAGCGCAGCCGATAGAAGGCCCGGCTGCTGTTGATCGAGACCATCTCGCCGCCGTCGTAGACGATGGCGCTGTAGTCGGTGCCCGGCTTGAACCCCACCAGCGCGCGCCACAGTTCGGCGCGCAGGTCGTGCAACAGATCCAGCGCTTTTGTAGCGTCCGTGGCATCAAGCGCCAGGACGATGTCGAAGCGGTCGCGGATCGGTTGGGCGGTGAGGTTTTGTGCGGTGCTGTTACTGGCGACATCGGCCAGCGGCAGCACATGGGCCGAGGGTGTCGGCAGATCGGCATTGCCTTGCAGCAACGCCAGATCGACACCGACGGCAATGTGGTTGGCAAGCCCAGGGCATTGCGCACGCAGCTGCGTGAGGATCGGGGTGATCTTCATGGTGGTGTTCCAGAGTGTGGGGGGAGTTAGCGCAGGACCAATGTGGGAGCGAGCCTGCTCGCGAAGGCGGACTTACATTCAAAACCAGTGTTGATTGATCCACCGCTTTCGCGAGCAGGCTCGCTCCCACAGGGGTTTGTGTCGCTCTGAGAAAGAGTGAATCAGTCTTTGGCGCCCGCCTTGGGATCAAGGCCGCTGGCATCGATCACGCAGCGATAGCTGTTCTCGCGATTGCCGCTGGCGGTGACTTTTTCGATCGACCAGCGCCCACGCATGAAGTCCGGCCAGGTCTCATCGAGTAGTACCAGGCCTTCGGCTGCCAGCCGTGGATCGCCGGGACAAGTGATTTTCACCTTGTACTTCTGCCGGAGCATCTTGCGCACTTCGCCTTCGCCAACGGCAATCGCATCGGCTTCGCTGGGTTGCTTCTGGCGGATGATCTTGAACGGCGCAAGCCCCGTTTCGACCCACTGCAACAAACCTGTGGCAGCCTCCACGAAACAGGTCTTGCAACCCTTGGTTTGCTCGCGGGCGGACTCCTCCAGCGTGGCGCTGATGAATGCGTGATCGCCGGGACGGTTGTTGCTGGTCACCGACAATGTCACGTCCGCCAGTACCTGACCCGACAACGATTTGGTCTGGCCGGGACGGGCCAGCACATACACGTCGTTGTAGGGTTTGGTCACCGCGTTGTACTTTTTCGCCAGGCGCGTCAGAAAGCTCATGTCGGTTTCGTTGGACTGGTCGACATGCTCGATCCTGATCATCGACACCTCGGGCGCAACGCGCGGTGAAAAGCCATGGCTCGACACCAGTTTGCGAAACAGCGCACCCAAGGTGGTCGGGCCATGACTGGCCGTGCGACGTTGCTTGAAGCCCGTCTCATCCTCCTTGCTGAACGGTGCCGCCGTGGCCACCAGCGTCAGGCGAAACGGGAACAGCGTCGGCGTCAGGCGCGTCACTTTGAACTGGCCCTTGTCGACCATTCCCGACTCCAGATAACCGACCTCAAGGCCGATTTTTCCACCCAGATCCGGCAGCCCTTCGAGGCCTTCAAGATCGATGGTCAACGTCAGTTGATCGGACTCGAAACCGGCTGCATCAATGTGTTCCCAACTGATCAGGCGTTGATTGAGCAAGGCCGAATGGGCCCCGTAGAGTCTTACCGCCGGGGTGAAACCCAGTGCCATGCAACCTCCTTAATCCCAGGCCGTGAGCGGTTTGATCGTGGCCGGTTTCGAATCGAGTTCCGGCAACGTGACCCAAACGCCCGCAGGCAGGATCGGGCCGTGTTCGGCCAGGGTCGGGTTGAGTGTCCACAGGGACTCTTCGGCGGTGTCATCACTGCGTCCGGTTTCGCGGTGGAGCAGCAGATTCACCGAATCACCGGCCACGCTTCGTACCTTACGCATTGTTGAACTCCGCTAGCTCGATAACCCAGTCAACGACCATTGCCGTGCCGTCATCGATGATCTGGCTCTGGGTTTCCTGAATATTGTTGATTCGCCACAGCCCCCAGTTGCGACCGATGCCGTCAATCAACGGCAGCGGGATACGCTGGGCCTGCAACGCGCGCAATTCGTCGAGCCGATCCATGGCCACGGCATACATCGACTTGCCGGTGATGGTCAGGGTTTCCGGTTTTTGCCCGGTCTGGCTGGACTTGGGTTTGCTGGTGAGAATCTGGATTTCGCTCCAGCCTCCGTCGGACTTTCGCGCCAGCGTGCTGTAAGCGAAGTTGCGCGACAGGCCAAAGATGAAACTGCCCAGCACCATTTGTTGTTTCATCAGGCGACTCCATCGGTCAGGGCTGCGTCACGGCGGGTGGCGAGAGCGTTGGTGCCTAAAGCGGGTGTGAATGCGGTATCGAAATGGCTGCGCATAACCTGCGAAACCACATCGCCGATTTTTTCGGCATTGAGCGCATCACTGCCGCTGATCTGCACTAACGGCGAGTAGGTGTAATTGGGGAGTTGCGTCTGAGCGCTGGACAGATCCTTGGCCACTTGCGCGGGGGGCGCTAGTTTGTCCTCGACAGGTTTCCCCCATTGTTCCCCCACATAGGAGCCGAGCATTCCGCCCAGAGTGCCGCCGATGAATGTGCCAATACCAGGTGCAATGAACGAGCCGATCGTTGCACCAATCGCCGTTCCAGCCAACTCGCCGGCAGCACCTTTGACAGCTTGATCATCGCCGTCACGCCAGCCCTTCAAACCTGCGTAAGCGGCATGACCAATCGCCAGCGGAGCGCCCATCTTGAAGGCGGGCAATGATTTGACCAGCGGCGGTAGAAGCTTGGATTTGGCGCCCTCGACCAGCGGCATGAGCTTGGCAGTCGCGCCGCTGAGCCAACTCGGGCGCATGCTTTTGGCCATCTCGCCGACCATTTTCACGCGGGTTATCGCATCGTCAAACATCGGGGCGATTTTGGCCGTCATCGTGCTCAAACGTCCGCCTCGACCGGCGCCAGAGGAAGGAACACGAGACCGCGCGCTGGAAGATGCGCGTCGACCGGGGCGCTTTCTTTTAGGCCCCTCGCCGCCGCCGTCGTCACGGCCATTGATCACATCGGCAATATCAGCGGGCAATCGCGCCGTCGCCAGACGCAACAGTTTCGAGTTGACCGCATCCAGCACCGAGGCGACCCCGGTCTTCAGTACACCACCGACGAACGGCATGGCGGCCACACCGGCCAGCGTGAGGCCAGCCGCCAGGAACGGCAGTGCTTCAGCAGCTGAACTCAAGCCATTGACCACTGCCGTTAGCGACACTGCCAGCGCGTCAGTCACGGGCGCGAGTGCATTTCCCACCGCCGTCGACAAACGATTAAGACTCGCATCCAGCGCATTCCAGCGCCCTTGCGACGTATCGCCAAAGGCTTCGGCCGTTTTCGTCGCGGCACCGGCGCCGGAACCCAGTTCCGACGTTGCGTATTGGTGCTTGTCGGACACCCGAGTGAAGGCGGTCTTGACGTCGTCGGGCTTCTTCAGCAACTCAAGAATGCTGGTACTGCTCTCGCCAAACAGTGTCTTCGCCGTGGCTGCACGTTCGGGTACGGATTGTTTGCCAAGTGCTGCGAGTACCGAATCAATCGCACCCGGCGCATCCGTGCGCATCTTCTCACGCAATGATTCGGGGTCCAGGTGCAACCGGGTCATCGCCGAACGCTGTTCGGTTGACGCAGCATTTTCCTTGCCGAAGACCGAGGTAAAGCTCTTCAACGCCGTACTCGCAGCGTCCTTGTCGGCCCCGCTGTTCAACAGCGCAGTGGCAAATGCTGCAACCTGTTCCGGTGTCATTCCCGATGCAACAGCGCTCTCGCCAGAGCGTTGAACGACCGCGCCGATATCGGCAGGTTTAGCGTCCAGACCGCTGCTGCCCAGATAACTGACCGCATCGGCCAGATCCTGACCTTGGTATCGATCCAGCTTCAAGGAGGAACGCCAGACCGCAAGCATTTCCCCCGCGGCCTTGACGTCGAGCCGGAAGGCCGTGGCATTGATCGCCGCGTCGCCGGAGTACGCTCTCAGCTCTGTCGCTCGCTGATCACCCTTGGCGCCGTCGGCAATACCAGCTCGCGCCCCGACCTGCTGGATTTGCAACAGATCCGCACCCGTCGCGCCACTGGCTGCAACCGACCGCTGAGTCGCGAGTTCCAGCGTTTGCTCCGAATGCGCTTGAAGCTGGTCTTTGTTGAGTCCAATCAACTGATTGAGCTCAACCAGCGCCATCTCGTTAGCCATCGCCGGCTGCAGTTTTTTCGGGGGGGGACGCTGCTCGATTTCCGCCTTGAGTTTTGACTTCGGCTCACTGTTGGCGGCTGGCGGCGTCGCGATGACCTTGAACAACGACTGCTGGCTGACCAGCAGCTCGCGCAGCTTGATCTGCTCCTGCGTCAGCAACCGAATGTCCTGGCTTGCCAACGCCAGTCTCAGGTTCAGATCCTGCAGCGGTTTGCCGAGGTTATCGGGCAACGTAAATCCGCCGTTTGTGTTGCCGCTCTCACCGGCGTATGCGAGCGCATATTTACTCTCTGCCATGCCGCTCTACTCCTGTTTCACGCCAAGGCGAGTGATCGCTATGTCGTAGCGGCGCAACGCCTTTTCGGCGTCCCATTCCAGAATCTCCGCCTCACTTACCGGGTAAATGAGCGGGACGATATCGAGGATTACTTCGATGTCGCGTTCCGAAAGTAGGCCGCCGGCTGGTTTAAAAAATCGTCGATGCGCACCTGCAATTGGGTCCAGTCAGGGACGCTCAGTTGGGCCAGATCGGGGATCATCAGGCCGGTGCAATGCGCGGTGATGAATTCGGCGCGTTCCTTGGCCGTTTTCAGTTTCTTCATCACTTTGGTGGCGCGCAGTGCGGGCATTTCCAGTGACAGCGAGGTCACGGTGCGGCCGGTCACGGCGAGCGGTTGCAGCAGCTGCACTTCGTCAGGATCGTCGGACTTTTCCGCGTCCTCGACCTGTTCCAGAAAGTACGACGCCGGACGGGTCGACATCTCGTGCACGTACTGGGCGATGCTCACGTAGTCCGGGCGTTTGAGCTGGTCGAGCTCCTTGACCGACAGGCCGGTGGCGAGCAGCGCCAGTTCGAAGAACTGATCGTCTTCATCATCACCGGCGCGCTCCAGCGCTTCTTTTTGCGCGGCGTAGAACAGTGGCTTGAGCTGGATCTGCTCGATCTGCGCGCCGTCGTCGCCGGTGATTGGCGACAGCAGGTCATGCTGGGGTGGCATCCACGACATGTATGAATTCCTTGGTGATTCTTGAGGGGGGTGTTGCGCAAAGGGGCCAGTCACCCGGCCCAGTGTGGGAGCGAGCCTGCTCGCGAAAGCGGTCTTACAGCCACATAAGTAGCGAATGTGACGGCCTCTTCGCGAGCAGGCTCGCTCCCACAGGTTTTGCGGTGTAATGAGTTACGGCATCAGCACCGCACGGCGCGCATCACCGAGGATGTCAACGCCGTTGAGCACGAACTTCTGGGTGCGCACGTCGATGTCGATTACCGGGATGCCGTTTTCCAGGCGGTTGTAAGTGCGGCAGGACAGCTCCAGGTTGGTCTTGGGTTTTTCGCCCATTTTCACGGCGGTTTCTTCAAGAGATTTCAGCTTGCCGCCGACCGTGTGATAAGTGAACCAGGTGTTGCCGTCCTGATCCTGACCGGCTTCACGCACGTTCAGCAGGATGTCGTCGCCCAGCTTCACGCCCAGTGCGAGCATGACTTCGGCACCCAGGCCCTGCAGGGTCAGCTTGGCGTTGAGCGCTTTGCCGCCCTTGGCCATTTCTTCGACGATGAAACGGCCGCCACGCATTTCTTCCACGTCGAATTCGATCTTCGGTGGCGTGAATTCCTCAACGGTCGCCGACAACGGCAGGCCTTGCAGAGTGGCCGCGATGGCCTGTCTTACGCGGTTGGTAAACATTAGAGAACGTCCTCCAGGAACTGCTCGATGATTTCATCGCGGGCGTTGAGTTGATAAACCATGTGTTCGTTCGGCGCGTAGCGGCCGTAGTCGATGACCACGTACCAGGTACCGTTCTTGTACTTCTCGACGCTGTTGAGTTCCGGGTGCAGGTACACGCTGCCGCCAGGAATGGTTTCGTCGGCGACCAGGGTTTGCAGCCAGTCGTTGATGCGCTTGACCTCCTGATCCATGAACGACTTGGTCAGGTTCTTGGCCATGGCTTTCTGACCGGCCTTGACCAGCTTGCGGCTGATCGCATCTTCGAGGCCGACGTAGCTGATGAACTTGCCGGTGATCGAGCGGTTACCCAGCAGCGAGAAGCCGCCGAGCACCGTGCGGGCGTAGTAGCTGATACCGTAACGGTTGAGCAGATCGCCTTCGGTGGAAGTGTCGAGAATGTTGTACTCAACAACCCGGGACACGTCTTCGGCGTAGGTCACCTGGTTGCCCGGGCTTTCCCACTGCTTGACCTTGGCCAGCGCGGCAATCGCCAGGCTCGACGGTGCGAGGAACACGTTTTTCTTCGCCGCTTTCGAGTACACCACCGGCATGTTGTGCACCACCAGGCAGCGGTCGAAACCGAGGTCAGCGCCGCCCAGTTCCTGGCTGTAAGTCACTTGATCAGCGACCGAGGCGTCCTTGCCGTCCAGCACCACACGGGCCTTGATGCGCTTGCCGAACGAGGCGAACTCGCTGGCTACCGCTTTGGTGCCGGTGAAGCCCGGCGCGCCGATGATGGTCAGGTCTTCCGGGACACTGCCCAGTGCCGCCAGACCGAGCTTGCGGCCGGTGGTTGGATCGACACCGCCGATCACTGCGTTGACGGTGTCGGCCGGGGTCGCGCCCGCTTCGACGATCACTACGTAGACCGGCACCTTGACCACTTTGAGGATCTGGTAAACAGCGTGATACAGCGTGCCCTCTTCGGCACCGGTCGGATCGAGCAACGCGTGAGTGGTGAAGCTGTTGATGCGGAACGGGGCGTTACGCGGAATCAGCGGATCGGCTTTCGGCGCGGTGCCGACCAGACCGATGACGTTGTCACCCAGGCCACCCATGGCCTCGGGGGATTCGGTGGCATTGACGGTAATGCCGTTGTGCTCGAAGTTCAAAACCTCAGCCATGGTTAGTCAGCCTTCTTGGCAGCGGCCTTTTTGGCCTGGGTGGTAGGTGTTTTAAGTTCCAGTCGACCGGCGCTGTGCAGCGCACTGGCCTCGACGTCGAGCAGATCCAGGTCTTGACCGACGCTCGACCAGTGCCCACCGCCGGTGGGGAATGGAACGAGCACGGTGTAGGTTTGGCGGGTTGCCATTTTTCGTTTCTCCATAAACGGGAAAGCCCCTCGTGGGGAGGGGCTTTGGCGGGTGTTGAATGTATTGGGCGGACAAGAAAACGCCCCGGGGTGCGGGGCGTTTACTGAGGCTGCGCAGCGATCCAGGAGGGCACGACCGGACGCGATTCTGGCGATGGAAAAGCTGCCGATTGGGGCCAGTCGCGCAAGTTGCGAATGTAGATCAACAGTTCACTAAACTGCTCAGTTGTCAGCGATGCTGTCTGGTTCAGATCGAGTTGGTCGCGATGACGTTCGCGCAACCAAAGAACACTATTGATCTGTTTGTCTCGCCAACTGCGTTCCTGCTTTGCTCTCTCCTTTGAAGTCAATTCCGGCGGATCAATCAAGATCGGCAGTCCGTTTTCATCCTGACTTCGGACTTTTCCGAACTCGGGATTGGCAAAGACTTCCTGATAGAGGGCATCACTGATTTGAATTACGTCATCCGGCATCACCGAATGCACACGGTCCAAATAAGTGCAGTCTGTTGATTTGCTGTAATAACGCATTTTAGTTACCTATGGCCAGATAGCGGAGGTTCGTCGTCGCCACGTTACTCCAAGCGGTGAAGCCGGTCGTTACTGGACTTACACCCAAAGGATGAGCCCCCCCACCCCCATCAGTAGCTATCATTTGAAAGACGTTGTTACGGAAGGCAATTGGGAAAGTGAAGTTTGCGGATGTCCCCGGCATGTTCGCCAACCCCCATTGCAGCATCAAGCCACCGAGCCACGAGGGGAAAATGATGTATCCATTGGTGGCGAGGCTGATCTCGAATCCGAGGCGCAGTTTTTTTGGCGATACAATGACTGTATCGTCGGTTCCTGCGTTGGTTTGATTCTGGGTAGCGACTTTCGCTGTGCCTTGGTTGGTTTCAGTGGCCTGTTGCGACAGAACGGCCAGAGCCGCGATATCGATGCCTCCCTGATTGACCGCTGCGTTCCAGGCCTTGATGCACCACATGACGGCGAGGTTGCGGGGGCGGGTTTCAGTTCCGCCAGTGTTCACCGTATTCTGGGCGTTCACCATCTGCATAGTGGAACCGCTATCTACCGTGGAAAGAAATGCACCCACTGAGATACTCGCTGCCGCACCATTAATATTGCCTGCCTGCCAATTACCTGCGGGATCAAAGGTCGCAGCAGTGCCATCAAAATAGCGGTGGTTGTGCGCAGCAAATGCCTCTGCTTGAGTCGTGCCGACACCCCTTCCAGCATCCACACCACGCCCATGGTCCCAGCCACGCAGGAACTCACCGCGCGACTCCGGCAAGCGGAAGTTACCCGCCCCCTCGTTACCCTTGTTGTAAGTGGTACCGAGAAAAGCCGCCAGATCCGGATAAGTCGCAATGCTCTGTACGCTGCCATCCAGCTCCAGATAACCGGGAGCGACGATGCCTGTCGGGAATGCCAGAACAGCGCCCACCGGAACGGCGGATTTGAGCCGTTCGACTTCCTTCGCCAAGGCCGCTACATCGATGGTTCCCTGATTGATCGGGGCGTTCCAGGCTTTGATGCACCACATGACGGCGATGTTGCGGGGGCGTGCCTCCGCCCCACCCGATGCCTTTGTTACAACATCGTCCGTATTGTTGTATTGCTGGAGATAGTTCCGCCTGATGTCGCCGGCCATGAAAATATCGGCGATAACGTCGTAGGTCGTCCCGTGAATATGGGATTTGTTGTCGTCCGCCTGCCAACTACCAAGACCACGTCCAGCATCCACCCCACGCCCATGATCCCAACCACGCAGGAACTCACCACGCGCCTCAGGCAAGCGGAAGTTCCCAACCCCCTCATCCCCCTTATTGAACT
Source organism: Pseudomonas sp. IT-P260 (assembly GCF_949768395.1). Taxonomy (NCBI): domain Bacteria; kingdom Pseudomonadati; phylum Pseudomonadota; class Gammaproteobacteria; order Pseudomonadales; family Pseudomonadaceae; genus Pseudomonas; species Pseudomonas sp. IT-P260. Next base: position 229,915 of record NZ_CATKPO010000041.1, read on the forward strand.
TGCCGCCCAGATAAGCGCTCAAGTCCGGGTAAGTCGCGCTGCTCTTGACGCTGTTATCCAGCTCCAGAAAGCCCGGCGGCGGTGCATCCACCGGGAACGCGACAATCGAACCCACCGGCAACGCCGATGCCTTGGCAATCAACGCCTCAACTTCAGCCTTGGTGTAAGAATCCTTGATTCCAAAGCCGGCGAGGGTTTCTGGGTTAGCCCCGGCAGTCGCCCGACCATATTCATCAACCGTCAGACTCTTGTAAATCCCGGCCGCAATCCCGGTACGCCCGGCGAGCATCTTGAACGTGAGTGCGGTGGTACCAAGGGTAATCGGCGCATTGGTGGTCAGGTGCCACAGCGAATCGCCGTTCGCCGTACCCTCCTCGACCATGACCGTCAGGCCAGGCGTGACCTTGGCACTGGTATTGGCATCCGCCGCCCGCACCCAGTCGCCATTAGCGACGACCCACAGGCCGTTGTCCTTGGCCTGGGTCTGGTTCGCCAGCAGCACGCGGTCGCCAGCAATCACTGCGACACCGTCTATTTGCTGCGCACCGTTCAACACGATATTGGTGCTTGCGGCGACACGCACCGACTGCTTGCCATCGAGCTTGCCGAGTTCTTCGGCGAGGTAACTCATGACCCAAGCGCGGGTGGCTTTGACCACCGTGTCATCAATCAGCAACGTCACCAGCGACGCATTGCTGGTCTCGAAAATCGAGCGAATATAGAACTCTTTACCCGACCCCGACGTCGCCAGCACCGGCTTGAACGACTCCGGGTATTTGACGATGGCGTAGAGAATCCCGGTATCGGTCCACAGCCCCGCCTCACGCACATACCAGCCGCCAACGTCCGGCGGAATGGTCACTTCGGCGAGCAGCCAGCTCGGGTTCTTCTCGTCCTGAAACAGCGCATTGAGCGGCCCGCGCCAGACTTCGCGTGCAAGTGCCGTGGCGGTGGCGGCAGGGTTGTAGACCTTGCCATTGCCATCACCGACGGAAATCTGCGTCAGCTTGATCGGCGTGCCCGCAGCCTTGCACGCCGTTTCGTAGGCAATCCCTGCGTTGGTGAGCAGGGTGTAATAGTCAGCCATTCAGGCCCCCTGAGGATAAATAGTGGATGTTTCGACGGTGTACATCGCGGCAGCCATGAACGCCTCGCCAGAGGTTTCGAGCCCTTCGATGAACACCGGATAAACCGTCGTCAACTCTCCGCAGAAAGTCGCAGCGGCGATGCAATGACTGCCGAACGCGCTCAAGCCAACCGTTACCGACAGAATGTCCCGCTCGCTCTTGGCATCGGCCAGACGCCGGTCGAGACGGGCGTCGATTTCTGCGCTGTAAGGCTGGTCGCTGAAGGCGCGCACGCTGAAGCTGTAAGGCACGCCGGGCGGCGTCTGTTCGTACCAGGCGCGGACTTCGGGGCGCAGTTGCAAACCCTTGGCCGCGTTTTCCAGCGCCTTGCGAGTGCCGGCCTGGCGTGCGGTGGGCCAGGCCAGTTCGACGGTCAGGCGCTTTTCCGCTTCCGGTGCGCTGCTGCTCCATTCGGCGACGCCGCGATCCGCTGCCAGATACGGCAGGAACGCCACTGGTGTTTCGCTCGGATTCATCAGTTCGGGGAACGGCGGCGCGATGCGATCAAGCAGCGCACCGAAGCCCAGATCCAGCCCACGTTCGAGTGCCGAGCTGTTGGCCGGCAACAAGGTCGGGCGTTGTGTTGGCTCACTCATAGCGTCAGCACCTCGACCTCGACTGCCGTGCAGTACGGTGCCTGAAACGCAGTGCTCACGATCGGCGCCAGCGGTTCAAGAATCTGCAGTTGCACGGCGCCGGCGCTGTGCAGCGTGTAGTCGATCCAGCTCGGATCGACCCGCCCTTCCAGGCGATGGCAACTGTCGGCGTAGGCCTGCAATTGTTGCTGCGCGGCGACTTTGGTCAGGCCCGAGTCGGGGCCGGAATTGATCTTCGCCACCACGCGAATCTTGTAGCGGTGAATGTCGGCAGCCTTGACCGTGACCAGGTCGGTTTCCGGCCGCACATCAGGGCGGGCGAAGTGCTGACGCACGCCATCCAGCAACGCTGCAGACGGAGTGCCATCGCCGTCTCGCGACAGCACCGTGACCTGCACCTCGCCCGGCGCCGTGCGGCGACCGTTGCCGTCCTTGACCTGTGCAGCGAGGCCGTCCGGGTTGAAGGTGTAGGTGACGTTCACCACACCGCCATCGCTGGATTCGACCTTCACCGTTGGCCGTTCACCGAGGGTGAATACCTCGCGGCGATACTGCATTCGCGAGCCCGTTGCCGGGGCATGTGGCGCCAGGTAATAGCGCAACCGGGCGTCGTCGTCGCTTTCATAAATCGGTGGTATTGGCGGGAAGGCTGCCGGGTCGCCCGCGTCGAGCAACTGCCTTTCAAGGCCCATGTCCGCCAAGCGTGCGTCGAGGTTGCTGCCCGTCGCCCACCACGCCAGCATCTGCTTGATGCGGGCGTTGTATTTGCGTTCGTGGGTTTGCAGACGCACGCAGAAGGCTTCCAGCGCGAGGGTCAGCAGTTCGCTTTCGTTGTCGAGGCTGGTCTTGAGTTTCGCCGCGCTGTCCGGCGCTCGGGCGCCGACGTATTCGACGACGAAGGTCTTGAACTCGGCGAGCAGGTCTTCGAAGGCGTCGACGGTGATCAGCGCCGGTTCGGCCAATTGATTCTGGCCGGGGATCAACATGCTCATGTCACGACCTCGAATGTCTGTTGACGGTTTTTCCAGGTGCCGGCGAAGCGCAACAGCAGACCCGCGCCCTGGCGGCTGGCGACGATCACGCTCGGCTGAAAATCGCTGATCCCGTTCTGCGCGTTGTAGAACGCCTGAGCCGCGTGGCTCTGGGCCAGAAGCAGAACGTCGTCACCGAGGTTCTGCCCCAGCAGCGTGGGGATCAGCGAGCCATAAAGGGGCCTTTTTTGCCGGGTGCCCAGCGGTGTGGTCAGGGCCCGGGTCGCGCGCTGCACAAACTGCAGCCAGTCGTCGACCGTGGCCCCGGAGTCTCTATCGATTCCGATCATGGGAAGCTCTTGATTCAGGGGCTGATGACGCGGCCCTGGTGATCCACCAACGGGCCGCTGAAGTGCACGCCCGAGGCGTCAATGCTCAGGCCGACGGCGCCGAGTTGCAGGCTGATCAGCTGTGGCGTCATCGTCAGTTGTGCCGGGCCGATGCTCAGTGCAAGCGACTCGCGAGAGCCACTGAATGCGGCCGGGCCGTTTTGCCAATGCAGGGTGTGCGTGGCGTCGTCGTAACAGCTTTCAGTGCCGTCGACATAAACGCGGCGCGTCAGCGTCGGTACCGTCGCCGTCGGCGGAAATCGGTCACTGTTGAGGCCGAACAACGCCACGCTCTGCGCGCCGCTTTCACCGCTGCCGTAGTTGAGCAACAGACACTGCTCGCCCACGCTCGGAATCCGCGATTCGCTCTGCGCTCCGGCGCTCGGGTTGAAGAACTTGATGGCTGGTGTGAGCAGTCCACCGTGGCTGACCTGGCAAGTGTTGCTCGCCGCATCGACTGCCTGACACACGCCGATGCGACAGAAACTCTCGGCACGGCGGTGCAGGTCGTCGATCTCCGCTTCCATCTCCGCCAGCCGCTCGATGATCGGCCCCAGTTGCATGCGCAGTAATGCGTCGAACATCGGTCAGGCCTCCAGCGCGGTGTATTGGTCGGGGTCGTCGATGTTGCTGACTTCCCAGGTACGGGCGAATTTCGGCGTACCGAGCGGGTCGTCGAGCAGCGTCGGGCCGAGGTAGAGGGTCTGAGTGAAGGTCAGGGTCCATGCCTTGTATTGCTGGTCGGCGCGTGTGAGCACTGACGGCAAACCATCAATGTTCATCGGCAGATCACATTGAGCGCCGGGCAGGTTCCAACGGTTGTCGGTGATCAGGTTTTTCAGCACCGCGATCAGATCGCAGGCGGCAAAGGCACTGGCGGAAACTGCCGGAATGACTTGCAGCGATACGGTCATGACGTGGGCGATACGTCCGTCGGCGCCACGCACTCCGGGCGCATTACGGTCGAAGTCGATCAATGCCCAGGCCTGAACGCCGGGTGCTGTGAAGTCGTCGTGATTGCCGACCTGCAGATTCAGGCCGGCACTGTTGCGCAAGGTTGTCGCCATCGCCGTGAACAGCTGCGAAGGCTGCTGGATCGGTGCGGGCATGCATGACCTCCTTTTCAATTGTCCACGCGCAGCCCCGCCGCATCAGTTGCAGCGAGGCAGGAAAGTGTTGAGTTACTGGGGATCGCGCGGCGGGGGAACTTCGCAGACGCCGATGCGCTTGGCGGCCCAGCGTTCGTACAGACCGATGGCGACGTCGGCACCGGCCATGGCGGTCAGGCAACCGAAGGCACCGGCAGCCCAGATCGATAGCCCGGCGGCGTACAGCAGCATGATCGCCGAAACGCCGCAAATCATGCAGGCGCCGGAGCGCAGGGCGAGACGCCGCAGCAATGACCAGCCACGAGCGCCCTCCTTGTCGGCGCGCCACATTTCGCCGGACACCCCGCCCACTACTGCGAGGAGGATGACCAGCCAGATAGGCATGTCCGCCAACGCTTGTTGCTCGTTTGTCATGTCACGCCTCCTGGTTCTAGTTGATGAGTGTTGTGTGTTGGGTTCAAGCGATGTCTCTTCAGGTAGGCATTCCAAAAAGCCCGGCGCTGAGGCCGGGCTTTTCAGTAATGCGCTCCCAATGGCGGGGCTGACACACGAGATCGGATTAGAACGGAGCTACCGGCCAGTTGATCGCTGATGGATAGCCGGATTGTTTGTTCACGTCAGCGACATCGACGTAATACTGTTTGTAAGCCTGCAACAATGTTTGCTCTTCAGGCGAGGCAACACCTAGATCCAGCTTGTATTGCAAAGGGTTCACCTTCAGCCAATTAACCGCAACCGTGAGTAAATCCTGTATCTGTTTGGTCGCTAGATCGACGTACTCCTGATAAGTCAGCTCACTGAGGACCCAGTCAGTATAGGGATAGCCGGAAGTTGTGCCCTTCCATCCCACCTGAACACCCGGATAGTCTGTTGCGTCAACCCAATAGCCATTTACGCCATTTGGAAGCTCAGTGGGCTTCTCCTCAGCGTCCACGACTTGCAGAACCATGTTGACGGTTTGCCCATAATAAAATTGTACAAAAGCATATCGCGTCATTTTACTTCTCCTGACAACTACCAATATCGAGTGCGTTCTTGCGTTCTGCACACCTGCAGACCCGTGCAACTTTCGTCGCCGGAGCAGAAATCAGGCAGGCATTCCAAAAAGCCCGGCAATTACGCCGGGCTTTTCAGTAATGCGCTCCTTCGCCTTCCTTCAAATCCTGTATTCGAGAAGGAAGCTGACTTTTCGGCGCTACTGGCGCGGTACGAGTCCATTCAAATTGTTTTTCCGACCGCGGTCCCTGCCCGCCGGATAACTGCTCTTGGTGCTTTACGCTGCGCACCCGGGTCAGTTGCCAACCCTCTGAACCGTTGAGGCCGGTTCATCGCTGCCTGTTCTTGTGGAACTAAAGAGCTGTTGTTGCCAGCCGCTTTGTCGAGCGGCTTGGTGGCAAGAATATGCATGGATGCATATACAGTCAATGCATAAATGCATTTATTTATGCGCAAGAAATGCACCGACGCATGAAGGCCGCATAAATCAAGGCGTTGGGGGTTTTGTTCAGGCGAAAAAAAACCCGCCATGGGCGGGTTTTCTAAGAAGGGGATTGCCTATCGGGCGTACATGCCCCACCAGAAGACGTGACCGAGGATGACGATCTGCTCTTCCTGCATGTCCTGGAAACTGTAGTCCTCGTCCGGATGTTCATCGCGGTTGAAGCTGCGCAGACGGATCCCCGTCGGCAGGCGGTAGAGTTGCTTCACGCGCAATTGACCGTTGTGATTGATCGCGTACAGGTCGCCATCGATGATGTCGCCGATCCCGCACTTGCCGGCATTGACTCCGACCGTGGCGCCGTCCCGCAATACCGGCATCATGCTGTTACCGCGCACTGTCACGCATTTGGCCTGGTCGAACTGCACACCGTTGTGGCGCAGGCTGCGCTTGCCGAAGCGCAGGCTAGAGCGTTCGCTCTCTTCGATGACGAATCTTCCTGATCCAGCAGCCAATTCAACCTCACGAAGGAAGGGCACCGACACCTCGTCGTCATCGACAGGGGTATCGTCGTCCCACAGGCTTATGTCCTTGAGTTCCGCATGCACGTCATCGCGCGCGCCACCGGTCGCGGTCGCGACATCGGCGCGACCGCGCAATTGATCAGTGCTCACATTGAAGTATTCGGCGATCTTCGAGATGTGTTTATCCGAAGGATCGACGATCTTCCCGCTGAGAATCCGCGAGAGCGTTGATTGAGGCACGCCGGTGCGACGGTGGAGCTCCGTGGGGGAGATCCCGTGCTGATCGAGCAGTGCTCTTAAGACGGAGGATACGTTGCGTTTTTGCATAACGCGCATAGTGCTTGAAGTTTTTTCCGAAGACAAATGCTGATTTGCATAAATCGTGCATAAATCACAATTAACCGCAGAAAGTGTCAGCGGGCCGTCATGCCTGCGTCGAGCCGACCGCCCATGGTAACCTTGCGCCCATCGCGGAAAAGCCCGGCGGTTGCCCTCGCTTTTGCCCTACATCATTTAACGAGTTACCTGACAATCCGATGAATAAAGCCGTCTCCGACCTGTCCTCCCACACCCCGATGATGCAGCAGTACTGGCGCCTGAAGAATCAGCACCCGGATCAGCTGATGTTCTATCGCATGGGCGACTTCTACGAGATCTTCTATGAAGACGCGAAGAAGGCTGCCAAGTTGCTCGACATCACCCTGACCGCGCGCGGTCAGTCGGCGGGCCAGGCGATTCCGATGTGTGGAATTCCCTATCACGCGGCGGAAGGTTACCTGGCGAAACTGGTCAAACTCGGCGAGTCGGTAGTGATCTGCGAGCAGGTCGGCGATCCCGCCACCAGCAAGGGCCCGGTGGAACGTCAGGTGGTGCGCATCATCACCCCGGGTACGGTCAGCGATGAGGCGTTGCTGGATGAACGGCGCGACAACCTGATCGCGGCGGTACTGGGCGACGAGCGCCTGTTCGGTCTGGCGGTGCTGGACATCACCAGCGGCAATTTCACGGTGCTGGAGATCAAGGGCTGGGAGAACCTGCTGGCGGAACTGGAGCGGGTCAACCCGGTGGAACTGCTGATTCCGGACGACTGGCCAAAAGACCTGCCGGCGGAAAAACGCCGTGGTGTGCGTCGTCGCGCGCCGTGGGATTTCGAGCGCGATTCGGCGTTGAAAAGTCTCTGCCAGCAGTTTTCCACGCAAGACCTGAAAGGCTTCGGTTGCGAAACCCTCACCCTGGCCATCGGCGCCGCTGGTTGCTTGCTGGCCTATGCCAAGGAAACCCAGCGCACCGCCCTGCCCCATCTGCGCAGCCTGCGTCATGAGCGTCTGGACGACACCGTGGTGCTCGACGGCGCGAGCCGCCGCAACCTCGAACTCGATACCAACCTGGCTGGCGGGCGCGACAACACGTTGCAATCGGTGGTCGATCGTTGCCAGACCGCGATGGGCAGCCGCCTGCTGACCCGTTGGCTGAACCGTCCACTGCGTGATTTGACCGTGCTGCTGGCGCGACAGACCTCGATCACTTGCCTGCTCGACGGCTACCGCTTCGAAAAACTCCAGCCGCAGCTCAAGGAAATCGGCGACATCGAGCGGATTCTGGCGCGGATCGGCCTGCGCAACGCGCGCCCCCGTGACCTCGCTCGCCTGCGCGATGCTCTCGGTGCCCTGCCGCAACTGCAAGTAGCGATGACCGACCTCGAAGCGCCGCACCTGCAGCGCCTGGCAGCCACCACCAGCACCTATCCGGAACTGGCGGCGCTGCTGGAAAAAGCCATTATCGACAACCCGCCTGCGGTGATCCGCGACGGCGGCGTGTTGAAAACCGGTTACGACAGCGAACTCGACGAGCTGCAATCGTTGAGCGAGAACGCCGGCCAATTCCTGATCGACCTCGAAGCCCGGGAAAAGGCCCGCACCGGCCTGGCCAACCTGAAAGTCGGCTACAACCGCATTCACGGCTACTTCATCGAACTGCCGAGCAAGCAGGCGGAATCGGCTCCGGCAGACTACATCCGTCGCCAGACACTCAAGGGCGCCGAGCGTTTCATCACGCCGGAGCTGAAAGAATTCGAAGACAAGGCGCTGTCAGCCAAGAGCCGCGCCTTGGCCCGCGAGAAAATGCTCTACGAGGCGTTGCTGGAAGATCTGATCAGCCAACTGCCACCGCTGCAGGACACGGCCGGCGCGCTGGCCGAACTGGACGTGCTGAGCAACCTTGCCGAACGTGCGCTGAACCTTGATCTGAACTGCCCGCGCTTCGTCAGCGAGCCGTGCATGCGCATCACCCAAGGGCGCCACCCGGTGGTTGAGCAGGTGCTGACCACGCCGTTCGTGGCCAACGATCTGAGCCTGGATGACAACACCCGGATGCTGGTGATCACCGGCCCGAACATGGGTGGTAAATCCACCTACATGCGCCAAACCGCATTGATCGTACTGCTGGCGCATATCGGCAGCTTTGTCCCGGCGGCCAGTTGCGAGCTGTCGCTGGTGGACCGGATCTTCACCCGGATCGGCTCCAGCGACGACCTGGCCGGCGGCCGTTCGACCTTCATGGTCGAGATGAGCGAAACCGCCAACATCCTGCACAACGCCACCGAACGCAGTCTGGTGCTGATGGACGAAGTCGGTCGCGGCACCAGCACCTTTGACGGTCTGTCGCTGGCATGGGCCGCTGCCGAGCGCCTGGCACATCTGCGTGCCTATACTTTATTTGCCACACACTATTTCGAACTGACCGTGTTGCCGGAAGCCGAGCCGCTGGTGGCCAACGTGCACCTCAACGCGACCGAGCACAACGAGCGCATCGTATTCCTGCACCACGTGTTGCCAGGGCCTGCCAGCCAAAGCTACGGCCTGGCCGTGGCGCAATTGGCCGGCGTGCCGAGTGAAGTGATCGTGCGTGCCCGCGAACACCTGAGCCGACTGGAAGACACCGCATTGCCGCATGAGGCGCCAAAGCCTGCCGTCAAAGGCAAGCCTGTCGTCCCGCAGCAAAGCGACATGTTTGCCAGCCTGCCACATCCGGTACTGGACGAATTGGCGAAAGTGGATCTCGATGACCTGACCCCGCGTCGAGCACTCGAATTGTTATATGCACTTAAGAACCGGATCTAAGCAGCAAAGAACCGGATATAACGCAAACGGCTTCAAGCTGTTAGAATCTCGCGCGGTTCGGGATGCTGCCGGTTAATAGCCTGGCTGGCAGACATCGCTCCCGAACCTGGCGACCCCAACCGTGAAGGGGCTACGCTGCCGCCGCCTGAGGAGAAAAATAGAAATGACCTTCGTCGTCACCGACAACTGCATCAAGTGCAAGTACACCGACTGCGTAGAAGTCTGTCCGGTGGACTGCTTTTACGAAGGCCCGAACTTCCTGGTGATTCACCCGGACGAGTGCATCGACTGCGCCCTGTGCGAACCGGAATGCCCGGCCGTGGCCATTTTCTCTGAGGACGAAGTTCCAGAGGATATGCAGGAGTTCATTCAACTCAACGTTGAATTGGCTGAAATCTGGCCGAACATCACCGAGAAGAAAGAATCGCTGCCGGATGCCGAAGAGTGGGATGGCGTCAAAGGCAAGATCAAAGACCTCGAACGCTGATCTGTCGCGCGTTACCAAAAGGCCCCTTGCGGGCCTTTTTGCTTTTTCGGATTCTACTTTTCTACAGGCAAAAAAAGGGGCGGTTTGACCCGCCCACATTTTTTCCCTATTCCCTGTATTCCTTTTCATCGTCCTGATGAATCGCGTCCTGCGATGTCCGTTCCCCTCTTCCTTGAAGGGCGTGTCTGTCCGTCGACACAGTGCTGATACTAAAGAGTTCCCCGCCGGGAGCAATCGGCCTCGCGGGCTGAAAATCGCTGTAATAAGCACTTCACATTACAAAATAAGCTTATTAATCAACTAGTTAAATACTCCAGCCCTGAGCAATCGACGTCTGCCGTCCTGCAAAAATAGGGAACGCTTACGAAAGAGTAAGCCAAGGCTTACACCGCGAGACTACAAACGATGGAAATGCTAACCGTATGTCCGGCAGTGAACGTTGTGGCGAGGGAGCTTGCTCTCGCTTGAGTGCGCAGCGCTCATGAACCATTGGCGTTGCTGCGCAACCCGTCGGGAGCAAGCTCCCTCGCCACAGACAGTATTCAGCCAAGATCCGAGCAATAAAAAAGCCCCGAACCAGTCGGGGCTTTTTATGGGCAGGCGTCAGAGGCGCTTACTGAAACAGCGACTCGCTCGACAGGCCATTCTTCTCAAGGATTTCGCGAAGGCGCTTGAGGCCCTCAACCTGGATCTGCCGCACCCGCTCCCGGGTCAGGCCGATCTCCAGGCCTACGTCTTCCAGCGTACTGCTCTCATGGCCGCGCAGGCCGAAGCGGCGTACGACCACCTCGCGCTGCTTGTCGGTCAGTTCCGAGAGCCATTGATCGATGCTCTGCGACAGGTCGTCGTCCTGCAGCAGTTCGCATGGATCGGTCGGACGGTCATCCGTCAGGGTGTCCAGCAGGGTTTTATCCGAATCCGGACCCAGCGAGACGTCGACCGAAGAAACCCGCTCGTTCAGGCCGAGCATGCGCTTGACCTCGCCCACCGGTTTTTCCAGCAGGTTGGCGATTTCTTCGGGTGAGGGTTCGTGATCGAGCTTTTGCGTCAGCTCTCGTGCGGCCCGCAGGTACACGTTGAGCTCCTTGACCACATGGATCGGCAACCGGATGGTCCGGGTCTGATTCATGATCGCACGCTCGATGGTCTGACGAATCCACCAGGTGGCGTAAGTCGAGAAGCGGAAGCCGCGCTCGGGATCGAACTTTTCCACTGCGCGGATCAAGCCGAGGTTGCCCTCTTCGATCAGATCCAGCAGCGACAACCCCCGATTGACGTAACGCCGGGCGATCTTCACGACCAGCCGCAGGTTACTTTCAATCATGCGCTTGCGCCCCGCCGGATCGCCACTTTGCGACAGACGCGCAAAATGAACTTCTTCCTCGGGGGAGAGCAGTGGAGAAAAGCCGATTTCGTTGAGATACAGCTGCGTGGCATCGAGTGCCCGGGTGTAATCGATGTACTTGTGTTGTTTAAGTGAAGCGGAGTGTTTGGATCTGGAACGAACGGAAGGTGGAGCAGCCCCTTCATCATTCGACATCGAATCCGAATCGATGCCGGCCTCCATAAGGAGAACCTCATCGTCGATGTCAAACTCCGGCACTTCTTTACTGAGAGCCATTGTTATAGTCCTTTGGTGAGTTCGACCCCAAGCTCAAGCGACGCCTTTATCCTTGGCAGCGCTGGAGCCTGTCCCCTCTACGCGACGGAACAGGCTGGCCTCAAATCAACGTCTGGGCAGGAACTGCAGCGGATCTACTGGCTTACCTTGTCGGCGAATCTCAAAATGCAGTTTCACCCGGTCTGTACCCGTTGACCCCATTTCGGCAATTGTCTGTCCGACCTTGACCTGCTGCCCCTCCCGTACCAACAGCCTGCGGTTATGTCCGTAGGCACTGACGTAGGTTTCGCTGTGTTTGATGATGACTAATTCGCCGTAGCCCCTTAAGCCACTCCCGGCGTAAACCACCGTCCCATCAGACGCAGCTAAAACAGGCTGTCCCAAATCTCCGGCGATATCAATTCCTTTATTCAAACTACCGTTTGAAGAGAATTTTCCAATCAGAATGCCATTAGATGGCCATCCCCAGCCGGTCGGGGCCGGGCCCGGTGGAGGCATCGGAGCCGGGGTCGATTTGTTCGCGACGGACGGTGCAGCCCCCGCAGAACCTGCCTTTGAGCCGGTCACCGTGGTGGTCGTGGTGCCATTCGCCTGACGCCGGATTACCGTGGTTTTGCTTGAAGACGATGGTGAGGAACTGCTGTTGCTCACCACCGCCGTCGGCGTTGAACCGGTGCGACCGTCGAAGCGAATTGTCTGACCCGGGTGGATCGTATACGGCGTAGGAATATTGTTCCGGGCCGCGAGGGCTTTGTAGTCCCAGCCGTAGCGAAAAGCGATGGAAAACAGCGTATCGCCCGGACGGACTACATACTGCCCGGTCGTGACGGCAGGACGCTGAGCCGCTGCACTGTTGCGATCGACCACCCGCACATTGCCCGATTTGGTGCTGGAGCAACCGACCAGCAAGGTGCTCAATACAAGGCCAGTCACCAGGCGCTGAAAGCTCGTGTTACCCATACGCTGCGCAATGACTGTGAGACTCACCCGCCGCTCCCTTTGTGGTGGCTGAAATATGTGGAATGCCGAACCGCGGCAAGTAGTGTCGCAAGTATAACGGGCTGAACAGGCTTTACCGTTAAAGATGCGAAAACGCGACACGCACACGTTTGCCCGTGGATATTTCGTCGCGTTTAAACCATCGCTGCCGGTGTAAGACACAGGCCAGCGCAAGGAATTCAGCGCCCGTAAACAAATGCTCAGGCCAGCGGGCCATTGAGCAACGGCACGAAGCGCACCGCCCCCAGAACGTGACGGGAAAAGCCGTGTTCTTCGCGCACGATCAGCATCAGTTGCTGCACTTCCCCCGAGCCGACCGGAATCACCATCCGCCCACCCGGTGCCAGTTGATCGAGCAAGGCCTGCGGTACATCGGTCGCGACTGCGGTGACGATGATGCCGTTGTATGGCGCCAGCGCCGGCCAGCCTTCCCAGCCATCGCCCCAGCGAAACACCACATTGCGCAGGTTGAGTTCGACCAGGCGCTCCTTGGCCCGATCCTGCAAGACCTTGATGCGCTCGACCGAAAATACCCGCTCAACCAGTTGCGACAGCACGGCTGTCTGATACCCCGAACCGGTACCGATCTCCAGCACCTTGTCCAGCGGCCCCGCCTCCAGCAGCAGCTCGCTCATGCGCGCCACCATATAAGGCTGGGAGATGGTCTGGTTGTGGCCGATCGGCAGTGCGGTGTCTTCGTACGCGCGGTGCGCCAGCGCTTCATCGACAAACAGATGACGCGGCGTACGGCGAATCACTTCCAGCACTTTGGCGTTGGACAGGCCTTCTTCATATAAACGCTGGATCAGACGTTCACGGGTGCGTTGCGACGTCATGCCGATGCCGCTGCGCAGCCTGTCTTCGTGTTCACGAGCCATCAGCGCAGTCCCTCCAGCCAGCCATCGAGACTTCTGAAGGCATCATTGAAGGTGCGGTCGAGCTGCAATGGCGTGATCGACACATAACCCTGCATCACTGCATGAAAGTCGGTGCCCGGGCCGCCGTCTTCGGCGTCGCCGGCAGCGGCAATCCAGTAACCGGCCTTGCCACGCGGGTCGACCACTTTCATCGGCGCTGCCGCGCGGGCGCGATGACCCAGACGGGTCAGTTGAATGCCGCGAATATGGTCGATCGGCAGATTGGGAATGTTCACGTTCAACACCGTGCGCGGAGGCAGGTCCAGCCCGGCGTGGGCTTCGACCAGTTTGCGCGCGAAATGTGTTGCTGTCGCCAGATTGTCCACTTGCCGCGAACACAGCGAAAAGGCGAACGAAGGACGCTCGAGAAAGCGCCCTTCGAGGGCTGCTGCCACCGTGCCGGAATACAGCACGTCATCGCCCAGATTGGCACCGAGATTGATCCCGGAAACCACCATGTCCGGCTCGCGCTCCAGCAGGCCGTGGAGGCCCAGATGCACGCAGTCGGTCGGTGTTCCGTTGAGGCTGATGAAACCATTGGCCAGGTATTGCGGGTGCAGCGGACGGTCGAGCGTCAGCGAACTGCTGGCGCCGCTTTTGTCCTGCTCCGGGGCGATAACCACGCATTCGGTGTAATCCGCCAGCGCAGCATAAAGCGCGGCGAGACCGGGTGCGGTTACCCCATCGTCGTTAGAAATCAGAATACGCATGGGCTGTCCGTCTGCCCCACCGGCACCAGATCAACGAGTTCGCGCACCAATACGGTGGCGAAGCATCCGGCCGGGAGGACGAATTCCAGTTGCAGAATGTCAGGCTGGGGATAATGCCACGACAACCCGCCAATGGGCAGCCGCAGGATGCGACGTTCGTGGCTCATTCCGGCATTGATCAACCAATCGCGCAGATCCGCCTCGCGAGCTGCAATCCCCTGCTCCAGATCATGGACAGCGCCGGCGGCCGGTGAGTCACCTTCGCCCCACTGCGGACCGGTCGGGTGCAGGTCGAGAATCGCCAGGCGCGGATCGCTGCATTCGGCCTCACCCGCCGGGAAGAAGCTGCGGCTGTCGGTGAACGCCAGCAGATCGCCGACTTGCGCCTGCTGCCAGGTGCCATCGGCCACCCGCGCCGCCAGCACTTGATTGAACAGAAAACTGCGCGCCGTCGACAGCAGCCGCGAGCGCACATTGCGCTGCTCCGGCAACGCCTTGCGCGCCGCCCAGGCACGCGCATCAACGACGTTGCCGCCGTCATGGCCGAAACGCTGGGCGCCAAAATAATTGGGAATGCCTTGTTTGGCGATCAGTTGCAGACGCTGTTCGATTGCGTCCTTGTCGCCGGCAAACTGGGTCAGGCGCAAGGTGAAACCGTTGGCCGAATGCGCGCCGCGTTGCAGCTTGCGCTTGTGCCGCGTGGTCTTGAGGATCTTCAGCGTGTCGTTTTCCGCCGCCGACAGATCCGGATCAGCCTTGCCCGGCAGTTGCACACTGAACCACTGACGGGTCAGCGCCTGACGATCCTTGAGCCCGGCATAACTGACGGTACGCAAGGGCACGCCAGCTGCTTTGGCAATCCGCCGCGCTGCCTCTTCGGTGTTCAGACCGCGTTTTTCCACCCAGATCCACAGGTGTTCGCCATCGCCGCTGAACGGGATGTCGAGCACCTCATCGACCTGAAAATCTTCGGCGATGGCTTTCAGAACCGCAGTGCCGAGGGGTTCGCCATAGGCGCGCGGGCCGAGCAGTTGCAGTTCGTTCATGCGCGAAGCAACAAGGCAACGGAATGCACGGCAATGCCTTCTTCGCGACCGACAAAGCCGAGCTTTTCGGTGGTGGTAGCTTTCACGTTCACTTGATCCAGTTCAACTTGCAGATCGGCGGCGATCAACGCACGCATCGCTTCGATATGTGGGGCCATTTTCGGTGCCTGGGCGACGATGGTGTTGTCGACGTTGCCGACTTTCCAGCCCTTGGCGTGGATCAGCGCAACCACATGACGCAGCAGCACGCGGCTGTCGGCGCCCTTGAATTGCGGGTCGGTGTCCGGAAAGTGTTTGCCGATATCACCCAGCGCAGCCGCGCCGAGCAAGGCATCGCTCAAGGCGTGCAGCAGGACGTCACCGTCGGAGTGAGCGAGCAGCCCGAAGCCGTGTGCGATACGCACGCCGCCCAGAGTAATGAAATCGCCTTCAGCGAAACGGTGCACATCGTAGCCGTGGCCAATACGCATAAAAAAAACGCCCCGATTTTTGTCAGGGCGTGATTCTACCTGCATTAACCGCGCAGGGCGCGTGCGTGATGCTGCAAGTGGTCATCTATGAAGCTTGAGATGAAGAAATAGCTGTGGTCGTAGCCCGGTTGCAGGCGCAACGTCAGCGGATGACCCGCTTGTTTTGCCGCTTGTTGCAGGGCCTGGGGCTTGAGCTGGTTTTCGAGGAAGTCGTCGCGATCACCCTGATCGACCAGTAACGGCAGTTTTTCGCCGGCCTCGGCAATCAGCGCGCAGGCATCCCATTCTTTCCACTTCGAACGGTCTTCACCCAGATAGCGCGAGAACGCTTTCTGCCCCCACGGGCAATCCATCGGATTGTTGATCGGCGAAAACGCCGAGACCGACTGGTAACGCCCCGCATTGCGCAGCGCACAAACCAAAGCGCCGTGGCCGCCCATTGAATGGCCGCTGATGCTGCGTTTGTCCGACGCCGGGAAATGCGCTTCAACCAATGAAGGCAATTCCTGCACGACATAGTCATGCATCCGATAGTGCCGCGCCCATGGTTCCTGCGTGGCATTCAGGTAGAACCCGGCACCGAGGCCGAAATCCCAGGCGCCATCCGGATCACCCGGCACATCCGGGCCGCGCGGACTGGTGTCCGGCGCGACGATGATCAGGCCAAGTTCGGCGGCCATGCGCATCGCGCCGGCCTTTTGCATGAAGTTCTCGTCGGTGCAGGTCAGACCGGACAGCCAGTAAAGCACTGGCAACTTGCCGCCCTGCTCCGCTTGCGGCGGCAGGTACACGGCAAACACCATGTCGCAACCAAGCACGTCGGAACGGTGGCGATAGCGCTTGTGCCAACCGCCGAAACTTTTCTGACAGGAGATGTTTTCCAGACTCATGTAAAGACTCCTACGCGACCCCGGTTACAAACCCTTCAAGGTCTGTAGCCGGGACGTCGCGATTGATCAGAAATGAATGACGGTGCGGATGCTCTTGCCTTCGTGCATCAGATCAAAGGCCTTGTTGATGTCTTCCAGACCCATGGTGTGGGTAATGAAGGTATCCAGCGGGATCTCGCCGCTTTGCGCCATGTCGACGTAGCTTGGCAACTCGGTACGGCCACGTACGCCGCCGAATGCCGAACCGCGCCAGACGCGCCCGGTCACCAATTGGAATGGACGGGTCGAAATTTCCTGACCGGCACCGGCCACGCCGATGATCACCGACTCGCCCCAGCCCTTGTGGCAGCATTCCAACGCCGCGCGCATCAGTTGCACGTTGCCGATGCACTCGAACGAGAAGTCGACGCCGCCGTCGGTCATGTCGACGATCACTTCCTGGATCGGACGATCGAAGTCTTTCGGATTGACGCAATCGGTGGCACCCAATTGCTTGGCGATTTCGAACTTGGCCGGGTTGATGTCGATGGCGATGATCCGCGCGGCCTTGGCTTTCACCGCACCAATGACGGCCGAAAGACCGATGCCGCCCAGACCGAAAATCGCCACGGTGTCACCCGGCTTGACCTTGGCGGTGTTGATCACCGCACCGATACCGGTGGTCACGCCGCAACCGAGCAAGCAGACCTTTTCCAGCGGCGCATCCTTGGCGATTTTCGCCACGGAGATTTCCGGCAGTACGGTGTATTCCGAGAAGGTCGAAGTACCCATGTAGTGGAAAATCGTTTGGCCCTTGTAGGAAAAGCGCGAAGTGCCGTCCGGCATCAGACCTTTGCCCTGAGTAGCGCGAATCGCCTGACACAGGTTGGTCTTGCCCGACTTGCAGAATTTGCACTGGCCGCATTCCGGGGTGTACAGCGGAATCACGTGGTCACCGACGGCGACCGAGGTGACGCCCTCGCCGATCGCTTCAACGATTGCGCCACCTTCGTGGCCAAGGATCGACGGGAAGATGCCTTCCGGGTCTGCGCCGGACAGGGTGTAGGCGTCAGTGTGGCAAACCCCGGAAGCCACCACGCGCAGCAACACTTCACCGGCCTTGGGCATGGCCACATCGACTTCTACGATTTCCAGCGGCTTCTTGGCCTCGAAGGCAACGGCGGCGCGCGACTTGATCATGCTGACTCTCCAGTGAATCCATTGATTAAAAAAAACCAGACCGGCAGTGTAGTACAGCGCGATCTGATGAATAATCCGGACCAAAGCAAAACATTATTGCCATACAGGGATAATCCCGATGTCGGAAAATCGCTGGGAAGGCATCGACGAGTTCGTCGCCGTTGCCGAATGCAGCCAATTCACCGCCGCAGCAGAGCGTCTTGGGGTTTCGTCCTCGCACATCAGTCGACAAATCGTACGACTGGAAGAGCGCTTGCAGACGCGTCTGCTTTATCGCAGTACCCGCCGCGTGACGTTGACCGAAGCCGGACAAACTTTTCTGCAGCATTGCCAACGCCTGCAGGACGGTCGCGAAGAAGCCCTGCGCGCTGTTGGCGATCTGACCAGCGAGCCCAAAGGCATGCTGCGCATGACCTGTGCCGTGGCCTATGGCGAGCGGTTCATCGTGCCGCTGGTGACACGTTTCATGGGGCAATATCCGCAATTGCGCGTCGACATCGAGTTAACCAACCGCCAGCTCGACCTGGTGCATGAGGGGCTGGATTTGGCGATCCGTTTGGGCCGGCTACAGGATTCGCGATTGGTCGCCACTCGCCTGGCGCCGCGCCGGATGTATCTGTGCGCGTCTCCGTCCTACGTGGAACGGTATGGCCGCCCACACAGTTTGTCGGAACTGAGCCGCCACAATTGCCTGATCGGCAGCTCGGATCTGTGGCAACTGGAACAGAACGGGCGGGAATGTTCCCAACGTGTTCAGGGAAACTGGCGCTGCAACAGTGGGCAGGCGGTACTGGATGCGGCGCTGCAAGGGGTCGGCCTGTGTCAGTTGCCGGACTACTACGTGCTGGAGCATTTGCACAGCGGGGCGCTGATTTCGCTGCTGGAGGCGCATCAGCCACCGAATACGGCGGTGTGGGCGTTATATCCGCAGCAGCGGCATCTGTCGCCGAAGGTGCGCAAGCTGGTGGATTTCTTGAAGGAAGGGTTGGCCGAGCGGCCGGAGTACCGGGGCTGAGTTATGGGTTGCTTGAACGATCGCCTTCGCGAGCAGGCTCGCTCCCACAGGGGATCGGCGGTGCATGCAAATTCGGGGTCAGGCGCAAATCAAATGTGGGAGCGAGCCTGCTCGCGAAGGCAATCTGACAGGCTCCACAGCAATCAGCGGCGATTGGCCCAGCGCTGACGCAACCACTCCAGATCTTCCGGCCGGGTGACTTTAAGGTTGTCCGCCCGCCCTTCGATCAAACGCGGTGCCAGACCAGCCCACTCCATCGCCGAGGCTTCATCGGTAATCACCGCATCCGCCACCAGACTGTCAGCCAACGCCCGATGCAAGGCACCGAGGCGGAACATCTGCGGTGTGTAGGCTTGCCAGATCACGCTGCGATCCACGGTTTCGAGCACACGACCGTGCTTGTCGACCCGCTTCAAGGTGTCGCGCGCCGGCACGGCCAGCAGACCGCCGACGGCATCGTCCGCCAGCTCAGCCAGCAATTTGTCGAGGTCGTCTCGGCTCAGATTCGGGCGCGCGGCATCGTGCACCAGCACCCAGTCTTCATCGTCGGCACCTTGCGCATGCAAATGCAGCAAGGCATTGAGCACCGACCCGGAACGCTCCGCGCCGCCCTCGACCCGCTGAATCCGCGAATCGCTGGCGCAGGCAAGGTGCGGCCAATAAGGATCATCAACCGCCAGACTGACCACCAGGCCCTTGAGGCTCGGGTGATCGAGGAAACAGCCGAGGCTGTGTTCGAGAATTGTCCGTCCGCCCAGTTGCAGGTACTGCTTGGGACGGTCCGCGGCCATTCGGGCACCGACGCCCGCGGCAGGAATCACGGCCCAGAAGGCCGGCAGGGAATCGATCATTGCGCGAGCTGGTAAAGGGTTTCACCGTCCTTGACCATGCCCAGCTCATGGCGAGCCCGTTCTTCAACGGTCTCCATGCCTTTCTTCAATTCGCTGACTTCAGCGTCCATCACCCGATTGCGCTCCAGCAGGCCTTCGTTCTCGGCGTGCTGATCAGCAATCTGCTGCTTCAGCTCGGCGACCTGCGCCAGACTGCCATTGCCCACCCACAGGCGGTACTGCAGACCGGCCAGCAGCAAGAGCAAAACGAGAAACAACCAGTAAGGACTGCGCATCGAATATCAGGTATCCAGTGAAAAAAGACAGCCACGCGAAAACTTTGAAACGTCTGATAGCACGAAGCCTGGAAGATCCAGGCTTGTGCATATAAGGCATCAGATTAGTGGCAAATCCATCGCTGTCACGACTTTTTCGACACAATCCGGTGTCTTTTTACCATCTACAGCTTAACCGCGGAACTCGGCGCGACCGTTGTACTTGGCTTTGCCATTCAACTGCTCTTCGATACGCAGCAGTTGGTTGTACTTGGAAACGCGGTCGGAACGGCACAGCGAACCGGTCTTGATCTGGCCAGCCGAGGTGCCAACGGCCAGGTCGGCAATGGTCGAATCTTCGGTTTCGCCCGAACGGTGCGAGATCACGGCGGTGTAACCGGCGGCCTTGGCCATCTGGATGGCTTCCAGGGTTTCGGTCAGGGTGCCGATCTGGTTGAACTTGATCAGGATCGAGTTGGCGATCTTTTTATCGATGCCTTCTTTCAGGATCTTGGTGTTGGTCACGAACAGGTCGTCGCCGACCAGTTGGGTTTTCTCGCCGATCTTGTCGGTGAGGATCTTCCAGCCAGCCCAGTCGGACTCGTCCAGACCGTCTTCGATCGAGATGATCGGATAACGTTCGGTCAGGCCTTTCAGATAATCGGCGAAACCTTCAGCGGTGAACACCTGGCCTTCGCCGGACAGGTTGTACTTGCCGTCTTCGAAGAACTCGCTGGCAGCGCAGTCCAGCGCCAGGGTCACGTCAGTGCCCAGCTTGTAACCGGCGTTGGCTACGGCTTCGGAGATCACTTTCAACGCGTCTTCGTTGGATGCCAGGTTCGGTGCGAAACCGCCTTCGTCGCCAACGGCGGTGCTCAGGCCACGGGCCTTCAGCACGGCTTTGAGGTGATGGAAAATCTCGGTGCCCATGCGCAGCCCTTCCGAGAAGGTCTTGGCGCCAACCGGCTGCACCATGAATTCCTGGATGTCGACGTTGTTATCGGCATGCTCGCCACCGTTGATGATGTTCATCATTGGCACCGGCATCGAGTACACACCCGGGGTGCCGTTCAGGTTGGCGATGTGTGCGTACAGCGGCAGGTCCTGGTCCTGTGCAGCCGCCTTGGCCGCAGCCAGGGACACGGCGAGGATGGCGTTGGCGCCCAGGGTTGCCTTGTTTTCGGTACCGTCGAGCTTGATCATCGCGTGGTCGAGGGCTTTCTGGTCGCTTGGGTCGGTGCCCAGCAGCAGATCGCGGATCGGACCGTTGATGTTGGCTACCGCCTTGAGCACACCCTTGCCCAGGTAACGGCTCTTGTCGCCATCACGCAGCTCGAGCGCTTCACGCGAGCCAGTGGATGCACCGGACGGCGCGCAAGCGCTGCCGATGATGCCGTTGTCGAGAAGCACGTCCGCTTCCACGGTGGGATTGCCACGGGAGTCGAGGACTTCACGACCTTTGATGTCGACGATTTTTGCCATTGTTGTAAACACTCCAAAGTTGACGAAAACGACGCAGCTAGAGGAAATCTTTTTACCGTCGGCAAGTGGTGTGCAGCGGGCAGCTTGCAGACGACAACGCACATGCCCGAGGGCATGTGCGACAAATCGTGCGGTACTTTACCGGAGAAATGAGCGTTACGCGGTTTCTACCGTCGGAAAACTCTTCACCAGTTCGTCCAAGGCTTTGAGCTGGGCCAGGAATGGCTCCAGTTTGTCCAGACGCAAGGCGCAAGGGCCGTCGCATTTGGCGTTGTCCGGATCCGGATGCGCTTCGAGGAACAGACCGGCCAGCGACTGGCTCATGCCCGCCTTGGCCAGATCGGTGACCTGGGCGCGGCGACCGCCGGCGGAGTCGGAACGACCGCCAGGCATTTGCAGCGAGTGGGTCACGTCGAAGAATACCGGGTACTCGAACTGCTTCATGATGCCGAAGCCGAGCATGTCGACCACGAGGTTGTTGTAGCCGAAGCTCGAACCACGCTCGCAGAGGATCAATTGATCGTTACCCGCTTCCACACACTTGTTCAGGATGTGTTTCATTTCCTGAGGCGCGAGGAACTGGGCTTTCTTGATGTTGATCACCGCGTTGGTCTTGGCCATCGCGACGACCAGATCGGTCTGACGCGACAGGAAGGCCGGCAGCTGGATGATGTCGCAGACTTCAGCGACGACCGCGGCCTGATCAGGCTCGTGGACGTCGGTGATGATCGGCACGCCGAAGGCTTGCTTGATGTCCTGGAAGATGCGCATGCCTTCTTCCAGGCCAGGGCCGCGATACGAGGTCACAGAAGAGCGGTTGGCCTTGTCGAAGCTGGCCTTGAACACGTAAGGGATACCGAGTTTCTCGGTAACCTTCACGTACTCCTCGCAAACCTGCATGGCCATGTCACGGCTTTCCAGCACGTTCATGCCGCCGAACAGCACCATGGGTTTGTCGTTGGCAATCTCGATGTCGCCGACGCGGATGATCTTCTGTGCCATCGGGTTACGCCTTCTTCTGGTGTTGAGCCAACGCTGCTTTTACGAAACCGCTGAACAGCGGGTGACCGTCACGAGGCGTCGAGGTGAACTCGGGGTGGAACTGGCAAGCGACGAACCATGGATGATCCGGCGCTTCAACCACTTCAACCAGCGCGGCGTCAGCGGAGCGACCGGAGATTTTCAGGCCGGCTTCGATGATCTGTGGCAGCAGGTTGTTGTTCACTTCGTAGCGGTGACGGTGACGTTCAACGATCACGTCCTTGCCGTAGCAATCGTGCACCTTGGAGCCGGCTTCAAGCAGGCATTCCTGAGCGCCGAGGCGCATGGTGCCGCCCAGGTCGGACGCTTCGGTACGCACTTCAACCGCGCCGGTGGCGTCTTCCCACTCGGTGATCAGACCCACGACCGGATGGCCGCTGGCGCGATCGAACTCGGTGGAGTTGGCGTCTTTCCAGCCCAGCACGTTACGGGCGAACTCGATGACCGCCACTTGCATGCCCAGGCAGATGCCCAGGTACGGAACCTTGTTTTCACGAGCGTACTGAACGGCAGTGATCTTGCCTTCCACGCCGCGCAGACCGAAGCCGCCCGGAACGAGGATCGCGTCAACGCCTTCGAGCAGCGCAGTGCCCTGATTCTCGATGTCTTCGGAATCGATGTAGCGCAGGTTGACCTTGGTACGGTTGGTGATGCCGGCGTGACTCATCGCTTCGATCAGCGACTTGTAGGCGTCCAGCAGTTCCATGTACTTGCCGACCATCGCGATGGTGACTTCGTGCTCTGGATTGAGCTTGGCATCGACGACCTTTTCCCACTCGGACAGGTCGGCGCCGTTGCATTGCAGGCCGAAACGTTCGACGACGAAATCGTCCAGACCCTGAGCGTGCAGCACGGCCGGGATCTTGTAGATGGTGTCGACGTCTTCCAGGGAGATCACCGCACGCTCTTCAACGTTGGTGAACAGCGCGATCTTGCGACGCGACGACACATCCACCGGATGGTCGGAGCGGCAGATCAGCACGTCAGGCTGCAGGCCGATCGAACGCAGCTCTTTAACCGAGTGCTGGGTTGGCTTGGTCTTGGTTTCGCCAGCGGTGGCGATGTACGGAACCAGGGTCAGGTGCATTAGCATCGCGCGCTTGGAACCGACTTCCACACGCAGTTGACGGATGGCTTCGAGGAACGGTTGGGATTCGATGTCGCCAACGGTACCGCCGATTTCCACCAGGGCCACATCGGCATCGCCGGCACCCTTGATGATGCGACGCTTGATTTCGTCGGTGATGTGCGGAATCACCTGGATGGTTGCACCCAGGTAATCACCACGGCGCTCTTTGCGCAGCACGTGCTCGTAGACACGGCCGGTGGTGAAGTTGTTGTTCTGGGTCATGGTCGTGCGGATGAACCGCTCGTAATGGCCCAGGTCCAGGTCGGTCTCGGCGCCGTCGTGGGTGACGAACACTTCACCGTGCTGGAACGGGCTCATGGTGCCCGGGTCGACGTTGATGTACGGATCCAGCTTAAGCATGGTGACCTTAAGCCCCCGCGCCTCCAGGATGGCCGCCAATGAAGCCGAGGCAATGCCTTTCCCCAATGAAGAAACAACACCGCCCGTGACGAATATGTAGCGCGTCATGAAAAACCCTAGAAGTCTGCGTTAAAGCGGTACGAGCCGCCGGGGAAAGCGAAGGAAGGCCGAAGCCCCCGATCACCTGCATTAATCACAGTGCACCTTTCAAAAAAACCGCCGCGTTGGGACAGACCGGCAGATGAAACACCGGTACGTTGCTCGCTACACATTTTTTGGAATCGCCCAGCAAAGACTGCTTGGTAATCGGCAACTCCTGCAATTCAGGCGAATCCACAGAAGTTGTATCAAGAAGGGAGCGTAGTCTACCGGAATGCCCCTTTCATCTCAAACCTTGATCTTCGTCTGTTGGCTGCCAATGCAATTTCCAGCCGTCCAGCCCCTGCCCGTCAAGGCCCGGCAGGTTCGCCACGGCGAGCAATTCTGCGCCGCGAAACAGCAGCGGCAATCTGCCACGGACGAAGCCCGGCACTGCGCGCTCATTGAGCAGGCGCTTGAGATCGCGGTGCCCGCGATCGGCCAGGTGCATGACTTCGCCGCCCTGCCGATAGCCAATCCGCAACGGCCCGATGGGAGTCTGCCCGCTGAACATGACACGCCCGTTATTCGCCAAGGGTAGCGGCATCGATGGGTCATGCCAGTCAACGCTGACCGCTGGCACACACAGCCAGTCGCCGCTCAACCACCATATCCGACCTGCGCTGCGATGGACCTCGCCATCGGCCAGACGCCAGACCGGGGATGCATCGCTGGCAGCGCCGCACAGGTTGTCCCAACCCGACCAATGGTCAGTATCGGGCAGCCGGGTCAGCGGTGCGAGCCAGTGGCTGAGTGCATTGCGCTGACGAGCGGCGGACAAATTCGCCAGCGGCGCCAACTCCAGCGACGGCAGGGCCAGCCATGAAAACCCGCTCGGCGTGGCGGCTTGTGCCAGATCGAGCTGCGCCAGCTCATCGAGCAGGCCTTGCGCCTCACGCAGGTGCGCCGCGCTGCGCGCCATGCTCGCCTGCGCTTGCGGCCAGCGCGCGGTGAGCAGCGGCAGCACCTGATGGCGCAGATAGTTGCGCGAGAACTGTCGATCCTGGTTTGACGGGTCTTCGATCCAGTGCAACTGATGCGCACGGGCGTACGCCTCAAGCTCGGCACGCGTGACATCGAGAAGAGGCCGCAACAGCGTGCCCTGACCCAACGGCCGCTGCGCCGGCATCGCCGAAAGTCCGCGAACGCCGGCACCGCGCATCAGGCGAAACAACAGGGTTTCCGCCTGATCATCACGGTGCTGCGCGGTCAGCAGCACGTCATCCGCTTCGGTCAGCGACATGAACGCCGCGTAACGCGCCTCCCGCGCCGCCCGCTCCAGGCTGGCGCCGGTTTGCACCGTCACCCGCATCACGTGCAGCGGCACACCCAGCGCATCGCAGACCGACTGACAATGCGCCGGCCACGCATCGGCCGCAGCCTGGAGGCCGTGGTGGATATGGATGGCGCTGAGCGCAGGGAATGATTCGGTTTTTGCCAGATCGGCAAGCAGGTGCAGCAGGACGGTGGAGTCGAGACCACCGGAAAACGCGACGCGCCAATGAGCGGCGTCGCGCCAAAGCTCAAGGTTGCGCAAAAGCCGTGAAGGCAAATCAATCATGGACTGACCCATACCTTTCTCTTTGCCCCAAACAACTGTGGGAGCGAGCCTGCTCGCGAAGACGGTTTAACATTCAACTCATTCGTCGAGTGTCATACCGCTTTCGCGAGCAGGCTCGCTCCCACATGGGTATCGCGCTTCGACTTAGAGACCGTAGCTCATCAGACGATCGTAACGGCGCTTGAGCAGCGCTTCGTTGTCGAACTTCTTCAGCATCGCCAGTTGCGAGCTCAGTTCGGCACGGATCGACGCAGCGGCAGCGGCCGGATCACGATGGGCGCCGCCCAGTGGCTCGCCGATCACCTTGTCGACGATACCCAGACCTTTCAGGCGCTCGGCGGTGATGCCCATCGCCTCGGCAGCGTCCGGCGCTTTTTCGGCGGTTTTCCACAGGATCGAAGCGCAACCTTCCGGCGAGATCACCGCGTAGGTCGAGTACTGCAGCATGTTCAACTGATCGCAGACACCGATCGCCAACGCACCGCCGGAACCACCTTCACCGATCACGGTGGCGATGATCGGGGTTTTCAGGCGCGCCATCACGCGCAGGTTCCAGGCGATGGCCTCGCTCTGGTTGCGCTCTTCGGCGTCAATACCCGGGTAGGCGCCCGGGGTGTCGATGAAGGTCAGGATCGGCATCTTGAAACGCTCGGCCATTTCCATCAGACGGCAAGCCTTGCGGTAGCCTTCCGGACGCGGCATACCGAAGTTGCGGCGTACCTTCTCGCGCACTTCGCGACCCTTCTGGTGACCGATGACCATCACTGGCTGGTCTTCCAGACGGGCCACGCCACCCACAATGGCGGCGTCGTCGGAGAAGTGACGGTCACCGTGCAGTTCGTCGAACTCGGTGAAGATGTGCTCGATGTAATCAAGGGTGTACGGGCGTTTCGGGTGGCGCGCCAGGCGAGCGATCTGCCAGCTGGTCAGCTTGCCGAAGATGTCTTCGGTCAGCGTGCGGCTCTTGTCCTGCAGGCGGGAGATCTCATCGCCGATATTCAGCGAATTGTCATTACCGACCAAGCGCAACTCTTCGATCTTGGCTTGCAGGTCGGCGATCGGCTGTTCGAAATCTAGAAAATTCGGGTTCATAGGCGTCCGTCTTGGGTCGTGTCCCAAATGAGCTTGGGCCGGCCGGTTGTCTATTCGCGCCCTACCTTAAGGGAGAGGCGCGCTGAGGTCGAGATTAAAAATTCAGGTTGTGGGCAAGCGCAATGATGGCACTTGCCGGTCAACGGTATTGGAGGAAGACGTTGTCTCGCCCGAACTGGTCACGCAGGGCTTGAATCAACGCATCTGCAGGGTCGATTCGCCACGTCTCGCCGAACTGCAGCAAGGTCTTCGCATCGGGACTGGTGTACTCCATGGTGATCGGGCACGCCCCGCGGTGACGCTTGAGCAGTTCACCCAACCAGCGTAGCTGATCGCCTTTCAAATCCTGAGTGTGCAGTTTCAGGCGCAGGCTTTCGGCCAGATTGGTCCGTGCATCCTCCATGCTCATCACCCGCTTGACCCGCAGGCGCAGGCCGCCGGAGAAATCGTCGTTGCTGACTTCGCCTTCGACCACCACCATCGCGTCGGTCTGCAACAGCGACTGCGCAGAATGGAACGCATCGGCAAACAGCGACGCCTCGATCCGTCCCGAGCGGTCATCGAGGGTGATGAAGCCCATCTTGTCGCCCTTTTTGTTCTTCATCACGCGCAGGGCAATGATCATCCCGGCCACGGTTTGCGTGTCGCGTGCCGGTTTCAGGTCGATGATGCGCTGACGGGCGAAGCGGCGAATCTCGCCTTCATATTCGTCGATCGGGTGACCGGTGAGGTACAGGCCCAGGGTGTCTTTCTCACCCTTGAGGCGTTCCTTGAGGGTCAGCTCCTTGGCCTTGCGGTGCGTTGCATAGACGTCGGCATCTTCCTCGACGAACAGCCCGCCGAACAGGTCGGCATGGCCGCTGTCGCGGGTGCGCGCTGTCTGTTCGGCCGACTTGATTGCCTCTTCCATCGCCGCCAGCAGCACGGCGCGGTTGCGGTCGATGTTGGCCTGATAAGCCTTTTGTTCATCGTGGAAGTACGGGCCGAGGCGATCCAGCGCGCCGCTGCGGATCAGACCGTCCAGCGTGCGTTTGTTGATGCGCTTGAGGTCAACCCGGGCGCAGAAGTCGAACAGATCCTTGAACGGACCGGCCTGACGGGCCTCGGTGATCGCTTCCACCGGGCCTTCACCGACGCCTTTGATCGCGCCCAGGCCGTATACGATGCGGCCTTCGTCGTTCACCGTGAACTTGAACTCCGAAGTGTTCACGTCCGGCGCGTCGAGGCGCAGCTTCATCGTGCGCACTTCCTCGATCAAGGTCACGACCTTGTCGGTGTTGTGCATATCCGCCGAAAGCACCGCCGCCATGAACGGCGCCGGGTAATGAGCTTTCAGCCAAGCGGTCTGGTATGACACCAGGCCGTAAGCGGCGGAGTGGGACTTGTTGAAGCCGTAACCGGCGAATTTCTCCACCAGGTCAAAAATGTTACCGGCAAGATCCGCATCGATATTGTTCGACGCACAACCTTCAATGAAACCGCCGCGCTGCTTGGCCATTTCCTCGGGTTTCTTCTTACCCATCGCCCGACGCAGCATGTCCGCACCACCGAGGGTGTAACCGGCCATGACCTGGGCGATCTGCATCACCTGTTCCTGATACAGGATGATGCCGTACGTCGGCGCCAGTACCGGCTGCAAACCTTCGTACTGGTAATCCGGGTGCGGATAAGCAAGTTCTGCACGACCGTGCTTACGGTTGATGAAGTCATCCACCATGCCGGACTGCAACGGGCCCGGACGGAACAGGGCCACCAGTGCGATCAAGTCTTCGAGACAGTCAGGCTTGAGCTTTTTGATCAGCTCTTTCATGCCTCGGGATTCGAGCTGGAACACCGCGGTGGTTTCAGCTTTTTGCAACAGCTGATAAGTCGGTTTGTCATCCAGCGGGATGAACGCGATGTCCAGCGGCGGCTCGTTGACCTTGGCGCGGTCGCGGTTGATGGTTTTCAGCGCCCAGTCGATGATCGTCAGGGTCCGCAAGCCGAGGAAGTCGAACTTCACCAGACCGGCCGCCTCGACGTCGTCCTTGTCGAACTGGGTCACCAGGCCATCGCCGGCCTCGTCGCAATAGATCGGCGAGAAATCGGTCAGCTTGGTCGGGGCGATTACCACACCACCGGCGTGTTTGCCGACGTTACGCACCACGCCCTCGAGCTTGCGCGCCATCTCCCAGATTTCCGCCGCTTCCTCATCGACCTTGATGAAGTCGCGCAGGATCTCTTCCTGCTCGTAGGCTTTTTCCAGGGTCATGCCGACTTCGAACGGAATCATCTTCGACAGACGATCCGCCAGGCCGAATGACTTGCCCTGGGCTCGCGCCACGTCGCGCACCACCGCCTTGGCGGCCATGGAACCGAAGGTGATGATCTGGCTTACCGCGTTGCGACCGTATTTCTCGGCCACGTAGTCGATCACCCGGTCACGACCGTCCATGCAGAAGTCGACGTCGAAGTCGGGCATCGAGACCCGCTCCGGGTTAAGGAAACGTTCGAACAGCAGATCGTATTCCAGCGGGTCGAGGTCGGTGATCTTCTGCACATAGGCCACCAGCGATCCGGCACCCGACCCACGGCCCGGGCCCACCGGCACGCCGTTGTTCTTGGCCCACTGGATAAAGTCCATCACGATCAGGAAGTAACCGGGGAAGCCCATCTGGATGATGATATCCAGCTCGAAATTCAGCCGGTCGACGTAGACCTGACGCTTGGCCTCATAGTCTTCGGTGGTGTCCTTGGGCAGCAATACGCTGAGGCGGTCCTCCAGACCGTCGAACGACACCTTGCGGAAGTATTCGTCGATGGTCATGCCATCAGGAATCGGGTAGTCAGGCAGGAAGTGCTTGCCCAGCTTCACGTCGATGTTGCAGCGCTTGGCGATCTCGACGGTGTTTTCGATCGCGTCGGGAATGTCGCTGAACAGCTCGGCCATTTCCTCGGCGCTTTTGAGGTATTGCTGGTCGCTGTAATTCTTCGAGCGCCGCGGATCGTCGAGGGCGCGGCCCTCACCGATGCACACGCGGGTTTCGTGGGCAGCAAAGTCTTCCTGCTTGATGAAGCGCACATCGTTGGTCGCCACCAGCGGCGCGCCGAGCTTGTCGGCCAAGGCCACGGCGCCGTGCAATTGCTCTTCGTCGTTGGGGCGATTGGTGCGCTGGATTTCCAGATAGAAACGGTCAGGGAACACCGCCATCCACTCGCGCGCCAAAGTCTCGGCTTCGGCCGGGTTACCGCCAATCATGGCCATGCCGATCTCGCCTTCCTTCGCGGCGGACAGCATGATCAGGCCTTCGTTGGCCTCGGCGACCCATTCGCGCTCGATGATGATCATGCCGTTACGCTGGCCGTCGATGAAGCCGCGCGAGATCAGCTCGGTGAGATTGCGATAACCCTTGGCGTTCATCACCAACAGACTGATCCGGCTCAATGGCCCGTCCGGATCCTTGTTCGACAGCCACAGGTCGGCGCCGCAGATCGGCTTGATGCCGGCGCCCATGGCGTTTTTATAGAATTTGACCAGGGAACACATGTTGTTCTGATCGGTGACCGCCACGGCCGGCATGTTCATGCCGGTCAGCGCCTTGACCAGTGGCTTGATCCGCACCAGCCCGTCGACCAGGGAGTATTCAGTGTGCAGGCGTAGATGAACGAATGAAGCCGGCATAGTGATCCTGTCCAGTTACATAGAGACAACAAGGCCCGGATTGTACCGGGCCTCGAACAAAACATCAGCCTTGCGCCTAAACCTGCGTCAGACCTTCCAGCGCCTCGTAAGCCTGTCGCACCGGGGCGAACGAGCGCCGGTGAATCGGTGTCGGGCCCAGCCGTGCCAACGCTTCCAGATGAACGGGCGTCGGATAGCCTTTATGGCCGCCGATGCCGTACCCCGGGTAGATCAATTCGAATGCCGCCATTTCCCGGTCGCGGCTGACTTTGGCCAGAATCGACGCGGCAGCGATGGCCGGCACCTTGCCGTCGCCCTGCACCACCGCTTCGGCGCGCATCGGCAGTTTCGGGCAGCGGTTACCGTCGATCATCGCCAGTTTCGGCTGCACATGCAGTC
This sequence comes from Pseudomonas sp. IT-P260, assembly GCF_949768395.1. Lineage (NCBI taxonomy): Bacteria > Pseudomonadati > Pseudomonadota > Gammaproteobacteria > Pseudomonadales > Pseudomonadaceae > Pseudomonas > Pseudomonas sp. IT-P260. The sequence goes on from NZ_CATKPO010000041.1 coordinate 260,490, forward strand.
CGGCCACCGCGCGCTGCATGGCAAGCATGGTCGCGTGCAGGATGTTCAGCTCGTCGATTTCCTCGACTTCGGCGCGGGCGATGCACCAGCTCAGGGATTTCTCGATGATCTCGTCGTAAAGCTTCTCGCGCCGGGCTTCGGTGAGCTTCTTCGAGTCGTTGAGACCGAGGATCGGCCGGTTTGGATCGAGGATCACCGCCGCCGTCACCACCGCGCCGCACAACGGGCCGCGACCGACTTCGTCGACACCGGCCACCAGTTCTTCGACTTCGGCGACCAATGTGAAATCCAGGCCCATTTGCATCGTCTTGCTCATTGTTTCCGACCGATCAGGTTAAGGACGGCATCCGCCGCCTGATTGGAAGCGTCCCGCCGCAACGTGCGGTGGATCTCGTCGAAGCCTCGGGTCTGCTCTTCGCCGCCGTCGATCAATGGCAACAAGGTCTGCGCCAACGCCTCGACTGTCGCATCATCCTGCAACAGTTCCGGCACCAAGAGCCGTTGGGCCAGCAGGTTCGGCAGCGACACGTACGGGCTCTTGACCATGCGCTTGAGAATCCAGAAGGTCAGCGGCGCCAGGCGATACGCAACGACCATTGGCCGCTTGTACAGCAACGCCTCAAGCGTCGCCGTGCCCGAAGCGATCAGCACCGCGTTGCACGCCGCCAGGGCCAGGTGCGATTTGCCATCGAGCAGGGTGACCGGCAAGTCGCGACCAACCAGCAGCTCTTCGAGCTGAGCGCGACGCTCGGCATTGGCGCACGGGATGACGAAACGCAGCCCCGGGCGCATGGCCCGCAGACGCTCGGCCGTATCCAGGAACAGCGCACCGAGACGGCCGACTTCGCCACCACGACTGCCGGGCATCAACGCGACCAGCGGCCCGTCGGGCAAGCCGAGTTCGGCACGCGCTGCGGCGCGATCGGCCTGCAGCGGAATGGTATCGGCCAGTGTATGACCGACGAACCGCACCGGCACGCCCTGCTCTTCGTAGAATTTTGCTTCAAATGGCAACAGGGTGAGCATCAGATCGCAGCCTTCGCGAATCTTCAGCACACGCTTCTGACGCCATGCCCACACCGACGGGCTGACGTAGTGCACGGTCTTGATCCCGGCCTGACGCAGCTTGAGTTCGATATTGAGGTTGAAATCCGGGGCATCAATGCCGATGAACACGTCCGGCTTCTCGGCGATCAGCGTGGCGATCAGGTCCTTGCGGCGCTTGAGCAACTCGCGCAGCCGCCCGAGCACCTCCACGAGTCCCATGACCGAAAGGCGTTCCATGGGGAAATACGACGTCAGGCCTTCAGCCTGCATCAACGGACCGCCGACACCGATAAACTCGACTGCCGGATGCTGCGCCTTGAGGGCGCGCATCAAACCGGCGCCCAAAATATCCCCGGAAGCTTCGCCCGCCACCAGCGCAATACGCAGATTGGCCATGATCAGCGGGTGATGCCGCGAGTCGAGGACTGGATCGAATCACGGAACAGCGCGACTTCCGGGAATTGCGCAGCAGGTTCGACCAGTTCGGCCAGCGCTTGCTCCACGGTCAGCCCCTGGCGATACACCGTTTTATAGGCGCGGCGCAGCGCATGAATCGCGTCTTCACTGAAACCGCGGCGGCGCATGCCTTCGAAATTCATGCTGCGCGCTTCGGCGGGGTTGCCGAATACGGTGACGAACGCCGGAACGTCCTTGCCGATGGCAGTGCCCATCCCGGAGAAGCTGTGCGCGCCGATATGGCAATACTGATGAACCAGGGTGAACCCGGACAGGATCGCCCAGTCGTCAACGTGCACATGCCCGGCCAACGCGGTGTTGTTGACCAGAATGCAGTGGTTGCCGATGACGCTGTCATGCCCGATGTGGGCGTAGGCCATGATCAGGTTGTGATCGCCCAGCGTGGTTTCCGAACGGTCCTGCACGGTGCCACGGTGAATGGTTACGCCTTCGCGGATGACGTTGTGGTCACCGATCACCAGACGGGTTTCTTCACCTTTGTACTTCAGATCGGGCGTGTCTTCGCCTACCGAGGAAAACTGGTAGATGCGGTTGTGCTTGCCGATGCGGGTCGGGCCTTTGAGGACCACGTGCGGCCCGATCACAGTACCCTCGCCGATTTCCACACCTGCGCCGACGATCGACCACGGGCCGACTTCGACGCCGTCAGCCAGAACGGCCGACGGATCGATGATTGCACGAGGGTCAATCAAACTCATAGCTTGCGTTCCGCACAGATGATTTCCGCCGAGCAGACCGGCTTGCCGTCGACCGAGGCCTGGCATTCGAATTTCCAGATCTGACGCTTGCAACTGATGAACTTGGCTTCAAGGATCAACTGGTCGCCCGGCAGCACTGGCTGGCGGAAACGCAGTTTGTCGGAACCGACGAAATAGTAAAGGGTGCCGTCGGCCGGTTTTACGTCAAGCATTTTGAAACCGAGGATCCCGGCAGCCTGGGCCATCGCTTCGATGATCAGTACGCCCGGCATGATCGGGTGCGCCGGGAAGTGGCCGTTGAAGAATGGCTCATTGATGCTGACATTCTTGTAGGCGCGAATGCGCTTGCCTTCAGTGTCCAGTTCCACCACCCGGTCCACCAGCAGGAACGGGTAACGGTGAGGCAGGTATTCGCGAATCTCGTTGATGTCCATCATTTCGGGGGGAAGCCTATGTAAAGATTGGGAGCGCGACTGACGCGCACTCCTCTAGCAAATCAAGGAGGCAGTCTAGAGGCTGTGCACACTTGATATGGAAATGGTATCAGCCATCAGATGAAGCATTGCTGCCGGGGGTCACTTCCCCGACGCGCTTTTCCAGCTGCTTCAAACGTCGCGCGAGGTCATCGAGCTGACGGATACGGGCCGCGCTCTTGCGCCATTCGGCCGCCGGTTGCATGGCTGTGCCGGACGAATAGGCACCCGGCTCGGTAATCGAGTGGGTCACCATGGTCATCCCGGTCAGGAAAACGTTGTCGCAAATATCGATGTGCCCAACCAGGCCGACACCACCGGCGAGCATGCAATGCTTGCCGATTTTGGTGCTGCCGGAGATACCGACACACGCCGCCATGGCGGTGTGATCACCGACCTGGACGTTGTGCGCGATCTGGATCTGGTTGTCGAGCTTCACGCCGTTGCCAATCACGGTATCTGCCAGCGCACCACGGTCGATGGCGGTGTTCACGCCGATCTCGACATCGTCGCCGATGGTCACGCCGCCGATCTGGGCGATCTTCTGCCAGATACCTTTCTCGTTGGCAAAACCGAAACCTTCACCACCGAGCACGGCACCGGACTGGATCACTACGCGCTTGCCGATGCGCACGTCGTGGTACAGCGTCACCCGCGGAGCGAGCCAGCCGCCCTCACCGATTTCACTGCGGGCACCGATGACGCAATGGGCGCCCAACGTAACCTGCGCACCGATGCGCGCACCCGCCTCGATCACCACGAACGGGCCAATGCTGGCGCTTGGATCAACCACCGCATCCGGCGCAATCACCGCTGTGGGATGAACACCCGCAGTGGCTTTCGGTTTAGGATCGAACAGGTGCGAGATGCGTGCATAAGCCAGGTAAGGATCCGGCACCACCAGTGCGTGACCGGCAAAACCGTCGGCATCAGCCTCCTTGAGCAATAGCGCTGCCGCCTGGGAACTTGCCAGGTATTTGCGATATTGAGGATTTGCCAGAAAGCTCAACTGAGCTGGGCCAGCCTCCTGCAAGGTGGCTAGCCCAGTAATTTGCGTCTCGGGGTCGCCACGCAGGGTGGCGCCGAGGAACTCGGCCAACTGGCCGAGCTTGATAGTCACGGTCATGGGTTACTTCAGCTGATTCATGCGCTCGATAACCTGGCGCGTGATGTCGTACTGAGGTTTGACATCAATCACTGCGCCACGCTCGAACACCAGGTCAAAACCACCTTTCTTGATGACTTCTTCCACTGCGCTATCCAGTTTCGGCTTCAGCTGCTTGAGCATTTCGCGGTCGGCAACTGCCTTGGCTTCGTTCAGTTCCTTGGACTGGAACTGGAAGTCACGGGCCTTTTGCTTGAACTCAAGCTCCAGACGCTCACGCTCGCCCTGCTGCATCTTGTCGCCACCGGCCATCAGACGGTCCTGAATGCCTTTGGCGCTGCTTTCCAGCGTCTTGAGCTTGGTCAGTTGCGGACCGAACTTCTTCTCGGCGTCCACCGCGTATTTCTTGGCCGCATCGGACTCCAGCAATGCCATCTGATAGTTCAAAACGGCGATTTTCATGTCGGCGAACGCCGGGCCTGCCACCAGTACGGAGGCCAGGAGAACCAATTGAGTCAACTTACGCACGATGCACTCCTACAAAATCCATTGTCGTTATCTTGGGTCAGACGCTTAGAACGTCTGGCCGAGGGAGAATTGGAACACTTGAGTTTCAGCGTTATCCGGTTTCTTGACCGGCATCGCCAGAGCAAAACTCAGAGGACCCAGTGCGGTGACCCAGGTCACACCCACACCAACGGAACTGGCCATATTGCTCAGGCTGATGTCGTTGCACTGTGTGTCTGACGTGGAGCCTGCTGTCGCGTTTGTCGTCTTCTGGCACTTGGAATCGAATACGTTACCCACATCCCAGAATACCGAAGTCCGCAGGGAGCGCTGATCCTTCACGAATGGCAGCGGGAACAGAACCTCGGCACCACCCTGGATCAGCACGTTACCACCAAATGGCAACGGATCCTGGTCCGGGTCAGCGATGGTACCTACGTTACCGGTCTTGTCGAAACCACGACTCGGCGTACTACGAGGACCCAACGTGCTGTCCTTGAAACCGCGAACCGAGTTGAAACCACCAGCATAGTAGTTTTCATAGAACGGCAAGCCATCGGTCGAACCATAGCCGTCGCCATATCCCAGCTCGGTGTGCAGACGCAGGGTGTAGTTCTCGGTGATCGGCTGGAACAACTGACCACGGTAGTCGAGTTTGTAGAACGACAGGTCGCTGCCTGGAATCGTGGTTTCCAGTGTCAGGCTCTGGGAACGGCCACGGGTCGGCAATACACCCTTGTTCAGGGTCGATTCGGACCAGCCGGCCGACGCCTTGAAGTTCAGGTACTGATCGCCTTCCTTGTTCACGAAGTCGAAGATCTCGTCAACGGTGTACTGACCGGTCTTGATCTTGTCCTGCTGTGCGGACAGACCGAAGGTCAGACGCGAAGTCTCGCTGATCGGATAGCCAACGTTGACGCCGGCACCCAGGCTGTCTACCGCATAGCTGGCTACATCGATGTTGAGATCTTTGTAGTCGGTGGTGCGATAGAACGCGTTGTAACCCAGGCTCACGCCATCGGCGGTCCAGTAGGGGTCAACGTAGCCGAAGTTGTAGCGGCTCTGGTATTCGCTGCGAGTCAGGCCCACGCTCACACGGTTACCGGTACCCAGGAAGTTGTTCTGGGTGATCGAACCACCGAGGATCAGACCGGCGCTCTGGGCGAAACCGACGCTGGCGGTGATCGAACCGGAAGCTTGTTCTTCAACGGCGTAGTTCACGTCCACCTGGTCGTCGACACCCGGTACAGCCGGCGTCTCGACGTTCACTTCCTTGAAGAAGCCCAGACGTTCAAGACGGGTCTTGGACTGGTCGATCAGGTAGGTCGAAGCCCAGCCACCTTCCATCTGACGCATTTCACGACGCAGCACTTCGTCTTCGGACTTGGTGTTGCCACGGAAATTGATACGGTTGACATAGGCACGCTTGCCCGGATCAACGGCGAACAGGATGTCCACGGTGTGATCGTCGTCATGCGGCTGAGGAACGCCATTGACGTTGGCGAAGGTGTAGCCCTCGTTACCCAGGCGACGAGTAATCAGTTCGGAAGTGGTGGTCATCAGCTTGCGCGAGAACACCTGGCCTTTCTGCACCAGCAACAGCGACTTGACCTGGTCTTCAGGGACTTTCAGGTCACCGCTGAGCTTGACGTCACGTACGGTGTACTTCTCGCCTTCGGTGATGTTGACGGTGATGTAGACGTGCTTCTTGTCCGGGGTGATGGACACCTGGGTCGAAGCGATATCCATGTTGATGTAACCACGGTCCAGGTAGTAGGAACGCAGACGCTCCAGGTCACCGGACAGCTTTTCACGGGCGTACTTGTCATCGTTCTTGAAGAACGACAGCCAGTTGGTGGTTTTCAGCTCGAACAGGTCGATCAGGTCGTCATCAGGGAAGACCGTGTTACCGACCACGTTGATGTGCTGGATCGCGGCCACGGTGCCTTCGTTGATCTTCACTTTCAGCGCCACGCGGTTGCGCGGCTGCGAGACCACTTCGGTATCGACGGTCGCCGAGTAACGGCCCTGGGCAACGTACTGACGCTGCAACTCGTTACGGACACCTTCAAGGGTGGCGCGCTGGAAGATTTCACCTTCGGACAGACCGGACTGCTTCAGGCCTTTCATCAGGTCTTCGGTAGAGATCGCCTTGTTGCCCTCGATCTCGATACTGGCGACCGACGGACGTTCGACGACCGTGATCACCAGAACGTTGCCTTCGCGGCCCAGCTGGATATCTTGAAAGAAACCGGTTTTGAACAACGCACGAGTGGATTCCACCAGGCGACGATCATCCGCCTGCTCGCCGACGTTCAACGGCAAGGCACCAAAGACGCTACCCGCGGAGACCCGCTGGAGGCCATTGACGCGAATATCAGAGATAGTGAAGGACTCGGCGTGAACTTCGGCGATCATCAATACGGTGAGAACCGCAGTTAGCAGCAGACGTTTCATGAAGTCCTTTCTTATTCCAACTGGCAATAAACAAACTGCCGCAAAATGCGGCAGATTCGCAATTCAGCGAAGCTTTACAGTCGACCCAGATCATTGACCAGAGCAAGCAACATCACTCCGACCACCAAACTGATACCGATCTGCACCCCCCAACCTTGCACCCGATCCGACAAGGGGCGACCACGCACCCACTCAATCAGATAAAACAACAAATGCCCCCCATCCAGTACAGGAATGGGCAGCAAATTCAGAACCCCCAGGCTAATACTCAGATAAGCAAGGAAATTCAGGAAATCAGCAACGCCCGACTGGGCAGAAGCGCCCGCCACTTTAGCAATGGTTATCGGCCCACTCAAGTTTTTTACCGAGAGCTCGCCAAACAGCATTTTCTTCAACGAGTCCAGCGTCAGCACGCTCATGGTCCAGGTACGACGGGCACCCTCGCCAATCGCGGCCAACGGACCATAACTGACCTCGCGAATCATTTCCGGCGGCCAGTCCACGGCTTTTACGCCCGCCCCGAGATAACCGCTTGGCGACTTGCTTTCGCCGCGCGCCGCCAGGGTCACCGGGACGTCGATTTGAGCACCATTGCGCTCGACTTTCAGCATGATTTTGGTATCAGGACGCGTACGGACAGTGTCGACTACCTGCTGCCAGTCATTCAGCGCCTGTCCGTCGAGCGCCAGCAGGCGATCACCGGTTTTCAGACCGGCGGCTTGCGCCGGGCCTTTTGGATCGAGTTCAGCCAGTACTGGCGGCAAAGCCGGGCGCCACGGGCGAATACCCAGCGAGCGAATCGGATCGGGCTCGTCAGCACCTTTGAGCCAATGGTCCAGCGCCAGCTCACGCGGCGTGTCGACGGTCGAACCCTGCTCGCGCACGAGCAATTGCAGGGAGCCGCTTTCCCCGAGTCGACGCACCAGTTGCAAATTGACGGCAGCCCAACCGGACGTTGGCTCACCATCGATGGCGACGATTTCCTGACCGGCATTCAAACCAGCCTTGGCCGCGATGCTGCCAGACTCGACGGCACCGATCACCGGACGGATCTGCTCGCTGCCGAGCATGGCCAGCACCCAGAAAAACACCAGGGCCAGCAGGAAGTTGGCAATCGGTCCCGCCGCCACAATGGCGATGCGCTGGCGCACCGATTTACGATTGAAGGATTGATGAAGCTGATCGGCCGGGACTTCGCCTTCACGCTCATCGAGCATCTTGACGTAGCCGCCCAGCGGAATCGCGGCGACGACAAATTCAGTGCCCTGCTTGTCGTGCCAACGCAACAGGGGCATGCCGAAGCCCACGGAAAAACGCAGAACCTTGACGCCACAGCGACGCGCGACCCAGAAATGGCCGAACTCGTGAAAGGTGACCAGCACACCCAAAGCGATCAGGGTGCCGGCAATCATATAGAGCGCGCTCATCTACTTTCTCCGCAATCCTGTTCAGTGCCGCGTGACGCCATGGTACTGCAATGGCTATCGGTCGTGACGACTCAGCCACTGCCCGGCCAGAGCCCGCGCTTTCGCGTCTGCGGTAAACACCGCGTCCAGATCCTCCAGCGCAACCACGGGCTCGAGGTTCAGCACGTCCTCGATGATACTCGCGATTTCCAGATAACCCACCCGTCCGTCGAGAAACGCGGCGACCGCCACTTCGTTGGCCGCATTGAGCATCGCCGGCGCACTGTTACCCGCCTCGGCTGCCTGTCGCGCCAGGCGCAGGCAAGGAAAACGCTCTTCGTCGGGCGCCTCGAAGTCCAGGCGCGCAATGGCAAACAGATCCAAGGGCGCTACACCCGAGTCGATACGCTCAGGCCAGGCCAGTGCATTGGCAATCGGCGTGCGCATGTCGGGATTGCCCAACTGCGCCAATACCGAGCCATCCACATAGTCGACCAGCGAGTGAATCACACTCTGCGGATGAATCACCACCTCGACCTGCGACGGCTTGGCGTCGAACAGCCAGCAAGCCTCGATCAACTCCAGGCCCTTGTTCATCATGCTGGCCGAGTCCACCGAGATCTTGCGACCCATCGACCAGTTCGGGTGCGCACACGCCTGATCAGGCGAAACGTGCGCCAGCTCGCTCAACGGCGTCTGGCGGAAAGGCCCGCCCGAAGCCGTGAGCAGAATCCGTCGCACGCCGACTGTACTCAGGCCACGGGAAAAATCCTGCGGCATGCACTGGAAGATCGCGTTGTGCTCGCTGTCGATCGGCAGCAGCACCGAGCCGCTCTTGTGCACGGCCTGCATGAACAGCGCGCCGGACATCACCAGCGCCTCTTTATTGGCCAGCAGGATCTTCTTGCCAGCCTCCACCGCCGCCAGCGTCGGGCGCAGGCCCGCGGCACCGACGATAGCCGCCATCACGGCATCCACTTCAGGCGCGGAAGCGACCTGACACAGGCCCTCCTCCCCCACCAATACACGAGTGGACAGACCAGCAGCACGCAGATCGTCCTGCAAACCGCGCGCCGCCGCCGCTTCCGGCACGACTGCGAATTGCGGCACATGGCGCACGCACAAGGCCAGCAACTCGCTCAGGCGCGTGAAGCCGCTCAGGGCGAACACCTGATAGCGCTCAGGATGACGCGCGATGACGTCGAGGGTGCTCAGGCCAATCGAACCGGTAGCCCCCAGAACAGTGATCTGTTGAGGACGGCTCACGGTGCAGCCATCCACAGCAAGACAGCGAAAATCGGGATCGCAGCGGTCAGGCTGTCGATGCGATCAAGCACGCCGCCATGGCCTGGCAGCAGGTTGCTGCTGTCCTTGATGCCGGACTGGCGCTTGAACATGCTTTCGGTGAGGTCGCCCACCACCGAAATGAATACGATCAATGCCGCGCCGATCAGCCCTTTGAGCAGCTCAGCCACCGTCCAGTCGCGAACCAGACCGACGATCGCGGTGATCAACAGACTCAGCGCCAAGCCACCGTAAACGCCTTCCCAGCTTTTGCCCGGACTGACTTGCGGCGCCAGTTTGCGCTTGCCGAAAGCACGGCCGGAGAAATAAGCACCGATGTCGGCGCCCCAGACCAGCACCATCACCGCCATGATCAGCCAGTTGCCCAGCGGGTACTGTTTGATCTGCACCAGACCTTGCCAAGCCGGCAGCAGGATCAGCAAGCCGATCACCAGTTTGGTGGCCGCTGTGGACCAATGCTCGCTCGAGCGTGGATACGTCAGCACCAGGTAAGTCGCCACCGCCCACCACAATACCGAAGCGCCCAACACCCAAGGGGCAAGGCCCGGCAGGACGTACATGACGAACAGCATCAGTGCGACGACAGCGGCAAAGCCGACACGGAACGACTGCGCGGTAAAGCCAGCCAGACGCGCCCATTCCCAGGCACCCAGGCTCACGACCAGACCGATGAACAGCGCAAAACCGGAACCCTCGAGCAGGAAAAAACCGCACAGAGCGATCGGCAGCAGGATCAGCGCAGTGATGATTCGTTGTTTAAGCATTAAACCCGGGCTCCAGCTTCGACCTGTTCGCTCGTTTTACCGAAGCGACGCTGGCGCGAAGCGAAATCGGCCAGCGCAGTGCGCATGGCTTCGTGTTTGAAGTCCGGCCAGAACAGGTCGGAGAAGTACAACTCGGCGTAAGCCAGTTGCCACAGCAGGAAGTTGCTGATGCGGTGCTCGCCACCGGTGCGGATACACAAGTCCGGCAGCGGCAGATCGCCGGTCGCCAGACAGGTTTGCAACAGCTCCGGAGTGATGTCTTCCGGACGCAGATGCCCGGCCTGAACTTCACGCGCCAGACGCTGCGCAGCCTGGGCAATATCCCACTGACCGCCGTAGTTGGCGGCGATCTGCAGAATGAAGCGGTTGGCACCCGCGGTCATGGCCTCGGCCTCGCGCATCGCCGCCTGAAGCTCAGGATGGAAGCGCGAGCGATCACCGATGATGCGCAAGCTGATGTTGTTGTCGTTGAGGCGCTTGGCCTCACGACGCAGGGCCTTGAAGAACAGATCCATCAAGGCACTGACCTCATCGGCCGGGCGCTGCCAGTTTTCACTGGAAAAGGCGAACAGGGTGAGCACTTCGACCTTGGCCTCGGCGCACACCTCGATTACCGCCCGCACAGCATCCACGCCGGCTTTATGCCCGGCGACACCCGGCATAAAGCGTTTTTTCGCCCAGCGATTATTGCCATCCATGATGATCGCGACATGGCGCGGCACCGCGGACGGCGCAGACTGCTTGGTCTTTTCCATTGAAACGCGACCCTTATACGGCCATCAGGTCTTTTTCTTTCTCTGCCAGCTTCGCGTCGATTTCAGCCACGAACTTCTTGGTCAGATCGTCGATCTCGCCAGTCGCGCGACGCTCTTCGTCTTCACTGATCTCTTTTTCCTTGACCAGGTCCTTCAGCGAGCTGTTCGCGTCACGACGAATGTTGCGCACGGCAACACGCGCGTCTTCAGCAACGTCACGCGCTTGCTTGGTGAAGCCACGACGGGTTTCTTCGGTCAGGGCCGGCATGCTGATGAGCAGCAACTCGCCGAGGTTGGTCGGGTTCAGGTTCAGACCTGCACTGCCGATCGCCTTGTCGACGGCGCCCAGCATGTTGCGTTCGAACGCAACGACTTGCAGGGTACGGGCGTCTTTGACAGTGATGTTGGCCACTTGCTTGATCGGGGTGTCAGCGCCGTAGTACGGCACCATCACACCTTCCAGGATGCTTGGGTGCGCCTGACCGGTACGGATGCGACCGAAGTTGTGGGACAGCGATTCCACCGACTTCTGCATGCGCTCTTTGGCGTCTTTCTTGATTTCGTTGATCATTGTTGAACTTCCTCGATCAGGGTTCCTTCAGCGCCGCCATGTACGATGTTCAGCAGGGCGCCGGGCTTGTTCATGTTGAATACGCGCAGCGGCATCTTGTGATCGCGGCACAGGCAAATAGCTGTCAGATCCATCACACCCAGCTTGCGATCCAGCACTTCATCATATGTCAGATGATCGAACTTCTCGGCATGCGGATCCTTGAATGGGTCGGCAGTGTAGACGCCATCGACCTTGGTCGCTTTCAGCACGACGTCGGCATCGATTTCGATGGCTCGCAGGCAGGCTGCCGAATCCGTGGTAAAGAACGGATTACCGGTACCGGCCGCGAAAATTACCACGTCCTTGGAGTTCAGGTGGCGCATGGCTTTGCGGCGATCATAGTGATCGGTCACGCCAACCATGGAAATGGCCGACATCACGATGGCCGAGATATTGGCACGTTCCAGCGCGTCGCGCATGGCCAGGGCGTTCATCACAGTGGCCAGCATGCCCATGTGGTCGCCTGTCACCCGATCCATGCCGGCCTTGCTCAAGGCCTCGCCACGAAACAGGTTGCCACCGCCGATCACCAGACCGACCTGTACGCCGATGCCGACCAGCTGGCCGACTTCCAGCGCCATGCGATCCAGTACTTTTGGATCGATCCCGAACTCTTCCGAGCCCATCAGGGCCTCGCCGCTAAGCTTGAGTAGAATGCGTTTATAGCGAGCCTGATAACCACTGCCCTGCTGAGCCATTGCGAATCTCTCCTGCGGCGTATTTAAAAAATTCTGTGCAAGCTGTTTTACAGCTGCCGTTCACTCTAGCTTGGCGCTGCTTCAGCGCCATCGGAACCTGGCTTTGTAAGTCAGTTCCCAGTGGAAACCAATTAAAAATTGGCAACCCCATCTGAAAAGAGGCTGCGCGCGTAAGCGGGCAGCCTCTTTCGGGCGACAGTTGAAAAACCGTCTTATTGCTTGGCGGCAGCCAGCTGGGCAGCAACTTCTTCAGCGAAGTTGTCGACCGGCTTCTCGATGCCTTCGCCTACTTTGAAGTAGGTGAAGGAAACGATTTCTGCGCCGCCTTTCTTGGCCAGCTCGCCAACCTTGATTTCAGGGTTCTTGACGAACGCTTGCTCAACCAGGCTCGCCTCTGCCAGGAACTTGCTGATACGGCCTTTGACCATGTTCTCAACAATGTTTTCTGGCTTGCCTTTGATCTTCTCTTCGTTCAGCTGCAGGAACACAGCCTTTTCACGCTCGATCGCTTCAGCCGAAACCTGCGAAGGCAGCAGGAACTCAGGGTTGCTTGCAGCTACGTGCATCGCGATGTCTTTGGCCAGCTCGACGTCGCCGCCTTTCAGAGCCACAACAACACCGATCTTGTTGCCGTGCAGGTAGGAACCTACAACGTCACCTTCGATACGGGTCAGACGACGGATGTTGACGTTTTCGCCTACTTTGGCAACCAGCGCTTCGCGAGCGGCTTCTTGAGCAGCGATCAGCGGAGCAGCGTCGGTCAGCTTGTCAGCGAAGGCTTTTTCTACGCTGGCAGCAACAAAGTTTTTGAAGTCGTCTTGCAGAGCCAGGAAGTCGGTCTGCGAGTTCACTTCCAGGATAACGGCAGCTTTACCGTCGTCCTTGATTGCGATTGCGCCTTCAGCGGCAACGTTGCCAGCCTTTTTCGCAGCCTTGATCGCGCCCGAAGCACGCATGTCATCAATGGCTTTTTCGATGTCGCCGTCAGCCTTTTCCAGGGCTTTCTTGCAGTCCATCATGCCTTCGCCGGTACGCTCGCGCAGTTCTTTAACCAACGCTGCAGTAATTGCTGCCATTTTCAAATTCCTCTTGGATAGGTTTTCAACCATTCCACCCGATCGAACGGGCGTTCAATTCTTCCCGAAACACCTTGTAGCTGCTGCACGTTACAAATGCAGGAGGTGCGCTGCCACACGTGGGCGCCAACAAACGGTTTTCGAGGTGGCAAAAAGGGGGCCAAGCCCCCTTTTTGCTTACTGAGTCAACGCCAGGGCGTCGATTACTCAGCTGCAGCCTGAGTTTCTTCAGCTGCGAATTCAACAGTGCCGCCAGCAACATTGTTGCGACCACGGATCACTGCGTCAGCCATCGAACCCATGTACAGCTGGATAGCGCGGATTGCGTCATCGTTGCCTGGGATGATGTAGTCAACGCCTTCCGGGCTGCTGTTGGTATCGACAACGCCGATGACCGGGATGCCCAGCTTGTTGGCTTCGGTGATCGCGATGCGCTCGTGGTCAACGTCGATCACGAACAGTGCGTCTGGCAGACCGCCCATGTCCTTGATGCCGCCCAGGGAGCGATCCAGCTTTTCCAGGTCACGGGAGCGCATCAGCGCTTCTTTCTTGGTCAGCTTGGCGAAAGTACCGTCTTCGGCTTGAACTTCAAGGTCACGCAGACGCTTGATGGAAGCACGAATGGTTTTGAAGTTGGTCAGCATGCCGCCCAACCAGCGGTGGTCGACGTACGGCGAACCGCAACGTGCTGCTTCTTCAGCAACGATCTTGCCAGCGGAACGCTTGGTGCCGACGAACAGAATCTTGTTTTTGCCCTGGGCCAGACGCTCTACGAAAGTCAGAGCTTCGTTGAACATTGGCAGGGTTTTTTCAAGGTTGATGATGTGAATCTTGTTACGCGCGCCGAAAATGTACTTGCCCATTTTCGGATTCCAGTAACGGGTTTGGTGACCGAAGTGCACACCGGCCTTCAGCATATCGCGCATGTTGACTTGGGACATGATAGTTCCTTAATAAGTCGGGTTTGGCCTCCACGTATCCCAATGACCAACCAGTGGCATAAAGCCAAAGGCACCCAGGTCATCGTGTCGACACGTGTGTGGATTTAAGCTTCTCGGGGCATCCCCGGAAAGCGGCGCATTTTATACCACAGGGTGCGCAGAAACGGAACCCGGAATCTGTATTCGCACCAGGGACATGGGTGCAGCCCCCTTGGAATCGCCGTCAGGCACACCATTGTATAGAGAGAGACGATGTACGCAGGCGCGGATTTGCGCCTTTCGTCTGTTAGAATCGGGTTTTTCAGGGTCGCAAAACGTACACCTGCCACCCTATCCGTATCAGCAAGCGCCGCCGAGCGCAGAGAGAGCCTGTATGACCGTCAACCTCAAAACCCCCGAGGACATCGCTGGCATGCGTGTCGCCGGCAAACTGGCCGCCGATGTGCTGGAAATGATTGCCGAACACGTCAAACCGGGCGTGACTACCGATCAACTGAACCAGATCTGCCACGACTACATCGTCAATGTGCAGCAGGCCATCCCGGCCCCGCTTAACTACAAGGGTTTTCCGAAGTCGATCTGCACCTCGATCAACCATGTGGTCTGCCACGGCATTCCAAACGATAAGCCGCTGAAAAACGGTGACACCCTGAACATCGACGTCACCGTGATCAAGGACGGCTACCACGGCGACACCAGCCGCATGTTCCACGTTGGCGAAGTGCCTGTCTGGGCCGAGCGCCTGTCGCAGGTCACTCAGGAATGCATGTACAAGGCAATCGAGATCGTCAAGCCCGGCTGCCGCCTCGGCGACATCGGTGAAGTCATCCAGAAGCACGCGGAAAAGAACGGCTTCTCGGTGGTTCGCGAGTTCTGCGGCCACGGCATCGGCAAGGTGTTCCACGAAGAACCGCAGATCCTGCACTACGGCCGCGCCGGCACCGGCATGGAACTGAAGGCCGGCATGACCTTCACCATCGAGCCGATGATCAACCAGGGCAAAGCCGACACCAAGGTGCTGGGCGACGGCTGGACCGCGATCACCAAGGACCGCAAGCTCTCGGCGCAGTGGGAACACACCCTGCTGGTGACCGACACCGGCTACGAGATCTTCACCCTGCGCGCCGACGACACGATCCCGCGCATCTCGGCCTGACCCCTAGAACGCTCCCACCTTTATAGAAGGAAAGCCAATCGATGCCGCAGGTGGATCCCGAACTCTTCGACCGCGGCCAGTTCCAGGCTGAACTGGCCCTGAAAGCGAGTCCTATCGCGGCGTTCAAAAAGGCGATCCGCCAGGCGCGCGAGGTCCTCGACACGCGTTTTCGCAATGGCCGCGACATCCGCCGCCTGATCGAAGACCGCGCATGGTTCGTCGACAACATCCTGCAAAAGGCCTGGGAGCAGTTCAACTGGAGCGAAGACGCCGACATCGCGCTGGTCGCGGTCGGTGGCTATGGCCGGGGCGAGTTGCATCCCTACTCTGACATCGACTTGCTGATCCTGCTGGACAGCGCTGATCACGAAGTTTTCCGCGACTCCATTGAGCGTTTTCTGACGCTGCTGTGGGACATCGGCCTGGAAGTCGGCCAGAGCGTACGCTCGGTCGATGAATGCGCCGAGGAAGCCCGTGCCGACCTGACCGTGGTCACCAACCTGATGGAAAGCCGCACCATCTGCGGCCCCGAGCGCCTGCGTCAGCGCATGCTTGATGTCACCAGCACGGCCCACATGTGGCCGGCCAAGGAGTTTTTCCTGGCCAAGCGCGCCGAACAGAAGGCCCGTCACCACAAGTACAACGACACCGAATACAACCTGGAACCCAACGTCAAAGGCTCGCCCGGCGGCCTGCGGGATATCCAGACGATTCTGTGGGTGGCCCGGCGTCAGTACGGCACCCTGAACCTGCGCGCCCTCGCCGGCGAAGGTTTTCTGGTCGAGAGCGAAAACGCCCTGCTGGCGTCATCCCAGGAATTTCTGTGGAAAGTGCGTTACGCCCTGCACATGCTCGCCGGTCGCTCCGAAGACCGTCTGCTGTTCGATCATCAACGGACCATTGCCGGTCTGCTCGGCTTTGAAGGCGACGACGCCAAACAGGCGGTCGAAAACTTCATGCAGCAATATTTCCGCGTGGTGATGAGCATCGCCCAGCTCAGCGACCTGATCATCCAGCATTTCGAGGAAGTCATCCTCGCCCCGGAAGACGAAGCACCGCCGCAGCCGATCAACTCGCGCTTCCAGTTGCACGACGGCTACATCGAAGCGCGCAACGACAACGTGTTCCGTCGCACGCCGTTCGCCATGCTCGAGATTTTCGTGTTGATGGCCCAGCAGCCGGAAATCAAAGGTGTGCGCGCCGACACCATTCGTCTGCTGCGCGAGAACCGGCACCTGATCGACGACAATTTCCGCAACGATATCCGCAATACCAGCCTGTTCATCGAGCTGTTCAAGTGCAAGATCGGCGTGCACCGCAACCTGCGCCGGATGAACCGCTACGGCATCCTCGGGCGTTATCTGCCGGAGTTCGGCTTTATCGTCGGGCAAATGCAGCACGACCTGTTCCACATTTATACGGTCGATGCGCACACGCTGAATCTGATCAAACACCTGCGTAAATTGCAGTACACCCAAGTGTCGGAAAAATTCCCGCTGGCCGCCAAACTCATGGCCAAACTGCCCAAGCCTGAGCTCATTTACATGGCCGGCCTGTACCACGACATCGGCAAGGGCCGGCATGGCGATCACTCGGACATCGGCGCGGTCGATGCCGAAGCGTTCTGCCAGCGCCATCAGTTGCCGCTGTGGGACAGCCGCCTGATCGTCTGGCTGGTGCAGAATCACCTGGTGATGTCGACCACCGCGCAGCGCAAGGATCTGTCCGATCCGCAGGTGATCCATGATTTCGCGCAGATCGTCGGCGACGAAACCCGTCTGGACTACCTGTACGTGCTGACGGTTGCCGACATCAACGCGACCAACCCGACGCTGTGGAACTCCTGGCGCGCCAGCCTGTTGCGCCAGCTCTATACCGAGACCAAACGCGCTCTGCGCCGTGGCCTGGAAAACCCGGTGGATCGCGAAGAGCAGATCCGCCAGACCCAGAGCGCCGCACTGGACATCCTCGTGCGTGGCGGCACCGATCCGGACGACGTCGAGCAGTTGTGGGCACAACTGGGCGATGACTATTTCCTGCGTCACACCGCTGGCGACGTGGCCTGGCACAGTGACGCTATCCTGCAGCAACCGGCCGATGGCGGCCCGCTGGTGCTGATCAAGGAAACCACCCAGCGCGAGTTCGAGGGCGGCACGCAGATCTTCATCTATGCGCCGGATCAACACGACTTCTTCGCCGTGACCGTGGCCGCGATGGATCAGCTCAACCTGAACATTCATGACGCCAGGGTCATCACCTCAAGCAGCCAGTTCACCCTCGACACCTATATCGTGCTCGACAACGACGGTGAATCCATCGGCGACAACCCGACACGGATCAAACAGATTCGCGACGGTTTGACCGAAGCGCTGCGCAACCCGGACGACTACCCGACGATCATCCAGCGCCGGGTACCGCGCCAGCTCAAGCACTTCGCCTTCGCGCCGCAGGTAACGATCCACAACGACGCTCAGCGTCCGGTCACGGTGCTGGAACTCACCGCCCCTGATCGCCCGGGCCTGCTGGCGCGGGTCGGCGGGATCTTCCTCGAGTTCGACCTGTCGCTGCAGAACGCCAAGATTGCGACCCTGGGCGAACGCGTGGAAGACGTGTTCTTCATCACCGACGCCCACAACCAGCCGCTCTCCGACCCGCTGCTGTGCAGCCGCCTGCAGGACGCAATCGTCGAGCAACTGAGCGTCAATCAGGAACCGGATATCAAGCTTTCGCGCATCAGTATTTGAATCAGCAAACTACCCCTGTGGAGGCAGATATAGCTGCCGGGGCTTTTGTGGTGAGGGGATTCATCCCCGATGGGTTGCGAAGCAGCCCCGAACCGGCAATCGCGGAGTATCCGTTACACCGCACGCGATGGTTTTGCGGCTGCTGCGCAGCCGATCGGGGATAAATCCCCTCGCCACGGAGTTCTCTCCACATTGAACGAGGCCCCCATGAACAACGCTCTGAACCAGCTCCAGCCTTACCCGTTCGAAAAGCTCCGCGCCTTGCTCGGCAGCGTGACGCCGAACCCGGACAAACGCCCGATCGCCCTGTCGATCGGCGAGCCGAAACACCGTTCGCCAAGCTTTGTCGCCGAAGCGCTGGCGAACAATCTGGATCAGATGGCGGTGTACCCGACCACCCTCGGCATCCCGGCCCTGCGCGAAGCCATCGCCGGCTGGTGCGAACGTCGTTTCGGCGTACCAAGCGGCTGGATTGATCCGGCGCGCAACGTGCTGCCGGTCAACGGCACCCGCGAAGCGCTGTTCGCCTTCACCCAGACCGTGGTCAATCGCGGTGACGATGCACTGGTGGTCAGCCCGAACCCGTTCTATCAGATCTACGAAGGGGCAGCGTTCCTCGCCGGCGCCAAGCCGCACTACCTGCCGTGCCTGGACGAAAACGGCTTCAACCCGGATTTCGACGCGGTCTCGCCCGACATCTGGAAACGCTGCCAGATCCTGTTCCTGTGTTCGCCGGGCAATCCGACCGGCGCGCTGATCCCGGTCGATGTGCTGAAAAAACTCATCGCCCTGGCGGACGAACACGACTTCGTGATCGCCGCCGACGAGTGCTACAGCGAACTGTACTTCGACGAACAGACCCCACCGCCGGGCCTGCTCAGCGCGTGTGTCGAACTGGGTCGCAAGGACTTCAAGCGTTGCGTAGTGTTCCACAGCCTGTCCAAGCGCTCCAACCTGCCGGGGCTGCGTTCCGGTTTCGTCGCGGGCGACGCCGATGTCCTCAAAGGCTTTTTGCTCTACCGCACCTACCACGGCTGCGCGATGCCGGTGCAAACCCAACTGGCCAGCGTTGCGGCGTGGAATGACGAAGTGCATGTGCGCGCCAACCGTGCGCTGTACCGCGAGAAATTCGACGCTGTCTTGGCGATCCTCAGCCCGGTGATGGACGTGCAGCGTCCGGACGGCAGTTTCTATCTGTGGCCGAACGTACAAGGTGACGACGCGGCGTTCTGTCGCGACCTGTTCGAACAGGAACACGTGACCGTGGTGCCAGGCTCGTACCTGTCCCGCGAGGTAGACGGTGTGAATCCGGGCGCCGGTCGAGTGCGCATGGCCCTGGTTGCGCCACTGGCTGAATGCGTCGAGGCCGCAGAGCGGATTCGCGCGTTTGTCTCTCGCCAGTCGTAAGTGTCTTTACCGTGCCAGTTCCGCTGGCACGGTAACCGGTCATAAAACCGTACATATATTCAATTTACCGACTCCAGCTCAGTCACTAGCATCCCTCATTCAAAACAACTTTCCGGGAACAGTAAGCAACCCGAGAAGTTAAACCTGAAGAATGAAAACATGGATGTTCCGTAATGCAATCAACCTGGCTTCAGCCAAACAAACAATTCGAACACACACGCATCTCCCGCAACATTAAATGCACTTGGGAGATTCAAAAACATGTGGGCTAAAAACAATCCGGCAAAATTCTGGACTCCCGGCAGCACACTTCGCATCGCGTTCCTCAACGGTACGCAGGCATTCAAGGACGAAACGATCGCCGCCGCCAGCAACTGGTTGCCGCACATCAACTTGAAGTTCGATTTCGTCGAAGGTGAAGAAGGCGATATCCGCATACTCAGTCAACCGGGAACGTTTTCCTCTCTGATCGGTACCGATGCTCTCTTACATCCCGATGAGCCGACCATGAGACTTTGGCCCCACGCGCCCAGTCAGGCACGCTACTTCGCGGCCAATGTCATGCATGAATTCGGTCACATGCTCGGTGCAGAACATGAACAGACCAACCCCACGGCAAACATTCCCTGGGACAAACCGGCCATTTATAAACAACACGGAATAACTGCCGACCCGGAAGAAGACAACTACCAGGCCAGCGTGACGCGCAAACGACTGCACGATTGGTACTTTGACGTCGGCAATCCCGACGAAAGCATTTATTCAGAGTACGACCAGAAGTCGATCATGCACTATCCCGTCAGCCAGTCCTGGACACTCGGTGACTTCCAGATCTTCATCAATCTGGGTCTCAGCGAACAGGATAAAACCTTCATGTCGAACGCTTACCCCTACCCCGAGAGTCAGTGAACGTGTCAGGTCCGTATCGGACTATTTGACCTGCCCCAGATTTGCCTCGCTCAAATCAAGCTCGCTCAATACTTCTCTGAGCACGTCATCACCAATCTGGTGATGGCGGCTCAGGCTATACAACTCAAGGCGTTGCGCCCGCAGCGCCTTGAGTCGCAAACGGCGCTCCAGCAGATCCATCTGGAACGCCAGCGCCTGGGCTTCAGCCGAATCGTTGAACACCTCAAGCTGATGCCGGTACTCGGACATGATCCGCGCCTTGAGTTCGGCCGAGAGTGCTGCCTGAGCAGCGTCCTGCGGCGCAACCTCTTCGGTTTCCAGCGCATGGATCGCCGCCTCGGCAGTCTTGCGCCAGGCGTCGCGCACTTCCTGACGGCGCTTGTCGTCCGGACTTTTCTCGATCCCGCGCAGCAGCAACGGCAAAGCGATACAGGCGCAAATCAGCGACAACAGAATCACCCCGGCGGCGATGAAAATCAGCAGATCGCGCTCGGGAAACGCCTCGGCCCCCATCAGCATCGGCACCGACATCACACCGGCCAGCGTCACCGCGCCGCGCACACCGCCGACGGTCAGCAGCCAGCAGGATCGCGCGGTCGGCACTTGCGTCAGGTCGCCCTTGCCGCGCAAACGGCGCAGCAGTACCGACAGGCGCCAGATGCTCTGCACCCAGATAAAGCGCAACAGCACCAGCGCGAGGAATATCGCCACCACATCCAGGCCACGGTACAGCAGCGTCGGCCACAACGTCGGCTCGTGGCTGACCACCGCTTTGATGATGTCCGGCAATTGCAGACCCAGCAGCAGGAAGATCAGACCGTTGAAGGCAAATTCGAGCAGCGACCAGACGCTACGGTTGAGCAAGCGAGTGCTGGTCTGTCGTGGCAACAGATCGAGCCAGCTCTGCATCATCCCCGCCGCCACCGCCGACAGGATGCCGGAAGCGCCCAACCGCTCGGCCAGCACATAAGCCGCGAATGGCAGCAGCAACATGAACACCACGTGGGTGGCCGGATCGTCCCAGCCCCGGGCGATCATCCAGGCGCGCAAACGCCCGACCAGCCAGCTCAGCACCACGCCGACGGCCAAGCCTCCGACCGCCACCAGCACGAAGGTCAGGCTGGCATTGGCCAGTGAGAACACTCCGGTCACTGCCGCAACCAGGGCAAACTTGAACGTCACCAGACCCGAGGCATCGTTCATCAGCGCCTCGCCTTGCAGGATATGCATCAGCGGCGTCGGCAAACGGTTCTGCGAGATCGCCGACACCGCCACGGCGTCGGTCGGCGACAGCACAGCGGCGAGCGCGAAGGCCACCGGTAGTGGAATTGTCGGCAACAGCCAGTGAATGAAGTACCCGGCACCGACCACGGTAAACAGCACCAGGCCGACCGCCAGCGTCAGGATCGGCCCACGCAAATGCCAGAACTCGCGTTTGGGCATCCGCCAGCCGTCGGAAAACAGCAGCGGCGGCAGGAACAGAAACAGGAACAATTCGGGGTCCAGCGCTACGTGCAGGCCCAATGTCGGCCAGGCCAGCAAGGCACCGGCGGCGATTTGCACCAGGGGCAACGGCAGCGGGATGACCCGTCCGACCAGCCGCGAGACGCTGACCAGCATCAGCAGGATCAGGACGGTATAAGCGGTTTGCATAAAGCGGAAATCTCAGACAATCGACAGCGTTGAACGGTCATATTAGCCGCTCAGGATACGTCTGACCGTTGCACCTATGTCGCACTGCTGGAACGCAGTCCCCTTGTGGGAGCGAGCCTGCTCGCGAATGCGGTGTCTGATTCAACAGAGATATTGCCTGACACGGCCCCTTCGCGAGCAGGCTCGCTCCCACAGGTTTTGCACCGTTACGACAACCGTGGCCGCCCGAAACGCGTTGGTCATGGCATAATCCGACACCATTTTTTTCCAGCACCTGTAAAGGGGGCGATTCCTTGACCGTTTCAAGTAAAACGTTGCACCTTTTCGGCATCAAAGCCTGCGACACCATGAAGAAGGCGCGCACCTGGCTCGATGAACACGCTGTCAGCTACGACTTTCACGACTACAAAACCGCCGGTATCGACCGTGAGCACCTGACTCAATGGTGCAACGAGCACGGCTGGCAAACGGTGTTGAACCGTGCCGGCACGACCTTTCGCAAACTCGACGACGAACGCAAAGCCGATCTCGACCAGTCGAAAGCCATCGAACTGATGCTCGCGCAGCCCTCGATGATCAAGCGCCCGGTGCTCGATCTCGGTGACCGAACCCTGATTGGCTTCAAGCCAGACATCTACGCGGCCGCACTCAAGTAAGCAGCCCGTCACTTATTGCTAGAGGTATTCACATGTCCAACTCTCTGTTCAGCATCGCCTTTGGTGTCGGCACGCAAAACCGTCAAGGTGCCTGGCTGGAAGTGTTCTACGCCCAGCCACTGCTCAACCCGTCGGCCGAACTGGTCGCTGCCGTTGCGCCGATCCTCGGCTACACCGAAGGCAACCAGGCCATCACCTTCACCACCGCGCAGGCGGCGCAACTGGCTGAAGCGGTCAAAGGCATCGACGCCGTTCAAGGCAAGCTGCTGACCCGTCTGGCCGAAAGCCACAAGCCGCTGGTCGCCACCCTGCTGGCCGAAGACGCACAGCTGACCTCGACGCCAGAGGCGTACCTGAAGCTGCACCTGCTGTCCCATCGCCTGGTCAAGCCGCACGGCGTGAGCCTGGCCGGGATCTTTCCGCTGCTGCCGAACGTGGCCTGGACCAGCCAGGGCGCGATCGACCTGAGCGAACTGGCCGAAATGCAACTCGAAGCGCGCCTGCGCGGCGAGCTGCTGGAAGTGTTCTCGGTGGACAAGTTCCCGAAAATGACCGACTACGTGGTGCCGGCCGGCGTGCGTATCGCTGACGCCGCACGTCTGCGTCTGGGTGCGTACGTGGGCGAAGGCACCACCGTGATGCACGAAGGCTTCATCAACTTCAACGCCGGCACCGAAGGCCCGGGCATGATCGAAGGCCGCGTTTCCGCTGGCGTATTCGTCGGCAAGGGTTCGGACCTGGGCGGCGGCTGCTCGACCATGGGCACTCTGTCGGGCGGCGGCAACATCGTGATCAAGGTTGGCGAAGGCTGCCTGATCGGCGCCAACGCCGGTATCGGTATTCCGTTGGGCGACCGCAACACCGTCGAGTCGGGCCTGTACGTGACCGCCGGCACCAAAGTCGCGCTGCTGGACGAGCACAACAACCTGGTCAAAGTGGTGAAGGCGCGTGAACTGGCAGGTCAGACCGACCTGCTGTTCCGTCGCAACTCGGAAACCGGTGCCGTGGAATGCAAAACCCACAAATCGGCGATCGAGCTGAACGAAGCGCTGCACGCTCACAACTAAGCAGCACATTGATAACCTGTGGGAGCGAGCCTGCTCGCGAAGCTTTTAGCGTCCTCAAGGACGCCTTCGCGAGCAGGCTCGCTCCCACAAGGTTCGGCGTACATCCCGCCCCTCTTCACCTGGGCTGAAAACTGTGATGATTCCCTCCCCCTGGCGCGCCGACTTTCCGGCCATCGCCGCCCTGCAACGGCAAGACCAGACCTATCTGGACAACGCCGCCACCACGCAAAAACCCCAGGCCCTGCTTGACGCACTGACGCATTACTACGCCAACGGCGCGGCCAATGTGCATCGCGCGCAGCATCTGCCCGGCGCCCACGCCACGCAGGCGTTCGAAGACAGTCGCCTGAAGGTTGCCCAGTGGCTGAATGCCGGTGACAGCGGGCAGATCATCTTCACCCACGGCGCCACCAGCGCGCTGAATCTCCTGGCCTATGGCCTGGAACCTCTTTTCCAACCGGGCGATGAAATTGTCATCAGCGCCCTGGAGCATCACGCCAACCTGCTGCCGTGGCAGCAACTGGCGCAGCGTCGCGACCTGAAACTGGTGATCCTGCCACTGGACGAAGACGGGGTGATCGACCTCGGCGCCGCTGTGCGTCTGATCACCCCGCGCACTCGCCTGCTGGCGGTCAGTCAGCTGTCCAACGTGCTCGGTGTCTGGCAACCGTTGCCGGCGCTGCTGGCGATGGCCAAGGCGCACAACGCGCTGACCGTGGTCGATGGCGCCCAGGGTGTGGTGCATGGTCGCCACGACGTGCAGGCGCTGGGTTGCGACTTCTATGTGTTTTCCAGCCACAAGCTGTACGGCCCCGATGGCCTCGGCGTGCTGTTCGGGCGCAACAAGGCGCTTGAGCAACTGCAGCCGTGGCAGTTCGGCGGCGAAATGGTGCTGGAAGCCAATTATCACGATTCACGCTTCCGCCCTGCCCCGCTGGGTTTCGAGGCGGGCACACCGCCGATCGCCAGCGTGATTGGCCTCGGTGCCACGCTCGATTATCTGGCCGGGCTGGATCAGGACGCGGTGTCGGCCCACGAAGCGGCGCTGCACGCCTATCTGCTGCAAGGCCTGGCCGCGCGTAACGGCATTCGTCTGCTGGGCAAGCCGCAACTGGCGCTGGCCAGTTTTGTCGTCGAGGGTGTGCACAACGCCGATCTGGCGCACCTGCTCACCGAGCAAGGCATCGCCGTGCGCGCCGGGCATCACTGCGCCATGCCGTTGCTGAAAAGCTTCGAACTGGCCGGGGCGATCCGCGTGTCGCTGGCGCTGTACAACGACTCCGAGGATCTGGAGCGTTTCTTTGACGCGCTGGATCAGGCCCTGGAGTTGCTGCGATGAGCCTGCCGCTCGCCGCCGCCGATGTGCTGCAGACCTTTCAGAGTGCCGCCGGTTGGGAACAACGCGCACGGTTGCTGATGCAGTTTGGCGATCGTCTGCCGCCGCTGAACGACGCGGACAAATGCGAAGCCAACCGGGTGCATGGCTGTGAGAGTCAAATGTGGCTGGTGGGGGAATTGCAGGACGGCCATTGGCAGTTCAGCGCTGCCAGCGATGCGCGGATGATTCGTGGGTTGGTGGCGTTGTTGCTGTTGCGGGTCAACGGTTTGAGCGCTGGCGAGTTGCAGCAGGTGGATTTGCCGGACTGGTTCAATCAGCTGGGACTCTCGCGGCAGTTGTCGCCGTCGCGCAGTAATGGCTTGAATGCCGTGCTCCAGCGGATGAATGAGTTGGCCGGTTAATCGCCTTCGCGAGCAAGCTCGCTCCCACAGGGGATCTGTGAACACCACAAATCCAATGTGGGAGCGAGCCTGCTCGCGAAGGGGCCATTAAAGGCAACCTCAGACCTGAGGCTTGACCCGATCCGCCGGCCGCCGCACACCCGCCACAATCTTGTCCACCGCCTTGGTCGCCGCGACCATGCCGAACGTCGCCGTGACCATCATTACCGCGCCAAACCCGCCGGCGCAGTCGAGCTTCACCCCGTCGCCGACAAAACTCTTCTGCAAGCAGATGCTGCCGTCCGGTTTCGGATAGCGCAGTTGTTCGGTGGAGAACACACACGGCACGCTGTAATGGCGAGTCACGGTACGCGAGAAGCCATAGTCGCGACGCAACGTCGAACGCACTTTCGAGGCCAGCGGGTCGTTGAACGTGCGGTTGAGGTCACAGACCTGAATCAACGTCGGATCGATCTGCCCACCGGCACCGCCAGTGGTAATGATCTGAATCTTGCGACGTTTGCACCAGGCGATCAGCGCAGCCTTGGCGTTGACCGCGTCGATGCAGTCGATCACGCAGTCGATGTTCGGCGTGATGTACTCGGCCATGGTGTCGCGCGTCACGAAGTCCGCCACCGCATGCACGGTGCAATCCGGATTGATCCCGCGCAGGCGCTCGGCCATCACTTCGACCTTGGGTTTGCCGACGGTGCTGTCCAGCGCGTGCAACTGGCGGTTGGCGTTGCTGACGCAGACGTCATCGAGGTCGAACAGCGAAATCTCGCCGACGCCACAGCGGGCCATGGCTTCCGCCACCCAGGAACCGACGCCACCGACGCCGACAATCGCCACATGGGCCGCACGCAGGCGCTCGAGGCCCTCGATGCCATACAAACGGGCGATGCCTGCAAACCGCGGATCTTCTGTACTCATGACCATTACCCCAAAAACCGGCGCGCATTATAGGGCCGTCGGCGGCCAAGAGCATCTTTGACGCTATGAACGGTGAACGCAGGCGTTTTCACACAACCTTTGTGGAGAGGGAGCTTGCTCCCGCCGGGTCGCAAGCGGCCCTTTGAAAGCGGCCTGCTTCGCAGTCCAGCGGGAGCAAGCTCCCTCGCCACCGGGAATTGCTATAACTGAATAACAAAGTTTTCTCTTACAAGCTGTTACTAAAGAACTTAAATCAGGTTGGACTGCCCAATGTCTGGCATTTCCCTGTCCGGTGTACGAGCAGTGAACTGCCGGTGTAGGATTCGCGCCCTTTTGGCGCATGCCGACCGATCCTTCGTTCCACAGCCTTTGGAACCCGAAATAGCTATGTCATCGCGTAAATTTGGTCTCAACCTGGTGGTGGTTCTGGCAATCGCCGCCCTGTTCACCGGTTTCTGGGCGCTGATCAACCGCCCGGTCTCCGCGCCCAACTGGCCGGAGCAGATCTCCGGTTTCTCTTATTCGCCATTCCAGCAGGGCCAATTCCCGCAGAAGGATCAATATCCGACTGACGATGAAATGCGCCGCGACCTGGAGATCATGAGCAAGCTGACGGACAACATCCGCATCTACTCGGTCGACGGTTCGCTGCAGGACATCCCGAAACTGGCGGAAGAGTTCGGTCTGCGCGTGACCCTCGGGATCTGGATCAGCCCCGATCAGGAACGCAACGAGCGCGAGATCCAGCGCGCCATCGAACTGGCCAACACCTCGCGCAGCGTGGTGCGGGTAGTGGTCGGTAACGAGGCGATTTTCCGCAAGGAAATCACCGCTGAACAACTCAGCGTGCTGCTGGATCGCGTGCGCGCCGCGGTGAAAGTGCCGGTGACCACCTCCGAGCAATGGCACGTCTGGGAAGAACACCCGGAACTGGCCAAACACGTCGACCTGATCGCCGCGCACGTGCTGCCTTACTGGGAATTCATTCCGGTGGACAAGGCCGGGCAGTTCGTCTTCGACCGCGCCCGCGACCTGAAAAAGCTGTTCCCGAAAAAACCGTTGCTACTGTCCGAAGTCGGCTGGCCGAGCAACGGGCGCATGCGCGGTGGCGCCGATGCGTCGCCGGCGGATCAGGCGATCTACCTGCGCACGCTGGTCAACAAACTCAACCGTCAGGGCTTCAACTACTTCGTGATTGAAGCCTTCGACCAGCCGTGGAAGGCCAGTGACG
Source organism: Pseudomonas sp. IT-P260 (assembly GCF_949768395.1). Lineage (NCBI taxonomy): Bacteria > Pseudomonadati > Pseudomonadota > Gammaproteobacteria > Pseudomonadales > Pseudomonadaceae > Pseudomonas > Pseudomonas sp. IT-P260. Next base: position 288,287 of record NZ_CATKPO010000041.1, read on the forward strand.
AAGGTTCGGTCGGCGCCTACTGGGGCGTGTTCAACGCCGCGCGCCAGCAGAAATTCAACTTCGAAGGCCCGGTGGTGGCGATCCCGCAATGGCGCGTGCTGGCCATCGGTTCGGTGGTGCTGGCGCTGTTGTCGCTGACCCTGCTGATGATCGACGGCTCGGCCCTGCGTCAGCGCGGCCGGACCTTCCTGACCTTTATCGCGTTCCTCTGCGGTTCGGTGCTGGTGTGGATCGGTTACGACTACAGCCAGCAATACAGCACGTGGTTCAGCCTGACGGTGGGTTTCCTCCTGGCGTTGGGTGCGCTCGGGGTGTTCATCGTGTTGCTGACCGAGGCGCATGAACTGGCCGAAGCCGTGTGGATTCACAAGCGTCGGCGGGAATTCCTGCCGGTGATCGGTGATTCGGACTACCGGCCGAAAGTCTCGATCCACGTGCCCTGCTACAACGAGCCGCCAGACATGGTCAAACAGACCCTCGACGCTTTGGCCGCCCTCGATTACCCGGACTATGAAGTCCTGATCATCGACAACAACACCAAGGACCCGGCGGTCTGGGAGCCGGTGCGCGACTACTGCGCAACCCTCGGCCCGCGCTTCAAGTTCTTCCATGTCTCGCCCCTGGCCGGTTTCAAGGGCGGCGCGCTGAACTACTTGATTCCGCACACCGGCAAGGACGCCGAAGTGATCGCGGTGATCGACTCCGACTACTGCGTACACCCGAACTGGCTCAAGCACATGGTGCCGCATTTCGCCGATCCGAAAATCGCCGTGGTGCAGTCGCCGCAGGATTACCGCGACCAGAACGAAAGCACCTTCAAGAAGCTCTGCTACGCCGAATACAAAGGCTTCTTCCACATCGGCATGGTCACCCGTAACGACCGCGACGCGATCATCCAGCACGGCACCATGACCATGACCCGGCGTTCGGTTCTGGAAGAGCTGGGCTGGGCCGACTGGTGCATTTGTGAAGACGCCGAACTCGGTCTGCGCGTGTTCGAAAAAGGCCTGTCGGCGGCGTATTACCACGACAGCTACGGCAAGGGTCTGATGCCGGACACCTTCATCGACTTCAAGAAGCAGCGTTTCCGCTGGGCCTACGGCGCGATCCAGATCATCAAGCGCCACACCCGCAGCCTGCTGCGCGGCAAGGACACCGAGCTGACCCGTGGCCAGCGTTACCACTTCCTCGCGGGCTGGTTGCCGTGGGTGGCGGACGGCATGAACATCTTCTTCACCGTCGGCGCGTTGTTGTGGTCAGCGGCGATGATCATCGTGCCGCAACGGGTCGATCCGCCGCTGCTGATTTTCGCCATCCCGCCGCTGGCGCTGTTCGTGTTCAAGGTCGGCAAGATCATCTTCCTCTACCGTCGCGCCGTCGGCGTGAACCTCAAGGATGCGTTCTGCGCGGCGCTGGCCGGACTGGCGTTGTCGCACACCATCGCCAAAGCGGTGCTGTACGGTTTCTTCACCAGCAGCATTCCGTTCTTCCGCACGCCGAAAAACGCCGACAACCACGGCTTCTGGGTGGCGATTTCCGAAGCGCGGGAAGAGCTGTTCATCATGCTGCTGTTGTGGGGCGCGGCGCTGGGGATCTACCTGGTGCAAGGCATTCCGAGCAACGACATGCGCTTCTGGGTGGCGATGCTGCTGGTGCAGTCGCTGCCGTACGTCGCGGCGCTGATCATGGCGTTCCTGTCGTCGCTGCCAAAACCGGCGGCGGAGCCTGAACCGGCGCCTGTCGTCTAATTCCTCTTTGATCCACTAAACGGCGGCCAATGGTCGCCGTTTTGCTTTAAGATAACCGCCATTTTGCGGGGCACTCCTCTAATCCCTGTGGGAGCGAGCCTGCTCGCGAAGGCTTTGTAACATTCACTGATTATGTTGACTGACACACCGCATTCGCGAGCAGGCTCGCTCCCACATTGTTAGTCCGCGCCCACATTCATGACTTCGGAGTTTTCCATGACGGCCCACGCCGACCTTTCGCCGACCCTCCAACTCGCCATCGACCTGATCCGCCGTCCGTCCGTGACGCCGGTCGACGCCGATTGCCAGAAGCAGATGATGCAGCGCCTGGGCGATGCCGGTTTCACCCTCGAGCCGATGCGCATCGAAGATGTGGACAACTTCTGGGCCACCCACGGCAACGACGACGGCCCGGTGCTGTGCTTCGCCGGTCACACCGACGTGGTGCCGACCGGTCCGGTGACTGCCTGGCAGATCGATCCGTTCAACGCGGTGATCGATGAACACGGCATGCTCTGTGGCCGTGGCGCAGCGGACATGAAAGGCAGCCTGGCGTCGATGACCGTCGCCGCCGAGCGTTTCGTTGCCGACTACCCGAATCACAAGGGCAAGGTCGCGTTCCTCATCACCAGCGACGAAGAGGGCCCGGCGCATCACGGCACCAAAGCGGTGGTTGAACGTCTGGTGGCGCGCAAGGAGCGTCTGGACTGGTGCATCGTCGGCGAACCGTCGAGCACCACGCTGGTCGGTGACGTGGTGAAAAACGGTCGTCGTGGCTCGCTGGGCGCCAAGCTCACCGTGCGCGGCGTGCAGGGTCACGTGGCCTACCCGCATCTGGCGAAGAACCCGATCCACCTCGCAGCTCCGGCGCTGGCCGAGCTGGCCGCCGAGCATTGGGATCACGGCAACGATTTCTTCCCGCCGACCAGTTTCCAGATTTCCAACCTCAACTCCGGCACCGGCGCGACCAACGTGATTCCGGGTGATCTGGTGGCCGTGTTCAACTTCCGCTTCTCCACCGAATCCACCGTCGAAGGCCTGCAGAAACGCGTGGCCGACATCCTCGACAAACACAGTCTGGACTGGCACATCGACTGGGCGCTGTCCGGCCTGCCGTTCCTCACCGAGCCGGGCGCGCTGCTCGACGCGGTGTCATCGAGCATCAAGGACATCACCGGCCGCGAGACCCACGCGTCGACCAGCGGCGGGACTTCCGACGGTCGTTTCATCGCGACCATGGGTACGCAAGTGGTTGAGCTGGGCCCGGTCAACGCGACCATTCACCAGGTCAACGAACGTGTGCTGGCGGCCGATCTCGACGTGTTGACCGAGATCTACTACCAGACCCTGATCAAGTTGCTCGCCTGATGCTCGCGTGCCCGATCTGCAGTGAACCGCTCAGCCGCGTGGACAACGGCGTGGTCTGCCCCGCCGGCCACCGCTTCGACCGCGCGCGTCAGGGCTACCTGAACCTGTTGCCGGTGCAGCACAAGAACAGCCGTGATCCTGGCGACAATCAGGCGATGGTCGAGGCGCGCCGCGACTTCCTGAACGCCGGGCATTACGCCCCGGTGGCCAAGCGTCTGGCAGAACTGGCGGCGAGTTATGCGCCAGCGCGCTGGGTCGATATCGGCTGTGGCGAGGGTTACTACACCGCACAGATCGCCGAGGCCCTGCCGGACGCCGATGGCTACGCACTGGACATCTCCCGCGAGGCGGTGAAACGTGCCTGCAAGCGTAATCCGGCAATCACCTGGTTGATCGCCAGCATGGCCCGCGTGCCATTGGCGTCGGGCAGTTGCCAATTTCTCGCCAGCGTTTTCAGCCCGCTGGACTGGGAAGAGGCCAAGCGCCTGCTCAGCGTCGGTGGCGGCCTGATGAAAGTCGGCCCGACCAGCGGCCACCTGATGGAACTGCGCGAACGCCTGTACGACGAAGTGCGCGAATACACCGACGACAAGCATCTGGCATTAGTGCCCGAAGGCATGACGCTGGCGCACAGCGAAACCCTGGAATTCCAACTGACCCTGGACAAGCCAGAGGATCGCGCCAACCTGTTGGCGATGACGCCCCACGGCTGGCGCGCCAATGCCGAACGCCGCGCCGCCGTGATCGAACAGGCCGAGCCGTTCGTGACCACCGTATCGATGCGCTACGATTATTTCGTTCTTCAATAACTTTTGGTCTCGGGCAAGTGCCCGGGGCCGGCTAAATCCGCGAATGGATTTTTCAGACCCGCAGTGAGGACATCCATGCGCCAACCGGATATCGAGATTTACCTGAAAGACGCCGACGTCGACCACAAGGCGATTTCCGCCTGGCTCGGCGAAGCCCTGGGCCCGTGCAGCGACTGGGTACAGAAAGGCCAGACCTACAAGTGCAAGGCCGGCAACATCCCGGTGACGTGGCTGCCGAAAGCCGTGGGCAAATGGAACAGCCTGTACCTGGAAAGCGACGCGACTCCGTGGGACGACGACATCGCCTGCGCCCGTGCAGCCTTTGCCGCGCTGAACGTGGAAGTACGTTGCGCACCGGGCACGTGGGTAGAGGAAGAAGGTGAGGAAACGGCGGATCGCTGGATTCGCATCAGCGCCGACGGTGAAGAAGAAATCACCTGGAAAACCGCGTAACAACAGTCAACACAGATACAAATGTGGGAGCGAGCCTGCTCGCGAATGCGGTGTATCAGTCACCATTCATATCGACTGACACTACGCATTCGCGAGCAGGCTCGCTCCCACAATGGTTTTCAGGGACTTACAGGCCTACAACATCCTCGGCCTGCAACCCCTTCTGCCCTTCCACCACCGCGTATTCAACCTGCTGACCCTCGGTCAGCGAACGGTGGCCTTCACCACGAATCGCGCGGTAGTGCACGAACACGTCCACCCCGTCGTCGCGCTGAATGAAGCCGTAGCCCTTGGCGTCGTTGAACCACTTCACATTGCCGGTTTCACGTGTTGCCATCTGTTCATACTCCTTTTTTATTATTGAACAGGCTTTTCGCAGGAAAGCCTTTGCGGAACGTCAGCCTGCGCCCGACGTCCATAAAGGGCCCCGGCGACAGATTGCCGAGTATATGACAGGCGCAAAGACTCTCAACAGGAGATTACTTCGCCGCTTTTTTGCCGATTTTCGATGAATCCGGCAAACTGTCGACCGCCCGAGCAAACGCTCGGTTTTATTCACTCACGCAGAAGCCGTATGACCCGTTCCCCGTTCCGCCGTCTTGTGTTTGGCACCTTGCGCCGACTGTTGTACCTCTGGGTTCGCTCCGAGACGATCAACCAGTCGTCGCTCACCCTCAACCTCGACCGCAGTCGTCCGGTGTTCTACGTCCTGCAAAACCCATCGCTGACCGATCTGGCGGTGGTCGACACCGAGTGCACCAAGGCCGGTCTGCCGCGTCCGGTGCTGCCGGTGTCGGTGGGACCGTTGATCGAACCGGCGGCGTTTTTCTACCTGACGCCGGACCCGGACTGGCTCGGCCGTCAGGACAAGCGCGGTGCACCGCCGACCCTGACCCGTCTGGTCAGCGCCCTGACGCAGAACGCCGCCGAAGACGCGCAGATCATTCCGGTCAGCGTGTTCTGGGGCCAGTCGCCGGACAGCGAAAACAGTCCGTGGAAGTTGCTGTTCGCCGACAGCTGGGCCGTCACCGGGCGTCTGCGCCGACTGCTGAGCATCATCGTTCTGGGGCGCAAGACCCGCGTGCAATTCTCGGCGCCAATCCACCTGCGCGAACTGATCGAACACAACAAGGGCCACGAACGCACCGTACGCATGGCCCAGCGCATCCTGCGCGTGCACTTCCGCAACCTGAAGGCGGCAGTGATCGGCCCGGACATTTCCCACCGGCGCAATCTGGTCAAGGGTCTGCTCAATCAGCCACTGGTCAAGCAGGCGATCGTCGACGAAGCCGAACGCGAGAACATTTCCCTGGAAAAAGCCAAGGCCCAGGCCCTGCGCTACGGCAACGAGATCGCTTCGGACTACACCTACACCGCGATCCGTTTCCTCGAAGTGGTGCTGAGCTGGTTCTGGAACAAGATCTATGACGGGATCAAGGTCAACCACATCGAAGGCGTGCAGAAGGTCGCTCAAGGGCACGAAGTAATCTACGTGCCGTGCCACCGCAGCCACATCGACTACCTGCTGCTGTCGTACCTGCTGTTTCGCAACGGCCTGACCCCGCCGCACATTGCCGCCGGGATCAACCTGAACATGCCGGTGATCGGCAGCCTGCTGCGCCGTGGCGGCGCGTTCTTCATGCGCCGCACGTTCAAGGGCAATCCGCTGTACACCTCGGTGTTCAACGAATACCTGCACACCCTGTTTACCAAAGGTTTCCCGGTCGAATACTTCGTCGAGGGCGGCCGCTCGCGCACCGGGCGCATGCTGCAACCGAAGACCGGCATGCTCGCGATCACGATGCGCAGCTTCCTGCGTTCATCGCGGATGCCGATCGTCTTCGTGCCGGTGTACATCGGTTACGAGCGCGTGCTGGAAGGTCGCACCTACCTTGGCGAATTGCGTGGCGCGAGCAAGAAGAAAGAGTCGATCTTTGACATCTTCAAAGTCATCGGCGCGCTCAAGCAGCGCTTCGGTCAGGTCGCGGTGAATTTCGGCGAACCGATCAAACTTGCAGAGTTCCTCGACAGCGAACAGCCAGACTGGCGACAGCAGGAACTCGGCCCGCAGTACAAACCGGCCTGGCTCAACGAAACCACCAACCGCCTCGGCGAGAAAGTCGCGCAGCACCTGAACGAAGCGGCGGCAATCAACCCGGTCAATCTGGTGGCGCTGGCGCTGCTGTCCACCACCCGCCTGGCACTGGACGATCGGGCCATGGCGCGGGTGCTGGATCTGTACCTGGCGCTGCTGCGCAAAGTCCCGTACTCGCCGCACACGACCCTGCCGGAAGGCGATGGCCGCGCGCTGATCGAGCATGTGAAGGACATGGACCTGCTGTCCGAGCAGAACGATGCGCTGGGCAAGATTCTGTATCTGGACGAGCAGAACGCCGTCCTGATGACCTACTACCGCAACAACGTGCTGCACATCTTCGCCTTGCCAGCGCTGCTGGCGAGCTTCTTCCAAAGCACTTCGCGCATGAGCCGCGAGCAGATCCTGCGCTACACCCGCGCGCTGTATCCGTACTTGCAGTCGGAGCTGTTCATCCGCTGGAGCCTGGAGGAACTGGACGCAGTAATCGATCAATGGCTGGAAGCGTTCGTCGAGCAAGGCCTGCTGCGTTTCGAAAAGGACGTGTACCTGCGCCCCGCTCCAAGTTCGCGACACTTTGTGCTGTTGACCCTGCTGTCGAAAAGCATCGCGCAGACCCTGCAGCGCTTCTACATGACCGTCTCGCTGCTGCTCAACGCCGGGCAGAACAGCATCAGCGCCGAAGAGCTGGAAGACCTGTGCACGGTCATGGCCCAGCGCCTGTCGATCCTGCACGGCCTGAATGCCCCGGAGTTCTTCGACAAGAGCCTGTTCCGTCATTTCATCCAGACGATGCTCGACCTCGACGTCCTGCGCCGCGACGAAGCCGGCAAGTTGAGCTACCACGAACTGCTCGGCGAACTGGCGGAGGGCGCGGCCAAACGCGTGTTGCCGGCGGAGATTCGTCTGTCGATTCGTCAGGTGGCGCTGCATCGCAGTGAAGATGCCGCGGAAACGGCAGTGACACCGCAAGTCTGAAACTTGCCGACAACTAACGGGGTACCACTCGGGTTCCCCCGTTAGTTGATCCGTGAATTAATAGGCTCTTTAAAACAATCACGATAAGGATATCGAGATGAGCCTGTTACAAGATCCCGCTTCGGCAGTGACTTTAAACTTCAGCTTGCCTGCAGCCTTTCAAATCCCCTTCGACGGTGAACATGAAACCATTGTCAGTATCGAGGTGGTTAATCCGAAGTTGGCGACGCCCGCCAGGGAACAGCGCTTCGCGAGACTGTTCGAAGGCGACTGGAAGTTCGAGTTTGCCCATTCCCATACCAATATCGGCGTGAAGTACCGGATTACCGTGCGGATGTTCCACAACCGCCAACCCCTGCTGCTTGATCAGGAACACTTTGTTATCGTCAACACACTGCCTCATCGCCAGACTGTGCACTTGAGCCCGATCGGGCTGTTGTATGTTGAAGTTCAAGAGCCGGAAAGTTTCCCGACCGAAGAAGCGGTCACCATCAGCCTGCATGAAGCCGACAGCCCTGAAGTTGAACTGGTGCGCGTCAGCCATGACGAACAGACCGCGACTTCGTTCTATCTGCGATACGACCCGGCCAGCGTTACTCCCGGCAAACGTTATGCACTCAGCGGCATCGAAAATCGCTACCACCAGCGTATTTCGGTCAGTCCCGGTCGAATAGAACTGTGCCCGCCGCCACGCGCACAACGCGGGTGGTTCATGCAGACACTGGCGCAGTGGCTGGAAAAACCCTTACGTTTGTTCACTGACGCTGAAAGCAAAATCCGCTAGATTTCCATCGGCGCCGGGATTCTTCCGGCGCACCTGCCTCAGAGGTCCCGATGAAAAAACTCACCCTTCTCGCCGCAGCCACCCTGTTGAGCGCCTGCCAGTCGACCACCCCCGCCGGCAAAGTCGGCCTCGACGGTGAAGTGTTCTACCTGCAACGCATCGCCCTGCCACCGAGCGCGACGTTGAGCGTGAGCCTGCAGGACGTATCGCTGGCCGACGCCCCGGCGGTGGTCCTCGACGAGCAGAAAGGCCCGGTCAAAGGCCAGGTGCCGCTGCCGTTCCACTTGAGTTACGATCCGGCCCAGGTCAAACCCGGCCACCGCTACTCGGTCAGCGCGCGCATCGAAGTCAACGGCGAGCTGATGTTCATCACCACCGAGAACCACGCCGTGCAACTGGACGGCAACGATCCGCAGCCGCTGAAAATCCGCGTCGACGCCATTCGCTAATTGTCTTTCAAGGAAGCTGCCATGCTCCGCCCTACCCTTCGCTTCGCCGGCCTGTGCGCGGGCCTGATGATCTCTGCCAGCGCCCTGGCACTGTCGCTCAGCGACCTCTCGCAACAAGACGCCACCGGCGGCCTCAAGGACGCCCTGACCCAAGGCGCGCAAATCGCCGTCAAACAACTCGGCACCCCGGGCGGCTTCAGCAACAACCCGGAAGTGAAAATCGAACTGCCGGGCAAACTCGGCAAAGTCGCCGGCAAGATGAAAGCCTTCGGCATGGGCGCCCAGGTCGACGAACTCGAAACCGCCATGAACAAGGCCGCCGAAAGCGCCGTGACCCAGGCCCAGCCGATCCTCGTCGACGCCGTGAAGAAAATGACCGTGGCCGACGCCAAAGGCATCCTCAGCGGCGGCACCGACTCGGCCACCCAATACCTGGACAAAACCAGCCGCGAACAGATCCGCGCCAAGTTCCTGCCCATCGTCAAACAAGCCACCGACAAAGTCGGCGTAGCGCAAAAGTACAACGCCTTCGCCGGCCAGGCCGCGACCTTGGGCGTGGTGGATGCGAAAAGCGCCAACGTCGAAAACTACGTCACCGAACAAGCGCTCAATGGCCTGTTCGAAATGATCGGCAAACAGGAAGAAACCATCCGCAAAAATCCGGCGGCTGCAGCGACCGGTCTGGCGAAAAAGGTGTTCGGCACTTTGTAATTCTTGCCGCTGCACGAAAAAGCCCGCTGAACCGGTGAAGGTCAGCGGGCTTTTTATTGCGAGTCAGCCTTGCGGATCGACTTGATTGAGGAGGCGTTTTACCGAGGGCGTCGTGGAGCTTGCGCGAATCGAGGAAGGCGTAAGGTGCAGGGTCGCTTGGACATTCTGGTTCGGATTCGGGGGGTGTTTGAACAGAGTGGAACGCCTGACTATTCGAGTGGAGTAACCACCATCACTTGCAGATGATGAGCGGGCTTGCAGACCCGGTCGCTGAACTGGCAGCGACAGACTCAGGCTAGGGATCGCGCCTGCGACGGGCAACCTGAAAACCTTATGGGAAGGTTCTGATTAGCTGGAACATTTTTAAACAGACCAAAGAGTTGGGTGCCTGGGCGGACCTCTTCGCGAGCAAGCTCGCTCCCACATTTGGATTGGGTGCAGGCAGTTGGAGATTGGTCGGCTCATAGGCCGTCTTCGCGAGCAGGCTCGCTCCCACATTTGGATTGGGTGCAGGCAGTTGGAGATTGGTCGGCTGTCAGGCCGCCATTGCTGGCAAGCCAGCTCCCACAATTGATTGGGTATGGGCAGTTGGAAACTGGTCAGCTGTCAGGCCGCCATTGCTGGCAAGCCAGCTCCCACAATTGATTGGGTATGGGCAGTTGGAAACTGGTCGGCTGTCAGGCCGCCATCGCTGGCAAGCCAGCTCCCACAATTGATTGGGTATGGGCAGTTGGAAACTGGTCGGCTGTCAGGCCGCCTTCGCTGGCAGGCTGGCTCCCACAGAAAAGCAAAGCAATCCAGGCAGACCGCATGCTTTTCACCACTCAACAGGATGAGCGTTAGCTCGGCTGCAGCTCTTGATCTTGCCGTGCCGGCCCCATCGGCAGGCTGAGTGGAGGGGTTTATCCGGGGGTGGGAGCGCAGCGACCGTTGGGCGCAGCCAAACACATCGAGAGGAGGTGCAGCGAAGCAAACCGGAGGCGATGCCCCCCGGATGAGCCCCGCAACGAAGGAACCCGAGCCTAGGCGAGGGCCGTACGCCGGGGCCAAGACCTTTGCTTCCTTTGGGGCGTTTGCCAAAGGGAGTCGCCGTAAGGGCGAAACCGCCAGCGGCAGCACCCGAAGAAACGGATATTCACAAAGAACACCCAGAACCTGGTCGGCCCAAAGGCCGCCAAGTCCAAAACCATCAAGCGTCGCGACGCACTCGGAACCAGGCCGCATACAAAGCAGGCAAAAACAAAAGCGTCAAAGCCGTAGCCACAATCAACCCCCCCATGATCGCCACCGCCATCGGCCCGAAAAACACACTGCGCGACAACGGAATCATCGCCAGCACCGCCGCCAAAGCCGTCAAGACAATCGGCCGAAACCGCCGCACCGTCGCCTCGATAATCGCCTGCCAAGGCTTGAGACCAGAAGCAATATCCTGCTCGATCTGATCCACCAGAATCACCGAGTTGCGCATGATCATCCCCGACAGCGCGATCGTCCCCAGCATCGCCACAAACCCGAACGGCTGACGGAACACCATCAGAAACAACACCACCCCGATCAACCCCAACGGCGCCGTCAGAAACACCATCGCCGTGCGCGAGAAGCTACGCAATTGCACCATCAGCAACGTCAGCACCACCACGATAAACATCGGCACCCCGGCATTCACCGACTTCTGCCCACGCTCCGAATCCTCCACCGTCCCGCCGACATCCAACAGATACCCGTCAGGCAATTCGGCACGGATCGGATCCAGCGTCGGAGCGATCTGCTTCACCAACGTCGCCGGCTGCTCCTTGCCATAGATGTCGGCACGCACCGTCACGGTGGGCAGACGATTACGGTGCCAGATGATCCCTTCCTCAAACCCGTATTCCAGCGTGGCAATCTGCGACAACGCCACACTGCGACCGTTATCGGTCGGTACCGCCAGACTCGGCAGCAACGTCAACTCGGTGCGCTCATGCACCGTGCCGCGCAGCAGAATCTCGATCAGTTCGTTGTCCTCGCGGTACTGACTGACACTCGAACCGGTCAGCGAGCTCTGGAGGAATTTCGCCAGATTGGCCGTACTCACCCCGAGCGCCCGGGCGCGATCCTGATCGATGTTCAGGTACACCACTTTGCTCGGCTCTTCCCAGTCCAGGTGCACGTTGACCACGTGCGGGTTCTCGCGCACCTTGGCCGCCACTTTGCGCGCCAGCGCACGGACTTCCTCGATGTGCTCACCGGTGACGCGGAACTGCACCGGGTAGCCCACCGGCGGACCGTTTTCCAGACGCGTGACCCGCGAGCGCAGGGCCGGGAATTGCTCGTTGAGGGTTTCTATCAACCAGGTGCGCAGGGTCTCGCGCTCCTCGATGTTTTTCGCCAATACCACAAACTGGGCGAAGCTCGCCGCCGGCAGTTGCTGATCCAGCGGCAGGTAGAAACGCGGCGAACCGGTGCCGACATACGCCACATAGTTATCGATGCCAGCGTGATCCTTGAGCATCGCTTCCAGGCGTTTGACCTCGGCCGTGGTGTTGGCCAGCGACGCCCCTTCGGCCAATTTCAGATCGACCATCAACTCCAGTCGATTGGAGGCCGGGAAGAACTGCTGCGGGACGAAACGGAACAGCATCACCGACGCGATGAACAGCCCCACCGTCAGCACGATCACGGTTTTGCGATGCGCCACGCACCACTCCACCAGACGCCGCACCCGTTGATAGAACGGCGTGCCGTACGGGTCGGCTTGCCCGTCAGTCGTGCCATGTTTGGCCGCATGAATCTTCGCCAGATCCGGCAGGAGTTTTTCCCCCAGATACGGCACGAACATCACCGCCGCCACCCATGACGCGAGCAAGGCGATGGTCACCACCTGGAAGATCGAACGGGTGTATTCGCCGGTGCCGGATTGCGCGGTGGCAATCGGTAGAAAACCCGCGGCGGTGATCAGCGTACCGGTAAGCATCGGGAACGCAGTGCTGGTCCAGGCGTAGCTCGCGGCCTTGATCCGGTCGAAACCCTGTTCCATTTTGATCGCCATCATTTCCACGGCGATGATCGCGTCGTCCACCAGCAAGCCCAGCGCCAGCACCAGCGCGCCGAGCGAGATTTTGTGCAGGCCGATACCCAGGTAATACATGCAGGCGAAGGTCATCGCCAGCACCAGCGGAATGGTCAGCGCGACCACCATGCCGGTGCGCACGCCGAGGGAGAAGAAGCTCACCAGCAACACAATCGCCAGCGCCTCGACCAGCACCTGGACGAACTCGCCGACACCGGTCTTCACCGCCGCCGGTTGGTCAGAGACCTTGCGCAGTTGCATGCCGGCCGGGAGGTTTTTCTGCAGGCGCGAGAACTCGCCTTCCAGCGCTTTGCCCAGCACCAGAATGTCGCCACCGTCCTTCATCGCGACAGCGAGGCCAATAGCGTCTTCGCCCATGAAGCGCATGCGTGGCGCCGGAGGGTCGTTGAAACCGCGATGCACATCGGCGACATCGGAGATACGGAACGTCCGGTCACCGACGCGGATCGGGAAGTTCTTGATCTCCTCGACCGTTTGAAAATTCCCCGAAACCCGCAGTTGCACACGTTCGCTGCCGGTTTCAAAGAACCCCGCAGTGGACACCGCGTTCTGGTCTTCCAGCGCTTGCTGTACCGCCGCCAGTGGCAAACCGAGGGTGGCGAGTTTGACGTTGGACAGCTCGACCCAGATTTTCTCGTCCTGCAAACCGAGCAGATCGACCTTGCCGACATCCTTGACCCGCTGCAGCTGGATCTGGATGCGGTCGGCGTAATCCTTGAGCACCGCGTAATCGAAACCGTCGCCGGTCAGCGCGTAAATATTGCCGAACGTGGTGCCGAATTCATCGTTGAAAAACGGCCCCTGAATCCCCGGCGGCAAGGTTTGGCGAATGTCGCTGACCTTCTTGCGCACCTGGTACCAGAGGTCGGGGATTTCCTTGGAGTGCATCGAGTCGCGGGCAATGAAGGTGACCTGCGACTCGCCCGGGCGAGAGAACGACACGATGCGCTCGTACTCGCCGGTTTCCATCAATTTCTTTTCGATGCGTTCGGTGACCTGCCGCGAGACTTCCTGCGCGGTCGCCCCCGGCCAGCGGGTCTGGATGACCATGGCCTTGAAGGTGAACGGTGGGTCTTCGCTCTGGCCGAGTTTGGTGTAGGACAAGGCCCCGACGATGGCCAGCAAAAGCATCAGGAACAGGACGATCTGGCGATTACGCAGCGCCCATTCGGAAAGGTTGAAGCGCATCGGGACTTACTCCTTGTCCGCCAGATTGACTACTCGGTTGGAGCGATCCACGGGACGCACCTGCTGACCATCGAGCAACACATGGACGCCGGCTGCCACCACCCAGTCGCTGGCGTTGAGGCCTTCGAGCACAGGCACACTTTTCTCGCCGAACGGGCCGATACGCACTGGAGTCTTTTTCAGGGTGTTGTTGGCGCTGACGACCCAGACGTAGGTCGCACCGTTCTCGGCAGTCAGGGCCGAGAGCGGCACCGACAGCGGCACGCTTTCTGCCGATTGCACGAACACCCGGGCGCTCTGCCCGAGCTCAGCCGGGACTTTGCCGCTGGTGAACGAGATGCGCGCGGCGAAGGTACGGGATTTCGGATCGGCCGCCGGCGACAGCTCACGAATCTGCCCGGCGAAGCGCTGGTTCTGCTGGGTCCACAGTTCAACGGTCACTGGCTGGCCGACCTTGAACCGTCCGAAGCTCTGCTCCGGGAGGCTGATCGACACTTCGCGCTCGCCGTCGGTGGCGAGGGTAAACACGGTTTGCCCGGCGGCGACCACCTGCCCGACTTCCACCGAACGCTTGGCCACCACACCGTCCTGCGGCGCGCGCAGCACGGCGTAACTGGCCTGGTTGGTCGAGACGTTGAATTCGGCTTTGATCTGCTTGAGGCGGGCTTCGCCGGAGCGGTAGAGGTTTTCCGCGTTGTCATAGGCGGAACGGCTGACCATCTGCCGCTCCATCAAGGTTTTGTAGCGGTCACGCTCGGCGCGCACCAGGTTCAGATTGGCTTCAGCGGCGGCGACCTGGGCGCGGGTGGCTTCCAGTTGCAGGCGCACGTCCTGCGGATCGAGCTCGGCCAATGGTTGATCAGCCTTCACGCGCTGACCTTCCTCGACCAGTCGTCGGCTGACTTTGCCGCCAATGCGGAACGCCAGATCGGGTTCGTAGCGGGCGCGCACCTCACCCGGATAACTTTCCATCGCCTGCGCCGAAGGCTCTGGCTGCACCACCATGGCCGGTCGAACGCTGACTGGCGTCGCCTCTTCCTGACCGCATGCGGACAATAAAACAGCCAGGCTGACTGGCACGGCAAACGACAACGCATGGCGGAACATGGTGACGGACCTTTCGCTAATGGTGCTTGGAATATTTATACTGGCCGGTATGGTATTAATAGCAAACTCACCAGTCCAGTATTAAAAGCGAAGAATGTCGAACAATCTTTCAGCTCCAAACGGCCCGGGCCGTCCGAAGGATCCGGCCAAGCGCCGGGCTATCCTCGATGCGGCGAAAACCCTGTTTCTGAGTCACGGCTACGCCAACACCAGCATGGACGCGGTCGCCGCCGAGGCGGGCGTGTCGAAACTGACGGTTTACAGCCACTTCAACGACAAGGAGACGCTGTTCTCCTCCGCGGTAATGGCCAAATGCGAGGAGCAGTTACCGCCGCTGTTCTTCGAATTGCCCGCCGGCATCCCCGTGGAAAATGTGTTGCTGAACATTGCCCGGGGCTTTCATCAACTGATCAACAGCGACGAGTCGGTGAATTTGCATCGCTTGATGATGGCGCTGGGCACGCAGGATCCGAAGCTGTCGCAGATCTTCTTCGAGGCCGGCCCCGAGCGCATGGTGCAAGGCATGGAGCGGCTGCTCAAACGCATCAACGAGACCGGCGCGCTGAGCATCGACCTGCCGCGCAATGCCGCCGAACACTTCTTCTGCCTGCTCAAGGGTGCGGGGAATTTTCGTTTGCTGTATTGCTGCGGTGAGCCGCTGAGCGAAGAAGCGGCAGAGAGTCATGTGCAGGAAGTGGTGGGGTTGTTCATGCGGGCTTACAGACCCTAGAGATTGGTGATTGGTCTGCCCCTTCGCGAGCAGGCTCGCTCCCACATTTGAAATGCATTCCAATGTGGGAGCGAGCCTGCTCGCGAATGGGCGCGACGCGGTCTCAAGCCTTGAGTGCTTTCTTCGGGTAAATGTCATACCGGCTCGACTTGCCATCCAGCGCATGGCTCGGCTTCGGCCCCTCAATACACGGCGCCTTGCGCGGGCGCTTGACCACCACCCGGTGTGTCGCCAGGGCCAGCGCCGCTTCGAGCAACGCCGGCGCATCCGGATCATCCCCGACCAGCGGCCGGAACAGGCGCATCTCTTTCTTCACCAGCGCCGTCTTCTCGCGGTGCGGGAACATCGGGTCGAGGTAGATCACCTGCGGCGGCTCGCCTTGCCAGTTGCGCATGACCTCGATCGAGTTGCCCTTGAGCAGCTTCATCCGCGCGACAATCGGCGCCACGTCGAAATCTTCCGCCGCCCGCGCCAGACCATCCTCCAGCAACGCCCCGATCAGCGGCTGGCGCTCGATCAGGCTCATCTCGCAGCCCAGACTGGCCAGCACGAACGCGTCCTTGCCCAACCCCGCCGTGGCGTCCAGCACCCGAGGGCGCACGCCTTGGGCGATGCCAACCGCCTTGGCGATCATCTGCCCGCTGCCGCCGCCGTACAGACGCCGGTGCGCCGCGCCCCCCTCGACAAAGTCCACCCGCACCGGTCCCGGCGCATCCGGGCCGAGCTGCTGCAGCTGCAAACCCTGCTCGCCCACCTGCAAGGCGAACTCGCCGTCGTCCTCCTGCTGCGGCAGGCCCAGGCGCTCGGCCCATTGCTCGGCTTGCGCTTCAAACGTCGGGCCGAGGGCCTGGACATGGATGCGGCAGGCCGCGGGTTGCTCAATCATGAAAACACGCTCAAAAAAGTTAAGGATCGGCAAAAAGTGGCCGATAAACCAATCAACGCGCATTTTGCCAGAGCTGAGCGTCAACCGAAAAAAATGTCAGGCATTCTTCCCACATCGATTGGCTACATTTCGCCCAAGGGCGACTTCAGCCGTCATAACACTCAAGCATTGGGCGGCGTCAGTCACCTGTGGCAGGATTTCTTTGCCCAGGCGATGGCCGAACAAACGAGTGATGTGGTGCCGGCCTGTGGCACCTTTCCACCGGTTGACCTGAACAGCCCGGAAGAACCGACGTTGGGCAGCGAGCTGCACGCGCACATCGTCGAGCAGCGTCAGTGCGATGTGGTCGAGACCGAAGTGCGTCCGCCGGAGCCGCTGTTCCTGCCGATCGCCGAGTTCGAAACCGATCTGCTGGACAAGCCATTCCCACCGTTCCCGCCAGAAGAACTCAAGGCTCAGCAGGAGCAGCAAGACTTCGACAGCAGTTGGGTCCGTCCGATCGTGATCAACAATGGTCAGCCAGTGCCAGAGCCGGGTCCGGCGCCGCAGAAGAAGCCGTTGTACCTGCCGATTGCCGAGTTCGATCTCGACCTGCTGCAAAAACCTTATCCGCCGTTCCCGCCGGAAGAAATCGTCGAGCAGCAAAAAGCGCTGGACTTCGATAACGGTTGGGCGCGCCCGATCGTGTTGCAGAACCTGCGCCTCGCCGCCTGATCCCTCAGCGACACACGCTCCAGCGCCCGACATCGACATGAAAGTGATTGCGATGGGCAGCGTTGTAATCCGGACTCAACACCACACTGAACGCCTCGCAGGCGCCATCGCGCACCTGACGCAGAAACTGCGCGTCCTGATTTTGCTTCGGCCAGTCTTTGAGCACACTGACGCTGCGCCCGTCCGCCAGCCGAAAACCGCTGATGTCCAGCGCATCGGCACTGGCATGGCGGCTGAGCGCCCCGCTCTCGCGGTTGTAGACATTGCGGCAGGCAAAGCTGCCGAGGTGATCGATACGCGCCACAGACTGGCCGTAAAGCGCTTGCGCGGCAGGTTGCAGGGTATGTCGTTCAAACATCGCGTAAGCCACCGCCAACGGACAACTGGCGAGGAAGCTGCTGCTCAGCGCCACCTCGCCGCCCTGCACGCGCACGGCGCCAATCAGCGGGCACTTGGCGTCGGGACTGTCGGCTTGCGCGGTGATGCGCAGACCCGAGTTGCTGAGCACTTGTGCGCATAACTCGGGATTGCCGCGCAGGCGCATCAGCTTGAAACCGGTCAGCCAGTTCGGCGCGGCCTTCACGTCCAGCGGCGCCCACGGGTTCCACTCGGCCGGCACGTCGACCCAGCCGCGCCAGACGCTGACCACGGCGCCAGCAATCATCAACAGTACCGACAGCGCGATCCAGCGGCCCATGCTCAGCCTTTGAAGAACTGATTGGCCTGAGCGTACGGCATCGATTGCGCAGTGAAGCCGAAGGTGCCGTGCTGCTGGATCTCTTCAGCCGCGCGGAAAAACTCGCCGAACGCTGCCAAAGCCAGCGCCGAACCGGTGCTGATCCTGCGCACACCCATTTCTTCCAGCGCCTGTACGGTCAGTTTCAAACCGCCGGACATCAGCACGTTGACCGGTTTCGGTGCCACCGCGCGCACCACCGCCAGCACTTCTTCGGCGCTGCGCAAACCCGGCGCATACAGCACGTCGGCGCCCGCCTCGGCAAAGGCTTGCAGGCGGCGGATGGTGTCGTCGAGATCGGGATTGCCGTGCAAGTAGTTTTCCGCACGGGCGGTCAAGGTGAAGGGAAATGGCAGCGTGCGCACCGCAGCGACGGCGGCTTCAATGCGCGCCACAGCGTGTTCGAAGCAGTAGATCGGTGCGTCGGCACGACCCGTGGCATCTTCGATCGATCCGCCCACCGCACCCGCCTCGGCGGCACGCAGCAAGCTTTTCGCACATTCGGCCGGGTCATCGGCGAAACCGTTTTCCAGGTCCACCGCCACCGGCAGATCGGTGGCCGCGACAATTGCCCGGACATTGGCCAGGGTGTCATCGAGACTCAGGGCGCCATCGGCCTTGCCTTGGGAAAACGCATAACCGGCACTGGTGGTCGCCAACGCCTGATAGCCCAGACTGGCGAGCATTTTCGCCGAGCCGGCATCCCACGGGTTGGGAATCACAAAAATTCCCGCACCTTCATGCAGGGCCTTGAAGGCCTGGGCTTTTCGGGTTTGTTCTTGAAGGGCGTGGGCGTCCATCGGCAGGCTCCTGGGCAGGGGAAAAATCCGCCTTCAGAGCAAGCCGAGTTGCTCGGCGGCGGGTTCTCTGTATAGCTCAGGCAGGGACGGCAGGCCAGGCAAACGTTGCATCAATTGTGCGTGAAAACGTTGCGCCAGCTTCGCCGCCATCACGTTGTCGGCGGTGTGCAGGAAGATGTACGGCGTGCGGCCCTCTTCGATCCACTCGGCGATTTTCGCCACCCATGGCACGAGGAACGGATCGTTGGCTTCCAGCTCCGGGTGGCCGATGAACCGCACCTGCGGACACTGAGTGAACGCCGCCGGACGGGTCGGCACCCGTGGCTTTTTCGATTGCGCGTGGATCACCGAAGACTCGGTCGACAGGCAACTGAACAGCGCCCGTGGATCGAGGCAGATGCGCTCCACGCCACGTTCAAGCAGCAGACGATTGAGCAGGCGCTCGCTCTCGCCCTTGGCGAAAAACTGTTCGTGACGGACTTCCACTGCCAGTGGCCGGTCCAGCGCGTCGATGAACGCCGTCAGCTCGGGCAATCGATGCGGGGTGAAGCTTTTCGACAATTGCAACCACAGCGGCGAAACCCGTTCGCCGAGCGGGCTGAGAAGATTTACGAAGGTTTCGGCGGCGGTCAGTTGATCGCGCAGGTCACCGCTGTGGCTGATGTCGCCGGGAAACTTGGCGGTGAAGCGAAAATGTTCGGGCATGGTCTCGGCCCAGCGCTGCACGGTGGCCGGCGAGGGGCTGGCGTAGAAGGTCGTGTTGCCTTCGACGGCATTGAATACTTGGGAGTAGAGAGCGAGGAAGTCGGAGGTCTTGGCGTCTTCGGGGTACAGATACTCGCGCCAGGCGTTTTCGCTCCAGGACGGACAACCGAGGTAGTAAGGCAGATCCATCAGATGTACAGGTCGAGGCCCAGCACATCCGCATCCCAATCGACAAAACCGGCGGTGCTCAGGTAGCTGGCCAAGGCCATCGCTACGCTTTTGCTCATGGCGCGGTGATAAATCATGTCTTGCTGACGGGCGGGCAGATTGGCCAGGCGTTGTGCGGAGGCTTTGGCAGCGCGGGCGGCCAGTTGCTCTTCAGTCGGGAATTCCAGCTCGCCGTCGATATCGTCGACGGATTCATCCAGCGCCACATTGCCTTTGCGAGGCTTGCGCTTGATGGGGTAGGACTGAGAAGAAAGGCCGTCTATACGCATAATTTCATGCTCGGTATCGATGATGGCAATTTAGCGGCACTTGACCGACTTAGCAAACCGCCGAGTGATAACTAGAACACATAAAGCGTAAAAGGTTTAAAGCGAGGGGTTGGAAACTGACGATTGGCAGAATTTGGAATAAGCAGGGGGATTGTGGAGAGCCTTATGTGGTGAGGGGATTTATCCCCGATGGGTCGCGAAGCGGCCCTAAAATCGACGACTGCTTCGCAGGCGATCGGGGATAAATCCCCTCACCACAGAAGCTACCCCCGCTAGAAGTCAGGACTCAGCGAGCCTTTGGAGTAGCGACTTTATCGCGCAGGTAAACCGGTTGCGCCTCGTCTGCCGGGATCGACTCGCCGCGTTCCCAGGCAAATCGCGCCAGGGTCAGCAGGTCTTCGGCGTGAGGCAGCATGCCGGCATCCGAGCCGCTCAGGCTGAGCGCGATCCGCTCGCCATAGCCCCAACCGGTGCCCGCACCGAACCACTCGCCGCTGGCATCGGCCGGCAGCGCCGCGGCTTCCGGTGGCAACACCGCTTCGACACCGACCAGACGCATCTCGCCGGCGGTCTCGCGGTAGCAGCCCCAATACACTTCATCCATCCGCGCATCGATGGCCGCCGCGACCTGGTTCACACCGTGTTCGCGATACGCGCGCTGTGCCAGCACCGCCAGGTTCGACACCGGCAGCACCGGACGATCCAGCGCAAACGCCAGACCTTGCACTACACCAATGGCGATCCGCACACCGGTGAACGCACCCGGCCCACGACCGAAGGCAATGGCGTCCACCGCTTGCAGCGTGGTGCCGGCGTCGGCCAGCAGTTGCTGGATCATCGGCAGCAGCTTCTGCGCGTGCAGACGCGGGATCACCTCGTAATGGCTCGTGACCTTGCCGTCATGCAGCAAGGCAACGGAGCAAGCTTCGGTCGCGGTGTCCAGGGCCAGCAAGGTGCTCATCGATGTTTCCAAAACAGGTGGGAGAAAAAGGGCGTCAGTATAAACAACTACGGCCCGCAAGCGGGCCGTGGATGATGCAGCCGATCAGCTTTTTCAGCTCAGCGCTTCGAGCACCTTGGCGGTGATCGCTTCAACCGAACCAACGCCCGGGATGTGGCTGTACTTCGGCTTGCCGTTGGCAGCGGAGAGCTTCTGGTAGAAATCCACCAGCGGCTTGGTCTGCGAATGGTAGACCGACAGGCGATGACGCACGGTTTCTTCGGTGTCGTCCTTGCGCTGCACCAGATCGTCGCCGGTAACGTCGTCTTTGCCAGCCACTTTCGGCGGGTTGTAGACGATGTGGTAAACGCGGCCGCTGGCCTCGTGAACGCGACGACCGGCGATACGCTGAACGATTTCTTCGTCTTCAACAGCGATTTCAACCACGGCGTCCAGTTCGACACCGGCAGTCACCAGTGCCTCGGCTTGCGGAATGGTGCGCGGGAAGCCGTCGAACAGGAAGCCATTGACGCAGTCGGGTTGAGCGATGCGATCCTGCACCAGCGCGATGATCAGGTCATCCGACACCAGGCCGCCGGCATCCATGATGCTCTTGGCTTGAACGCCCAGCGGAGTGCCGGCCTTGACCGCAGCACGCAGCATGTCGCCGGTGGAGATTTGCGGAATGCCGAATTTCTCGGTGATGAACTTAGCCTGAGTACCTTTACCGGCCCCGGGAGCTCCCAGCAGAATGACGCGCATCGATGTGCTCCTCAATTTTTTATATAGAAAACAACGGGATTCGCCTCTTTGGGCCAATCTTAAAAAAACGGGTCGTGGCCGCACAAACGGCCAAAGGCTGATCAAGATACACAGCAGGCTGCGCCCACACAAGACGCCAAAAGTCGGAGAAACCGGCGCCCGCCGCGACCTTGCGACGCGGTAACCCAAGTCGCAACCCCATCATTAACTGTCGCCTGCCCGCACTTTCTGCCTGTGTACAAAGCGGCACCCGGCCTGTGCACCGGGTGCCTGATACCACCGCAAAAACCTTAGCCGGTATTGCGCAAACCGGCGGCAATTCCCGCCACAGACACCAGCAGCGCCTGCTCCACCGGGCTGCCCTGTTCGACATTCTGCTGCCGAGAACGGGCCAACAGCTCGGCCTGCAATAGATGAAGCGGGTCGAGGTAAGTGTTGCGCAGACGGATGAATTCCAGCGTCTCTGGGCTATGTGCCAGCAGTTGCGACTGACCGGTCAGGCCGAGCACCACCGCGCATGCCTGCGACAATAGGTCGCGTAACTGTGCGCCCAACGGCAGCAAGTCCGGCTCGACCAGACGCTGGTCGTACGACAGCGCGATGTCGGCGTCGGCCTTGGCCAGGACCATTTCCAGCATGTCGATACGGGTGCGGAAGAACGGCCACTGTTCACGCATCTGCCCGAGCAGTTCGCCCTCGCCGCGCTCCAGCGCCTTGCTCAACGCGCTTTCCCAACCGAGCCAGGCCGGCAGCATCAGGCGGGTCTGGGTCCAGCCGAAGATCCACGGAATCGCCCGCAGACTCTCGATCCCACCCGCACGGCGCTTAGCCGGACGGCTGCCGAGGGGCAAGCGTCCCAGCTCCTGCTCCGGTGTCGACTGGCGGAAATACTCGACGAACTGCGGATTCTCCCGCACCACGGCGCGATACGCGGCGACGCCGTCGGCGGCCAGTTCATCCATCAAGTGCCGCCATTCGGGCGTCGGCGGCGGTGGTGGCAACAGTGTCGCTTCGAGCACCGCGGCCAGATACAGATTGAGGTTCTGCTCGGCGATGTCCGGCAGGCCGAATTTGAATCGAATCATTTCGCCCTGCTCGGTGGTGCGGAAGCGCCCCGCCACCGACCCCGGCGGCTGCGACAGAATCGCCGCGTGCGCCGGACCGCCGCCGCGGCCCACGGTGCCACCGCGACCGTGGAACAACAGCAGTTCGACTTGCTGCTCGCGGCAGATCTCCACCAGCCGCTCCTGCGCGCGATATTGCGCCCAGGCGGCGGCGGTGGTGCCCGCATCCTTGGCCGAGTCGGAGTAACCGATCATGACTTCCTGCGGGCCTTGCAGCCTCGCGCGGTAGCCCGGCAGCAGCAACAGACGCTCCATCACCGGCCCGGCGTTGTCGAGGTCGGCGAGGGTTTCGAACAGCGGCACCACGCGCATCGGCCGCAACACGCCGGACTCTTTGAGCAGCAGTTGCACCGCCAGCACATCGGAAGCCGCGCCCGCCATCGAGATCACATAAGAGCCTAGCGAGGCGCCCGGTGCGGCGGCGATTTCCTTGCAAGTGGCGAGCACTTCCGCCGTGTCGGCGGACGGTTTGAAATGCGCCGGCAGCAGTGGCCGGCGATTGCTCAATTCGCGAGTGAGGAAGCTGATGCGCTGTTCTTCGTCCCAGTCTTCGTAGCGACCGAGGCCAAGGTAATCGGTGATTTCGGTCATTGCCGAACTGTGCCGCGTCGAATCCTGACGTACATCGAGGCGTACCAGAAACAGGCCGAAAGTCACCGCCCGGCGCAGGCAATCGAGCAACGGCCCGTCGGCAATCACGCCCATGCCGCATTCGTGCAGGGAGTTGAAACACAGTTCCAGCGGATCGAGCAGATCGCGGTTGTTGTGCAACACGTCGGCCGGCGCCGGTGTGCTGGCGCTGAGCGAGGCATGCGCCCAATTGCGCGTGGCACGCAGGCGTTCGCGCAATTGCTTGAGCACCGCACGGTAAGGTTCGGCGCTGTCACCGGCCTTGGCCTTGAGCGCATCACTGGCCTGCTGCATCGACAGTTCCGCAGCCAGATGATCGACGTCGCGCAGGTACAGGTCGGCAGCCATCCAGCGCGCCAGCAACAGCACTTCGCGGGTCACCGCTGCCGTGACATTCGGGTTGCCGTCACGGTCGCCGCCCATCCATGAAGCAAAGCGGATCGGCGCCGCTTCCAATGGCAAACGCAGGCCCGTCGCTTCATAAAGCGCCTTGTCGGCCTTGCGCATATGGTTGGGAATCGCCTGCCACAGCGAGTGTTCGATGACCGCAAACCCCCACTTGGCTTCATCGACCGGGGTCGGCCGGGTGCGGCGGATTTCTTCGGTGTGCCAGGCTTCGGCGATCAACCGTTGCAGGGTGTTATGGATCTGTTCGCGCTCGGCGCTGGTCAGGTCGCGGTGATCCTGCGCGGCCAGTTGCGCGGCGATCGCGTCGTACTTCTGGATCAGCGTGCGCCGCGCCACTTCGGTCGGGTGCGCAGTCAGCACCAGTTCGATTTCCAGGCGCGCCAGTTGCCGGGCCAGGGATTCGGCGCTGTGGCCTTCGTTGCGCAGGCGGGCGAGCAGTTCCGGCAGTACGCGGGACTCGAACGGTGCCGGCTGCGACTCTTCGCGGCGATGAATCAGCTGATACTGCTCAGCGATGTTCGCCAGGTTGAGAAACTGGTTGAACGCCCGCGCCACCGGCAGCAGTTCGTCTTCGCTCAACTGATTGAGGCTGGCGCTGAGTTCGGCGTCCATCGAGCCACGGCGGTCGGCCTTGGCGCCCTTGCGGATCTGCTCGATCTTGTCGAGAAATTCCTCGCCGTACTGATCGCGGATGGTATTGCCTAACAGCTCACCCAACAGGTGAACGTCCTCGCGCAAGCGTGCATCGATATCGGTCATCAGCAGTTCTCCAGCGGTAATCGGGACGGCGCAGAAACGAATGCTTTGCTCAGAGAGTGCCGCTCTACGGCGCTTCTTACAAGCAGACGACGAAGGGACTTTAAACCTTGCGGCTTGAAGCTAGTCTCAACAGTAAGCCGCACAACGGCTTGCCGGCCGCGCCGGACACTCACCCGATCCTGCCATGAGCAGGTACGACATGAGGTCATCATGAAAATCCGTGAACTCGCCCAGCATTGGGAAGAAAACGCCAAGGGTCGCCTGACCGACACTGGCTACACGATTCATCTGGACGTCGAGGCCGCTGCGCGCCTGGCGGCGATTGCCGAGATGTACCCCAAACGCCACCCCGAAGAACTGCTCGGCGAACTGATCGGCGCCGCGCTCGAAGAGTTCGAGGCGAGCCTGCCGTACGTGAAGGGCTCGACCGTGGTTGCGACCGATGAAGAAGGCGATCCGCTGTATGAGGACGTCGGTCCGACGCCGCGGTTTCTGGCGCTTTCACGCCGGCATTTGCAGGATTTATCGGCGGCTTCCGGTAAACAGAAACACTGACACAACACACATCAAACTGTGGGAGCGAGCCTGCTCGCGATAGCGTCCGAACAGTCACCTCTACAGTGCCTGACAGACTGATTTCGCGAGCAGGCTCGCTCCCACATTGACTGTATCGAACTTCAAAAATCGCACGCTTTTTACCCCGCGCGTACCTCTCCCCGCCTCCAAAGTTCCCGGTTTAGAGCCTTGTCGACTTGGTCAAAAAAACTTTTGGCGATAGGCCATCTTTTCTGAACTTTTGAAAAACGCCTTCGGTCGGAAGCTGTAACCACGCCTGGAACGAGCGTTTCAAAAACGCGCTTTTACACGACGCTTGCGGCTCCTCGACCAGGATGGATTTTCGGTTTTATCAGGAGTTAAACAATGGAGTTGAAGACCATGAAGACCCAAACCTCGTTCTCCCACCTGCGCGGTCTGAAACTGGCTGCTCTGGCCATCGGTACCAGCTTCGTACTGGCCGGTTGCGCCGGTAACCCGCCAACCGAGCAGTACGCCGTGACCCAATCGGCGGTCAACAGTGCGGTCAGCGCCGGTGGTACCGAGTTTGCTGCTGTGGAAATGAAGCAGGCGCAGGACAAGCTCAAGCAAGCCGAAATCGCCATGCACGACAAAAAGTATGAACAGGCTCGCACCCTCGCCGAGCAAGCCGAATGGGACGCTCGCGTAGCGGAACGCAAGGCTCAGGCTGCCAAGGCCGAACAGGCTGTGAAGGATTCCCAGAAAGGTGTTCAGGAACTGCGTCAGGAAAGTCAGCGCACCGTGCAGTAAGCGCGCATCCCGAATCGCAAAGCTGAAACTTTTATCGATAGAAAGGACGACAAATTATGCGTAAGCAACTGATGATCCCCGCTCTTCTGGCCGCAAGCGTTGCCCTGGCTGCCTGCTCCACACCGCCTAACCCGAACCTGGAGCAGGCACGTACCAACTACGCCGGCCTGCAGGCCAACCCTCAGGCGAGCAAAGTCGCGGCCCTGGAAACCAAAGACGCCAGCGATTACCTGGACAAGGCCGACAAGGCTTATCTGGACAAAGAAGACGCGGCCAAGGTTGACCAACTGGCCTACCTGACCAACCAGCGCGTGGAAGTGGCCAAGCAGACCATCGCCCTGCGCACCGCTGAGAACAACCTGAAAAACGCTGCCGCGCAACGTGCCCAGGCCCGCCTGGACGCTCGTGATCAGCAGATCAAACAACTGCAGCAGAGCCTGAACGCCAAGCAGACCGATCGCGGTACGCTGGTGACTTTCGGTGACGTGCTGTTCGCCACCAACAAGGCTGATCTGAAGTCCAGCGGTCTGGTGAACATCAATAAACTGGCGCAGTTCCTCCAGGAAAATCCGGATCGCAAAGTGATCGTCGAGGGTTATACCGACAGCACCGGCTCGGCTTCGTACAACCAGTCGCTGTCCGAGCGTCGCGCGACTTCGGTTCAAGTCGCACTGATCAAGATGGGCGTAGATCCTTCGCGCATCGTGGTTCAGGGTTACGGCAAGGAATACCCGGTTGCCGACAACGGCAGCGTTTCCGGTCGTGCGATGAACCGTCGCGTGGAAGTGACCATTTCCAACGACAACCAGCCAGTGATGCCACGTTCGGCGGTCAGCTCGAACTAAGCAACACGCAGTGACGTAAAAGCCCCGCCTGACTGAATCAGGCGGGGCTTTTTGTTGAAGATCAAAAGATCGCAGCCTGCGGCAGCTCCTACAGGGATCGCGTTCCAATGCAGGAGCTGCCGAAGGCTGCGATCTTTTGCGTTTAAGGCTCGAGTTTCTGCGGGGTTTCCTGGCCCATGCAACGCACAGCTTTTTTCTGCGCATTGATCAGCACCCCGGTCAGGCCTTTCTGCTCGGTGTCAAACAGCACCAACACGCCATCGATGCACTGCGCCACCTGCGGCGCCGGATCCAGCGAGACTTTGTAGTCTTCGCCCGGCACGGTCTTGAGCATGGTGAATTCGTTGAGCAGCAGCGCATCCTCGGGTTTGGCGAAGTGCAGGTAGCCGTAATACCACAGGGCACCAACGGTGCCGAGGATGCTGCAGATACCGGTGATGATCAGCGGGATGGCGTTACGTTCTTCAGTCATTGCGGACTCTCATCTTCAGAATTCGGGGGTTGCGGATAATTGGGGATCTCGCCGAGGCGGCGCAGGCCGTTGAAGTGCTCGGGATCTTCCAGATAACGCAGCATCACCTGGCGCCAGACCGGGTCGCCGAAAGTCTGTACGTGGCCGCCGCGGGTCAACTGCAACACCCGTGGCGGCGGCGCTGCCTGATACAGGCGGATGGCGTTGGACATTGGCACCAGTGGGTCGTCGATGCTGTGAAAGATCAGTTTCGGCACGCCGTTAAGCTGCGGCATCGACTTGATCGCACTGTCGCCGTCCGGCACCAGCCACGACAACGGCACCTGGAACGGCCAGGTCAGCCACGATGTGCTGAGGGCGTACTGACCGACGCTGCGGTAACTGGCGGGTACACCGTCGAGCACGAAGGCTTTCAGCTGTTTCTGCCGCTCGGGGTGCTGCACCAGCCAATGCACGGCCATCGAGCCGCCGAGGCTCTGGCCGAGCAGGATCAGCGGCTTGCCTTTGACCTCTGGCGCCTGATCCAGCCAGGCGAACGCAGCGTCGATGTCCTGATAGATCGCCGGCAGACTCGGCTCGCCCTCGGACAAGCCATATCCGCGATAATCCACCAGCAGCACCTGATAGCCGTTTTTCGGCAACCACCAACTGCCGCCCAGGTGCATCGGCAGATTGCCGCCGTTGCCGTGCAGGTGCAGGACTGTGCCTTTGACCTCGACACCGGGCTTGGCCGGCAGCCACCAGGCGTTGAGCTTGAGGCCGTCGGCCGTGGTCAGGGTGACGGTGCGGTATTCGAGCTTGGCTCTTTCCGGGGTAAAGACCTGGCCCGGCTCGGGGTAAAACAACAGCGAACTGCAACCGCCGAGGGTCAGGAGCAGGCAAAGGATGCCGAGGATTCTCATCCGGTGAAACCTCGCGAAAAAGTGGAATTAACGCAATCAAATGTGGGAGCGAGCCTGCTCGCGAAAGCGGTGTGTCAGCCAACAATCATGTTGAATGTTAAATCGCATTCGCGAGCAGGCTCGCCCCCACAGGAAATATTGGTAGTTCAGAGGATATTGGAGTAATCCGCCTCGATCCGGTCCAGGCTCAAGTGATTGAGGAAGTTGGAGAAGCACATCCACGCCGACAGCGCGTTCATGTCGCGGAACTGTTCCGGCAGATATTTCGGCGGCACCACCAGACCTTCATCGACCAGTTGACGCAGGGTACGCATGTCTTCCAGCGTGGTCTTGCCGCAGAACAGCAGCGGTACCTGCTCAAGCTTGCCCTTACGCACGGCCAACTGAATGTAGTTGTAAACCATGATAAAGCCCTTGAGGTAGGACAAGTCTTTGGTGAATGGCAGACCGGTTGGCGTCGAGCCTCGGAACACCCGGCTGGCGTTGCCGTAGCTTTCGGCCATTTCGAAACCCTGTTCGCGGAAGAACTCGAACACCTGCAAAAAGTCCGCGCCCTCCTCGACCATGTGAATGGCGCGGGTGCGGTTGGTCAATTTGCGCAGGCGGCTCGGATAGGAGGCGAAGGTGATGATTTCCATCAGGATCGCCAGACCTTCCTGGGTCACTGTCGACGACGGTGGGCCCTTGGACAGGAAGGTGCAGATCGGCTGGTTCAAGCCATTGAGCGTGGTTCCGACATGCACCAGGCCTTCGTGGACTTCCAGTGCACGCACGTCGCGGTCGTTGAACAGCGCGTCGGTGCGGATCTTGATGTAATCGGCGCCCGCGGCCGCGTCAGCGACGATGCCGTCGGACTCGAACACGCGAATGGTTTCCTCGGCCTCGCCGAACACCTTGTTCAACCGGGTTTGCAACAGGTGTACGGCATCCTTGGCGGTGAGGATTTTCGGCTCGTCCTTCAGGTCGCCACGGCCATCGATGTTGTTCAGGTAGTCGGACATCATCAGGCCGAGGTCGGCCAGGGTCGGGTCGCCGGCGTGAAACGCATCAGAGGCGGCGCCGTACAGCTCTTGCGAGATCAGGCCGAAATCCTCGGTGCCGCGCGCTTCGAGCATGCGCACCACCATGCGGTATTCCTTGCACATGCGGCGCATGATCTGCCCGACCGGGTTGAACTGGCCGAGCTGGCGGGTGATGTCGCGTTCGATGTTCTGGAACTCGAGTTTGACCTTGCTCGAATCGAAACTCAGTGGCCGATTGAGGTAGTAGTCGCGATCCACCGCCGGCATTTCCTTGCCTTTGGCCTTGAGAAAGCCCTTGCGGATGTTCTCGTCCCACTTCACCGCATCGAGCACGCGGATCGGCGTCTGCGCCAGCACAATGCGATCGGACAGCGTGCGTATCGTCTGCTGGTAATCGTCCACCCGAAACTCCTGTAGAAAACTGAATTATTTGGCGCGGGCCTGGCGCTGATAGCGTGCGGCCTCGACGAAGACATCGGAATTGGCCGGATCGTCGAGGTAAGCAAAGACCTTGTCGAGGCTACTGTCGACCTCCACGCCGTCGCCGTCGTCTTCAGTCTGGAAAGCCTTGCCGTCGAGGGCTTGCTGTTTGATCGCCTGATTGATCTGTTCGAGGTCGAGGTTGTACACCACCAATTCGTGTTTGTCGGTGAGTTCGAAACCGGCGATGGCGTATTGGCCACCGTAACGCGCCGGCACTTTCGCCGACAGGTACCAGCGGCTGCCGTGGCGCGACACGGTGAACGGGTAAGCCTCGCGCTCCTGAGGTCGGGCCTTGAACCAGGTGACGGCCTGATAGCGATCATGGCCGACGCGGGTCAGCTCAAGGTTCATCGGCTCACCCCAGGCATTGGTGCTCGACCACGTGCCCAGCAGGCCCTTGGGCGCCGGGTCACTGGCGGGCAGCGGATCCTTGAAAGTCACCAGACAACCGCTGAGCAGCAGTAACGACAAGGCGATCAGCACGCCACGCCAGGCTTTCATTCAATACTCCCTATGAACATATCCCGCCCTGACGATCACCACTTTCACCTGTGGGAGCGAGCCTGCTCGCGAAAGCGGTGTGTCAGGCAACAAAGATGTTGAATGTCAGACCGCATTCGCGAGCAGGCTCGCTCCCACAGGGATTGGCGTCAGACCGAGGCCAGGACCAGATGCATGTACCGCGTCAGAATCCCGAGCATGTCCTGTTCGGCCAAAGGCTCGGCGTCGTTGAGCAGGCCCTGATATTCCATCCGTCCGATAATCGCCGTCAACACTTTGGCATCCTGTTGCGGTTCACGCGAGCCCAGTACCTGGAACAACTGGCAGGTGCCCTGCAGCAGAATCTGCTGATGCGAGCGCACCAGATCCGCCAGCCGCGGGTTGAGCAGTGCTTCCTGGCGGAACGCCTGCTCGGCCATCAGGTGCTCGCGACGGTTGACCAGTTGCCGGTGCACATAGTCGGCCATCAGCCGCGCGATGTCGTCGGCCAGTTGCGAGCGCGACTCGGGGCTGCCGTCGCCACTGACGACCATCTCGCGCAGCAGGCCTTCGTTGTTGATCCACAGCTTGGCCATGTAGGCCGCGCTGCGTTCGACGTATTGGGCGAAGGTATCGGTGAGCAGGTCATCGATGTCCTTGAAGTAATAGGTGGTGGCCGACAGTGGCACGCCGGCCTCGGCCGCCACGGCCCGATGGCGCACGGCGCGCACGCCGTCACGCACGACAATGCGCATCGCCGCGTCGAGAATGTCCTGTCGACGCTGCTCACTGCCCTGTCGGCTGGCCTTGCGGCCCTGGTACTGAACACTTTCAGCGACCGCAGTGGCGATACCCGCTGCACCTTCTTGAGCGATTGCAACCATCACGACTGGACTTCCTCTGCTATTGCAAAATTAACCAATTGATACATTTGTACCAGACAGGCAATAAAAAGCCGCCTGTTTTAGGCGGCTTTTTAACTGAAACGTTTACGCTTGCGGTCGCATGTGCGGGAACAGGATCACATCGCGGATCGATGGCGAGTTGGTCAGCAACATCACCAGACGGTCGATGCCGATGCCTTCACCGGCCGTTGGCGGCATGCCGTACTCCAGCGCACGCACGAAGTCGGCGTCGTAATGCATGGCTTCGTCGTCGCCGGCGTCCTTGTCGGCCACCTGCGCCATGAAGCGCTCGGCCTGGTCTTCCGCGTCGTTCAACTCGGAGTAGGCGTTGGCGATTTCACGGCCGCCGATGAACAGCTCGAAACGGTCGGTGACGTTCGGGTTCTCGTCGTTACGACGAGCCAGCGGCGACACTTCGAACGGGTACTGAGTGATGAAGTGCGGCTGCTCCAGCTTGTGCTCGACCAGCTCTTCGAAAATCATCACCTGCAGCTTGCCCAGACCTTCGAAGCCCAGCACCTTGGCGCCGGCCTTCTTGGCGATGGAGCGCGCCTTGTCGATGTCGTTCAGGTCATCGGCAGTCAGCTCAGGGTTGTACTTGAGGATCGAGTCGAACACCGAGAGACGGGCAAACGGCTCGCCGAAGTGAAACACCTTGTCGCCGTATGGCACGTCGGTGCTGCCCAGCACCAGTTGCGCCAGTTCACGGAACAGCTCTTCGGTCAGGTCCATGTTGTCTTCGTAGTCGGCGTAAGCCTGGTAGAACTCCAACATGGTGAATTCAGGGTTGTGACGGGTCGAAACGCCTTCATTACGGAAGTTGCGGTTGATCTCGAACACTTTCTCGAAACCGCCAACCACCAGACGCTTGAGGTACAGCTCAGGCGCGATACGCAGGAACATTTCCATGTCCAGCGCGTTGTGGTGGGTTTCGAACGGCTTGGCCGCAGCGCCGCCCGGAATGGTCTGCAGCATCGGCGTTTCGACTTCGAGGAAGTCGCGCTTCATCAGGAAGCTGCGGATGTGCGCGATCACTTGCGAACGCACGCGGAACGTCTGGCGTACTTCTTCGTTGACGATCAGGTCAACGTAACGCTGACGGTAGCGCTGTTCGGTGTCGGTCAGGCCGTGGTGCTTGTCCGGCAGCGGGCGCAGCGACTTGGTCAGCAGGCGCACATTGGTCATTTCGACGTACAGGTCGCCCTTGCCGGAACGCGCCAGGGTACCTTCGGCGGCGATGATGTCGCCCATGTCCCAGGTCTTGACGGCGGCCAGGGTGTCTTCGGACAGGGTCTTGCGGTTGACGTAGACCTGGATGCGACCGGTCATGTCCTGGATCACCATGAACGAGCCACGGTTGAGCATGATGCGACCGGCAACCTTGACCGGGATTGCAGCCTCGGCCAGCTCTTCCTTGGTCTTGTCCGCGTATTTCTTCTGCAGATCTTCGCAGTAGTTTTCGCGGCGGAAGTCGTTCGGGAAGGCGTTGCCCTTGGCGCGCTCGGCAGCCAGCTTTTCCTTGCGCAGGGCGATCAGGGAGTTTTCTTCCTGTTGCAGGGCTTGCGGGTCGAGTTGTTGGTCGCTCATGTCTTCAGATATTCCATCAGGTTCGTTGCCCCCGGGCCTGGCGGCCCGGGAATCGCCAGCAGGGCTGGCTCCTACAGGGATCGCGTTGCGTCAGCGATCCTGTGTGCGTCTGTTACAGCCCCGATTTCAGGCTGGCTTCCAGGTATTCGTCGATATCGCCGTCGAGTACCTTGTCGCAGTCGCTGCGTTCGATGTTGGTGCGCAAGTCCTTGATCCGCGACGCGTCGAGCACGTACGAACGGATCTGGTGACCCCAGCCGATGTCCGACTTGGTGTCTTCCAGCGCCTGGGAAGCGGCGTTGCGCTTCTGCATTTCCTGCTCGTACAACTTGGCCCGCAGCATTTTCATCGCGGTGTCCTTGTTGGCGTGCTGGGAACGTTCGTTCTGGCAGCTGACCACGGTGTTGGTCGGTACGTGGGTGATACGTACGGCCGAGTCGGTGGTGTTTACGTGCTGACCACCGGCACCGGAGGAACGATAGGTGTCAATCCGCAGGTCTGCCGGGTTGATTTCGATTTCGACCTTGTCGTCGATCTCTGGCGAGACGAAAACGGCCGAGAACGAAGTGTGGCGACGGTTGCCGGAGTCGAACGGGCTCTTGCGCACCAGACGGTGCACGCCGATCTCGGTGCGCAGCCAGCCAAAGGCGTATTCGCCCTTGATGTGCACGGTCGCACCTTTGATACCGGCGACTTCACCGGCCGACAGCTCCATGATGGTCGCGTCGAAACCGCGTTTGTCCGCCCAGCGCAGGTACATGCGCAGCAGGATGTTGGCCCAGTCCTGGGCCTCGGTGCCGCCGGAACCGGCCTGGATGTCCAGGTAGGCGTTGTTCGGGTCCATCTCATGGCTGAACATGCGGCGGAATTCAAGCTTGGCCAGTGACTCTTCAAGGCCTTGAAGCAGTTCAACGACGTCGTTTACCGCGCCTTCGTCGTTTTCTTCAACGGCCATGTCGAGCAGCTCGCGGGAATCGGCCAGACCGCTGGACAGCTCATCCAGGGTGTCGACGATCTGCGCCAGCGATGCACGCTCGCGGCCCAGTTCCTGGGCGTATTCAGGTTTGTTCCAGACGGCAGGATCTTCAAGCTCGCGATTGACTTCGATCAGACGCTCATGCTTTTGATCGTAGTCAAAGATACCCCCGAATAGTTTCGGAGCGCTCGGACAGGTCCTTGATGGTGTTCAGGATCGGGTTGATTTCCATGACGGGCAGCACTCGTTGGCGAACTTTTGAAAGCCGGCGAGTATAACGTAATCACGCGGTCACGGCAGCCCGTCTGGCGGCTACATGCCGCCGATCCACTGTGGGAGCGAGCCTGCTCGCGAAGACGGTGCATCAGACAACATCAATGTCGCCCGTGCGGCCGCTTTCGCGAGCAGGCTCGCTCCCACAGGGGGCTTGCGTGGGTTACTCGATACCTACCTGGTTACGGCCATTGTTTTTCGCCTGATACAACCCACGATCCGCCGCCGAAATCAGCAACCGGCAGTCGCTGCCCGCCTGCGGCACCATGGTCGCCAGGCCGATGCTGATGGTCAGGCTCGACCCTTCGCTCGGGGTGTTGTGCGGAATCTTCAGCGCCGCCACGGTCTGGCGCAGTTTCTCTGCCACCAGCCGGGCACCGCCCGGCGAGGTGTTCGGCAGTACCAGCGCGAACTCTTCACCGCCGTAGCGTGCCGGCAGATCCGACGGTCGCGCGCTGGCGTCGCGGATCGCCGTGGCGACCTTGCGCAGCGCCTCATCGCCTTCGACATGGCCAAAGCTGTCGTTGTAGGACTTGAAGTAATCGACGTCGATCATCAGCAACGACAACTGGCTCTGATCGCGCAACGAGCGGCGCCACTCCAGCTCCAGGTACTCGTCGAAGTGCCGGCGGTTGGACAGCCCGGTCAGGCCGTCGGAGTTCATC
Source organism: Pseudomonas sp. IT-P260 (assembly GCF_949768395.1). Taxonomy (NCBI): domain Bacteria; kingdom Pseudomonadati; phylum Pseudomonadota; class Gammaproteobacteria; order Pseudomonadales; family Pseudomonadaceae; genus Pseudomonas; species Pseudomonas sp. IT-P260. The sequence goes on from NZ_CATKPO010000041.1 coordinate 322,674, forward strand.
AGCCGTTGCAGCACCAGGTTGGTGTCGAGCAACTGCTGCTGGCTGACGCGCAACGCACGGTACGCCGCATCCCGCTGCAGCAGGGTCATGTAGGAGCGCGAGTGATAGCGAATGCGCGCCACCAGCTCGATGGTGTCCGGCAGTTTCACCAGATAATCGTTGGCCCCGGCGGAGAACGCCGCGCTCTTGATCAGCGGATCTTCCTTGGTCGACAGCACAATGATCGGGATGTCCTTGGTCGCCGGGTGATTGCGGTATTCGCGCACCAGGCTCAGGCCGTCGAGGCCGGGCATCACCAGGTCCTGCAAAATCACCGTCGGCTTGATCCGGACCGCCTGGGCGATGGCCTGGTGCGGGTCGGAACAGAAGTGGAAGTCGATGTTCTCTTCGTTCGACAGCCCACGGCGCACGGCTTCGCCGATCATCGCCTGATCGTCCACCAACAACACCATGGCGGCGTTCTCGTCGGTTTTAATGTCGTCGATCTGTAAATCATTCATGGGCGGTCACCTGAGTACTACGGGGGCCAGGATTGCGGAAAACGCTGTTCATTTGGGGAAAACCTCCAGCAATCGTGGCGCTATCTTTTCCAGTGGACGGATTTCGACGGCTGCATCGATCGCCGCTGCGGCCTTGGGCATGCCGTACACCGCACTGCTTTGCTGATCCTGCGCGATGGTCAGGTATCCCTGCTGGCGCATGAGCTTAAGCCCTTGCGCCCCGTCGCGTCCCATTCCGGTCAATAAAACCCCGATGGCATCACCGTTCCAATAGTTGGCGACACTTTCGAAGAAGACGTCGATCGAGGGTCGGTAGATCTCGTTGACCGGCTCGGCGGTGTAGGCCAGCGTGCCGTTTTTCAATAAGCGAATATGGTGATTGGTGCCAGCCAGCAGCACCGCGCCGGCCTGTGGTGGCTCGCCTTCGCGGGCCAGGCGCACGTCCAGGCCACTGGCGCTGGCCAGCCATTCGGCCATGCCCGCGGCAAACACCTGATCGACGTGCTGCACCAGCACAATCGCCGCCGAAAAATTGCGTGGCAGGCCTTTGAGCAATACTTCCAGCGCTGCCGGTCCGCCGGCAGAGGAGCCGATCGCCACCAGCCGCTTGCACGACGCCGAACTGCGGTGCGGTGTCGGCACCGGACGCGAACGCGGGGTTTTCTCGCCGATCAGCCAGCCGATATTGAGGATCTTGCGCAGCAACGGCGCCGCCGCTTCCTGCGCATTACCGGCCCCCAGGGCCGGGGTATCGACCACATCCAGCGCACCGTGGCCCATGGCCTCGAACACCCGATGCACGTTCTGCTGGCGGTCAACCGTAACGATGACGATCGCGCACGGGGTTTCGGCCATGATCCGTCGCGTGGCCTCGACACCGTCCATGACCGGCATGATCAGGTCCATCAGGATCAGATCCGGGGTGTTTTCGGCGCACAGACGCACGGCCTCGGCGCCGTTGCCGGCCACCCAGACCACTTGATGCGCCGGCTCGAAGGCCAGCGCACGGCGCAAAGCCTCCACCGCCAGTGGCATGTCGTTGACGATTGCGATTTTCATGCCCGCGCTCCTCCAATGAGCTCAACCACTGCATCGAGCAGGGCGTCGTCATGAAAACTGGCCTTGGCTAAATAATAGTCGGCGCCCGCATCCAGTCCACGACGGCGGTCCTCTTCACGGTCCTTGTACGAGACCACCATCACCGGTAGCGATTGCAGACGGGTATCACGGCGCAGCAACGTAACCAGCTCGATGCCGTCCATGCGCGGCATGTCGATGTCGGTGATCAGCAAATCGAAGTCCTCCGAACGCAGCGCGTTCCAGCCGTCCATGCCATCTACCGCGACAGCCACGTCGTAGCCGCGATTGAGTAGCAGCTTGCGCTGCAGCTCGCGCACCGTGAGCGAATCGTCGACCACCAGAATCCGTTTGCGCGCCACCTCGGCGGCCTGATTGCCGTGACGCGCGATGCGTTCCAGGCGCCCGGTATTGAGCAGTTTGTCCACCGAGCGCAGCATGTCCTCGACATCGACGATCAGCACCACCGAGCCATCGTCAAGCAGCGCCCCGGCGGAGATGTCCTGCACCTTGCCCAGCCGTTCATCCAGCGGCAGCACCACCAGGGTGCGCTCGCCGACAAAACGTTCGACCGCCACGCCATAGACCGCATCGCGCTCGCGGATCACCACGACCTTGAGGGTTTCGCCGCTGCTCTGACTGGCCGGACGATTCAGCAACTGACTGGCGGCGACCAGCCCGACGTGTCGGCCTTCATGCCAGAAATGCTGACGGCCCTCGATCTGTACGATGTCCTGTGGCTCCAGATCACACATGCGCTCGATGTGCGCCAGCGGAAACGCATAAGCCTCCTCGCCGACTTCCACCACCAGACTGCGCACCACGGACAGAGTCAGCGGCACTTCCAGATGAAAGCGGCTGCCCTCGCCCGCCGTCTGCTCCAGCACCACCGCGCCGCGCAGCTGCCGCACCATGTGCTGCACCGCGTCGAGGCCGACGCCACGCCCCGACACTTCGGTGACGGTGTCGCGCAGGCTGAAACCCGGCAGGAACAGGAACGTCAGCAACTCTTCTTCGCTCAATTGTGCGGCGGTTTCGGCCGGTGACAATTGGCGTTCGACGATACTGCGGCGGACCTTTTCCAGGTCGACACCATTGCCGTCGTCACTCAGTTCGAGCACCAGCAAACCGGCCTGATGCGAAGCACGCAGGCGGATCAGGCCCTCTTCGGACTTGCCCTTGAGCAGGCGTTGTTCCGGGGTTTCGATGCCGTGGTCGACCGCGTTGCGCAGCAGATGAGTCAGCGGCGCTTCGAGTTTTTCCAGTACGTCGCGGTCGACCTGCGTCTTCTCGCCTTCGATTTCCAGCCGCACCTGTTTGCCAAGACTGCGCCCCAGATCCCGAACCATGCGCACCTGACCGGTGAGCACGTCGGCAAACGGGCGCATGCGGCAGGCCAGCGCGGTGTCGTAGAGCACTTGTGCGCGCTGGCTGGCCTGCCAGGCGAATTCGTCGAGCTCGGCGTTCTTTTCCGCGAGCAATTGCTGAGACTCGGCCAGCAGGCGCCGCGCATCTTCAAGGGCTTCCTGGGCTTCGAGGCTCAGCGCCTGTTCCTTGAGATGCACGTTGAGGCTTTCCAGTGCCCGCAGGCCATTATTCTGCATGCGTTTGAGACGCTGCATGGTCGCCAGATGCGGCTTGAGGCGCTGGGTTTCGACCAGTGACTTACTCGACAGGTCGAGCAGGCTGTTCAGACGCTCGGCAGTGACCCGCAGCACGCGCTCGCCACCTTCGGTGGTGCGTTTGTTCTTGCGCGGCGCCGGGTCGGAGGTTTCCGGCGCTGTATCAACCGCCGGCATGGGCGCTGGCGGTGGCGTTTCAATCGGCGCAGACGGTGCCTGCATCTGCAATTCGGCCATGGGCGGCGACGCCACGGCGGGCGGTGTCGAAGGATCGAGCAGGCGGCCCATCAACGCCACATACGCCTCAATGTCCGGCGCTTGCGGGGCATTGGCCGGTGTGGCGATACGCATCAACAGATCGGTGCCCTGCAACAACGCATCGATGTGCTCGGGGCGCAGCAACAGCCGCTTTTCCTGAGCGCTGACCAGACAATCTTCCATCACGTGGGCGACGCTGACACCGTTGTCGATGCCGACGATCCGCGCCGCGCCCTTGAGCGAGTGCGCCGCACGCATGCACGATTCCAGATAGTCGGCCTGGGTCGGATTACGCTCCAGCGCCAGCAGCCCGCTGCTCAGCACCTGGGTCTGGGCCTCGGCTTCGAGGCTGAACAGTTCCAGCAGCGAGGCGTCGCGCATTTGCTCGGGGGTCATGTGAGGCTCCGGGTCACGGCGGACAGCAACTGTTCTTCATCCAGCCAACGCAAGCTGCGCCCGCGGTATTGCAGGACGCCCCGAGTGTATTTGGCGCTGGCCGTGCTGTTGTGTTCAGCACCGGCACGCGACGCAGCGTCGAGAATGCGTTCGTCGATGGCGTGGATGCCGTCGACCTCATCCACCGGCACCACCACCGGCCCACCGTGGGCGGCGATGATCAACATGCGCGGCATGATCCGTGCGCCCGTGGCTGGTGCGGCGTTGCCATCCAGATCGAGCAACTCGACCAGCGACAGGCACGCCACCAACGCCCCGCGCACGTTCGCCACACCGAGCAAGGCCCGCGAGCGCTGGTGTGGCAACGAGTGGATCGCCTGCAGCGGAGCGACTTCCACCAGACTGCGAGTGGCCAGCCCCAGCCACTCTTCGCCAAGGCGGAACATCAGCAGCGAACGGGTTTTCACATCGCTTTCGACCGCCACGGCGACCGGGTCGCGCTCATCCTGCTGCAACGCATAGCGGTCGAGCAGACGCGTGGCGGCAGCGGAATACACCGCGCAATTGCGGCAGTGAATATGCTCGGTCAGCAACGGGCAGGACTTGTCGCCGTGAATGCCGATGCGGTTCCAGCAATCATCGATGGCCCGCGCGTCTTCGTGGGTGACGTTCAAGGTGTCGGACGGGATCATCGTTTACGCTCACTGTCGGCGGTGCGGCCGCTGCGGGCGGCGCGTTCCTGCAATCGTCTGGCACCGGCGCTGTCGCCCTGGGCCTGCAGCAACGCAGCCAGGTGCATCAAGGCTTCGGGGTGTTGCGGCTCAAGGTACAAGGCCTTGCGGTAATGGCTCTGGGCTTCGAGGGTGGCGCCGGCCACGTCACTGAGCAGGCCGAGCCAGTAAAACACCTGCGCCACCGGTTCGTGACTGCGCAGGTACTGCTCGCACGCCGCACGGGCCTCGGCGCTTTTGCCTTCGTTGGCCAGCGCAGCGATGTTGGCGAGCAAGGTCGCCGCGTCCGGCTTGACGCTTTTGCTGCTGACGGGCAACGGTGCAACGTTGGCAAACGGACGCGGGCGCACGGGTGGCGGCGGCGTGCGCAGCGGTTGGCGCACGGGCAATGGTGGCGGAGTCGGCAGCGACAGCGGTTGCGGTACCGGATCGTTTTGTCGACTGAAGGCAAACGACTGCGGTATGCCAATCGAGCGCATGCCCAGACGCCCGAGCAGACTGCCCTCGGCCGGGCCGATGAACAGCACGCCATCCACGTGAGTCAGACGCTTGAGCACTTCGAACACCTGCTTCTGGGTCGGCTGGTCGAAATAGATCAACAGGTTGCGGCAGAACACGAAATCGAACGGCGGCTCACCCGCCAGCAGCGTCGGATCCAGCACATTGCCGGCCTGCAGGCGCACCTGTTCGCGCACGGCGTCGCTGACTCGATGGCCGTCCTGTTCGGCGGTGAAATGACGCTCGCGAAAGTCCAGATCCTGACCCCGAAACGAGTTTTTGCCGTACAGCCCGCGCCGCGCCTTGTCCACCGACAGCGGGCTGACATCCATGCCATCGACCTTGAACTGATGGGGCTTGAGTCCGGCATCGAGCAAGGCCATGGCAATCGAATAGGGTTCCTCGCCGGTCGAACACGGCAGGCTGAGGATGCGCAGCGCGCGCATGTTGTTCAATTCGTCCAGACGCTTGCGCGCCAGCTTGCCGAGGGTGGCGAAGGATTCCGGGTAACGGAAAAACCAGGTTTCGGGGACGATCACCGCTTCGATCAACGCTTGCTGTTCATCCCGCGAACCTTGCAGCAGTTGCCAGTATTCATCGCTGTGCGCCGCTTGCGAGAGCGTGGTGCGTTGGCGCACCGCGCGCTCGATGATCGCAGGCCCGACCGACGTGACATCCAGACCGATACGTTCCTTGAGAAAATCGAAAAAACGCTGATCGCTGCTCATGACGGCGTCTCATGCGGCGCGGGAAAGAGCAGGCTGCGCACGGCGTCATCCAGCAAATCGTTGACCCGCACCCACTGCACCAGGCCCTGGGCATCTTCGCGCACCGGGCCGAGGTACGGCGCCTGACGATTGTCCAGACCATACGGCTGAAAATCCTCGGGATTGCAGCGCAGGGTATCGGTCGCCTGTTCGAGTATCAGTCCGAGCCAGTGTGACGGCTGCCGTTCATCCGGGCGGTAATGCACCAGCACCAGCCGGGTGCTGGTGCGCGCCTCGGCCGGGTGGCCGAAGGTCAGCGCACTGAGGTCGATGGCCGGCACCACCGCACCGCGATAGGCGAACACCCCGGCCACCCACTTCGGCGCCTGGGCGATCGGCTTCAACGGCAGACGCGGCAACACTTCCGCGACCTCGGTGGCGCGCAGGGCGTAACGCTCGCTGCCAATGCGAAACAGCAGAAACAGCGCCTGTCTGGCCACCGGCGCAGCGCTGCGTTTGGCGGTGATTTCGCTCATCAGACTTTGAATCGCGAAACGCCACTGCGCAGCCCGACGGCCACCTGGCTCAGTTCGTCGATGGCGAAACTGGCCTGACGCAACGACTCGACGGTCTGGCTGCTGGCGTCGCCCAACTGCACCAGCGCATGGTTGATCTGTTCGGCACCGGTGGCCTGGGCCTGCATGCCTTCGTTGACCATCAACACCCGCGGCGCCAGCGCCTGCACCTGATGGATGATCTGCGACAGTTGCTCGCCGACCTGCTGCACTTCGGCCATGCCCCGACGCACTTCTTCGGAGAACTTGTCCATGCCCATCACACCGGCAGACACCGCCGACTGGATCTCGCGGACCATCTGTTCAATGTCGTACGTGGCGACGGCGGTCTGATCCGCCAGACGCCGCACTTCGGTGGCGACCACGGCAAAACCACGGCCGTACTCACCGGCCTTCTCGGCCTCGATGGCGGCGTTGAGCGACAGCAGGTTGGTCTGGTCGGCGACCTTGACGATGGTCACCACCACCTGATTGATGTTGCCGGCCTTCTCGTTGAGGATCGCCAGTTTGGCGTTGACCAGGTCAGCCGCGCCCATCACCGAGTGCATGGTGTCTTCCATGCGCGCCAGGCCTTGCTGGCCGGACCCGGCGAGCACCGAGGCCTGATCGGCGGCGGTGGACACTTCGGTCATGGTGCGCACCAGATCCCGCGAGGTGGCAGCGATTTCCCGCGAGGTCGCGCCAATTTCGGTGGTGGTGGCGGCGGTTTCGGTGGCGGTGGCCTGTTGCTGCTTCGACGTAGCGGCGATCTCGGTCACCGAGGTGGTCACCTGCACCGAGGAACGCTGGGCCTGAGACACCAGCGAGGTCAGCTCGGTCATCATGTCGTTGAAGCCGGTTTCCACCGCGCCGAACTCGTCCTTGCGATCCAGATTAAGACGGCTGCTCAAATCACCGGTGCGCATGATTTCGAGGATCTTCACGATGCGGTTCATCGGCGCCATGATTGCGCGCATCAGCAGCAGGCCACAGGCACCTGCCGCCAGCACGGCCACCAGCAGCGAGACAAACATGCTGACCTTGGCCGCCGCTACCGCCTCATCGATGTTGGCCATGGCCTGATCGGCGACCCGCTTGTTCTCGCCGATGATGTCATTGAGTTTCATGCGACCGGTGTACCAGGCCGGGGTCAGCTTCTCGGTGAACAGCTTGACGGCCTCGGCTTCGAGATTGCGCTTGTGCAGATCGAGTACCTGATCCTGAATCTGCATGTAGGTGTCGTGATCCTTCTCGAACGCAGCGAACTCGACCCGGTCTTCGTCGGTGGTGACGGTGCTGCGGTAGTTGGCCATTTGCTCCTGCAGGCGCGTCTCGAACGCCTTGTAGTCCGCCGCATCTTCACTGCTGATACCCTGCCCTTCCTTGAGGCCGAGCAGTTCCTGGGTCTGCAGGTAACTGTCAACCCACGCACCGCGAATCATCGAGCTGTAATAGACGCCGGGAACGGCGTCATCACGCACGCTGCTTTCACTGGCTTCGATTTTCAGCAGGCGGGAATACGAAACAACCACCATCAGCAACATGATGGCGATAATCACCGCAAAGCTCGCCAAAATGCGTTGGCGCAACGTCCAGTTCTTCACAGTGATTCCTCGTGCCTAAGTCGAAATGCGGGGAGTATAGCCGAGGGCAGTGTTTCATTTATAAGACGCTTTTTAACCCTCGGGCCGGCCCGACGTGGTTGGCGGGAAGGCTCTGGGGTGGGACTGTCCGACAATCCGGGGCTGACGTGCCAGTGATGGAACGGCAAAAAGGGGCGATGGATCGGCCATTGCTGTTGTTGTGAGGCTGGAAACGCAATCGCGAGCAGGCTTCGGTGCCTGGCCCAAAACCTGTAGGAGCTGCGGTACGCTGCGATCTTTTGATGTTGGCTTTGAAAATCAAAAGATCGCAGCGTACCGCAGCTCCTACATAAGTACCGCGTATTCCGGCAGCTCTATTGCGATGCCTGGCGCACCTGTTTCTCCAACTCCACCTTCAACCCCGGCTCCAGCTTCAGTTGCTTGGCCAGTTCCTCCAGATACGCCTTTTCCATAAAGCTCTCCTCATCCACCAGCATCACGCTGGCGATGTACATTTCCGCCGCCATCTCCGGCGTACTCGCGGCGCGGGCGACGTCGCTTGGGTCGAGGGGTTTGTTGAGTTCGGCGTGCAGCCAGTGTTGCAGTTCCTGATCGTTGTCGAGTTTGGTGAATTCGCCTTCGATCAATTGGCGCTCGCGATCATCGATATGGCCATCAGCCTTTGCGGCGGCGACCAGTGCTTTGAGAATGGCCTGGCTGTGTTGCTCGGCCTGCGCCGGTGGCAAGCGGTCGAGGGTTTGCGGTTCGGTTTGTGGGGCGGTGCCTTTTTGCGCGTTCCAGTTGCCGTAGGCCTTGTACGCCAGCACACCCAGCGCCGCGAGGCCGCCGTAGATCGCGACCTTGCCGCCGACCTTGCGCACTTTCTTGTTGCCGAGAAGCAGCCCCATCGCCCCGGCCGCCAGCGCACCACCGCCGGCTCCCGACAGCAGACCGCCCAGCGCCCCTGAGCCTGAAGACCCACCCAGCAAACCGCCCAGGCCGCCAGCCGCCGGTTTGTTCTGCGCGCCGCCGGCCTTGTTCTGCAACAGATCCTGGCCGGATTTGAGTAGTTGGTCGAGCAATCCACGGGTGTTCATGTTCCGCCTCCAAAACAGGGGTTATCCGGATCTATCAGGCCCTCAGCCTAGTTCGAAAGTGCCCTGGCCCGGCCTGCGAGTGTGCTTCCAGATGTTGCTCAGCAGGCGCAGGCCCTTCGTGAAAATCGATATACACTCGGGCCAATCGATAAAAACCGCCCACCGGGTACCCTTCTCATGATGACCCTGCGTCAGATCCGTCACTTCATCGCGGTGGCCGAGACCGGCTCGATCTCCGCCGCCGCGCAAACCGCGTTCATATCCCAGTCGACCCTGACGCTGGCGATTCAGCAACTGGAAGAGGAAATCGGCGTCAGCCTGTTCAACCGTCACGCCAAGGGTATGACCTTGACTCATCAGGGTCATCAATTCCTGCGCCAGGCGCATCTGATTCTGGCAACGGTGGATAACGCCAAGCGCAGCCTGCAACAAAGCACCGACCAAGTGGCCGGGCAGTTGATTGTCGGCGTGACCAGTCTGGTGGCCGGTTATTACCTCGCCGATTTGCTCACCCGTTTTCAGCGCGCCTATCCCAATGTCGAGATCCGGGTGATGGAGGACGAGCGGCCGTACATCGAACATTTGCTGGTCAGCGGCGAGATCGATGTCGGCGTGCTGATCCTGTCCAACCTCGAAGACCGCCACGCCTTGCAAACCGAAGTGCTGACTCACTCGCCGCACCGTCTGTGGCTGCCGGCCCAGCATCCGCTGCTGGAGCACGACAGTATCAACCTCGCCGATGTTGCCCGCGAACCGCTGATTCAACTGAACGTCGACGAGATGGATCGCAATGCCCAGCGCCTGTGGCGCGGCGCCGGGCTGCAACCGAAGATCACCCTGCGCACGGCATCCACCGAAGCCGTGCGAAGCCTTGTCGCAGCGGGCCTGGGCGTGTCGATCCAGCCGGACATGACGTACCGCCCGTGGTCACTGGAGGGCGACATCATCGAAGCGCGGCCGATTGCCGACCTCAACCAGACCCTCGACGTCGGTCTGGCCTGGCGCCGTGGGACAGCGCGCCCCGCTCTGGTCGATCCATTCCTGACCGTGGCCCGCGAGCAACCGCACGGCGGACGCAAGCCATCTATTTAATCGAATGCCACCTTCAGTATTTAGAATTTGTCGACCTCGGAGCCGCGCACTAGTCTTGCTGCATCTATAAGACGGTCGGTTCCCCGGTACGGGAGCCCCAATGACCACACAAGAAAAGAGATCGCGGAAAATGGCTGGCGTGCAGACCTCGATGTGTACCGCGTTGCTGATCGACGGCGAACTGGTCGCCGGGCAGGGTTTTGTCGAACCGATCCTCAACCCGGCCACCGGTGAAACTCTCACGCACATCGCCGAGGCCAGCACCGAGCAGGTCGAAACCGCGATTCTCGCCGCCCACCGCGCCTTTGCCGAATGGTCGCGCACCACGCCGCAACAACGTTCCAGTCTGCTGCTGGACATCGCCAACGCCGTCGAAAAACACGCCGATCACCTCGCCCGCCTCGAAGCGCTGAACTGCGGCAAGCCGCTTCATCTGGCGCGGCAGGACGATCTGACTGCGACCGTCGATGTGTTCCGCTTCTTTGCCGGTGCCGTACGCTGCCAGACCGGCCAGCTCAGCGGCGAGTACCTGCCGGGCTACACCAGCATGGTGCGCCGCGATCCGATTGGCGTGGTGGCGTCGATTGCGCCGTGGAACTACCCGATCATGATGGCCGCGTGGAAAATCGCCCCGGCCCTCGCCGCCGGCAATACGCTGGTGTTCAAACCCTCGGAACACACACCATTGTCGATCCTCGCGCTGGCGCCAGCACTGGCCGAGATCCTGCCGCGCGGGGTGATCAACATCATCTGCGGCGGTGGCGAAGGCGTCGGCAGCCATCTGGTCGGCCACGCCAAGGTGCGCATGGTCTCGCTGACCGGCGATATCGTCACCGGGCAGAAAATCCTTCAAGCCGCTGCAAAGACCCTCAAGCGCACGCATCTGGAACTCGGCGGCAAAGCCCCGGTGATCGTCTGCAACGACGCCGACCTGCAAGCCGTGGTCGACGGCGTGCGCACCTACGGTTACTACAACGCCGTTCAGGACTGCACCGCCGCGTGCCGCATCTACGCGCAGGCCGGGATTCACGACAAACTGGTTGCCGAACTGGGTGCGGCAGTCAGCAGCCTGCGCTTCGCCGGCAAGCGCGATGCCGACAACGAGATCGGCCCGCTGATCAGCACCCGCCAGCGCGACCGCGTGGCCAGTTTCGTCGAGCGCGCCCTCGGCCAGCCGCACATCGAGCGCGTGACCGGCGCGGCGGTGCATTCCGGCGCCGGGTTCTTTTACCAGCCGACGCTGCTGGCCGGTTGCAAACAAACGGATGAAATCGTTCAGCGCGAAGTGTTTGGCCCGGTGGTGACCGTGACCCGCTTCGACGAACTCGCACAAGCGGTGGACTGGGCCAACGACTCCGAATACGGCCTCGCCTCGTCGGTGTGGACGCAGAATCTGGACAAGGCAATGCAGGTCGCCGCCCGTTTGCAGTACGGCTGCACCTGGATCAACAGCCATTTCATGCTGGTCAGCGAAATGCCCCACGGCGGACTGAAACGCTCCGGATACGGCAAAGACTTGTCCAGTGATTCGCTGCAGGACTACAGCGTGGTGCGGCACATCATGGCCCGCCACGGCCAGCATCTCTGACTACGCTAATAACAAGCCATCAACGGCATGCTTCACCGCGTTCACAACTGCCCCGACCATAATTTAAAGAAGAGGGTTCAACCATGTTCGTGCACAAGACCGCACTGCTCAGTGCAATCACCACGGCCCTGTTGGCCAGTGCCAGTCTGCAAGCCGCCGAGCCGCTGAAGGCCGTCGGCGCCGGCGAGGGTCAGCTGGATATCGTGGCCTGGCCCGGTTACATCGAACGTGGCGAGAGTGACAAGGCTTACGACTGGGTCACCGGTTTCGAAAAAGAAACCGGCTGCAAGGTCAATGTGAAGACTGCCGCCACCTCCGACGAAATGGTCAGCCTGATGGCCAAGGGTGGTTACGACCTGGTCACCGCGTCCGGTGATGCGTCATTGCGCTTGATCGTCGGCAAACGCGTGCAACCGATCAACACCGCGTTGATCCCGAACTGGAACACCCTCGATCCACGCCTGAAAGATGCGCCATGGTACGTGGTCAACAAGCAGACCTACGGCACCCCGTATCAGTGGGGCCCGAACGTGCTGATGTACAACACCAACGTGTTCAAGACGCCGCCGACCAGCTGGAATGTGCTGTTCGACGCGCAGAACTTCCCCGACGGCAAGCCGAACAAGGGTCGCGTGCAGGCCTATGACGGGCCGATCTACATCGCCGATGCGGCGCTGTACCTGAAAACCGCCAAGCCTGAGCTGGGGATCAAGGATCCGTATCAATTGACCGAAGCACAGTACAAAGCGGTGCTCGATCTGTTGCGTGCGCAGCAGCCTTTGATCCACCGCTACTGGCACGACACCACGGTACAGATGAGCGACTTCAAGAACGAAGGCGTGGTGGCGTCGAGTGCCTGGCCGTATCAGGTCAACGGCCTGATCAATGAGAAACAGCCGATTGCCTCGACCATCCCGAAAGAAGGCGCCACCGGTTGGGCCGACACCACCATGCTGCACGCCGAGGCCAAGCACCCGAACTGCGCTTACAAGTGGATGGACTGGTCGCTGCAGCCGAAAGTCCAGGGTGACGTGGCGGCGTGGTTTGGTTCGTTGCCAGCCGTGCCGGCGGCGTGCAAGGAGAGCGAATTGCTCGGCGCCGAGGGTTGCAAGACCAATGGCTTCGACCAGTTCGACAAGATCGCTTTCTGGAAAACCCCGCAGGCTGAAGGCGGCAAGTTCGTGCCTTATAGCCGCTGGACCCAGGACTACATCGCGATCATGGGCGGCCGCTGACACGCCGCTCACCTGTGGCGAGGGAGCTTGCTCCCGCTGGGTGGCGAAGCCGCCCCAAGACCTGTCAATGCGGTCTGCCAGGCAAATCGCATGTGGCCAATTTGGGAGTGCTGCGCACTCCAGCGGGAGCAAGCTCCCTCGCCACAAAAGAAACAAGATTCAGCTTTTTCAGAAGTCCAGGCAGGGCCGCTGCGACGGCCCGCGCCTTTTTGGAGCACCGCACCATGACGCTTGCAGTCCAGTTCACCAACGTTTCCCGGCAGTTCGGCGAGGTGAAGGCCGTTGACCGGGTTTCCATCGATATCCAGGACGGCGAGTTCTTTTCCATGCTCGGCCCATCCGGCTCGGGCAAAACCACCTGCCTGCGCCTGATCGCCGGGTTTGAACAACCGAGCGCCGGCTCGATCCGCATCCACGGCGCTGAAGCGGCCGGTCTGCCGCCGTATCAACGTGATGTAAACACCGTCTTCCAGGACTACGCGCTGTTCCCGCACATGAACGTGCTGGACAACGTCGCCTACGGCTTGAAGGTCAAAGGCGTGAGTAAAACCGAGCGCCACAAGCGCGCCGAAGAGGCGTTGGACATGGTCGCGCTCGGTGGTTATGGCGCACGCAAACCGGTGCAGTTGTCCGGCGGTCAGCGCCAGCGTGTCGCCCTCGCCCGCGCCTTGGTCAATCGCCCGCGCGTGCTGCTGCTCGACGAGCCGCTCGGCGCCCTCGACCTGAAACTGCGCGAGCAGATGCAGAGCGAACTGAAGAAGCTGCAACGCCAGCTCGGCATCACTTTCATCTTCGTCACTCACGACCAGACCGAGGCGCTGTCGATGTCCGATCGCGTGGCGGTGTTCAACAAGGGCCGCATCGAACAGGTCGACACCCCGCGCAATCTGTACATGAAACCGACCACCACCTTCGTCGCCGAATTCGTCGGCACTTCCAATGTGATTCGCGGCGATCTGGCGCGCCAGCTCAGCGGCCATCCGCAGCCGTTTTCGATTCGCCCCGAGCACGTGCGCTTCGCCGACGGCCCGCTGGCCAGCCACGAAATCGAAGTCAGTGGCGTGCTGCATGACATCCAGTATCAGGGCAGCGCGACGCGCTATGAACTGACCCTGGAAAACGGCCAGACCCTGAGCATCAGTCACGCCAACAATCAGTGGATCGACAGCAGCGCGCAGCACCAGACCGGCCAGCGCCTGCACGCACGCTGGGCGCGGGAAGCGATGATCCCACTGCACGACACTGTTTCGAGCGGGGTGTGAGATGAGCACGCTCGCAATGACTCAAGCACCGCCGTTGCGGCGGTTTTCCAACCTGCTCTATCGCAAGCCGAATCTTTATCTGTCGCTGCTGCTGGTGCCGCCGTTGCTGTGGTTTGGCGTGATCTACCTCGGCTCGCTGCTGGTGCTGTTGTGGCAGGGTTTCTACACCTTCGACGACTTCACCATGGCGGTCACCCCCGACCTGACCCTGGCGAATTTTGCCGCGCTGTTCCAGCCGTCGAACTTCGACATCATCCTGCGCACGCTGAGCATGGCCATCGTCGTGTCGATCGCCAGCGCCATCGTCGCGTTCCCGATTGCCTATTACATGGCGCGCTACACCACGGGCAAGACCAAGGCGTTTTTCTACATCGCGGTGATGCTGCCGATGTGGGCCAGTTACATCGTCAAGGCCTATGCGTGGACGTTGCTGCTGGCCAAGGGCGGTGTGGCGCAGTGGTTCGTGCAGCATCTGGGACTGGAGCCGGTCCTGCAGTTCATTCTGGGGATTCCCGGCGTCGGCGGCAGCACCTTGTCGACCTCGCATCTGGGACGCTTCATGGTCTTTGTCTATATCTGGTTGCCGTTCATGATCCTGCCGATTCAGGCCTCGCTGGAGCGTCTGCCGCCGTCGCTGCTGCAGGCCTCCGCCGACCTCGGGGCCAAGCCGCGCCAGACCTTCATGCAGGTGATTCTGCCGCTGTCGGTGCCGGGTATTGCTGCCGGTTCGATCTTCACTTTTTCCCTGACCCTGGGCGACTTCATCGTGCCGCAACTGGTCGGCCCGCCGGGCTACTTCGTTGGCAGCATGGTGTATGCGCAGCAAGGCGCGATCGGCAACATGCCCATGGCGGCGGCGTTCACGCTGGTGCCGATTGTGTTGATCGCCATTTACCTGTCCATCGTCAAACGACTGGGGGCCTTCGATGCACTCTGAAAAAGCCTCTCTCGGTCTGCGCATCGCAGCCTGGGGCGGGTTGGTGTTTCTGCACTTCCCGATCCTGATCATCTTCCTTTACGCCTTCAACACCGAGGAAGCGGCGTTCAGTTTTCCGCCAAAAGGTTTCACCCTGCACTGGTTCAGCGTGGCGTTTTCGCGGCCGGACGTGCTGGAGGCGATCAAGCTCTCGCTGCAGATTGCCGCTATCGCCACGTTGATCGCGATGGTGCTCGGTACGCTGGCTTCAGCCGCGTTGTACCGCCGGGACTTCTTCGGCAAGCAGGGTATTTCGCTGATGCTGATTCTGCCGATTGCGTTGCCGGGGATCATCACCGGGATCGCGCTGCTGGCGACGTTCAAGACGCTGGGGATCGAGCCGGGGATGTTCACCATCATCGTTGGTCACGCGACGTTCTGCGTGGTGATCGTCTACAACAACGTCATCGCCCGCCTGCGCCGCACTTCGCACAGTCTGATCGAGGCCTCGATGGACCTCGGTGCCGATGGCTGGCAGACCTTTCGCTACATCATCCTGCCGAACCTTGGCTCGGCGCTGCTGGCCGGCGGCATGCTCGCGTTTGCGCTGTCGTTCGATGAAATCATCGTCACCACGTTTACCGCCGGGCATGAGCGCACGTTGCCGCTGTGGTTGCTCAATCAACTCAGCCGTCCTCGGGATGTGCCGGTGACCAACGTCGTCGCGATGCTGGTGATGATGGTGACCATGCTGCCGATCCTAGGCGCGTATTACCTGACCCGGGGTGGCGAGAGTGTCGCGGGCAGTGGCGGCAAATGAATATCTGACAGACACCAAAATCCCTCTGTGGGAGCGAGCCTGCTCGCGAAGAGGCCGTCACATCCAACATTGATGTTGACTGACACAGCGCTTTCGCGAGCAGGCTCGCTCCCACAGTTTCAATCCGGTTTCGACAGAACAATAAAAGTGTTAACGAGGACAAAACCATGCAAACCAGACTCTTGATCAACGGCCACCTGGTCAACGGCGAAGGCCCGGCGCAACCGGTGCTCAACCCGGCGCTTGGCAGCGTACTGGTGGAAATCAACGAAGCCAGCGAGGCCCAGGTCGATGCCGCCGTGCGCGCCGCCGATAACGCATTCGCCGAGTGGTCGCAAACCACGCCGAAAGACCGTTCGCTGCTGCTGCTCAAACTCGCTGACGCCATCGAAGCCCATGGCGAGGAACTGGCTAAACTCGAATCCGACAACTGCGGCAAGCCCTACAGCGCCGCGCTGAATGACGAGATTCCGGCGATTGCCGACGTGTTCCGTTTCTTCGCCGGCGCCAGCCGTTGCATGAGCGGTTCGGCCGGTGGCGAATACTTGCCCGGCCACACCTCAATGATTCGCCGCGACCCGGTGGGCGTGATCGCCTCGATTGCGCCGTGGAACTACCCGCTGATGATGGTCGCCTGGAAAATCGCTCCGGCCCTCGCCGCCGGTAATACCGTGGTGCTCAAGCCGTCGGAACAAACCCCGCTGACCGCGTTGCGTCTGGCCGAACTGGCGTCGGACATCTTCCCGGCCGGTGTACTCAATCTGGTGTTCGGTCGCGGTCCTACCGTCGGCAGCCCGTTGGTCACGCATCCGAAAGTGCGCATGGTCTCGCTGACCGGCTCGATTGCCACAGGCTCGAACATCATTTCCAGCACCGCCGACAGCGTCAAACGCATGCACATGGAACTGGGCGGCAAGGCGCCGGTGATCATCTTCGACGACGCCGACATCGATGCCGCGGTGGAAGGTATTCGCACCTTTGGTTTCTACAACGCCGGACAGGACTGCACCGCCGCGTGCCGGATCTACGCGCAGCAGGGCATTTACGAAAAATTCGTCGAGAAGCTCGGCGCGGCGGTCAGCAGCATCAAGTATGGCTTGCAGGAAGATCCGTCGACTGAGCTTGGGCCGTTGATCACTGCGCAACATCGCGACCGCGTCGCTGGTTTTGTCGAACGTGCCGTGGCGCAGCCACACATTCGCTTGATCACCGGCGGCAAGGCTGTGGAAGGCAACGGCTTCTTCTTCGAACCGACGGTGCTGGCCGACGCGCAGCAGGATGACGAAATCGTTCGCCGTGAAGTATTCGGGCCGGTGGTGTCGGTAACCAAGTTCACCGATGAAGCGCAGGCGCTGGAGTGGGCCAACGATTCCGACTACGGCCTCGCCTCCTCGGTGTGGACGGCGGACGTCGGACGCGCGCATCGCTTGTCCGCGCGGTTGCAGTACGGCTGCACCTGGGTCAACACACACTTCATGCTCGTGAGCGAAATGCCTCACGGCGGTCAGAAATTGTCCGGCTACGGCAAGGACATGTCCATGTACGGGCTGGAGGACTACACCACGGTTCGGCATGTGATGTTCAAGCACTAAGGTCAAAAGCTTCGCGAGCAGGCTCGCTCCCACATTAATTGAAATGCGTTCCACCTGTGGGAGCGAGCCTGCTCGCGAAGGAGTCACCTCGGTTTCAGGAAGGAAACCGGCATTACGCACCATCAGGACTCCAAAACAATAACTACCGACCCGGGCGGCGCTCACAAAGCCCCGCCAAGGCCTCGGCCATCCGAAATCTGCCGATTTCACGGAGCAAACACACATGAGTGCCTCACCCGAATTCTCGGCCGGCGTTGCCGACAGCGATGCCGAACAACTGCGCAAACTGGGCTACACCTCGAACTTCAACCGCAGCATGAGCCTGTGGGAAAACTTCGCGCTGGGCTTCACTTATCTGTCACCGGTCGTAGGGGTTTATACCCTGTTCGGCCTGTGCCTCGCCGCCGGCGGCCCCCCGATGTTCTGGGCTTACCTGCTGGTCGGTTGCGGCCAGCTGCTGGTGTGCCTGATCTTCGGCGAAGTGGTGTCGCAGTTCCCGATTTCCGGCGGCGTCTATCCATGGGCGCGGCGCCTGGTTGGCAAGAAATGGGCATGGATGGTCGGCTGGATCTACTCCATCGCCCTGTGCGTGACCATTGCGGCAGTGGCTGTCGGTGCCGGGCCGTATCTGGCGGCGATGCTCGGGTTTGAGCCGAGCAACAACACCAATATCGTCATCGCGCTGGTGCTGACACTGTTCGCCACGCTGGTCAATCTGAGCGGCACCCAAGTGCTGGCGCGGATCGCCATGTTCGGCTTCCTCTGCGAGCTGGTCGGCGCGGTGATCGTCGGCGTCTACCTGCTGGTTTTCGAACGTCATCAGCCGCTGAGCGTGCTGTTCAACACCTTCGACATCAGCGTTGACGGCTCGTACCTGCCGGCATTCCTTACCGCTTCGCTGGCAGGGATGTTCCTCTACTACGGTTTCGAAGCCTGCGGCGACGTCGCCGAGGAAACCCCGAACCCCAGCGCAAAAATCCCGGTGGCCATGCGCATGACCATCTACATCGGCGGCATCGCCGCGATGTTCGCCTGCCTGGCGCTGATCCTCGCCGTGCCGGACATGCAAGCGGTGATCAACGGCACTGACAAAGACCCGGTCACCACCATCCTCAATAACGCCTTCGGCCCGATCGGCTCGAAAGTGGTGATGGGCGTGGTAATGATTTCCTTCATCTCCTGCGTCATCAGCTTGCAGGCAGCAGCCAGCCGTCTGCTGTACTCCTACGCTCGCGATGAAATGGTGATCGGCAGCCGACTGCTGAAAAAGATTTCTCCTACAACCCAAGTACCGGTTGCCGCGCTGTTCGTGTCCGGCGTCCTGCCCGCCCTGATCATCGCCCTCGGTTTCTTCCTGCAGGACGCCGTGGCCACCATCGTCAGCTTCGCCGCCATCGGCATCTACCTCGCGTTCCAGATGATCGTGCTGGCCGCTTTGTATGCGCGGATGAAAGGCTGGAATCCGAGCGGCAAATTCACCCTCGGCGCGTGGGGCTGGCCAGTGAACATCGGCGCGCTGGTGTACGGCGTCGGAGCAATCATCAACATGGCTTGGCCACGCACGCCGGATGCCGCGTGGTACATCAACTACGCGATGGTGCTGAGCACGGCGATCGTGATTGGACTGGGGTTGATTTATATGTGGATCGGCAAGCCGTATGACCATGGGAAGGCGCCGGCTGGGGATGCGTGGAAGGTGAGTCGCTAAGAACCTGCCATCCCGGCACCGACAAGGTGCCGGGGTTCAGGAAGGCCGAGAAAAAACATCAAAAAGAAAGCTCTGCCTGATCGTGCTTCAGCAAGGAAATACGATCGAACAACCTGATTTTTTCATTGGCTTTTTGCCTGGCGTGATCGGACATGAATGCAATCAACTCTTCGAGCTGACTGACGTCTCCGACCACTTTGAATTCCTTTTCCTTGTTGACGAAGACAAGCGACTTCTTCTTTCTCGATAACAGTTCAATGACGTTGCTGAGCGTACCGGTGCTCTTTGCATCCCAGATCATCAAGCCGTAATCAGCCGCTTCAGCCATCACCACGTCTTTTTCGGTGAAGAAGGCTCTCGACCCTTTGGAGTGTTTGGAGTCGACTGTTCTGGCGGGCCATTTCCCAAGGTTATTCCTCGGTGCCGAACCGCTGCAGAACACCGTGGTTCTGGATCGCTCAAGACTCAGCAGATACTCCTGAATGGAAGTGTCGGCCCCCCCCGCATCACCCACCACCACCTCAAAATCGGACGCAACGATATTATTGATACGCTCTTTAACCTTCGGATCAAGGTTCTTGATGTTGATAGAGCCAGCAATAAATACAGTCGTCATTGAGTTCACTTCCAAGTTAGCGCCGCTACGTAAATCTTCCCTACCTTGGGATATTTACGCAAAACAGCGCAGGCCGCGTCCATCGACGCCCCGCTATCAAACAGATCATCTACAACCAAAACATTCCAGCGCCCATCCGTGGTGATTTCGTCATTGACGCTGAAACTGTCTCCAATCGCAGCAACCTTGTCTGCTTTGGAGTGCAAATCCTTGAGCGATTTTCCAGTGGCCGCTTTCCGAAGCAAATCAGAGAAAACCGGCAGCCCAGTAATTTGTCCCAACGCCAGGGCAACCTCGGTTACCGGTTGTCGCTGACGAATATTTGAAGCAGGCATAGGTACTACAAATCCGACCTGATCCAGTTTTGGGAACACATTTGTCGCTACCGCTTGGGCAAGTGGGCCGACCTGAGTCCAATCCTTCTGGTATTTGAGCTGGTAGGTCGCTTCGCCAATCTCGGTGCGCTGGTTATCGAAGCATGGATGCCCGCGATCATCGTTGCCAAGAAAGGTACTACTTACCATGTGTTTGTCCAGCACCCAGCCCTGATCCCAAGGTCCATTGATCTGTTTGAGGGATACCTTCATTGAATTCTCCAGTATTCATAACAATCTTTTGAGCCCTGAAACCAAGGGCCGAGCATCTGTAGCGATGCGCGAGATTCAAACAAATAGCGGAAAAAACACTGGTTAGGGGTCGTTTCACTGGCGCCAGTGCAAAAACAGGCATCTCCTACAGACGCAGCCCTCCTGAAAAAGCTCCGTTTCCTACAGTTAGTGTCGATAGCGCAGACTTGGCGCGGAGAGCATCCGGGAGATAGTCTTCTTTCCGGCTGTGAAATCAGCAGCCCGGTGTCGAAGCCGGAACAAAATCAACATGGCGCAACCGCGCTCATTTGAGTGGCGGCTCTATTCTGAATATTGGAGTCGACAAATGCCTAAACAAATCAAAAACACCTCTGAAAACGTTCCTCACTTCACCCCCACCGTCTTCACCCGCCACAACCACTTCCTCCATGCGTTCATGCAAAACCATGAAGCCTGGTTTTGTGTTCAGGGTCTCGGTCGCTTGATGGGCTACCCGCTAAACGAACGCCTCACGCTGAAACTCGATCCCGACCAGCGTCGCAATGTCCTCCTGCGCAAGGACGGGGAAATCGTCGATTGCGCGATAGTCAGCGAGTCCGGCCTATACGCCCTGCTTGTCCACCACTTCGTCCCGGAAAACCGCAACCTGCGCCAATGGCTGAGCCATGAGGTCATTCCGATGCTGCGCGAAATTCAATCAAGCCCTGTGGAAAACCAACCGAGCCTGAGTTCGATGCATTGGGCGGGCGTTACCGTGCCGTTGCTGCACTGGCAACAGCAGGCGTGGGTCAAATGGCGGGATGTGCCTGAATTGATGCACGGCCAGCGACCGTATCCGGTTTTGGGAACGTGTAGCTGAAGTCCATCCAATAAGAAAACCTGCGGCGAGGGAGCTTGCTGCCGCTAGGTCGCGCAGCGGTTCCTCGACAAAAAGCAGGCGACTGCTACGCAGTCCAGCGGTATCAAGCTCCCTCGCCACAGGTCCAGCGTTTAAACCTCTAGACGAGTTGTTTTGCAGATGAGATTGCCAATCACTGAAATGCCCCACGTTCTGGAAGTTATCCCAAGCGATGAGTTCTTCGCAGAGTGTTACCTAAATCAAATCAGCGTAGCCATGCGCCAGGAAGCAAAAAAAGTCGGCATCGCTGATGCCGACGCAGGCAAGTTGATTGACTTGGCGACCGTAAAAGCCAAATGGCTTTCACGATCGCAATCCCAGCGTTAAAACCGCGAAACACTGCGCATCGCATCCACCAGATAGCGCATCGCAATCCGGTCACTCTCCGACAACTCGCGATAACGCTCCACCAGCTTCAGCTCTTCAGAACTCAATCGACGCCTTCTGCGTCCGCTGCTCAGGCAGGGAAAGATGCCGAGCATTTCGGCGATGCCTTGTATTTTTGCCATGGACGATGTCCTTCTCTGATACGTCGAAGAATTGCTTGATCACCACATCGCCCTGCCCCTTACAGCAGCGCCTGTGCCCTGCCGGTCGCACCGGCCATGCCCATAGAATAGAAATTTAATCGGCGCTGAAAAGCGATTTTTAGAGTAATTAGTCGAAAAAAGCAGATATGCCCTGTAAATCAGTAAGTGCCGTAGGACGTTTAACCGACATGTCTTGTTTCATTGACACGCTGTCATCGTGTATCAACGAATTTTGCTCGGCGAGCGAACCGTTTAAGCTAGCCGGCATCTGTTTATAGTCCGTTGCGTTTGGCCGAAGGCTTGTCCGAACCGTAATTTCTGATCCAGCACGTGCCAGGAACGGCGCGGGATTGCTCACGACAGGTTGTATTTATGCACCGCAGGAATTTGCTCAAAGCGTCGATGGCCATTGCGGCTTACACCGGTCTCTCGGCTTCCGGCCTGCTGGCCGCCCGTGCCTGGGCCGCCAATGGTGGCGCCGCTGATGGCGAAGCGCAGGCCTTCGATTTCGAAGCGCTCAAGCGTCAGGCCAAGCAACTGGCCGGTTCGGCCTATCAGGACACTAAACAGGTGCTGCCGCCGACCCTGGCGACCATGACCCCGCAGAACTTCAACGCGATCCGCTACGACGGCGACCATTCGCTGTGGAAGGAAAACAAAGGTCAGCTGGACGTGCAGTTCTTCCACGTTGGCATGGGTTTCCGCCAGCCAGTGCGCATGTACAGCGTCGATCCGAAGACCCGCACCGCGCGCGAAGTGCATTTCCGCCCGACGCTGTTCAACTACGAGAACACCTCGGTCGATACCCAGCAGCTCAAGGGCGACCTGGGCTTTGCCGGCTTCAAGCTGTTCAAGGCGCCGGAGCTGGATCGTCACGACGTGGTGTCGTTCCTCGGCGCCAGCTACTTCCGTGCGGTGGATGCCACTGGCCAATATGGCCTCTCCGCGCGTGGTCTGGCCATCGACACCTACGCGAAAAAGCGCGAAGAATTTCCTGACTTCACCAAGTTCTGGTTCGAGACTCCGGAGCAGAACGCCACGCGTTTTGTGGTCTACGCCCTGCTCGACTCGCCGAGTGCGACTGGCGCCTATCGCTTCGACATCGATTGCCAGGCCGAGCGCGTGGTGATGGAGATCGACGCCCACATCAACGCGCGGACCGCCATCGAACAGTTGGGCATTGCGCCGATGACCAGCATGTTCAGTTGCGGCACCCACGAACGCCGCATGTGCGACACCATTCACCCGCAGATCCACGACTCCGATCGCTTGGCGATGTGGCGTGGCAATGGCGAGTGGATCTGCCGTCCGCTGAACAACCCGGCGACCCTGCAGTTCAACGCGTTTGCCGACACCGATCCGAAAGGCTTCGGTCTGGTACAGACTGACCACGAATTCGCCAACTATCAGGACACTGTCGACTGGTACAGCAAGCGCCCGAGCCTGTGGGTCGAGCCTACAACCGCGTGGGGCGAAGGCTCGATCGATCTGCTGGAAATTCCGACCACCGGCGAAACCCTCGATAACATCGTCGCGTTCTGGACCCCGAAGAAGCCGGTGGCCGCCGGCGACTCGCTGAATTACGGCTACAAGCTCTACTGGAGCGCTCTGCCGCCCGTTGGCACACCGCTGGCGCGGGTGCATGCGACCCGCTCGGGCATGGGGGGCTTCGTCGAAGGCTGGGCACCGGGCGAGCACTATCCGCCGGTCTGGGCACGGCGCTTTGCCGTGGACTTCACCGGTGGCGGCCTGGATCGCCTGCCGCAGGGCACCGGGATCGAACCGGTGGTCACCTGTTCCAACGGCAAGGTGCAGGACTTCAGCGTGCTGGTGCTCGATGACATCAAGGGTTACCGGATCCTGTTCGACTGGTACCCGACCAGCGACAGCGTCGATCCGGTGGAACTGCGCCTGTTCATCCGCACCAATGACCGCACGCTGAGCGAGACCTGGTTGTACCAGTACTTCCCGCCGGCGCCGGACAAGCGCAAGTATCCTTGATGCTGTGAGGCGCCTGCATGGGCCTCTACATTGTTTTTTTGAGCAGAACGAATCCCTGTAGGAGCTGCCGAAGGCTGCGATCTTTTGATCTTGTTCATGCCCCGTCAACGTCAAAAGATCGCAGCCTCCGGCAGCTCCTACAGGGATTGTTGTCAGCCAAGAGGACAGTACAAATGGATGTCGCGGGGTTCCAGAGCGAATAACTCCGGATCCGGTTGATCAACCAACCGGCAACCCTGTCGCTGATAAAACTCCACAGTGTTGCGCGACTCAGTGGCTGAGACATACAACGCCTCGGCACCGAACCGCCGCCCCTGCTCACAGGCCAGCGCGAATAACTTCGCCCCCAGTCCCTGCCCGCGGTAATCGCGGCTGATGTGCAGAAACGTCAATTGCCGCATGCTCAGCCCCTGGTTGTGGATAACCCGGTTATCCACAACCACCGCCGCGACCAGCGCCTGCCCGTCGAAAACGCCATACAGCCAACCTCCGCGCCGCAAACACTGTTCCAGCACCAATGCGTTTTCTTCGGCCTCCCCTTCCGGCCAACCACGCATGTCGACATGCACCGGATACAGAATCAGCTCACCGTTTTCCAGACGATAGTTCGCCTCGACCCGCTCACTGCGGTCGATCTGCGCCAGCAACGGCAAGTCGTGTTCGCTCAGTTCTCGTTCGATCAACATGGCTGTCTTCCCTGAAATTCCAGAACGGCGGGCAAGAAAAAACCCGCCGGTTCAATGGCGGGTTTTATAGACCTTACGCGGTTTTGAAATCAATCGCGCAGGTCAGACTCATGGATCGGCTGATCACGATGGGTTGCGCGCTGATACTGCGCCGGCCACACCGCTTTGCGCCCGCCCAGATCATCGTCGGCGTGCAGCGGCCAGTACGGGTCACGCAGCAGTTCGCGGGCGAGAAAGATGATGTCAGCCTGACAGGTGCGCAGAATGTGCTCAGCCTGTGCCGGTTCGGTAATCATGCCGACGGTGCCGGTGGCGATGCCTGACTCCTTGCGCACCCGTTCGGCGAAGCGTGTCTGATACCCCGGCCCTACGGGAATCTCGGCGTTGGCGGCGGTACCACCAGACGAGACATCGATCAGATCCGCGCCCAGTGCCTTGAGGCGACGCGCCAGTTCGACGGTTTCATCCGGGTTCCAGCCATCTTCGACCCAATCGGTGGCCGAAACCCGGACAAACACCGGCAACTCTTGCGGCCAGACCTCGCGCACGGCCTCGGTGACTTGCAAGACCAGCCGAATACGGTTTTCGAACGAACCACCGTATTGATCGCGGCGCTGATTGCTCAACGGTGACAGGAACTGATGCAGCAGATAACCGTGGGCGGCATGCACCTCGACCACGCTGAAACCTGCGGTCAGTGCGCGTTTGGCGGCGGCAACGAAGGCCTGGATCACTTCGGCGATCTGCGCTTCATCGAGCTGTTTCGGTTGCGTGTGTTGCGGATCGAAGGCTATCGGCGATGGCCCGACCGGGGTCCAGCCGCCATCCTCCGGTTTGACGCTACCGTGCTTGCCGATCCATGGCCGATGGGTGCTGGCCTTGCGCCCGGCGTGGGCCAGTTGAATGCCAGCAACCGCGCCCTGAGCCGTGATGAAACGGGTGATGCGTTGCAGCGGTTCGATCTGTTCGTCGTTCCACAAACCGAGGTCTTCGGCGGTGATTCGCCCGTCGGCGGTGACCGCCGTGGCCTCGGTGAAAATCAGTCCGGCACCGCCCACCGCGCGGCTGCCCAGGTGCACCAGATGCCAGTCGTTGGCCAGACCGTCGACGCTGGAGTACTGGCACATCGGTGACACGGCGATGCGGTTGGGCAGGGTCAGTTGGCGAAGGGTAAAGGGTTCGAGCAGCAGACTCATGGGGCACCTCTCAAATCAGTGGGCAGGCTCCAGGGTTCTGTTTGAAAAGTCGACGAGTGACAAAAAAGGCGCAGCACCCGCCCCCGCGGGCAAAAAATTCGACAAGACGTCACAAGGCCAATCAAGCAGTGCTTAGAGCCTAGTCGACAACCGGGGATGAGGGAGGGTTCAGAGTGATTCAGTGTGTGAAAGGGTGCTTTCGCGAGCAGGCTCGCTCCCACAAAGACAACACCGTGCCTGTGGGAGCGAGCCTGCTCGCGAATGGGGTCAGCGTGGTTCGATGTGGGCAATCATCAATTGCACCGACTCGTTGCCCCGAAACTCGTTAACGTCGAGCTTATAAGCCAGCTCGACCCACTGAATGGTCGGGTTCGGCCACACATCGCGGTCAATGCCGAACGCGATGCCATCCAGCTTCACCGACCCGCACTCGCTTTTCAGCACCACTTTCAGATGGCGCTCGCCGACTACGCGCTGCTCGACCAACTGGAACACACCATGGAACAGCGGCTCCGGGAAATGCTGGCCCCAAGGCCCGGCATGACGCAGGGCGCGGGCCAGTTCGAGGTGGAACTCCTCGACGGCGAGCGTGCCGTCCGAGAGCATGCGCCCGGTCAGGTCTTCTTCGCGGAGTTGCCGACGCACTTCGGCATCGAAAGCCTCGGCGAACAGCGCAAAATTCTCCTGCGGCAAGGTCAGGCCCGCCGCCATCGCGTGGCCACCGTACTTGGCAATCAGGTTCGGATGCTGCGCGGCCACCACGCTCAGCGCGTCACGAATGTGGAAGCCTTGCACCGAACGCCCAGAGCCCTTGAGCAGCCCGTCGCCAGCATCGGCGAAGGCAATGGTCGGGCGGAAATAACGCTCTTTCATCCGCGAGGCGAGAATGCCGATCACGCCCTGATGCCACTCGGGATCGAACAGGCACAGGCCGAACGGCATTGATTCCACCGGCAAATCCTTGAGCTGGGCCAGCGCCTCGCGCTGCATGCCCTGCTCGATGGATTTGCGGTCCTGGTTCATGCCGTCCAGTTGCGCAGCCATTTCCCGCGCCAGATTGGCATCGGCGGTGAGCAGGCATTCGATCCCGAGGCTCATGTCGTCAAGACGCCCCGCCGCATTCAGGCGCGGGCCGACGATAAAACCCAGGTCAGTTGAGGTGATGCGCGCCGCATCACGCTTGGCCACTTCAAGAATCGCCTTGATCCCCGGCCGTGCGCGCCCGGCGCGAATCCGCTCAAGGCCTTGATGCACCAGAATCCGGTTGTTGGCGTCCAGCGGCACCACGTCGGCGACGCTGCCCAGCGCCACCAGATCGAGCAACTCACCGATGTTCGGCTGTGGCTTGCTCTCATACCAGCCGAGGCTGCGCAGGCGCGCGCGCAAGGCCATCAGCACGTAGAAAATCACCCCGACCCCGGCCAGCGCCTTGCTCGGAAACTCGCAGCCCGGCTGGTTCGGGTTGACCAGTGCATCGGCCAGCGGCAGTTCATCGCCGGGCAAGTGGTGGTCGGTGATCAACACCTTCAGTCCCGCGCGCCTGGCGGCAGCCACGCCTTCGACGCTGGAGATGCCGTTGTCGACAGTGATCAACAATTGCGGCTCACGGGTCAGCGCGACTTCGACGATTTCCGGGGTCAGGCCATAGCCGTATTCGAAGCGGTTCGGCACCAGATAATCGACATGCGCCGCGCCCAGCAGACGCAAGCCGAGCACGCCGACCGTACTGGCCGTCGCCCCGTCCGCATCGAAGTCACCGACGATCAGAATACGCTGACGCTGCGCCAGCGCCGTCACCAGCAGTTCCACCGCCGCCTCGATGCCCTTGAGCTGCTGGAACGGAATCAGCCGCGCCAGACTTTTATCCAGCTCTGCCTCGGATTGAACGCCCCGCGCCGCGTACAAACGGGTCAGCAAAGGTGGCAGATCACCGAGAAACGGCAGCGTGGCAGGCAACGGTCGAGGATCAATACGCATGGGGTAACGGAAACTTCTCTTGAATACGTGGGATTAATCAGCAGGCGACGCGGGATCAGCCGCGCTCGCCTGCCAGCCATTCCAGCTGGACTTCGTGCTGACCACGGTCGTCGGTGACGAAGATCGTGCCTTCGCTGATCATTACGTCCCACTTGATGACACGCGGCATGTCCTTGGCCAGGGTTTCCAGCACCTCTTGCGGCACGGCGGCGATGTTGACGTTTTTCAGGTTCTTCGCCACCGGCACCACTTTGCCTTCCCATACGCGCAGGCTGCCATAGGCCAGCAGGCTGGTGCGTTCGGTGCGACGCGAGCACCAGGTCAGGCGATCGGCATCCGGCTGGCCGACTTCAATCCAGTGCAGAACACGGTCGTCCAGGCTTTTTTCCCACAGCGCAGGTTCATCCACATCCGACAGACCACGGCCAAACGACAGCAGTTCGTTGTACCAAAGGGCGTAGGCCAGCAGCCGCACGGTCATGCGCTCTTCGGTTTCCGAAGGGTGACGGGCGATGGTCTGCTTGACGCTCTCGTAGACACCACGGTCGAGGTCAGTGAGGTTCAGTTCGAATTTGTAAGTGGTAGACGGCTGGGCCATGAACGGGCTTCTTGATACGAGGAAAGTCGGCAAGTCTAACCGATGCGGTAGGCAATCATCGAATTGATGGCGATCAAGCTGCGGCGTCTGACAGCCGGCTATGTTAAAACGCTGTATCTGCTCAGCCTTGTCCTACAGGATTCAGTATGCCGTTCGCCAACAAACCGCTCAGCGGTGTGAAAGTCATTGAATTGGGTACGTTGATTGCCGGGCCGTTCGCCTCACGCATTTGCGGCGAGTTCGGCGCGGAAGTGATCAAGGTCGAATCGCCCGACGGCGGCGATCCGCTGCGCAAATGGCGCAAATTGTATGAAGGCACTTCGTTGTGGTGGTTCGTTCAGGCGCGCAACAAGAAGTCGCTGACGCTGAACCTCAAGCACCCCGAGGGTCTGGCGATCCTGAAAAAACTGCTGGGCGAAGCCGACATCCTGATCGAGAACTTTCGCCCCGGTGTGCTGGAAAAACTCGGGCTGAGCTGGGAAACCCTGCACGCGCTGAATCCGAAACTGGTGATGGTGCGCCTCTCGGGGTTCGGCCAGACCGGGCCGATGAAGGATCAACCGGGCTTCGGCGCGGTCGGTGAATCCATGGGCGGCTTGCGCTACATCACCGGTTTCGAGGATCGGCCACCGGTGCGCACCGGGATTTCCATCGGTGATTCGATTGCTGCGTTATGGGGCGTGATCGGTGCGCTGATGGCCCTGCGTCACCGCGAGGTCAACGGTGGCCTCGGCCAAGTGGTCGATGTCGCGTTGTACGAGGCGATTTTCGCCATGATGGAAAGCATGGTGCCGGAGTTCGACGTGTTCGGCTTCATCCGCGAACGCACCGGCAACATCATGCCGGGCATCACGCCGTCATCGATCCACACCAGCGCCGACGGCAAGCATGTGCAGATCGGCGCCAATGGCGACGCGATCTTCAAACGCTTCATGCTGATCATCGGCCGCGAGGATCTGGCCAACGACCCGACACTGGCGAGCAACGACGGGCGCGACAGTCGCCGCGACGAGTTGTATGGCGTGATCGACCGCTGGGTCAATTCGTTGCCGCTGCAAAGCGTGCTCGACCTGCTCAACCAGGCGGAAGTGCCGGCCAGCCGGATCTTCAGTGCCGAAGACATGTTCAGCGATCCGCAGTACCTCGCCCGGGAAATGTTCCTGCAGGCGAAACTGCCGGACGGCAAGCCTTTCAAGATGCCGGGCATCGTGCCGAAACTCTCCGAGACGCCGGGCACTTCCGAATGGGTCGGGCCACAGCTCGGTGAACACAATGCGCAGGTGCTGCACGATCTTGGCTACGACGAACAGCAGATCGCCCGGTTGCGCACAGACGGAGCCATTTAAGCTGAAACATCGCCAGACATCGGCCGCCAACCGCGCCCACCACTGGTGGACGTGGCGGCTGTTCGGCCTGCTGTTTCTGCTGGCCCTGCCGGCCTGGGCGCAAGCGAAACCCACGCTGATCTGGTTGCTGCGCGACTTGCCGCCCCTGACCATCTTCGAAGGCCCGAAAAAGGGCCAGGGCGTCATCGATCAACTGATGCCGATGCTGATCGCCGGCATGCCGCAATACGAACACACGCTGATGCGGGTCAATCGCGCCCGGGGCATGCAGATGCTGCACGAGCCGACCTTCACTTGCGATCCGTCGCTGATCTGGAGCAAGGAGCGCACGCAATGGATCGCTTTCTCTATTCCGGCGTTTCGCGCTGTCAGTAATGGTCTGGTGGTGCGTCAGAAGGATCGCAATGTGCTGGCGCCATACCTGGTCGACGGTGAAGTCGATCTGACGGCATTTCTGGCCAACGGCGAAATCAAGGTCGGCGTCGTCGCAGAACGCAGTTACGGCGAGTATCTCGACACGCTGCTCAAGCAGGCCCCGGACGCTGCGCTGACGCCGCATTATGGCAACGACGCCCTGAGCAGCCTGCTATCAATGCAGCGCCTGGGGCGTCTGCAAGTGGTGTTGGGTTACTGGCCGGAGATCCGCTATCAGGCGCATCAGGCGCAAATCGCCGAAGACCAACTGGTGTTCTATCCGATTCGAGGCACCGGCAAATATCTGTCCGGCTATGTCGGGTGTTCCGATACGCCTCAGGGCCGTCAGGCGATCAGTGAGATCAACCAACTGCTGCGTACCCTGCCCCATGAGCAACTGAACCAGTCGTATGCCGACTGGCTGGACCCCGAAATGCGCAAGGATTACCTGCATCAGGCACGGATCTTTTTCGAACAACAGGCCGCGCAATAAAAACCTGCGGGCAAAAAGAAACCCCGAGAAGTGGGGAGACGACTCGGGGTTAAACGCGGTCTACATAAAGACCCGTAGCAGCAAGCGACAAGCACCGGAGCACAATGCTTGATCCTGCTGTTACGGGGTCTGACTGACGGGGATGCAGGAAGGTTCCCACAAAAAATATTTCATCTTTACAGTGCCGCACGCTTATCCAGCGCCGCATTGCGCAAAGCCGCGATGACACAGGGCTCCAACCGCCCTTCGGCAATCAGGACGTCGCGGTGCAAACCATCGACCACATCGGTCAGCAGACGTTTGTCGCTCAACTGCGCCTGATTGAATTCGCGCTCGACCACAAGGGCGCCGTTGCTGTTCTTCAGCGTCACCAGGCATTCGCCATGGGCGCCACACGGAGTCAACGTCACCTGATACGGGCTCAGAGCCTCACCGAGCAATAGACTGATACTTTCCATCTCGATCTCCACTCAATAGTCCGAAAACATTGTGCCTGGGGCGTGTTCACATTAAGTGACCACCGGCCCGAGAAGAAAGTTCTGAATGCCGCGCTGCTGTCGAAGCAGTTAGCGGTCTGTCAGAGCATGCACGGTGAAGATGACAGAAACATAACCGTCGGTTCAGGCACCGGCCGGCTGGGCTGCCGTTTGCAGGTAGCGGTCCAGCAGCCCGCGCATCAGCACTGCCGAAACCGGCGTTTGCAGGCGCCCCAGCAGCATCAGCGCCTGTGTTTGCAGCAGGCTTTCGAGATCGCTCAGCAGGCCCGGTGCTACTCGCCCCAACAGAATGACAGCACTGGCCTCCCGCTCGGCCGCCAGATGCCGGATCAGCGCCAGGCCTTCCCCGCCTTTCAGCTGCGGATCGCAGATCGCGATGTCGACCCTTGTACGACGTTCCAGCGAGCAGCGTGCCGAGGCCAGCGATGACGCCGTGAGCACGTCATAGATACCGAACGCGTTGAGCATCTGGTGCAACGCCATCATTCGATAAGGATCTGGTTCGAGAATCAGGACTTTGAGCGAGCGCATGGGCGACCTCGGAAACGGCAATCGCGGACTCGCCGCAGGGGTTGCCCACTTTAGGCGAGCCTCCTTCAGTCCCCCATCGGAAAAAGAGGCGCGAGACATAGGAAATTTCCCAATATCAGTGCGGACCTTATCCCGCCTCAGCATCACGCTGGGTGATATCTGTCCAGCCCCCGAGCAGGCCGCGCAATTCCCCTTTGGCGCTGTAGAACGGGACGGTCCACTGGTAGATTTCCCGATTGCCATCGTTGAATTGCAAACGGCGCTTGCTGAAGCGGGTCCTGCGCGTTCTCAACTGAATCATGAACTCATCATGCAGCGTGGCGGCAGTGGCTCGCGGTAGCGCATCAACCTCGATCAAGCGGCATCCCTGCACCTGCTCAAAGCGGAGCGACAACGCCTCTTCGTAACTCTTGTTGCACAGGATCAGGCGCCCTTCCAGGTCACGGACGAACACCGGATCAGGCATG
Source organism: Pseudomonas sp. IT-P260 (assembly GCF_949768395.1). Taxonomy (NCBI): domain Bacteria; kingdom Pseudomonadati; phylum Pseudomonadota; class Gammaproteobacteria; order Pseudomonadales; family Pseudomonadaceae; genus Pseudomonas; species Pseudomonas sp. IT-P260. The sequence goes on from NZ_CATKPO010000041.1 coordinate 354,747, forward strand.
GCATCAATCAATGCACGCTGAAAGACCAATTGATCGTCGAGCTCGCTTTGCACGTCTCGATGCCGCTTGATCACGGCCGCCATTCGCCGATTCCATAACAGCGACATCACGCAAAAGCCCCCCACCAAAACCACCCCCCAGCAGCTCGATCGGAGCCAGTGCTGCCAACCGGCGGCGGCAGGTTTCGGCCCGATGCCGCCCAGCCAGTTCAGGCGAATGGCACGGAGTTCGGAAGCCGGAAACGCCTCAAGCGCCTTGTTCAGTATGCTCAGCAATTGCGGCTGACCCTTGCGCACGGCCAGAAGATCGGCCTCCCATTTCCCCTCCAGCAATTCGCCGACCTTCAGCAGGCCGGAGGGATAGAGCTGCGCACCGATTTCATTTTCGATAGTGGCATAGGCCTCACCGCTTTCGACCAGCGCCCTCGCCTCGGCATAGGTTTTCACCGAACGTAACTCGATGGACGGATAATCGCGCCGAATCACCCCCTCCAGCGCATGCCGACCCGGCAATACCAGCACCCGTTTGGCCAACTGCTCCAGCGACTGCACCTGCGGCTCGCCGGCGCGGCCGACAAATACCCAGCCGGCACCGCCAAAGGCATGACTGAAATCCAGGCTCAATCGGCGTTCATCATTCATCGCCAGGGTTGTACTGATGTCCGCAGCACCGGTTTCCAGGCGCTCGAGCATTTGCGCGGTGGAAAAGGATTCCCGGTAGATGAACTGCAAGCCGGTCATGGCGCTGATGCGCTTGAGCACATCGCTGTTGAGGCCGCTCCAATGACCGTGCTCGTCGAGAAACAGGTACAACGGGTACTGCTCCGCCGCCACAATCACTGTCGGATTGTCGCGAATCCATTGCCGCTCTTCCTCATCCAGTACCACGGTGCCGATGTTCAACTTCTCTTCCTCATGCGCCAGATGCGCCGCCGCGCTCACGCGCCAGCCATACAACAGGCACAACAGCAGTACCTGCTTCAGGGCGTGTTTCCATCCTCTTTCAAACAGCATTGCCACTTCCTTCGTGATCGACTCACCCGTCCTTCATGGGCGAAAACCCGAGCAGTGTGGCAGCAGAAACAAAAAAGCCCGTCAGGAGACGGGCTTCAAAATGTGACAGCTTTTTCGGCTTACAGCGGCTTGCCACGGTTGCCATGCTGGCTGACAAAGGCCTGTACGGCTTTCAGCTCGTTTGGCAAAACGGTGCAGCGCTCGTTTCGCTCAAACAAATCAGAAAGATGTGCAGGCAGTTCGAGAGCTTTTCCTACACCGGCTTTCTCCACGGCATCCGGGAACTTCACCGGATGTGCAGTGCCCAGAATCACCATCGGGATGTCCAGGCTGCGACGGCATTCGCGGGCGGCCTTGACGCCGATGGCGGTATGCGGGTCCAGCACTTCACCGCACTGCGCGTAAACTTCAGCGATGGTTTCGCAGGTTTGTGCATCGTCCACGGCCAGCGAGTCGAACAGCTTGCGGGCTTCGGTCCAGCGCTCTTGCTCGACGCTGAAACCACCGCCCTGCTTGAACGAATCCATCAGCCCGGCAATCGCCGCGCCGTTGCGACCGTGCAGGTCGAACAGCAGGCGTTCGAAGTTCGACGAGACCATGATGTCCATCGACGGCGACAGCGTGGCGTGCAGGGTTTCCTTGACGTACTGGTTGCCGCTCATGAAGCGGTGCAGGATGTCGTTGCGGTTGGTGGCGACGATCAACTGGTTGATCGGCAGACCCATGTTGCGCGCCAGGTACCCGGCGAAAATGTCGCCGAAATTGCCGGTCGGCACCGAGAATGCCACCGAACGCGCCGGGCCGCCCAACTGCAGGGCGGCGTGGAAGTAGTAAACGATCTGGGCCATGATCCGCGCCCAGTTGATCGAGTTCACCGCTACCAGGCGCGTGCCCTTGAGGAAGCTCTGGTCGGCGAAGCTGTTCTTGACCATTTCCTGGCAGTCATCGAAGTTGCCTTCGATGGCGATGTTGTGGATGTTCTCGCCGACAATCGTCGTCATCTGCCGACGCTGCACTTCGGACACGCGGTTGTGCGGGTGCAGGATGAAGATGTCGACGTTTTCGCAGTGCTTGCAGCCTTCGATGGCGGCCGAACCAGTGTCACCGGAAGTGGCGCCGACGATGACCACGCGCTCGCCGCGCTTTTCCAGCACGTAATCGAGCAGACGACCGAGCAGTTGCAGGGCAAAGTCCTTGAACGCCAGGGTCGGGCCGTGGAACAGCTCCAGCACCCATTCATTACCGTTGAGCTGACGCAGCGGCGCCACGGCGCTGTGCGAGAACACGCCGTAGGTTTCTTCGAGGATCTTTTTGAAATCCGCGTCAGGAATGCTGCCGGTGACAAACGGGCGCATGACCCGGAAAGCCAGCTCGTGATACGGCAGGCCGGCCCAGGAAGCGATTTCTTCCTGGGTGAAACGTGGCAGGTTTTCCGGGACGTACAAACCGCCGTCGGTCGCGAGACCGGCCAGCAGGACGTCTTCGAAATTCAGGGCCGGTGCCTGGCCGCGGGTACTGATGTAACGCATGACTGACTCCAATGCAGAGTGTTCGCAATGCCGGACCCGCGCACGGGCCCGGTCAATGATGGCGACTTAGTTCAGGTGCTCGACGCGGATCCGCACAACCGGACCGTTGACGCCCGCCAGCGCTTCGAGGGCAGCGATCGCATCGTTGATGCGCTGCTCGACCACGCGGTGGGTCAGCAGGATCATCGGCACCAGACCGTCATGCTCTTCGACTTCCTTCTGCATGATCGACTCGATGTTGATACCGCGCTCCGAAAGGATGCTTGCCACCTGAGCCAGAACGCCCGGATGGTCCTTGGCCTGGATGCGCAGGTAGTAGGCGCTTTCGCAGGCTTCGATCGGCAGGATCGGATGGGCCGACAGCGAGTCCGGCTGGAAGGCCAGGTGCGGCACGCGGTTTTCCGGATCGGAGGTCATCGCGCGAACCACGTCCACCAGGTCGGCGATCACCGACGAAGCGGTTGGCTCCATGCCGGCGCCAGCGCCGTAGAACAGGGTCGAACCGGCAGCGTCACCATTGACCATCACGGCGTTCATCACGCCGTTGACGTTGGCGATCAGACGATCGGCCGGGATCAGCGTCGGGTGTACGCGCAGCTCGATACCGGCAGCGGTGCTGCGCGCTACACCGAGGTGCTTGATGCGGTAGCCCAACGCTTCGGCGTAATTCACGTCGGCGGTGGTCAGCTGGGTGATGCCTTCGGTGTAAGCCTTGTCGAATTGCAGCGGAATGCCGAACGCGATCGACGCCAGAATCGTCAGCTTGTGCGCCGCGTCGATGCCTTCGACGTCGAAGGTCGGATCGGCTTCGGCGTAGCCCAGCGCTTGCGCTTCGGCCAGCACGTCTTCGAAGGTGCGACCCTTCTCGCGCATTTCGGTGAGGATGAAGTTACCGGTACCGTTGATGATCCCGGCCACCCAGTTGATACGGTTGGCGGACAGGCCTTCACGGATCGCCTTGATCACCGGAATGCCACCAGCCACGGCCGCTTCGAACGCCACGATCACGCCTTTCTCGCGTGCCTTGGCGAAAATCTCATTACCGTGAACGGCAATCAGTGCCTTGTTCGCGGTGACCACATGCTTGCCATTCTCGATGGCCTTGAGTACCAGCTCGCGGGCAACGGTGTAGCCGCCCATCAGCTCTATGACGATGTCGATCTCAGGGTTCGTGGCCACTTCGAAGACATCGTTGGTAATCGCAATACCGGTCGTCTGGAACTGAGGCTTTGGCGTGCGCATGGCAATTTGTGCCACTTCGATCCCACGCCCGGCACGACGAGCAATTTCCTCGGCGTTGCGCTGAAGTACGTTGAAGGTACCGCCACCGACGGTCCCTAACCCACAGATGCCTACTTTGACCGGATTCACTGTGAACTCCCCATGAAACGGCCGACGCAAGGTCGGCCGGAAAACAACCGCGCATTCGCGGCTCTCTATTAATGGCCCGACGATGTTGCTGCCGGACCATGATCGTCAACGGCGGACCGTGACGATGCGAATTACTTGGCGCCCAGCGCCAGTTTGGCGACTTGTGGCGCCGGCTGGTAGCCCGGAATGACCTGTCCGTCGGCCAAAACGATGGCCGGTGTGCCGTTCACGCCAATCGACTGACCCAAAGCGAACTGTTTGGAAACCGGGTTCGCGCACTTGGCGGCCTTGATTTCCTTGCCATCGACCATTTTGTCCATGGCGGCTTTCTTGTCGGTCGAGCACCACACAGCCTGCAGTTGCTCGTCACCCGGCGAGCCGAGGCCCTGACGCGGGAACGCCACGTAACGCACTTCGATACCGCGCTTGTTCAGCTCGGGCACTTCGGCGTGCAGTTTGTGGCAGTACGGGCAGGTGGTGTCGGTGAACACGGTGATGTGCGATTTGGTCTCGCCGACAGCCGGATACACCACGGTTTCAGCCACCGGAATGGCGTTGATCAGTTTGGAGATGCCCAGACGCTCGGTCTTCTCGGTCAGGTTGACCGGCTTGCCGTCCTTGAGCTGGAACAGGTAGCCCTGAACGATGTACTGGCCGTCAGCGCTGGCGTACAGCACGCGGCTGCCCTTGAGCTTGACTTCATACATGCCCGGCAACGGGCTGGCACTGATGCTTTCTACCGGAACCTCGAGTTCGAGTTTTTCCAGGCTTTGACGAATGGCTTTGTCGGCCGCGTCATCGGCGACGGCAAAGGTGCTGACCAACGCAATGGCTGCGGCGGCGAAAATCTGGGTCAGACGCATGAGATCTCCTGAAGGCGGACAAATGAAACGGTCAGAACGCCCGTGCCGGAACACCGGGTCATAACCGTCCATCGTGCAAACCGGCAAAGCCTAACACATAAGGCCACGGTGGCCGAATGCGCCTGTCGCCACACTTTCAGGACTGCACAGTTCCTTGTGGGAGCGAGCCTGCTCGCGAAAGCGGTGTATCAGCTAAATGAACACTGACTGACACTCCCTCTTCGCGAGCAGGCTCGCTCCCACAGGATTTTTTGTTCAGCCGCGCGGGTGATGTTTGGCGTGGAGATCTTGTAGGCGAGCCCGCGCCACATGGGTGTAAATCTGCGTGGTCGACAGATCACTGTGCCCCAGCAACATCTGCACCACCCGCAGGTCGGCGCCGTGGTTGAGCAGGTGCGTGGCAAACGCGTGACGCAAGGTGTGCGGTGACAGCGATTTGCCGATCCCGGCGACCTTGGCCCAATGCTTGATGCGGTGCCAGAAAGTCTGGCGCGTCATCTGTTCGCCGCGCTGGCTGGGGAACAGCACATCGCTGGGGCGCCCGCCCAGCAGCTCGCTACGGCCATCACGCAGGTAGCGCTCGACCCAGACAATCGCCTCCTCGCCCATCGGCACCAGGCGCTCCTTGCTGCCCTTGCCCATCACCCGCAACACGCCCTGACGCAAGTTGACCTGCTCCAGCGTCAGGCTCACCAGTTCGGTCACGCGCAGCCCGCAGGCGTACAGCACTTCAAGCATCGCGCGATCACGCTGACCGATGGCTTCGCTCAGGTCCGGCGCCTTGAGCAGCGCTTCGACGTCCGCTTCCGACAACGATTTGGGCAGTGGCCTGCCCAGTTGCGGCATGTCGACGCGCAAAGTCGGATCGACCGTAATCAGCTTTTCCCGCAGCAGATAGCGATAAAAGCCACGCACACCGGAGAGAAACCGGGCGGTGGAGCGCGGTTTGTAGTTCTGCTCGAGACGCCAGGACAGGTGATCGAGGATCAACTCGCGACCGGCATTGATCAGCTCGAGGTTTTTCTCCTGCAGCCAGCCGTTGAACAGCGCCAGATCGCTGCGGTAGGCGCCGCGGGTATTGTCGGACAGGCCCTTTTCCAGCCACAGGGCGTCGAGGAATTGGTCAATCAGCGGGTGGTCGATGGCAGGCATGGGCGCTCAAGACACACAACCTCGGGGGCTGCGTGCAAATGTCGAGTGAACTGTAGGAATGGCCGCTAGTCTTTCATAGCCCGCCATTTCAAGGAACAAGGAGCTTCAATGAACGAACAACAAATTCTCTTGGCATTTGGCGGGATCGGCGCCGCTGCGCTGGGTTGCCAGTGGCTGGCGTGGCGCCTGAAGCTGCCGGCCATTCTGTTTTTGTTGCTGACCGGGATTCTCGCGGGCCCGGTGCTCGGCTGGCTCGACCCACAGGAAATGTTCGGCCCGCTGCTGATGCCGCTGGTGTCGCTGGCGGTCGCGTTGATCCTGTTTGAGGGCAGTCTGACCCTGCATCTGTCGGAATGGCGCGAGATCGGCAGCGTCGTGCATCGGCTGGTGACAATCGGCGCGCTCACGACCTGGGTGGTGATTGCCGTCGCGACTCACTACTTGCTCGGCTTCGACTGGTTGCTGGCGATTCTGTTCGGCAGCCTGACGCTGGTGACCGGGCCGACGGTGATCGTGCCGATGCTGCGGGTGGTGCGACCGAAAGCTTCGATCGCCAACATCCTGCGCTGGGAAGGCATCGTCATCGACCCGATTGGCGCCCTGCTTGCGGTGGTGGTCTACAGCTTCATCATCGCCCGCTCCGAGGGTAACGGCCTCGAACAGAGCCTGCTGACCTTCGGCGGCGTGATTGTCTGCGGCAGCGTATTCGGGGTGGTTGGCGGCTGGGTGCTCGGCACCATCATCCGTCGCCAATGGCTGCCGGAATACCTGCACAACCTCGCCTCGCTGGCAGCCGTGCTGGGGATTTTCATTGCGTCCAATCAGGTGATGCACGAGTCCGGTCTGTTGGCGGTGACGCTGATGGGCATGTGGCTGGCGAACATGAAGGGCGTGGATGTGCGGCACATCCTGCACTTCAAGGAAAACCTCAGCGTGCTGCTGATTTCCGGACTGTTCATTCTGCTCGCGGCGCGGCTGGATCTGCATGCACTGCTCAGCCTCGGGCCGTTGGTGCTGATTCTGCTGCTGGTGATTCAACTGATTGCGCGTCCGCTGAACGTGCTGTTGAGCACTGTCGGCTCCAGCCTGAGCTGGCGTGAACGCGCCCTGCTGTGCTGGATCGCCCCGCGCGGGATCGTGGCGGCGGCGGTGTCGGCGATTTTCGCGATTCGCCTGGATCAAGCCGGGCACGAAGGTGCGCTGCTGCTGGTGCCGCTGACTTTCGCGGTGATCATCGGCACCGTGGTGCTGCAAAGTGCAACCGCTCGGCCACTGGCACGCTTGCTGAACGTTGCTGAACCGGCGCCGAGCGGCTTCCTGATCGTCGGCGCCAACGGCCCGGCGCGTCTGCTGGGCAAATCGTTGCAGCAACTGGGCAGCCGCGTACTGTTGACCGATTCGAGTTGGGAAAATATTCGTGCGGCACGCATGGAGGGTTTGCCGACGTACTTCGGTAACCCGGCGTCGCAGCATGCCGATGCGCATCTGGACCTGGTGGGGCTGGGACATCTATTGGCGTTATCGCCCTCGGGCGAACTGAATACTTTGGCGGCAATGCGCTTTCGCCACGACTTTGGTCACCAGCGTTTGTTCGGTCTGGCCAGCGGTCAGGAAACTCGTCGCACTGACAAGCATCGCGCGAGTCTGGAGCATCGCGGCAATCAGCTGGGCAGCGAGGCGCTGACCTATGCCAAGCTGGCCAGCCTGATCAGCAACGGCGCCGAGCTGTACAGCACGACGCTGACCGACGGTTTTGGCTGGGAGGATTACCAGGCATTGCATGGCAATCGGGCGACCCTGCTGTTCATGCGTGATGACAGCGGCTGGGTGCATGTGGTGACGCCGGAGACCGCTTTGAAACCGGGATCCGGGTGGACCTTGTTGGCGTTGATTCAGCCAGAGGCCAGCGGCGTCTGATCTGACGCTTCGCGAGCAGGCTCGCTCCCACTGTGATCGGAAATTGTGTCCAACACAGAACCTGTGGGAGCAAGCCTGCTCGCGAATGGCGCGACTCGGTTACGGATCAGGCAGGAAATCCGGGCAGTACCGGCACCGGCCGCTTGTCATCATCAATCGCCACAAAACTGAACTGCCCGTGGATCGCTTTCTCGCGACCATCGCAGCTCATGCTCTCGACAAACACTTCCACTTCAACCTTGAGGCTGGTGTTGCCGACTTTGATCACCCGCCCTACCAGCTCGACGATCGAACCAGCCGGGATCGCATGATTGAAGTCAATCCGGTCAGTGGACACAGTCACCAATGGCAGACGGCAGAAGCGTGTGGCGGTGATGAACGACACTTCGTCCATCCACGCCAGCGCGGTGCCGCCGAACAGGGTGTTGTGATGGTTGGTGGTCGGCGGGAAGACGGCTTTGGTCACGCGGGTTACCGAGAGTTCGGTGCGGCGCTGGATTTCCTGGTCACGGGTGGTCATGAAGAATGGCTCTGATTTCTGGCTCCCGAAACACAAGCAAGATCAAAAGATCGCAGCCTTCGGCAGCTCCTACATAGTGAGGGCAGTTTATTACAGGCAACAAAAAAGCAGCCCGTAGGCTGCTTTTTTCTGCATCGGAAGCTGGACTTAAGCCAGTTTTTCCTTGATGCGAGCTGCTTTACCCGACAGGTCGCGCAGGTAGTACAGCTTGGCTTTACGTACGTCACCGCGACGTTTAACAGCCATGCTGTCGATCTGCGGGGAGTAGGTCTGGAAAGTACGTTCTACGCCAACACCGTTGGAGATTTTACGAACGGTGAACGCACTGTTCACGCCGCGGTTACGCTTGGCGATGACAACGCCTTCGAACGCTTGCAGACGGGAACGATCGCCTTCCTTCACTTTCACCTGAACGACAATGGTGTCGCCTGGGGCAAAGGTAGGGATTTCTTTGGTCATCTGCTCTGCTTCGAGTGCAAGGATGATTTTGTTGGTCATGCTGTGCTCCTAAGGTAAATCAACTGATCTACCATCGATACGTTGTTAACTATCGTCCCGCTCGCGGATGTATTCCTCGAGCAGCTTCTTCTCTTCTCCAGAAAGCGAGCGGCTTTCCAGAAGATCGGCGCGTCGTTCATAGGTCCGACCAAGGGACTGCTGTAAACGCCAACGCCGGATATGCGCGTGATTGCCACTCAGCAACACGTCGGGAACACGCTGATCCGCATACACCTCAGGTCGGGTGTAGTGCGGGCAATCCAGCAGACCATCCGTAAAGGAATCTTCCTCAGCGGAATCCGCATGCCCTAAAGCTCCGGGCAGCAGTCGTGTAACCGCATCGATCATGACCATGGCCGGCAGCTCGCCGCCAGACAATACATAGTCACCAATCGACCACTCTTCATCGACATGAGCCTCAATAAAGCGCTCGTCAATGCCTTCATAGCGGCCGGCAATCAGGATCAATGCATCCGATCTTGCCAACTCGCGTACCGCCGACTGAGTCAGTTGACGGCCTTGGGGGGACAGGTAAATCACCTTCGCCGCCTCCCCGGCTGCTGCCTTGGCCTGAACCAGAGCATCTTCCAGGGGCTTGATCTTCATCACCATGCCCGGACCACCGCCAAACGGGCGATCGTCCACAGTGTGATGCCGATCCGTCGTGTAATCCCGCGGATTCCAACAGGTCAGCTGCAACAACCCCTGTTTGACCGCACGACTGGTAATGCCGTACTCACTGATGGCCGAGAACATCTCGGGGAACAACGTTATGACGTCTACGCGCAGGCTGGCCATTGCTTAGAAGTCCGCGTCCCATTCCACCCGCATCACGCCTGCATCCAAGTCGATTGCCAGCACGCATTGCTCCGTGTAGGGCAACAACCGCTCACGATCATCCAGGCTGCCCGCGCAGGGCTTGACCACCAATACATCGTTCGCGCCGGTCTCCAACAGGTGATCAACCTTGCCGAACAATTGCTCGTCCTGGTTGATGACGCTCAGACCCTGCAACTGGTACCAGTAGTACTCGTCGCCTGTCAGGTTGGGCAAAAGGCTTCGTGAGATGCAAATCTCGTAACCGCTCAGAAGACGGGCTTCATCGCGATCGTCGAGGCCTTTGAGCTTGGCAACCAGATCCTTTTGAGTGGATCGGCCGCTGACCAGCTCGACCTGTTTCACCACGCCTTCACGCCGAAGCGTCCAGTTGCGGTAGTCCAACAGGTTTTCAATCGGATCGGTAAAGGAAAAGACCTTCACCTCGCCGCGAACGCCGTGAACCGAAAAAATCTTGCCGACAACGATCAGGTCATCAGCTTTTTCTGGCGTCGCGCTCATACTGCTCAGGCTGCAGCCTTGGCAGATTCCTTCAGCAACTGAGCAACACGCTCAGAAGGCTGTGCACCAACGCTCAGCCAGTAGGCTACGCGCTCTTGGTTCACGGACAGACGGATTTCCTGACCACGGGCAACAGGGTTGAAGAAGCCAACCTGTTCTTTGTGGGAGCCGTCACGCGGGTTACGCGAGTCGGTTACGGTCAGGTGGTAAAACGGGCGCTTTTTGGAGCCGCCAAGGGCAAGACGGATTGTTAGCATGTGAACATCGTTCCTGTAGTCGGTGCTGCAAATCTAAATGCACAGCGGGCATGGGTGCCCGAAAGGCCGCATATTCTAAGGAATATCCGGACTTTTGCAAATGACTTTTTCCGGCGCCCATGGCATGCCGTGCGGATTTGCATATAGAGCCGTCGATGAAAACGGCCGGTCAGCTCCCGCCGAGTGCGGGTTTGCTGTTGATCCTGCGTCCTTGCAGGGTCTGCGCCGGTGCGACGACCGGCGAAGTCTTTACATCTTTGGCATACCGCCGCCGGGCAACATTCCGCCCATGCCGCGCATCATTTTCGCCATACCGCCCTTGGCGGTGAATTTCTTCATCATCTTCTGCATCTGCTTGTGCTGCTTGATCAAGCGACCGATGTCCTGCACCTGGGTGCCGGAACCCATGGCGATCCGGCGTTTGCGCGAGCCACTGATCAGCTCAGGGTCGCGGCGCTCGGCCGGGGTCATGGAGTTGATGATGGCTTCCATCTGTTTGAACTGCTTCTCTGCCGCGTTCTGGGCATTGCCCATTTGCGACAGGTTGACGCCGCCGATGCTCGGCAGCTTGTCCATGAGCCCGCCGAGGCCGCCCATGTTCTTCATTTGTTGCAGCTGATCGCGGAAGTCTTCGAGGTCGAAGCCCTTGCCCTTCTTCAGCTTCTTGGCCAGTTTGTCGGCCTTGTCCTTGTCGAGGGTCGCTTCAGCCTGTTCGATCAGGCTGAGCACGTCACCCATGCCGAGGATCCGCGAAGCGATACGCTCAGGATGGAACGGATCGAGCGCTTCGCTCTTCTCGCCCATACCAATGAACTTGATCGGCTTGCCGGTGATCGCGCGTACCGACAGCGCCGCACCGCCTCGGGCATCGCCGTCGACCTTGGTCAGGATCACACCGGTCAGTGGCAGCGCATCACCGAAGGCCTTGGCCGTGTTGGCGGCGTCCTGACCGGTCATGGCGTCGACCACGAACAGGGTTTCGACCGGTTTGATCGCGGCGTGCAGCGCCTTGATCTCGCCCATCATCTCTTCATCGATGTGCAGACGACCGGCGGTGTCGACGATGACCACGTCGATGAATTTCAGTTTTGCTTCTTTAATAGCCGCGTTGGCGATGTCGACCGGCTTCTGGCTCAGATCGGACGGGAAGAACGTCACGCCGATGTCGTTGGCCAGGGTTTCCAGCTGCTTGATAGCCGCCGGGCGGTAGATGTCCGCCGACACGACCATCACCGACTTCTTCTTGCGCTCTTTAAGGAAGCGCGCGAGCTTGCCGGCGGTGGTGGTTTTACCGGCCCCCTGCAGACCGGCCATCAGAATGACGGCGGGCGGCACAGCGCTCAGGTTCAAGTCTTCGTTGGCCGCGCCCATCAGGCTTTCGAGTTCGGCCTGGACGATCTTCACGAATGCCTGGCCCGGCGTCAGGCTGCGCGACACCTCGGTGCCGACAGCGCGCTCCTTGACCGAATTGACGAAGTCCTTGACCACCGGCAGGGCGACGTCGGCTTCGAGCAACGCCATGCGCACTTCGCGCAGGGTGTCTTTGATATTGTCTTCAGTCAGCTTCGCCTTGCCGGTGACATGGCGCAGCGTCTGCGAGAGACGGTCGGTTAAGTTTTCAAACATTGCGCGATCCTTTCAGGCCCTGTGTAGACCGGGATAATGGCGGCCCAGACCGGATTCAACATGTGCTCGGCGAGCCTGCGGCGTGGGCAGGTCGCGGATTATAGCGAAGACTGCGTCGGGCGGACACCTCGCACTTTCGTGGTGTGGCGGTTCTATGCCAAACTCAGCGCCTTTCGGGCCTGCCTAACAGGATTTATGCTCCCCTTGTCACCCAGTTTGCTGACCACGCTCGCCGCCGCTCTTCTTTATGCCGCTGCGACCCTTTATCAGGGCACCCGCCTGGCCTCCGGCGCCAAGGCGAACAAGCGCCTGCTGGTTACGCTCGGCATCCTCGCCGTGCTCGCCCACAGCGCCAGCCTGCTCACTCACCTGCTGACCCCGATCGGCCTGGGCCTGGACTTCTTCAGCGCCGCCAGCCTGATCGCCGCGGCTGTCATCGCCCTGACGCTACTGGCCTGCTCGCGGATCCCGGTTGAAAACCTGCTGGTGCTGCTGTTCCCACTCGGCGCGGCCACGGTGTTGCTGGCGCAGTTCGCGCCGGCCGGCACGGTGCAGATCATCGACGAAGAGCCGGGCATCCTCGCCCACATCCTGCTGTCGATCCTCGCCTACGGCATGTTCACCATCGCGGTGTTCCAGGCCTTGTTGCTGCTGGTGCAGGATCACCAGCTCAAGCACAAGCACCCGTCGGGCCTGATCAAGAACTTCCCGCCGCTGCAAACCATGGAAAGCCTGTTGTTCGGCTTCCTCTGGGCCGGCTGGACGCTGCTGTCACTGTCGCTGATCTCCGGCTGGCTGTTCGTCGAGAACCTGTTCGCCCAGCATCTGGTGCACAAGACCTTGCTGGCGTGCCTGGCGTGGGTGGTGTTCAGCGTGCTGCTGTGGGGCCGTAATCGCCTCGGCTGGCGCGGCCACAAGGCGATTCGCTGGACCCTCGCCGGTTTCTGCCTGCTGATGTTGGCGTATTTCGGCAGCAAACTGGTTCGTGAATACATCCTGCACATCTGACGGGCGGCATAAATGGACGGTTTGCCCATAGGGCCGATGTTTGCGGTATTTGTCCTGCTGATTTTATGGTCGGGGCTGTTTACCGCCGTCGAAATCGCGCAGCAGCACTTGCTCGCGCAACGCGCCGCCTCGCGCGCCAGCGATAAACCGCTGGCGAAGTTGAGCTTCCCGCTCGACAGTCTGATTCTGTGCAATACCCTGTGCCGCGCCCTCGCGGTAATCATTGCCACGTTGCTGGCGATCTTCCTTTGCGAGGAGAACGGCCCGTGGGCCGCCTGCCTCGTCGCCGGCGCCGTATTGCTGGTGTTTGCCGATTACTTTCCGCGCACCGTGGCCCAGCGCTACCCGGATGCGGTGCTGTCGTTCGGTAATACCCTGCTGGCGGTTCCGCTGAAGATTATTTATCCGCTGGCCTGGCTGCTGAGCCGCATCAGCGGTTTGCTGCTGCGCCCCTTCGCGCGCAAAACCCAAGTGGTGCAGCAAAGCGAAGACGAAGAACCTGCCGACCCGAACGACGACCCGGAACACCCGTCTCGCACCCACCCGGTTTCCGGGATCCACGCGCTGGACAACATCACGGTCAACGACATTCTGGTGCCGCGCAGCGATGTCGACGGCATCAACCTCGACGACTCGATCGAGGAGATCATCGAACAACTGCGCCACAACAAACGCACGCGCCTGCCGGTGTTCCACAGCGACATCAACCAGGTCGAAGCGGTGCTCAACACCCGGCAAATCCGCCATCTGCTCAACGATGGCGAGCTGACCCGCGAAGCGCTGCTGGCCGCCAGCTACGAACCGTACTTCGTTCCGGAAAGCACGCCGCTGCAACTGCAACTGCTCAATTTTCACAAACAGCAGCGCCGGCTGGGCATGGTGGTGGACGAATACGGCGAAGTGCTGGGCATCGTTACCCTGGAAGACATTCTCGAAGAAATCGTCGGCGAATTCGAAAGCGAGCACAGCCTCGACAACCCGCACATCCATCCGCAGCCCGACGGGCGCATGGTGATCGACGGCACCGCGTCGATCCGCGAGTTGAACAAATGCCTGGGCTGGCATTTGCCGAGCGACGGGCCGAAAACCCTCAACGGCTTGGTGACCGAGGCGCTGGAAACCATTCCGGACAGCGCGGTGTGCCTGAAGATCGGCCGCTACCGGCTGGAGATTCTCGAGACCGAGGACAACCGGGTGAGCAAGGTGTTGATCTGGCATACGAGTTCGGTGCCTGCCAAGGTATAAGAGCTGCTGTGGCGAGGGAGCTTGCTCCCGCTGGGTTGCGAAGCAGCCCTGGCTTTTGATTTACCCACAGATTCATGCGACCGCTTCGCGCCCGAGCGGGAGCAAGCTCCCTCGCCACAGAAAGCCCGATAGCAGCGATCTTTGCTCTTGTTCATTCGTTAGCCCCCTTCCTATAATCGAGCCGCTTACCCAAGCGCTGCCGAGCCCTGTGCTTACCCCGCACTGAAGCGGTTTCGGCCATTTCCGCACCACCCCGACGACTGTTCCTACTCGAAACAGCGCTCGCGTCTCATCCCACATCCCTGGGTGTTCAACCATAATAATTCGCTCCAACGGAGCTCATGACTGTCAGGGATCACCGCATGACGACCAGTACCGCTTACAGCGCCACCGCGCCTGCCCAGCCGACCAACTCCGCCACCCGCGTGGCAACGGCGAGCTTCATCGGCACCGCCATCGAGTTCTACGACTTCTACGTTTACGCCACCGCCGCTGCACTGGTGATCGGGCCGGTGTTCTTTCCGCAGACGTCCGGCACCGCGCAGATGCTTTCGGCGTTTCTCACCTTCGGCATCGCCTTCCTCGCCCGACCGCTGGGTTCGGCGCTGTTCGGCCACTTCGGTGACCGCATCGGGCGCAAATCGACGCTGGTCGCCTCGCTGTTGCTGATGGGTGTGTGCACCACGCTGATCGGCGTGCTGCCGGGTTACGACAGCATTGGCGCCTGGGCCCCGATTCTGCTGTGCGTGCTGCGTTTCGGTCAGGGGCTGGGATTGGGTGGCGAATGGGGTGGCGCGGCGTTGCTGGCCACCGAGAATGCGCCGAAGGGCAAGCGGGCGTGGTTCGGCATGTTCCCGCAGCTTGGTCCGTCGATCGGCTTTCTTGCAGCCAATGGCCTGTTCCTGACCTTGGCCATGACCCTCGATGATGAGCAGTTCCGCAGCTGGGGCTGGCGGATTCCGTTTCTGCTCAGCGCGGCACTGGTGATGGTCGGCCTGTATGTGCGCTTGAAACTGCACGAAACCCCGGTATTCGCCAACGCCATCGCCCGTCAGGAGCGAGTGAAAGTGCCGCTGGTCGAGCTGTTCAGCCAATACTGGGCGCCCACCCTGCTCGGCGCGGCAGCGATGGTGGTGTGCTATGCGCTGTTTTATATCTCGACGGTGTTTTCCCTGAGCTACGGCGTGTCCACCCTCGGCTACAGCCGTGAGACGTTTCTTGGACTGCTGTGTTTTGCCGTGCTGTTCATGGCGGCGGCTACACCGTTGTCCGCTTGGGCCAGCGATCGTTACGGGCGCAAACCGGTGCTGATCGTCGGCGGTGTGCTGGCGATCCTGTCCGGATTCCTGATGGAGCCGTTGCTGACACAGGGCTCGACCTGGGGCGTGGCACTGTTCCTGTGCATCGAGCTGTTCCTGATGGGCGTGACGTTTGCCCCGATGGGCGCGCTGCTGCCGGAACTGTTTCCGACCCACGTGCGCTATACCGGCGCATCGGCGGCGTACAACCTCGGCGGCATCGTCGGCGCCTCGGCAGCTCCGTTCTTCGCGCAGAAACTGGTGGTGATGGGCGGTTTGAGTTATGTCGGCGGGTATGTGTCGGCGGCAGCGGTGCTCAGCTTGATTGCGGTGCTGTGCCTGAAGGAAACGCGTGGCAACGATTTGAATCAGGTTGCCTGATAGAAGATCAAAAGCTTCGCGAGCAGGCTCGCTCCCACAGTGTCCGTGCAGTACACAAAATTTGTGAACACCACCGAACCTGTGGGAGCGAGC
>NZ_CATKPO010000042.1:0-341665 GCF_949768395.1 Pseudomonas sp. IT-P260
TGAGTTTTCCGTTTCGACTGCGCCGGAAGTGGGGCGAATTATAGAGACTCAGAATCTGCCGTCAACCGTTAATTTCAGTTTCTTTCAATGCACCGAAAAAGCCAGCTATATATAGACGCAATGCCTCCGAATGCGCAGTATATTGCCCAACATCTAAAACAATACCCTGCTCTCACCTTCGGACGATGCCTTGCAATGACTGACCAACCTCGCTCTCTGGCCTCAACGCTGTTCCCGGTTGGCCTCCTATTAATAGCCATGGCATCCATCCAGTCTGGCGCCTCTTTAGCCAAGAGCATGTTCCCGGTGGTCGGGGCTCAAGGGACGACTACTCTGCGCCTGGTCTTCGCCAGCGTAATCATGCTGTTGTTGCTGCGCCCTTGGCGCGCAAGGCTGACAGCACAGTCGCTGCGGACAGTGATCGTTTACGGAATGGCGCTGGGTGGCATGAACTTCCTCTTCTATATGTCATTGCGCACAGTGCCGCTTGGCATTGCAGTCGCGCTTGAGTTCACGGGTCCGCTGGCCGTCGCCATTTACGCCTCTCGCCGCGCTATCGACTTTCTATGGATTGCCTTGGCGGCGGTCGGCCTGCTGTTGTTGATCCCGACCGGAGCAACATCCGCAGGAATTGATCTAGTCGGCGCCGGTTATGCCTTGGGCGCCGGCGTGTGCTGGGCGCTGTATATTTTGTTCGGCCAAAAAGCCGGTGCCGACAACGGCGTGACGACTGCGGCCCTGGGCGTGATGATCGCCGCACTGTTTGTCGCGCCGATTGGCATCGTGCATGCCGGCACCGCGTTACTGACCCCGTCGCTGATCCCGATCGCCATTGGCGTCGCCATCCTCTCAACGGCTTTGCCCTATACCCTTGAGATGGTCGCCCTCACCCGCATGCCTGCCCGCACCTTCGGTACCTTGATGAGCATCGAACCGGCCTTCGGCGCATTGTCGGGGCTCCTTTTTCTGCAGGAGTACCTCACGCTGTCACAATGGATGGCGATCCTCTGCATTATTCTGGCCTCCGTCGGGGCAACCATGACCATGGGCAGCACCGCCAAGCCCGCCGTTGCGGCAGATTGAGACAGGATTTGACGAAGGTCTGGCAATTGGCGTTCATTTAGGCCATGTTTAGCCCCCTTAACTCAGTGCCAGACATGGATTTTTCGGACAGGGATATCAAACCGCTTAAAGCGCAGGCGAATACAGGCAGACCCGAGCGACAGACTCGTGGCTACCATAAGGACGGTAATGAAACGAATTTTGATACTGATCGCTGTATTGGCAGTAGCGGGGTGCGCAGCGACCTCCAAGACCCAGGTGAAGCACGGTAAAAAAGGGCTGCACATCAACTGTTCCGGGCTGTCGTCCTCTTGGGACAAGTGCTACACCAGCGCCGCCAATTCCTGCGCCCCTAAAGGCTACAAGGTCATCGCCAAATCCGGGGACGCCGTGGAAGAGCCAGGCGATTACCCGTTCGGTCTCAATCCGGCTGGCTATACCAGCCGCAGCATGATCGTCATCTGCAAGTGAATCATTCTGGCTACTCGCCTTGTCGAGCAGCCAGTTGACGCCCGATTTCCTCATGACTGGACTGCAATACCGTCTGTTGAATCTCCGGCGTCACCAGCATCCGCGCCACCACCAGCGCTCCGACGCATTGCGACAGAATCGCCCATGCCAGGCTGTCGCTTTCCAGGATCTGCGCCCAACTGGCTTGCAGCCGACAAATCCACAACTCTGCCTGCTCGCGAACCTGATCATCTGAACGGGCAATTTCCGCGCCCAGTGTCGGCAGTGCACAGCCCGATTCAGGCTGCTCTACGTGAGCCATGCTCAGGTACTGCTTGAGACAGCGCTCCAGCCGCTCACGGTCCTGCGCTCCCTGCCCTCCCAGCCGCTCCAGGCTCTGACACAGTTCGCGCTCGACGATTGCGGTGAACAGCTCGTTTTTCGACGAGAAGTGGCTATAAAACGCCGCGCCACTCAAGCCGATAGCCTTCATCAAACCATCGACACCGACTGTGGAAAAGCCCGAACGCTTGGCTGAAAGCGCACTGCTGTTCAGCAGTTTTTCTCGGGTTTCCAGCTTGTGACCGGCGGAATACCGCATGTGCTTACCCTCTTGATCGACTGCCTTGACGTTGTCCGGATCCTAGCATAACGTTCGTTCACTTAACGATCGTTTACTAAAGGGGTTCACCCATGAATAACAACAAGAAGGTCGTATTAGTCGTTGGTGCCGGCGATGCCACCGGCGGAGCGATTGCCAAGCGCTTTGCCAGGGAGGGATTTGTCGCTTGCGTCACCCGGCGCAGTGCCGACAAATTGCAGCCGCTGGTCGACGCGATTCTGGCCGAGGGTGGAGAAGCACATGGTTTTGCCTGCGATGCACGCAAGGAAGAAGACGTCATGGCGTTGATTGAAGAGATCGAAACCCGCCTGGGTCCGATCGAGGCGTTTGTCTTCAACATCGGCGCCAACGTGCCTTGCAGCATTCTCGAAGAAACTGCGCGCAAGTATTTCAAGATTTGGGAAATGGCCTGTTTCTCGGGTTTTCTCAATGCCCGCGAAGTGGCCAAGCGCATGGTCACGCGCCAGCGCGGCACCATTCTGTTCACAGGCGCCACCGCCGGGCTGCGTGGTGCTTCCGGATTTGCCGCGTTTGCCGGCGCCAAACACGGTATCCGTGCACTGGCGCAAAGCATGGCGCGCGAGTTGGGCCCGATGAACATCCACGTCGCGCACGTGGTGGTAGATGGCGCCATCGACACTGATTTCATTCGCAACAGTTTCCCAGAGAAGTACGCGACCAAGGATCAGGACGGTATTCTCAATCCCGAACACATCGCCGAAAACTATTGGTATCTGCACAGTCAGCCACGGGATGCCTGGACCTTCGAGCTGGATCTGCGCCCGTGGAACGAACGCTGGTAAGCCCCGCCTCCTCCATAACAATAATCAGAGAGCAGCGAAGATGACGAAAACCGTGGAGTTCTATTTCGACCTCGGCAGCCCTGCCACTTACCTGGCCTATACCCAGTTGCCGAAGATCTGTGCCGAGACCGAGAGCCAGCTGATCTACATCCCGATGCTGCTGGGCGGCGTGTTCAAGGCGACCGGCAACGCATCGCCGGCAATGATTCCGGCGAAGGGCCGCTACATGTTTCAGGATCTGGATCGCTACGCCAAACGTTACGGCGTGCCGCTGAAATTCAATCCGCATTTTCCGATCAACACACTGATGCTGATGCGTGCCGTCACCGGCATCCAACTGCGCCAACCAGAACGCTTTCACGCATTTATTGATTGTCTGTTCAAGGCATTGTGGGTGGAGGGACGCCCGCTTGATGAGCCGGCAACTGTCGCTGCGGTATTGAGCGAGCACGGCTTCGACCCCAATGAAGTTCTGGCCCTGACCAACGACGAGACGGTAAAGGCAGCCCTGAAGGACAACACCGAAACAGCCATTAAACGCGGTGTATTTGGCGCGCCGAGCATGTTTATCGGCAATCAGATGTTCTTTGGACAGGACCGCCTCGACTTCGTCGACGAAGCCCTGCGTCAAGATTAGAAACAACACCCGGGCACTGCCGACAGCGCCCGGGTTTCAGCCATTCAGATCGCCGCAGTGCGCGTGTTCAGCCACTCCAGCGCAGCGTCCTCCAGCAACGGACTCAGACGCTCACGCACTTCAGCGTGGTAGGCGTTGAACCACTGCTTTTCTTCCTGGGTCAGCAAGGACGGCTCCAGGCAGCGCGTGTCGATCGGACACAGGGTCAAGGTTTCAAACTTGAGGAACTCGCCGAACTCGCTGTTCCCCGCCTCGCGGTTCATCGCCAGGTTCTCGATGCGCACGCCCCAACGGCCCGGACGATAAGTGCCCGGTTCGATCGAGGTGATCATCCCCGCCTGCATCGCCGTTTGCGGTGCCGGTGCTGCCTGATAGGCGATCACCTGCGGGCCTTCATGCACGTTGAGGAAATAGCCGACCCCATGACCGGTGCCGTGACCGTAATCCACGCTTTCCGCCCAGATCGGTGCGCGGGCGATGGCGTCGAGCAACGGCGACAGAATGCCTTTCGGGAACTGCGCCCGCGAAAGAGCAATCACGCCTTTGAGTACCCGAGTGCAGTCACGCTTCTGTTCAGCCGTCGGCGTCCCCACTGGCACCATTCGGGTGATGTCGGTAGTGCCGCCCAGGTACTGGCCGCCCGAGTCGATCAGCAGCAAGCCGTCACCCTCGATCACCGCGTGTTCTTCTTCGGTGGCGTGATAATGCGGCATCGCGCCATTGGCGTTAAACGCGGCAATCGTGTTGAAGCTCAGCGACACGTAATCCGGACGACGCTCACGGGCAGCAGTGAGTTTCTCGTCGATGGTCAGTTCGGTGATGCGTTCACGACCCAAGGCCGATTCCAGCCAGGCGAAAAATTCGCACAACGCCGCGCCGTCCTGCTCCATGGCCTTGCGGATGTGCTGCGCATCAGCCTCACTCTTTTGCGATTTGGCGAGCGTGGTCGGGTTCAGGCCTTCGACCAGTTTCACGCCTTTGTCCAGGTTATCCAGCAAACCGCTGGTCACCCGCGCCGGATCCACCAACAGGCTGGCGCCGCCTGGTACAGCGCGCAAGGCGTCGGCGACTTCTTGGTAATCGCGCAGAGTCACACCATCCTGCTCCAGCACTGCACGCAACTCGGCATCGACTTTGCTCAAGGCCACAAACAGGGTCGCTTGCTGTTGATTGATCAACGCGAACGACACAAACACCGGATTGAACGAGACATCGCCACCGCGCAAGTTGAACAGCCAGGCAATGTCGTCGAGGGTGGCGATGAAGTGCCAGTCAGCGCCACGTTCCCGCAAGGTCTCACGCAGTTTGGCGAGTTTTTCGCCACGGCTGACCGTCGCTTGCGGTGGCAGATGTTGATAGATCGGCGCGTTCGGCAGGCTCGGGCGGTCCGCCCAGACTTCATTCAGCAAGTCGATGTCGGTACGCAAACGCGCGCCGCGGGCTTCAAGCTTGCTGCTCAACGTGCGTGCCGAGGCAACGGCCATCACCGCACCGTCGACCGCGACCACGCCACCTTCAGGTGTCTGCTCGGCCAGCCAGTCCAGCGGGCTCGGCTGACCCGGTTGCAGCTTGACCAGTTCGATGCCGCTGCCCTTCAGCTCCTTGGTCGCCTGCTCCCAATAGCGACTGTCAGCCCAGACCCCGGCGAAATCAGCAGTCACGATCAACGTGCCGACCGAGCCATGAAAGCCCGACAGCCATTGTCGCCCTTGCCAGTAACCCGGCAGGTATTCCGAGAGGTGCGGGTCCGCCGATGGCACCAGCAACGCATGAATGCCTTCGCGGCGCATCAGTTCACGGGTGTGCGCCAGGCGCTGGGGAACCGTTCCTTCGGTCAAAGTCTGGGTACTCATCATGTCTCCTGCCAATCACTTCATCGTTATTGTTCGTAGCCGTGAAAACCGGCTTGTTAAAGCCCTGTCGCCCAGAATGCCGGGGCACTGGCGCAGGCGCCTTTGATCAGTTCTGCCGCCTGATCGACATCGTCGGCGGTGGTGAAACGGCCGAGGCTCAGGCGAATGGTGCGACCGGCCAGCCGGGTATCGTGTCCCAGGGCCAACAGCACGTGAGAGGGCGTGTTGCTCGCCGAGTTACAGGCCGAGGTCGCGGAAAAGGCGATCGACTGGCTCAAGGCCGCACTGTTGAATTCACCTTCGCTGAACGTCAGGCTCAGGGTATGCGGGATGCGCTGGCTATCGCTGCCGTTGAGGCGCACGCCAGGCAGGCTCGATAATTGTTCGAGCAAGCGCTCACGCAGCGCCACGATGGATGTTTTCTCCGCATCGAACGCCGCAGCGGCCAAGGCGAATGCCGCGCCCATGCCGGCGATCTGATGAGTGGCCAGCGTCCCGGAACGCAGCCCGCCTTCGTGGCCGCCGCCATGAATCTGCGCCTGCAAACGCTGCTGCGCGCGCGGGCCGACATACAACGCGCCGATCCCCTTGGGGCCGTAGAGTTTGTGCGCCGAAAACGACATCAAGTCCACCGGCCATTGCTGCAGATCGATCGCCACTTTGCCCGCACCCTGCGCGGCATCGACGTGGAACAACGCGCCACGGCCGCGCACGACTTCACCAATGGCCGGGATATCGTTGAGGGTGCCGAGTTCGTTGTTGACCAGCATCAGCGACACCAGAAAGGTGTCGTCGCGCATGGCTTCACTGATCGCCTGCGGGGTGATCAGGCCATCGGCGTCCGGCACCAGATAGGTCACCGCAACGCCGCCGTCCTGCAATTGCCGGGCGGTGTCGAGAATGGCTTTGTGTTCGATCTGACTGGTAATGATGTGGCCACCGGCAACGCCGCGCGCCTGCGCCACGCCCTTGAGGGCGAGGTTGTTGGATTCGGTGGCGCCGGAGGTCCAGACGATCTGCGCGGCTTCGGCGCCCACCAGTTCGGCGACTTGTCGGCGGGCCTGCTCGACCGTTTGCCGGGCCTGCTGGCCGAAAGCGTGGGAGCTGGACGCCGGGTTGCCGAAGTTACCGTGAAAACCCAGACAGTCGATCATCACCTGGATGACTCGCTCGTCCACCGGGGTGGTGGCGGCGTAATCGAAATACAGCGGACGTTTATTCATAAAAGACTCGCAGAGCGTGTTCCGGGATCAGGAGGCTCGTGTCTGCAAACGGCACAACGCAGCCTCGTGAGCTGCGCGTTGGTTCGAGAGCGTCATCAATACCTGATCGGATGCCGTTAAAGAAGAACAACTTCATTTAAAAGTGCGTAGGAACGCTCCTGAAGCCGAGCTTAACAGGCATCGGGCCGGCGGTTGAAGCAATGCGTCAGTGAAAGCTTTCGAGAAGTAACGGGTACAGCGAAATCACCAACAGCGCCGCCATGCCCCAGTTGAACACGCGCAACCAGCGCGGGTCCTTCAGCACGTTGCGCAACAGCGTGCCACACGCCGCCCAGACGCCGACACTGGGCAGGTTGATGATGGCAAACACGGCGGCAATCACCACCACGTTGGTGAAATAACCCTGCATCGGCGTGTAGGTGCTGATGGCGCCGATGGCCATGATCCAGGCCTTGGGATTGACCCACTGGAACGCCGCCGCGCCGAGATAGCTGATCGGCCTGGCCTCGCCTTCGACGCCCTCGCCCACCGGCCCCGAGTGGGCGATTTTCCACGCCAGATACAACAGATACGCGGCGCCGACATAGCGCAGCACCGTGTACAGAATCGGGTATGTCTGGAATACCGCGCCCAGGCCAAAGCCCACCGCGACCACCAATACGAAGAAACCGCAGGTGATGCCGAGCATGTGAGGAATGGTGCGGTTGAAGCCGAAGTTCACCCCCGACGCCAGCAACATGGTGTTGTTCGGCCCCGGTGTAATCGAGGTGACAAGGGCAAACAGGGCAAAGCCCAACAGCAGATCAAGCGAGAGGGTCATGGAGGGCAATCCGTCGGGGGTCATTCAGGTGTTGACCCTATCGCACGGCAGCCCGCAAACCCACGGACAGTTAGGCGAAAATACGAGCAGTACAGTTTTCGATCAACTTGGACGACCGTGCAGCTGTATCGCACGTCCGGCGCTCATTTCAGCTTTCTTGTCGAATTGCGATTCGCCCAGCAGTGCGGCTTTCTTCGCGTGATATTCGTCGAAGGACAAGCCGCTGCGGTTCAGCGCTTCCATTGCCAGTTCGCGGGTTTCTTCGGCGGTGTACGGCCGTTGTTCGGGGGAAACGTGGGTCGCGCAACCGGCGAGTACGGAGACAGCGAGCAGCAGCGAAACAGTCAGTAAACGATTCATGGGGAGCGTCCTGGCGAGCGGTGGTAGTCGATGGACAAAGGCTACGCCCGCGCCCGCCCGGGCAAAAATCAACGCGCTCAATAGTGGCTATCAGGATTTCAGCTTGATCGGCGACATATCTCTTAACGATCTATAAATATCGATTAACGTTCTTTTACGGAATAAACAGCAGTCGCTATAAATCCCTGCACACGGCGAACAACTGTTGCTCCAGCAACTGTTGCTCAGGCAACAGCAGATCAACAAACCCGCCTGATATCCGCACAACCGACTCACGCCAGAGCGCTCAGGCCCAAGTAAACCGGGCCTTTAAGGAATTGGTACAGCGCTTGCTCAAGCCTTGGCAATGACTCACTGCTCGCTGAGCAACTGTTGATAAAAAGGAACTGATCATGTCGCGTCCCCTGAAAGTCGTCGCCCTCTCCGGCGGCACCTGGCGTCCATCGCGCACGCTGGTACTGACCCAAGCGCTGTTGGCCGAACTGGCCGGGCACTTGCCGGTCGAGAGTCATCTGATCGAACTCGGTGACATCGCCCGGCCGTTGGGTGGTGCCCTGTCGCGTCAGGAACTGAGCGTCGAAGTCGAAGCCGAACTGCAAGCCATCGAACAGGCCGATCTGCTGATCGTCGCCGCGCCGGTGTATCGCGGTTCCTACCCGGGACTGCTCAAGCACCTGTTCGACCTGATCGACCTCAACGCGCTGATCGACACCCCGGTGCTGCTCGCCGCCACCGGCGGCAGCGAGCGTCATGCGTTGGTGCTCGATCATCAGTTGCGGCCGCTGTTCAGTTTCTTCCAGGCGGTGACCCTGCCCATTGGCGTGTACGCCACCGAGGCCGATTTCGCCGACTACCAGATCACCAGCGAACCGCTGAAAGCGCGGATCCGCCTGGCCGCCGAACGCGCCGCGCCGCTGTTCGGCACGCAAATCAAACCGTTACTGAAAATCGCTTAAGGAGCCGTTCATGGATGTTTTCTGGTTCCTGCCGACCCACGGCGACGGGCATTACCTGGGCACCACCCAAGGCGCGCGCCAGGTCACCCTGAATTATCTGAAACAAGTGGCGCAAGCCGCCGACAGCCTCGGCTACCACGGCGTGCTGATTCCCACCGGGCGCTCCTGCGAAGACTCGTGGGTGATCGCTTCGGCGCTGGTGCCGTTGACCGAGCGCCTGCGTTATCTGGTAGCGATTCGCCCGGGAATCATTTCGCCCACCGTTTCGGCGCGCATGGCGGCGACGCTCGATCGACTGTCCAACGGCCGCCTGCTGATCAACGTGGTGACCGGCGGCGACCCCGACGAAAACCGTGGCGACGGCAGCTTCCTCAGCCACAGCGAACGCTACGAAGTCACCGACGAATTCCTCAAGATCTGGCGCCGGGTGTTGCAAGGCGAATCGGTGGATTTCGAAGGCAAACACCTGAAAGTACAGAACGCCAAGGCCCTTTATCCGCCCGTGCAGAAACCCTATCCACCGCTGTATTTCGGTGGCTCGTCCGACGCCGCGCATGATCTCGCTGCCGAGCAAGTCGACGTGTACCTGACCTGGGGCGAACCGCCCGCCGCCGTCGCCGAAAAACTTGCCGATGTGCGTGAACGCGCCGCTCGCCATGGGCGCAAGGTGAAGTTCGGCATTCGCCTGCACGTGATCGTCCGCGAGACCGCTGAAGAAGCATGGAAAGCGGCGGACAAACTGATCGAGCACATCAGCGACGAGACCATCGAGGCCGCGCAGAAATCCTTCTCGCGCTTCGACTCCGAAGGCCAGCGGCGCATGGCGGCGTTGCACGACGGGCGTCGCGACAACCTGGAAATCGCCCCCAACCTGTGGGCCGGTGTCGGTCTGGTACGCGGCGGTGCCGGTACCGCGCTGGTGGGCGATCCGCAGCAAGTGGCCGCGCGGATCAAGGAGTACGCCGACCTCGGTATCGAGAGCTTCATCTTCTCCGGTTATCCGCATCTGGAAGAGGCTTACCGCTTTGCCGAACGGGTGTTCCCGCTGCTGCCGGAACCTTACGCGAGCCTGGCCGGACGCGGCGTCACCAACCTCACCGGGCCGTTTGGCGAAATGATTGCCAACGATGTGTTGCCCACCAAGTCCTGACCCAACACAAACTCTGTAGGAGCTGCCGCAGGCTGCGATCTTTTGACTTTGTTTTTTACAAGCAAGATCAACAGATCGCAGCCTTCGGCAGCTCCTACAGGACAGTTGTAAAACATAGGAGATTTGGTGTGACCGCCAAACCACAAAGCACCCTGCTCTCCCCGCTGCAGACCGCCCGTCAACTGGCCGCCGAATTCGCCCTCACTGCCGTCGAGCGTGACGAGCGCGGCGGTACACCGAAGGCCGAACGCGATGCTCTGCGCGACAGCGGCCTGCTGGCTCTGAGCATTCCCACTCGCTACGGCGGCCTCGGCGCGCGCTGGAGCGAAACCCTGCAGATCGTGCGCGAGTTCGCCAAGGTCGACAGTTCCATCGCCCACGTCTTCGGTTTTCATCACCTGATGCTCGCCACCGTGCGCCTGTTCTCGCGGCCCGAACAATGGCAGCCGTGGTTCGAACAGACCGCGCGGCAGAACTGGTTCTGGGGTAACGCCCTCAACCCGCTCGACACCCGCACTGTGGTCAAGGATTTCGGCGGCTGGCGCGAGTTTTCCGGGAAGAAAAGCTTCTGCTCCGGCGCCAGCGATTCGCAGATGTTGATCGCTTCCGCCGTCGACGAAAGTGCCGGCGGCAAGTTGCTGATCGCGGCGATCCCCAGCGGTCGCAGCGGCATCACTTTGCATGACGACTGGAACAACATCGGCCAGCGCCAGACCGACAGCGGCAGCGCCACGTTCGAACGGGTGCGGGTCGAAGAATCCGAACTGCTGCTTGATCCCGGCCCGTTGAGCACGCCATTCGCCTGCCTGCGTCCGCTGATCGCGCAACTGACCTTCACTCACATGTTCCTCGGGATCGCCGAAGGTGCCTTTGAGGAAGCCCGGCAATACACCCTGAGCGAAACCCGGCTCTGGCACAAATCCGCCGCCCGCAATGTGCGTGAAGACCCGTACGTGCTCGCGCATTACGGCGAGTTCTGGGTGGCGCTGGAAGGCATTCGTCTGCTGGTCGAGCGGGCCGCCGCGCTGCTCGACGAGGCCTGGGCCAAAGGCCCGAACCTGACCGCAGAAGAACGTGGACATCTGGCCACGGCGATTGCCACCGCCAAGGTCGCCGCCAGTCGTCAGGGGCTGGATATCTGCTGCCGTTTGTTCGAAGTCACCGGCGCGCGTTCAACCCACGCCTCGCTGCGTCTCGATCGGCATTGGCGCAACCTGCGCACGCAGACTCTGCACGACCCGCTCGATTACAAACTCCACGAGCTGGGCGACTGGGCGCTGAACCAGGCGCTGCCAGTGCCGACGTTCTATTCCTGATCTTGCCTTTAATGGAGCGAGTCCCATGCAACTGCTGACCCTTCCGCCCTCACCCGCTCTGGCGACGTCGATCCGTGCCACCGCGCAGGTCTTTGAAGACCCGAAATCCCAGGCCTTGCTGGCGCATCTGCAACAAGTCGCGCCGAGCGAAGCCAGCGTGCTGATCATCGGCGAGACCGGTACCGGCAAGGAACTGGTGGCGCGTCATATCCACAATCTGAGCCACCGCCGGCATCGGCCGTTTGTCGCAGTCAACTGCGGCGCCTTCTCCGAATCACTGGTGGAAGCCGAGCTGTTCGGCCATGAAAAAGGCGCCTTCACCGGCGCGCTCAGCGCCAAGGCCGGCTGGTTCGAAGAGGCGGATGGCGGCACCTTGTTCCTCGACGAAATCGGCGATTTGCCAATGGCGATTCAGGTCAAGTTGCTGCGCGTGTTGCAGGAACGCGAAGTGGTGCGCCTCGGCTCGCGCAAAAGCATTCCGATCGATGTGCGGGTGCTGGCCGCGACCAACGTGCAACTGGAGAAAGCGATCAATGCCGGCAACTTCCGCGAAGACCTGTTCTACCGTTTGAACGTGGTCAATCTGGAACTCAGTCCGCTGCGCGAACGGCCCGGCGATATCCTGCCGCTGACCCGGCATTTCATCGAGGCCTACAGCCAGCGCCTGGGTTACGGACGGGTCAACATCAGCCCCGGTGCCGAACAGAAACTGCGCAGCTACAGTTGGCCGGGGAACATCCGCGAACTGGAAAACGTCATCCATCACACCCTGTTGATCTGCCGCAACGGTGTGATCGAGCGCGATGATCTGCGCCTGTCCAACTTGCGCATCGAGCGCGCGGACGATCAGCAGTCGAGCGCCGACGATTCACCGGAAGCGTTGCTGGAACGGGCCTTTCAAAAGCTCTTCGAGCAACAGGCCGGCGCCCTCCACGAAAAGGTCGAAGACGCCCTGCTGCGCGCTGCCTATCGCTTCTGCCATTACAACCAGGTGCACACCGCCGCGCTGCTTGGTCTGAGCCGCAATGTCACCCGCACACGACTGATCAAGATCGGCGAACTGGCGGTGAACAAGCGGCGGCTCACGGAGAATCTGCACGGTGAACGCCTGATCCAGTTGTCGATCTAGCCGACCAGATTGCAGTGCAGCGCATCGTCATGACTGCGGGCGATGCTGCTCAACACCTGAAATGAATTGAAGGTCACGGTCTTCGCCTGATGGGCGCGGATCAGCTGCCAGAAATCCTGCTCGCCGCTTTCATAGCGACAGAACGCCGCCTCCCCGGCTTCGCGGCTTTGCCATTGCAGCAAGCTCAGCACCCGCCGACCGTCGTCGCTGACCTGGACGCTGGCGCTGACAAAGCCTGCGTAGCGCTGCGCCAGATGTTCGCTCTGCTGCGACAGCGCACAAACCAATGCCGGCTGCTGACGCGGCTCGATCTCGAATTCGATCAATTGGGTAAAACTGCGATTTTTCGCTGAGGTTTGCATGAGAAGTCCCCACTCATTAAGCCGAGTCTTGCGACTCGAAGGCCTGCAGGGTAAAACCTCTAGTTAAGTCAAGGTCAAGAGCCCTTCGCAAAATGATCACCCCGGAAAACCTGCACAAACAGCTCACCGTCGGCGAAGTCGCCGCGCGCAGCGGTGTCGCGGTCACTGCCCTGCACTTTTATGAAGCCAAAGGCCTGATCAAGAGCCAGCGCAATGCCGGCAATCAGCGCCGTTATCCACGGGCGGTCTTGCGCCGGGTGGCGTTGATCAAGGTCGCGCAACGCCTGGGTATTCCGCTGGCGGAGATTGGCGAGGCGCTGAAGAGACTCCCCGACGACCGCGCACCAACCGCAGCGGACTGGAAAATCCTCTCCGAACAATGGCGCCGCGAGCTGGATGAACGGATTAATCAGCTGACCCTGTTGCGTGACCGGCTTACCGGCTGCATCGGCTGCGGCTGTCTGTCGATGGAAGCTTGCCCGTTGCGCAATCAGGGCGATGTGCTCGGTGAGAAAGGGCCGGGGGCACACTTTCTCGGCTGACGGCTCGTCGGGGAAAATTTCTGCCCGCGCAGACAGTTCTATAGTGAATCTTCCACAAATCCGGTGGAGCCCTACCTCGTAAAACAAAGAACAGGGAGAACGTCATGAGCGTCAAACCCATTCCCGAGGGGTATCACAGCATTACCCCGTACCTCGGCATTCTCAAGGCTGCCGATGCCATCGAATTCTATAAAAAAGCCTTCGGCGCCACGCAGGTCATGCGCCTGGACATGCCGGACGGCCGCATCGGCCACGCCGAACTGCGCATTGGCGACAGCGCGATCATGCTCGGCACACCGTGCGATCAAGGGCCCTTGAGCGGCCCGGACCATGCCGTGTCGGTCGGTTTGCATCTGTATGTCACCGATGTCGACAAATCCTTTCAGCGGGCACTGGAGGCCGGGGCGCAAGCGGTGTCCGAGGTCAAGGATCAGTTTTACGGTGATCGCAGCGGAACGCTGAAGGATCCCTATGGGCACCTGTGGTTTCTGGCGACACGCAAGGAGGATCTGACCGAGGAGCAGATCAAGCAGCGGGCGATGGAGATGTTCAGCCAAGGTTGAGAAACTCAGCGTCAGAACTGGCTTCTTCGCGAGCAGGCTCGCTCCCACAATGTGTACTGTGTGACCAGGATTGTGTTCACACCAGAGATCCCTGTGGGAGCGAGCCTGCTCGCGAAGAGGCCGACATTGAGCACACCAACCACACTTCATGAACCACCACACCACGCTTCAACCCTTGCCCCGGATGCCGAACACTTTCAGGATGCATCCCACCCGCACCTGAACAAGGATCAGCCCGATGTTTGCCGGATTCCGCAAAGACCAGCGCCACGTCAACGGCGTCGATATCGCCTACCGCCTCGGCGGCAGCGGCCCGGGCCTGTTGCTGTTGCACGGACACCCGCAGACCCATGTGATCTGGCACAAGATTGCCGAGCAGTTGGCGGAGCATTTCACCGTGGTCGCCGCCGACCTGCGCGGGTACGGCGACAGCGCCCGGCCGGCTGCCGATGAACAGCATCGTCATTACTCAAAACGCGAAATGGCCAGGGACAACCTCGAGTTGATGCAGGCGCTGGGCTTCGAACAGTTTTCGGTGCTGGCCCACGACCGTGGCGCGCGGGTCGCCCATCGCCTGGCCCTCGACCACCGCGCTGCGGTGCAACGGATGATGTTGCTGGACATCGCCCCGACCCTGGCGATGTACACGCAGACCAACGAGGCCTTTGCCCGCGCCTATTGGCACTGGTTCTTCCTGATCCGCCCGGCGCCGTTGCCGGAAACCCTGATCGAAGCCGATCCCGAAGGCTATCTGCGCAGCGTCATGGGCAGCCGCAGCGCCGGGCTCACGCCGTTTACCGGGCCAGCGTTCAGCGAATACCTGCGGTGTCTGCAACGTCCCGGCAGCGCCCGCGGCATTTGCGAGGACTACCGCGCCAGCGCCAGCATCGACCTGGAACATGACCGGGCCGACATCGCTGCCGGCCATCATCTTGACCTGCCGCTGCGGGTGCTGTGGGGCGCGCAAGGCACGGTCGGGCACTGCTTCGACCCGCTCAAGGAATGGCAGCACGTGGCAACCGACGTCAGCGGCAAGGCGCTGCCCGCCGGGCATTATCTGGCCGAAGAAGTGCCGGAACTGTTGCTCGCCGAAGCCCTGGATTTCCTGCGCTGAATCGAGCGTTCCCCACCGATGCTATGCTGGCGGCTTGTGCCGCCAGTGCCCGTTCCGCCATGTCCCAGAACCAAGACCCCGTGCCCCTGCCCGAAGACTTGCGGGTGCTGCTGACCGTGATCCGCAAGAACGGCTTCGCAGCCGCCGCCGATGAGCTGGGCCTGAGCCCGGCCTACGTCAGCAAACGCATCCAGATTCTCGAATCGACCCTCGGCACCCGCCTGCTGCACCGCACCAGTCGCCGCGTGTCGCTGACCGAGGACGGCGAGCGGGTGCAGCGCTGGGCTTTGCGTATTCTCGATGACTTCCAGCAACTGCGCGACGACCTCGCCGACGCCCACGACAGCCCGCGCGGGCGCTTGCACATCTGTAGCAGTTTCGGTTTTGGCCGTAATTATGTGGCGCCTGCGGTTTCACGGCTGGCCGAGCTGCACCCGCAGCTGCAGATTCGCCTGGACTTGTTCGACCGTGCAGTGGACATCGTCAACGAGGGCTTCGACCTGGAAATCCGCGTCGGCGACGACCTGCCCGGCCAGCACATCGGCCGGCAACTGGTGAGCAACCGCCGGGTGCTGTGCGCTGCGCCCGACTACCTTGAACGCCGAGGTACACCGCAGACTCTGGACGATCTGCAACAGCATGACTGCCTGGTGATCAAGGAACGCGACAACGCCTTCGGCGTCTGGCATCTGGATCGTGACGGCACGCAGGAAAGCGTGCGGGTCAGTGGGCCGCTGTCTTCCAACAACGGCGAGATCGTCCTGCAATGGGCGCTCGACGGACGCGGGGTGTTACTACGCTCATTGTGGGATGTGAAACCGTTGCTGGAACAGGGCCGACTGCTGCCGGTGCTGGCCGATTACAGCCAGAGCGCCAACGTCTGGGCGGTGTACCCGACGCGGCTGGCCAACTCCGGAAAGCTGCGGGCGTGCGTGGAGTTTTTGCAGGGGCATTTCAAGGATCTTTCTCTCTAGCCCAGACACCACAAAATCCTGTGGGAGCTGGCTTGCCAGCGAAGGCGTCAGCTCAGCCAATATAAATGGTGGATGTGCCGGCCTCATCGCTGGCAAGCCAGCTCCCACAGGGTCAAAGGGGTGTCAGGCCAGCCATGGGTTGGCGGCCAGGTGTTCGCGCTCGAACGCCTCGATCTGCGCTCGCCGCTGCAAGGTACTGCCAATCGCATCCAGCCCCAGCAACAGTGCGGTCTTGCGCAAGCCATCAATCTGGAAATTGATGACTTCACCGTCCGCCAGACGAATCTGCTGCGCCTCCAGATCCACACTGATCTGTGCCGTTTCAGGCTGAC
Organism: Pseudomonas sp. IT-P260; assembly: GCF_949768395.1. NCBI lineage: Bacteria > Pseudomonadati > Pseudomonadota > Gammaproteobacteria > Pseudomonadales > Pseudomonadaceae > Pseudomonas > Pseudomonas sp. IT-P260. The sequence goes on from NZ_CATKPO010000042.1 coordinate 16,269, forward strand.
TCACCAACCGGCCAATGCGCTGCACCTGCGCCTCATCCAGCGTGATCAGCAACACCCCGTTGCGCTGGCAGTTGTCGTAGAAGATTCCGGCGAAACGGCTGCCGATCAGCGCGCGAATGCCCATTTGCTGCAGCCCCCACACCGCGTGTTCGCGGCTGGAACCGCAGCCGAAATTCGCCCCGACCACCAGAAAACTAGCGCCCTGCCAGGCCGGCTGGTTCAACACGAATTCCGGGTTGGGCGTGCCGTCGGCGAGAAAGCGCAGATCGAAAAACAGCCCACGATCCAGCCCCTGACGATCGATACCCTTGAGAAACTGCTTGGGCATGATCACGTCGGTATCGACGTTGGCCGCGAGCAGCGGCGCGGCCCGGCCGCTGACTTGCGTGAAGGGTTGCAGGCTCATGGGCGTTCTCCGAAGTGGCGGATGTCGGTCAGGTGGCCGTTGATCGCCGCAGCGGCGACCATCGCCGGGCTCATCAGGTGCGTGCGCGCCCCCGCGCCCTGGCGGCCTTCGAAATTGCGATTGGTGCTGGAGGCGCAACGGTCGCCGGGCGCGAGCACGTCATCGTTCATCGCCAGGCACATCGAGCAGCCGGACTGACGCCATTCGAAACCGGCGTCGATGAAGATCTGCGCCAGCCCCTCAGCCTCGGCCTGGGCCCGCACTGCGCTGGAACCGGGCACGATCATCGCCCGCACATGCCCGGCCACCCGCCGACCGCGCACCACGCTGGCGGCGTCACGCAGATCCTCGATCCGCGCGTTGGTGCAGGAGCCGATAAAAGCGTGGCTGATGACGATATCGCGCAGCGCCATCCCCGCCTCCAGGCCCATGTAATGCAGGGCGCGGCGCATGTCCTGACGCAGGATCGGATCGTCGATGCTTTGCGGGTCCGGCACCTGCGCGCCGATCGGCGCCGCCTGATCCGGGCTGGTGCCCCAGGTGACCATCGGTTCCAGCAGACTGGCGTCAAGGTGGATTTCGCGGTCGAACACGGCGCCGGGATCGCTGCGCAATTCACGCCATTTCTCCACGCCCCGCGCCCACAGTACGCCTTGTGGTGCGCGGGGTTTGCCGTTGAGATAAGCAAAGACTTTTTCATCCGGCGCCATGAACACACCACGTGCGCCGGCTTCGACCGCCATGTTGCAAATGGTCATCCGCGCTTCGACGCTGAGGGCATCGATGGTCGAACCGCAGAATTCGATGGCATAACCCGTGGCACCCGACGCACCGATGCGGCCGATCAGCGCCATGATCACGTCCTTCGACGTCAGCCCCGGCGCCAGTTCGCCATCCACCGTCACGCGCAGGCTTTTCAGGCGTTTGTAGACCAGCGTCTGCGAGGCCAGCAGGTGCTCGATTTCCGAGGTGCCAATGCCAAATCCGAACGCCCCCAGCGCGCCGTACGTGGTGGTGTGGCTGTCGCCGGCGGCGATGACCATGCCCGGCAGAATGAAGCCCTGCTCCGGGGCGATCACATGCTCGATGCCCTGACGTTTATCGAGAATGTCCAGCAGTTCGATGCCGAAGTCCCGGCAGTTCTCCGCCAGATACGACACCTGCCGCGCACCGCCGGCATCAGGCATCGCCGCCACCCGTTTGGGGGTGGTCGGGTTGACGTGATCGACCACCGCCAACGCCGTACCCGGCCGCCAGACCTTGCGCCCGGCGGCGCGCAGACCGCTGAACGCCTGCGGGCTGGTGTATTCGTTGATCACCTGGCGATCGATATACAACAGCACATGGCCCTGATCGTCGAGGCGGCACACGGTGTGCGAATCGATGTGTTTGTCATAGAGGGTTCTGGGGCTCATCAGGGGGCTCACTAGGGGAATCGAGTGATTTCCATCATAAGGAGCGCGAACCGGCCATCAATTGCCCGACAGTGAGAGCGCCATTCATGAATCGTGTTTGATCGCCTGCCCGCAAAAATCCTGTAGGAGCTGTCGAGTGCAACGAGGCTGCGATCTTTTGATCTGTTGTTTAAAGATCAAGATCAAAAGATCGCAGCGTGCCGCAGCTCCTACAGGGGGATGTCGTCGCCCCCTGCGAAGTGCGAAACATTTACTTTCATATCACCTTTCGGGATTTGTCCGGCTCATCCGTCCTATAGAGATGCAGGCCGTTCGCACAGGCAACCGCCACGACCGCGCCTTTTTGCGGACACCCGCGCTGCGAAGCCCGTAGCCGCGTGCCCTTTCATCGAAATCAAGACGCGCAATCATGTCGAAGAAATCCCGTTCCAAACTGTGGTTCCTGGTGCATAGCTGGCTCGCGCTGCCGATCTGGTTTTTTGTCCTGATCGTCTGTGTCACCGGCACGCTGGCGGTGGTCAGCCAGGAAATCGTCTGGCTGGCCAACCCGCAGATGCGCGCCAGCCAACCGTCGGACGATGCGCCGCGGCTCAGTTACGATCAGGTGCTGGCCGCGATCAAACAGGCCGAACCGCAGACGCTGGTGGAAAGCATCAGCCGTCCAGACGAGTCGCACTTCGCCCTCGATGTCGAGGTCAGCTACCCCGACGGCCGTACCCAGACGGTCTACGTCAACCCGTACACGGGGGTGATTCAAGGCCCGGCGCCGGACTTCAACTTCAAGGCGTTCACCCGCGCCCTGCACGGCTGGTGGCTGGTGCCGTTCACCAACGGTTTCAGTTGGGGCTGGTACCTGGTGTCATTCCTCGGCCTGCCGATGCTGGCCTCGCTGGTCACCGGGTTGGTGGTCTACAAACGATTCTGGAAAGGCTTCTTCAAGCCCACCCTGCGATTTCGCCACGGCGCGCGGATCTTCTGGGGCGATTTCCATCGACTGAGCGGCATCTGGTCAATCTGGTTCATCGCGGTGATCTCGATCACCGGCACCTGGTTTCTGATTCAGGCCATTCTGGCCGACAACCAGGTGTCCATCAGCAGCGAGCCGATCATTCCCGCCATGTCCCGGGAAAGCGTACCGATGTCGAACGACGCCAGTCCTCCCCCACGAATCAGCCTCGATCGCGCAGTACAGATCGCCGAACAGCACATCCCCGGTCTGGAAGTCAGCTTCGTCAGCCTGCCGGGCAATGCCTACAGTCACCTGAGCGTTGGCGGTCGCGGCTGGTATCCGCTGATGTTCCAGACCGCCACGCTCAACCCGTACAACGGTGACATGGCCGCCACGCGACTGCTGACGGACCGTTCCTCGCTGGAGTTCGTCACCGAGTCGATGCGCCCGCTGCACACCGGTGATTTCGGCGGTCTGTGGATCAAACTGATCTGGTTCTTCTTCGGTCTGCTGCTGAGCATGATGGTCCTCAGCGGCCTGTTGATCTGGACCAAGCGCACCGCGCTGGCCACCGCCAACGCCCTCAAGCGCGAGAATAAAAAGGCCCGCAGCCCCCGCGTCAGCCGTGAACCGGCGGAGGTCAGCCTGTGAGCCCGTCCAACCGCACTGCCCCACCGTCCGCCCTGCGCCGCTTCTGGCACAAATGGCGCTTTCACCTGAACGCCTTGTTGCTGCTGATTCCGCTGGGGTTCATGCCCAAGTACTTCGCCGATGCCGCGCTGTTTCGCGGTGACGTCGGCCTTGGTGAGCATGAGGTCGGCGAGATCCAGGTCGGCCCGTGGAGCCTGCGCCTGGCCGAACTGCGTAACGAAGCGCCGCGCCTGAGTGGCCCCGCCGGCTACATGAAGGACTTCAATGCCGCCCTCTGCGACGCCTGTGTCGAACAGGTCAAGGCCACCTACCTGCGCATCGGCAAACCGCGCAGCCTGCGCGCCGCCGGGGTGATTTTCTTCGGCACGCCGTATCGCATGGGCGCGCAATTGCCGGTGGCGGAAAAGACCAAAGCCGATGCCGAACTGTGGATCACCATGGAAGGCTGGGACGGCAGCCTGCATCAGGCCTCGATTCCCCTGAGCCAGGCTTCACCCGCCACCCTCGCCTGGCTGAACCAACAAGGAGCCAAACCATGAACCGCGTTCAACGCCCTTCCCGCCTGCGGTTGCGCGCCGCGTTGCTGATGCTCTGCGCAGGTTTCAGCGCCGGCGCCCTGGCCCATAACCCGATGTGCGAATGCAAAGCCGTCGATGCCGAGCAGATCAAATGCACCGGCGGCTTCTCCGACGGCAGCGGCGCGCCGGGGGTGACCCTCGATGTGATCGGTTACGACGAAACCATTCTGCTGCCGGGCAAGCTCGGCGCCGACTCGACCGTGACGTTCAAGAAACCGGCAGCCGAGTTTTACGTGCTGTTCGACGCCGGCCCCGGCCACGTCGTGGAAATCGACCAAGCCGACATCGAGGCCCCATGAGCGCGCCCACCACGCAAGTCGTCCGCCCGGCCGGTGCCGGGCATGAAACCCTTAACGTTCTGCTGTTGTGTTTGCTGATCCTTGCCGTCGCCGGCTCGGTGGTGGCATGGCGCGGGGTGTCCCATGAACCGGAACCGGTTGCCAGCCATCAACTCGATGCACGGCGCGACCTGAGTGCCGCCGAGCAAGGCATCTACGCCGACCTGCGAGTGACCCTCGACGAAATCCGCCTGCTGCGTGCAGAACAGCAAAGCCTGCCGACGCCACCGACCCTGGCCGAAGAAGGTTTCGCCCCGTTCGCCCAGGACGCCAGTTCGGCCAGCCGTGGCGGGCATGCCTGGCAATTGCTGGCGGACACCGCCTATTTCGGCCACAGCCACGCGCCCGCCGTCGCCGGTTCATTCTTGATGCGGCTGAGCGCCGACGCCACTGCCGCGCCGGACATCTGGCTCAACCGCGCCGCCGAGCTGCAGACGCCCGCCGACCTGACCGACGCCGCGCTGTCCGCCGCAGGCTGGAAACAGATCGTCGCGCAGTTCGATGCCGGCGTGACCCGCGAGCATCGCCACTGAACCTTCGCCTTCACCCGAGAGAAGACCGCTTGCCCATGCTTATTTCCCTGCCTCGCCGTCCCCTCCTGCGCACCCTGCTGTTAAGCCTGTGCGCGTGCCTGCTGAGCCCGCTGGCCAGCGCCGATCCGGGCAAACGCCTGCGCATCGGTATCACCCTGCACCCGTATTACAGCTATGTGGCGAACATCGTCGGCGACAAGGCCGAGGTGGTGCCGCTGATTCCCGCCGGTTTCAACCCGCACGCCTACGAGCCACGCGCCGAAGACATCAAGCGCATCAGCGGGTTGGATGTGATCGTGCTCAACGGGGTCGGTCATGACGACTTCGCCGACCGCATGATCGCCGCCAGCGAAACGCCGAACATCAAGACCATCGAAGCCAACGAAAACGTGCCGCTGCTGGCCGCCACCGGTACCGCGGCGCGCGGCGCTGGCAAAGTGGTCAACCCGCACACCTTCCTGTCGATCAGCGCCTCGATTGCTCAGGTCAACAATATTGCCCGCGAGCTGGGCAAGCTCGATCCGGACAACGCCAAGACCTATACCCAAAACGCCCGCGCCTATGGCAAACGCCTGCGGCAGATGCGCGCCGACGCCCTGGCCAAACTGACCGAGGCACCGAACGCCGAACTGCGCGTGGCCACAGTGCATGCGGCCTATGACTATCTGCTGCGCGAATTCGGTCTGGAAGTGACGGCCGTGGTCGAACCGGCCCACGGCATCGAACCGAGCCCGAGCCAGTTGAAAAAGACCATCGACCAACTACGCGAACTCGACGTGAAGGTGATTTTCTCGGAGATGGATTTCCCTTCGACCTACGTCGAAACCATCCAGCGTGAGTCCGGGGTGAAGCTGTACCCGCTGTCGCACATTTCCTACGGCGAATACAGCGCCGACAAGTACGAAAAGGAAATGACCGGCAACCTCGACACCGTGGTGCGAGCGATTCAGGAGTCCGGGGCATGACAGCAAAAGAATCCCTCTCTGACACCCCACCATCCCCTGTGGGAGCGAGCCTGCTCGCGAAGGCGCCGGGTCAGCCAACATCTTTATCGAATGACACACTGCATTCGCGAGCAGGCTCGCTCCCACAAGGATTGGGGCCGACTCTGGATTTTGCGCAAGTCTCTCTGACGCTCGGGCGCACGACGATCCTCGACAACGTCAGCTTCCAGGTCCAACCCGGCCACGTTCACGCCCTGGTCGGCCCCAACGGCGGCGGCAAGAGTTCGCTGATCAAGACCCTGCTCGGGCAGATGCCGCATCAGGGTCAACTGAGCCTGCACTGGCCCGGTCAACCCGGCACCATCGGTTACGTGCCGCAGGCGCTGGAGTTCGATCGTGGCCTGCCGATGACCGTCGACGATTTCATGGCCGCGATGTGTCAGCGCCGGCCGGCTTTTCTCGGTTTGAGCAAGCACTACGCCAACACCATCGGCGAGGCGCTGGAACGGGTCGGCATGCAGGACAAACGCAAGCGGCGCATGGGCGCGCTGTCCGGTGGCGAACGCCAGCGTGTGTTGCTCGCTCAAGGTTTGATCCCGGCCCCGCAATTGCTGGTGCTGGATGAGCCAATGTCAGCGCTCGACGAAGCCGGGATTCAGGTCTTCGAACGCCTGCTCGGCGACTGGCGCGCCGCCGGCATCACCGTGCTGTGGATCGAGCACGATCTGGAAGCGGTCAAGCGTCTGGCCGATCGGGTCACCGGTCTCAACCGCCGCGTGCTGTTCGACGCCACGCCGCAACAGGCGCTGACCCCGGAACGTCTGCTCAGTCTGTTTTCCACCCATCCTCGGAGCGCGGTCTGATGAGTTACGAAGCCTTTCGTTTGATGGTTCAGGGCTGGGCGTCGTCCGGTTACCTGCCGGAAGCGCTGGCCTACGGTTTTGTGGTCAACGCGCTGCTTGCCGGCCTGTTGATCGGTCCGGTGCTCGGCGGCCTCGGCACGCTGGTGGTGGTCAAGCGCTTTGCGTTTTTCTCCGAAGCGGTCGGCCATGCGGCGCTGACCGGCGTGGCCATCGGCATTCTGCTCGGCGAACCCTACACCGGGCCGTACGGCAGCCTGTTCGGTTACTGCCTGTTGTTCGGCATCCTGCTCAATTACCTGCGCAACCGCACCGGTCTGGCGCCAGACACCCTGATCGGCGTGTTTCTCTCGGTGTCGCTGGCCCTCGGCGCGAGCCTGCTGTTGATTCTGGCCGGCAAGATCAACGTGCACATTCTGGAGAACGTGCTGTTCGGTTCGGTGCTCACCGTCAATGGCAATGACCTGCTGGTGCTGGCCATCGTCGGCTTGCTGGTCATGGCGTTGGCACTGCCTTTGTACAACCGGATCATGCTGGCCAGTTTCAACCCGCAACTGGCGGCGGTGCGCGGCGTCGCGGTGAAGACTCTGGATTACCTGTTCGTGATTCTGGTGACGCTGATCACCGTCGCGGCGGTGAAGGTCATCGGCGCGATTCTGGTCGGCGCATTGCTGGTCATTCCGGCGGCGGCAGCACGTTTGCTCAGCCAGTCGCTCAAGGGCTTCTTCTGGTGCTCGGTGCTGATTGCCACCGTCAGCACCCTGTGCGGAATTCTCGCGCCGATCGTCTTCGATCTGCCGATCCCGTCCGGCGCCGCGATCATTCTGGTCGCCGGCATCGCCTTCGCCCTCGCCGCCATCGCGCGCGGGGTTGTTCCGAGTCTGAAAGGGAACCTTGGATAAATGGCTTTCTCACTGCGAAAACTGACCCTGGCCATGGCCCTGTGCGGCGTGGTCGGCAGCCCGTTGCTGGCGGCTGAAAACCCTCAACCGCTACGCGTACTGGCCTCGTTGCCCATCACTTACGGTTTGGGCGAAGTGCTGCTCAAGGGCACTGACGTCAACCTGGAGCGCGCAGCTCCGGCGAATCTGCCGGGCAGCCGTCAGACTGCGTACTTCACCGGTCGCGGCGCACCGGCGCTGGGCAAACTGGCAGGCGATGCCGACGCGGTGATCGGCGTGCGCTCGTTGTGGGCGGATGATCCGCTGTACCCGATCGCACGGCGCAGCAACATTCGCATTGTCGAGGTCGACGCAGCACGTCCGGTGGACGGCGCCCTGCCGGGGATCGCTGTGCAGCCGGGGCTGAAGGTCGATGGCTTGAACAGTCAGCCATGGCTGGCGAGCAACAACATGGGGCGCATGGCCGACGTGATCGCCGCGGATCTGGTGCGCCTGGCGCCGTCGGCCAAACCGAAGATCGAGGCCAATCTGGCGGCATTGAAACAGCGCCTGCTCAAGCTCAGCGCCGACAGCGAAGCGCGCCTGGCCGAGGCTGACAACCTCAGTGTGCTGAGCCTCAGCGATCACTTCGGTTACCTGATCGGCAGCCTGAATCTGGAGCTGGTTGGCGAGGATCCACGGCCGGATAGCGAGTGGACGCCGCAAGAGTTGAGGCAACTCACGGCGACGCTCAAGGACAACGATGTGGCGCTGGTGCTGCATCATCGCCAGCCATCGGAAGCGGTGAAGGCGGCGATTGCTGCGTCGGGGAGTCAGCTGCTGGTGTTGAGTACCGATGCAGCGGATCCGGTGGCGGAGCTGGAGGGGAATGTGGATTTGTTGCTCAAGGGGTTGAGCGGCGGGCCTTCGGCCTAAGATCAAAAGATCGCAGCCTTCGGCAGCTCCTACAGTATCCCCAGGTAGGAGCTGCCGAAGGCTGCGATCTTTTGCAGGCCATGAAAAAACCCGCTGACTGTCACCAGTCCAGCGGGTTTGTTTTTGCCTGTCAGATTACTGAGCAGCCGTCTGCCCTTCCATCTTCTGGCGCAGGCTCAGCGGACGCATGTCGGTCCAGACCTCTTCGATGTAGGCCAGGCATTCCTTCTTCAGGCCGCTCTTGCCCACGGTGCGCCAGCCTTGCGGCACGGCTTTGTAATCCGGCCAGATCGAGTATTGCTCTTCGTGGTTGACCACCACCTGAAAAAGGATGTCCTCGCGGTCGAATACTGAAGTCATGCTGGTTCTCCATCGTTGTAAGGGTGGGCTGCAGCCGGGTGCAGCCGGTTATGTAGAAAGAACGTTCGGCGCTGCGAAAAATTTACTCAGCGGCAGTGGCAGCGGCCAAGGCCCGGCCAAAGATCTCGGCGACACGGTCGATTTCGGCGGCGGTGATCACCAGCGGCGGCAGGAAACGCACCACCGCGCCATGCCGGCCGCCCAATTCGAGAATCAGTCCGCGCTTGAGGCATTCGCGCTGCACCAGCGGTGCCAGACGCGCGAACGCGGGTGGATGACCGAGCGCATCCGGTGCGCCGTTCGGGTCAACCAGCTCGACGCCGAGCATCAAGCCACGCCCGCGAATGTCGCCCAGTTGCGGAAAGTCGCGTTGCAGGATGCGCAGGTGTTCGCCCAGGCGCTCGCCCATGGCGGCGGCGTGTTCGCAGACCTTGTGCTCAAGCAGATAACGCATGACCGCGGAACCGGCGGCCATCGCCATCTGATTGCCACGGAAGGTGCCGGCGTGGGCACCCGGTTGCCAGGTGTCGAGCCAGTCGCGATAGACCACCACCGCCAATGGCAGGCTGCCGCCGATGGCTTTGGACAACACCACTACGTCGGGGACGATACCGGCGTGTTCGAAGGCAAACATTTTGCCGGTACGGGCGAAACCGCTCTGGATCTCATCGACGATCAGCGCCACGCCAGCCTTCTCGGTAATCCGGCGCAAACCGCGCAGCCACTCGACGTCAGCCGGAATCACCCCGCCTTCGCCCTGCACCGCCTCGACAATCACGGCTGCTGGCAACTGCACGCCGGCTTCAGGATCGTTGAGCAGGTTTTCCAGATAACTCAGGTTGGCTTTGATCCCGGCTGCGCCGCCGAGACCGAATGGACAACGGTAGTCGTACGGAAACGGCATGAATTGCACACCGTTGCTGAGCAACGCGCCCAGCGGTTTTTTCGGTCCCAGGCTGCCCATCAGGCTCAAGGCGCCCTGGCTCATGCCGTGATAACCGCCGGAGAACGACAACACCGTGCTGCGCCCGGTGGCGGTGCGCACCAGTTTCAGCGCGGCTTCCACCGCATCGGTGCCGGTCGGCCCGCAGAACTGGATTTTCGCCTCGCCCGCCAGTGCCGGCGGCAGCAGGCCGAACAGGTCCTGGACGAATTGATCCTTCACTGGTGTGGTCAGGTCGAGGGTGTGCAGCGGCAGCTCATCGGCGAGCACTTGCTGGATCGCCTCAATCACCACCGGATGGTTGTGCCCTAAGGCCAGCGTGCCGGCACCGGCCAGGCAGTCAATGAACGTACGGCCTTCGACATCCTCGACGTACAAGCCCCTGGCGCGTTTGAGGGCCAGCGGAATGCGTCGCGGGTAGCTGCGGGCATTGGATTCCTGCTGGCTCTGTCGGGCCAGCAGCGGCGACTCGTTGAACTGGTACAGGGTTTCGGCCGGCGCGGCGGTGATCTGCCCCGACGACTCTTCGATAAGGCTGGTGGCGACTGACATCTCTCGACCCCTCAATACGCTATGGATAATGACCAAAACAGCACACCGCACAGGTGCGCGTTCCGGTCGCGGGGCGCACATGCAGGTTTTCCTGTTCTGGAAACGCTTAAGCGGGGCGAGGATTTAGACCCTTGATCGAGTTGTCAGCCAGGCAATGCCAACGGCTTGTACAGCGTCACGCGGTGCAAGCCCTGATCGCTGGCGGGTGGCGCCGAATCGCAATAGCCCAGATGTCGATAAAAAGCCGCGCCACTGCGGGTGCTGGCGATGCACGCCTGCGGCACGCCACGAATCCGCAGCCAGCCCTCCAGGTCGCTCATCAGCGCACGTCCTGCGCCACGGCGAAACCATTCCGGCTGCACATGACAAAAGCCGATGTCACCGCTGGCCGTGGCCATGCCGACCCCCACCGGTTTGTCCTGTAGCAGGGCGATATTCAGGTAGCAATGCGAGTCGGCAAGGCGCGCACTGATGATGTCGGCGGATTGCCGGTCAATCCAGCGGTTGACCTGCTGCGGGTCGTTGCGGTGTTCCAGCGCACAACCGACGCGAATCGAACGCTCGATGATGCGACTGATGAGGCCGGCGTCGGCAGGTTTCGCTGGACGAATGCAGATCGGTGCTTGCATGGCGCGTTCCCTCAATCCATTGAGTCAGAGCAGCCCCGACCTTAGCGCCGAGAACTGTGAATCACTAATGGAGAGAAGTTACATTTGATGTAGACCAACACAAATCCCCTGTAGGAGCTGCCGCAGGCTGCGATCTTTTGATCTTGAAAAAATCAAAATCAAAAGATCGCAGCCTGCGGCAGCTCCTACAGGTGGGAAGTGTTTTCAGAGAGACTGTAGCGGCATGGTCAGCTCAACGCGCAACCCATCCGCGCGACTGTCGAAATGCAGGGTGCACGCGCAACGCTGGACGATGGCTTGCACAATCGCCAGGCCGAGGCCGCAGCCGGTGCTCTGGCCGTTGCGCCAGAAACGTTGGGTCAGGTGCTGCAGATCTTCCGCCGCAATCCCCGGGCCGTGGTCGCGCACCACAAAACGGGCGCGCTGGCCGACGGTTTCCAGGCTCAGCTCGACCTCAGCGTCCGCGGGGGTATGGCGCAGGGCGTTGTCGAGCAAATTGCGCAACGCGGCAATCGACAACACCGCCGGCATTTGCACCGGCGCACTGGAGAGCTGCTTGGGCAAGTGCAGTTTGATGCGCTGACGCTCACCGCCCGCTGCATCCTGCATCGCCAGTTTCGCCACCTGCTCGGCGCTGCACTGCACGCCATCATCGAACGACAGACTGCCCTCGACCCGCGCCAGCAACAGCAGTTGCTCCAGCGTGCGGTGCATGCGGTCGGCGCCCTCCTCGGCCCGCGCCAGCGACTGATCGCGGGCACTGCCTTCGGTCATGCGGGCCACTTGCAGGTGGGTCTTGATCGCGGTCAGCGGGCTGCGCAATTCATGCGCGGCATCACCGGTCAGGCGACGCTCGCGTTCGATGGTCTTGCCGATGCGCTGGAACAACTGATTCTGGGTATCGAGCAACGGTTTCAGTTCGCTGGGAAACGACTGCAACTGCAACGGTTCCAGCGAATCGGCGTTACGCCGCATCAAGGCTTCGCGCAGGCGATTGAGCGGCGCCAAGCCCTGGCCGATGCCCAGCCACAACAGGCACAGACAACCGAGCAACGCCACGCCGACCGGCACCGAGGCCGCCAGCAGGATCGACATGTTCAGCGCTTCGCGTTCGATCTGCCGATCGGCCGTGGTGATCCGCACGTCGCCTCGCGCGAGGGTAAAACTGCGCCACGGCGCGCCATCGATCATCTGGTCATGGAAGCCCATTTTTTCCGCTTCCAGGGTTTGCTCGGGACTGCTGTGACTACGCGCGAGAATCTCCCCGCGCAACGAACTGACCTGACAGGCCATGCCGCCGGGAATGTTCAATTGTTCGGCGCTGAAATGAGTGCCCTCGCCCTTGCTCGGCAGCGCCGGCAGTTGCTCCAGCAGCCCGGCGACCATGCGCGCCGAAGCCACCAGCCGCTGATCAAGGGAAAACATCATCTGATTGCGCAAGTCGCTGAGCATCCAGGCAGCGGCGAGGGCCCAGATCAGGGCAAACGCGGCGCCGAGGGTCAGGCTCAGGCGCAGACGCAGGCTCATCACTTCTGTTGTTCTCCACCATCGGCCGGCCCAAGGCGATAACCCAGACCGCGCACGGTTTCGACGATGCCCTTGCCGAGTTTGCTGCGCAGGTGGTGGATATGCACGTTGAGGGCGTTGCTCTCCAGTTCATCATTGAAGCCGTAGACGCTGTCCTTCAACTGCTCGGTGGACAACACCCGGCCACGGTTGTGCAACAGCGCCTGCAACAGCGATTGCTCGCGGCGCGACAAATCCACCGGTTGCCCGGCCAGAGTGGTTTCGCGGCTGCTTGGATCGTAGGTCAGCGCACCGTGCTCAATCAGGTTCACGCTACGCCCGGCGACCCGGCGCAGCAGGGTTTGCAGGCGCGCGAACAATTCACGCAGATCGAAGGGTTTGAGCAGGTAATCGTCAGCCCCGGCTTGCAGGCCGTCGACCCGGTCGGTCACCGAATCGCGCGCAGTCAGGATCAGCACCGGAATTTCCAGGCCCTGCTGACGCAGTTGTTGCAGCAACTTGAGGCCATCTTCGTCGGGCAGGCCAAGATCGAGCACCATCACGTCGAATTCGGCGACCTTGAGCATCGCCCGTGCTTTTGAGGCGGTGTTGACGTGCTCGACCGTCAAGCCTTGGGCTGTCAGGCCGGCGACGATGCCACTGGCGATCAACTCATCGTCTTCGCAAACCAGTACGTGCATGGTGGTTCCCTGAAATAAAAGGCAAGTCGAACAGAACAGGATTAAGCCGCAATTATGGCAGGGCGACAACCAACACGGCAGCGACTCGCTTGTTCGCCAGGTCCGGACTCAAAACTGTCAACAGACAACTTGCGCAAGAACATGGCTCAACCAACATAAAAACAAACTAGCCGACATGAAATCAAACACCTTCAAACTATACAAACCCACAACTAAAAACTAACCTCGCTTTCGCAAGTTACATACAACTAATCAAAACTTTAAAAACATAAATCAACCTATTAAAGGAACCATGAATGAGCATTACAAAAAACTTCGTAGCCGTTGACTGGCGCACCGGCCCCGACCGCATTTATTTCTTCTTCCCGGAGAAAAACAGTTATTCCCGTTTCGACTTCGAGGATAACAAAGTACTTTCCGGCTTCCCCAAGCCGATGGATGGCAAATGGGAAGGCTTCGACAAGACTGCTGCAGACTTGCGCTTTGGCTTTACCACGACGACCATCCACTGGAACGGTGGCGTCGACACGCTCTGGCTGTTCTATGACGAAGGAACAACACCCTCCGTTTGTGAGTACAGCCAACAAACCGACAAGGCACTCTCGAAAACCCCCATCGCCAAATCAAAGTGGGAAAAAATATTGCCTTACTACGACAAAATCGTTGGCGTCATGTCGGCTGAAAGCACTGCACAAAGAGAGAGTTACTGGTTCTTGTTGAATGACGGAAACTATCTGATCTACGAACTATACTCAAAGACCCTTGAAGTATTACCTCTAAAAGGTTCGCCCTGGGCATCGCTGGAAGAATATAAAAGCCAAATGATGACAGCCGTCACCAATGACTACCCGACCTTCGACACTTACTTTTATGTTTTCCTGAACGACAACCGCTACCTGCGTTATGAACAGAACGCGAAAAAAGTATTTGGCCCGTATACAATCTCCGACTCAACCTGGCCGGGACTGCTGAAGGACTGAGCCACTCGCAGGCACCAGTGAATCGGCGTCGGGTCGCCCATCCGACATCGTGCGGGGCGGTTAATCATCGGTTAATCGCCACCCGCCACTGTGCACCAGACTTGCACAGGGACAAGGCTCCTCCATGCGTCATTTTTTTCTTTTGTTTGCACTGCTGATCTCCAGCCTGGCCCAGGCCGGGAACAATCCATTCGAGACCAAACCGGAGTTTCTGCCGGTCGACAAAGCCTTCGTGCTGACCTCCGAACGCCTGGAATCCGGGGAAACCCAGCTGTTCTGGCAGATCACCGACGGCTATTACCTGTACCAGAAACGCCTGAAATTCGACGGTTTGTCGGCAGAGCAGCAGCCGTCGTTGCCCGAGGGCGAGTCGCACAGTGACGAATTCTTCGGTGAACAACCGGTGTATCGCCAAGGGCTGGAAGTGAAAGTCCCGGCCTCGGCCAGCGGTCAGATCAAGGTCAGCTATCAGGGCTGCGCCGATGCCGGCCTGTGTTATCCGCCGCAGACCCGGGTCATTGACCTGGGCGGCAAAGCAACGCCAACGGCCAGTGCTGAAGCGCCGGATCAAGCCTTGGCCAGCAGCCTGCAACAACGGGCGCTTGGCTGGAGCCTGCTGGTGTTCTTCGGCCTCGGCCTGCTGCTGGCGTTTACCCCGTGTTCATTGCCGATGCTGCCGATTCTGGCGGGCATGATTGTCGGCAGCGGCGCCACCCCGCGTCGTGGTTTCGCCCTGGCCAGCAGCTATGTGATCTGCATGGCGCTGGTGTATGCCGCGATGGGTGTGATCGCCTCGTTGCTCGGCGCCAACCTGCAGGCGTGGCTGCAAAATCCGTGGCTGCTGGGTGCCTTTGCGACGATTTTCGTGGTGTTGGCCCTGCCGATGTTCGGCTTCTTCGAATTGCAATTGCCGGTGGCCTTGCGTGATCGCCTCGAACACGCTTCGCGCAGCCGTAACGGCGGCAGCCTGATCGGCGCCGGAGTGCTCGGCGCGTTGTCCGGTCTGCTGGTCGGCCCGTGCATGACCGCACCGCTGGCCGGCGCCTTGCTGTACATCGCGCAGAGCGGCAATGCGCTGCACGGTGGCTTGATTCTGTTCGCGCTGGGCATCGGCATCGGTGTACCGCTGTTGCTGTTGGTGACCGTCGGCAACCGCTTCCTGCCCAAACCCGGGGCGTGGATGAACCTGCTCAAGGGCATCTTCGGTTTCCTGTTCCTCGCGACCGCGCTGCTGATGTTGCGCCCGGTGCTGGACTCGTCGCTGTGGCTGGGCCTGTGCGGCGCGCTGCTGCTGATCGCGGCGTTCTGCGCCTGGAAGCAATCGGAAGGCTTCGGCCGCGTCGCCCAGGTGTTCGGCGCCAGTTCGTTGCTGCTCGGTCTGTGGGGCAGTCTGTTGCTGATCGGTGCCGCTGGCGGCAGTGACGACCCGTATCAACCGTTGCAGGTGTACAGCGCCGGTCGGGTCGCCAACAGCACGCCGAGCGGGCATGACGCGTTCACCACGATCAAGGATCCAGCGGCCCTGCAGCGCGAACTGGATAGCGCCAAGGCGCAGGGCCAATGGGTGCTGCTCGATTACTACGCCGACTGGTGCGTGTCGTGCAAGGTCATGGAGAAACAGGTGTTTGGCAAGGACAAGGTCATGCAGGCGCTGAGCGATGTGCGCCTGCTGCGCCTCGACGTCACTGCCGACAATGCCGCCAGCCGCGAGCTGCTTGGCCGCTACAAAGTCCCGGGGCCACCGAGTTTTGTCTGGATCGGCACCGACGGCGAAGAGCGGCGCAGCCAGCGCATTACCGGCGAAGTCGATGCCGAGACGTTCCTGCAACGCTGGACCACCACCCGAGACGCCAATTAAATGCTGACGTTCACCCTCGGCACCTTTGCCATCGCGCTTAACCACCTGTTGTTGATCAGTGCCCTGGCGCTGGCGACCTTTGTCGGCTGGCGGGTGGCCAAGCGTGGCGGCGATAACCCCGAGTCGGCGCTGTTCAGCCTGTTCCTGCTGGGCATGCTCGCGGCGCGCGTGGCATTTGTCGCCCTGTACTGGGGCCACTATCGCAACGATCCGTGGCAGATCATCGACCTGCGCGATGGCGGTTTTCTCGCCTGGCCGGGGGTGATCGTGCTGCTGCTCACCGCTCTCTATCGCGGCTGGCGCCGACCGGGCCTGCGTCGGCCACTGGGCTTTGGCGTGGCCAGTGGCGTTCTGTTCTGGCTGTTGGCGACCCTGTCACTGAATATCTACGAACAAGGCACGCGCCTGCCGGACATCACCCTGCGCAACGCCGCCGGGGAGACCATCCAGCTCAGCGACTATCAGGGCGGCCCGCTGGTGATCAACCTGTGGGCAACCTGGTGCCCGCCGTGCCGGCGCGAGATGCCAGTGCTGGAAAATGCGCAACAACAACGCCCGGACCTGACCTTTCTGTTCGTCAATCAAGCCGAAAGCATGCAAAGCGTTGCGACTTTTCTTGAAACCCAGGGCCTGAGCCTGAACAACGTGCTGTTCGACCGCAGCGGCCGACTCGGCCAGGCCGTGGGTTCCATGGCACTGCCAACTACGCTGTTCTATAGCCCTGACGGCCGCTTGCTGAGCAGCCATCTGGGCGAACTGTCGAACGCCAGTCTGGCCCGCGCCCTGGAAAACTTCGACACCCCGAATCCAACCGCCGCACCGGCCACCTCTGCAAGGAAACTGCCATGCCCCGCCTCCGCCACCTGCTGACGCTGACCCTGGGCACTGCCCTGCTGCACCTGCCGTCGGTGCAGGCTGCCGAAGAATTGCCCGCCGCGATCAAGCAGATCGAAGCCAAGGGCGCAAAAATCGTCGGCCAGTTCGACGCCCCGGACGGCTTGCGCGGCTATGCGGCGCAGTACCAGAACCGTGGCATGGCGCTGTACCTGACGCCGGACGGCCAGCATGTGTTGCTCGGCAATCTGTACGACGCCGACGGCAAGGACTTGAGCAGCGAACCGTTGCAAAAACTGGTCTACGCGCCGATGGCCAAGGAAATCTGGGGCAAGTTCGAAGCCAGCAACTGGATTCAGGACGGCAACAAGGATGCGCCGCGTACCGTGTACCTGTTCAGCGATCCGAACTGCCCGTACTGCAACATGTTCTGGGAACAGGCGCGGCCATGGGTCAAGGCCGGCAAGGTGCAACTGCGGCACATCATGGTCGGGATCATCCGCGAAGACAGCCCGGCCAAATCCGCCGCCCTGCTGGCCGCGAAAGATCCGGCCAAAGCCCTGGAAGACCATGAGAAAGCCGGCAAGGCCAGCACCCTCAAGCCCTTGAAAGACATTCCAAAAGCGGTGCAGACCAAACTCGCCGCCAACATGCAATTGATGGAAGACCTGGAACTGCAAGCGACGCCGGCGATTTTCTATATGGATGACAAGGGTGAGCTGCAACAGCAGCAAGGCGCGCCTTCGCCGGACAAGTTGGCGAAGATTCTCGGGCCGAAATAAGCCAGACCAAAAGATCGCAGCCTGCGGCAGCTCCTACAGAAAGCCCATTTCCCTGTAGGAGCTGCGGCACGCTGCGATCTTTTTCTCAGGCGCGCTGCGATTTGCGCTCAGCCAAAAAAGTAAACAACACCTCATTCACAAACTCTGCATTCTCCAGACTGGATATATGCCCCGCCTCCGGCACCAGCACCCATGGGCAGCCGATCAATTCAGCCATTTCCTGTGCTTCGGACGGCGGTCGCGGTTTGTCCTGATCGCCGCACAGCACCAGCGTGGTCGCGGCATTCAATTCACCCAGTCGCGGCAACAGATCCTCACGGCTGAAGGTGATACGCCCCATGGGCACGATGCTTTCGCGCAGGCGATCCGCGGTGTACGCCGCCAGTTTCGCGCGGAAGTCCTGATACAGCGCCGACTGCGGATCGATGCCCGGGCGGAAGAAGATCGGTACCACGATGTCGAGCAACTGTTCGGAGATCTCGCCGCTTTCCTCGATCTGCTTGAACAGCGAAAAGTAGTACTGGCGGGTGGGTTCCGGCTCCACGCCAACGTACGTATCCATCAGCACCAGGCCATTGAGCCGCTGCGGTGCCGACAAAGCCAGGCGTACGCCCCACATACCGCCGACAGACAGTCCGATCAACGTGACCCGGTCGATACCCAGATGATCGAGCAAGGCCTCGACCTGCCGCGCGATGTCATCCAGCGACGTGGTGCCTGAGGGTAAACGCCCGGACTCACCATGGCCCCACAAATCCAGCGCAATCACCCGGTAGTGCGGTGACAGTGCAGCGATCTGCGGCGCCCACATGGCCGTGTCCCACAGATAACTGCCCGCCAGCAACACGGCCGGGCCGGTGCCTTGATCAATGTAGTGCAGCGCTTGTCCGTCAACCGTGAAGAAAGGCATCGACCACCCCCGCGATGAAAAAGAGAACCGGCAGACTGAGCTGCCGGTTGTTGATCGTCAACCGTGTAAATGTCTGAAAATGTGCCGCCCCAATCGCGAGCAGGCTCGCTCCCACAGGGGATCTGTGATCGACACAAAACCCATGTGGGAGCGAGCCTGCTCGCGAAGGGGCCGGTACAGACACCGGAGATTACAAGCCTTCCAGCTCCGCCATCAGATCATTCAAGCGATCCACCTTGTCCTCGGTCATGTCACCAGCCGCCAGCCCCTCGATGTACTCGGCCAGTGCCTGCACCGTGCTGCACTCGAACATCGCCCGCAGCGGCACATCGCGTTGCAGGGTTTTCTGCACGCGCGAGGCGATCTGCGTGGCCAGCAATGAATGACCGCCCAGCTCGAAGAAGTTGTCGCGCACCCCGACCTTGTCGACCTTGAGCACTTCGCCCCAGATGTCGGCCAGGGTCTGCTCCAGCTCGTTGCGCGGGGCCAGGTAATCCTGGCTTTGCAACTGGCCGATCTCGAGCGCCGGCAAGGCCTTGCGGTCGAGTTTGCCGTTGGCGTTGTGCGGCAGCTGATCGAGCCACAACCAGTGCAGCGGCACCATGTACTCCGGCAATTCGCTGCGCAGGCGCTGCTTGATCCGCTCCAGACGTTCGCTCGGGTTGAGCGCCGAATCCGCCGCGACCAGATAGCCGACCAAGTGCTTGCCATTCACGCCGTCCTGCACGCCGATCGCCGCATCGCGGACTTCCGGTTGTTCGTGCAGACGCGCTTCGATTTCACCCAGTTCGATGCGGTAACCGCGAATCTTCACCTGATGGTCAACCCGGCCGACGTACTCCAGCACCCCGTCACTGCGCCGCCGCGCGAGGTCTCCGGTGCGATACAGACGCTCGCCCGGCGCGCCGAACGGGTTAGGCACAAACACCGGCGCGGTGCGCAACGGATCGCTGACGTAACCGCGACCGACGCCGGTCCCGGCCACGCACAACTCACCCACCGCGCCCAGCGGCACCAGTTCAAGCGCGCCATCGACCAGGTACAGCAAGTTGTTGTCGGTCGGCGTACCGATCGGCAAATAGCTGCCGCGAGTCGAGGCCATGTCCACACGGAAGAACGCCACGTCATCGGAGCATTCCGCCGGGCCGTAAGCGTTGACCAGACCGATGTCCGGATAACGCAGCAGCCATTGGTGCGCCAGTTCCGGCGGCATCGCTTCACCGGTCGGCAGCATCCAGCGCAGACCGTCGAGGCTCAGGCGATCCGAGGCGAGCATGCCCTGAATCAGCGACGGCACGCTCTCCAGCACGGTGATGCCCTGCGCCTGCACATGCATCAGCAACCCCTGCGGATCGTGAGCGATAGTGTTCGGCACAATGTCCACCCGCGCCCCGAACAGCGGCGCGGCGAGGAACTGCCAGACCGAAATGTCGAAGCTTTGCGAAGCGGTCTGCGCGATCACGTCGGCGTCGGTCAGTTGCAGGTATGGCACCTTGCTCAACTGGTTGTTGAGCATGCCGCGCTGCTCGACCATCACGCCTTTCGGCAACCCGGTCGAACCCGAGGTGTAGATCACGTAGGCCAGGTTGTCCGGGCCACTGTAGATTCCCGGGTTCTGAAGCGATGTCGCCAGCGCCTGCACGTCTTCCCAGACCAACAGCCGTGGACGGTTGGCGCAGCTGAACTCATCGAGCAAAGTCTGCGCCTGTTCGCGGCAGGCGTCGCTGCACACCAGCACGGGCGTGCGGCTCAGTTCGATGATGCGTTGCAGACGCTGGCTCGGCAGGCCCGGATCCAGCGGCAGGTAACCGGCACCGGCCTTGAAGCTGCCGATGATCATCCCCAGCAGATCGAGATTACGTTCGGCCAGCAACGCTACCGGTTGATCCAACCGCACCCCGGCGGCGGCCAGTGCATGGCCGAGGCGGTTGGCGTTCTGGTTCAGCTCGGCATAGCTCAGTTGCTGATCGAGGCAACTGGCGGCAATGCGTTGCGGATGTTGCGCGACCTGCGCTTCGAACAGCGCCACGTAGCTCTGCTCCAGCGGATAATCGTGGGCGCTCTGGTTGCAGCCGTGCAGCAGGAATTCCTGCTCATCAAACCCCACCAGCGGCAGGTCGGCCATGTCGCCATGGAAACCATCGACCAGCGCCAGCAACAGACGCTTGAACTCGCCGAGCATGCGTTCGATGGTCGACTCGTCGAAGTAACGCTGGTCGTAAGACAGGTGCAGGCCGAGGTCATCGCCCGGGTAGCACACCGCCGTCAGCGGGAAGTTGGTGTGGGTGCGGCCCGAATCCGAGGTCGCGTTGAGGCTCTGCGCACGGTCCAGCACCGAGACTTCCACCGGGGCGTTTTCGAACACGAACAGGCTGTCGAACAGCGGCTGGCCTTTCGGCAGTTCGCTCTGTTCCTGAATGTTCACCAGCGGCAGGTATTCGTACTCGCGCAGTTGCATGTTGCTGTCGAGCAGCCCGCTCAACCACTGGCGCACACTGGCGCGCTGATCGTCCGCCGGGATCTGCACCCGCAGCGCGATGCTGTTGATGAACAGGCCGACGGTGCGTTGCATCTCCGGCATTTCCACCGGACGCCCGGCCACGGTCACGCCGAACAGCACGTCGCGATCACCGCTCAGGCGGCGCAATACCAAAGCCCATGCCCCTTGAGCGAAGGTGTTGATGGTCAGTTGATGAGCCTGGGCCAGCTCGCGCAGCCGGATGCCATCTTCAACCTTGAGACGGGTATAGCAGTCACCAACGATCATGCCGCCGCTTTCACCCGCATGTTCACGCAGTAACGGCCGGTCGCTCGGGATCGGCGTGGTGCGCTCGAACCCTCGCAGGTTCTGCTGCCACCACTGGCGCGCCTCGGCCAGGCTCTGGCGTTGCAGCCAGCCGATGTAGTCGCGGTAACGCGGTGGCAGCGACAACTGCGCTTCGCGACCCTCACCGAGGGCGGTGTAGATCTCGAAGAAATCGTTCATCAGCAGCGAACGGCACCAGGCATCGATCAGGATGTGGTGGTTGCTCATCATGAACCAGTAGCGTGCCGCGCCGACCTTGATCAGGCGCAGGTGGAACGGTGCCTGATTGAGCAGATCGAACCCGGCCTCGCGCTCGCTTTTCAGCAGCGCTTGCAGCTTCGGTTCTTGCTCGTCCTCGGCGATGGCGCTCCAGTCCAGGTACTCGATCGGCGTGCGCCCCGGCGTGTGGATCACTTGCAGCATGTCTTCGCCGACGTTCCAGCAGAACGATGCACGCAACGCTTCATGACGGGCGACCACCGCTTGCCAGGCCTGGGCGAAACGCTCGGGATCGAGCTCGCTGTTGATGCGGTAGCGATCCTGCATGTAGTACAGACCGGTGCCCGGTTCGAGCAAGGTGTGCAGCAACATGCCTTCCTGCATCGGCGTCAGCGGGTAGACATCTTCGATGTGCGCGGCTGGCACCGGCAGGGCATCGAGTTGCGCCTGGGTCAGTTTCGCCAGCGGGAAGTCCGACGGTGTCAGGCCGCCGGCTTCGTCCTGCAGGCAATGTTCGATCAGGCTTTGCAGCTCGCCGAGGTAAGCGTCGGCCAGGTCATTGATGGTCTGCGCGTCATAACGTTCGGCGCTGAAAGTCCAGCGCAGCAACAGTTCACCGCCATACACCTGACTGTCGATGCTCAGCTCGTTGGGCAGCGGCGCCTGCGGATCGTGGGCTGCACCGACCGGCTCATCCAGCGGACGGAACAGCGCATCGCTGGCGAAACTCTGGTCGAACTGACCGAGGTAGTTGAAGGTCACCGGTGCGTTCGGCAACGCCGCCATGCTGCGCTGGCTGAGGTCATCGGCCAGATAAAGCAGCACGCCATAACCGAGGCCTTTGTGCGGCACGGCGCGCAGTTGCTCCTTGATCGCCTTGATCGAAGCGCCCTGCCCGGCGGCCTCTTCGATGTTGTGCGGGGTCAGGCGCAACGGATAGGCGCTGGTGAACCAACCGACGGTGCGAGTCAGGTCGATCTCGTCGAACAGGGTTTCGCGGCCGTGGCCTTCCAGTTGGATCAATGCCGACGGCTGCCCGCTCCAGCGGCACAGCACGCGGGCCAGCGCGGTCAGCAGCAGATCGTTGACTTGCGTGCGGTAGGCGCGCGGCGCCTGTTGCAGTAGTTGTTGGGTACGCTCGGTACAGAGGCGCACGCTGACGGTTTGCGCGTGACGATTCTGCTGTCCGCCCTGCGGGTTTTCGCACGGCAGCTCGGCGTTCGGCCCGGCCAGTTGGGTTTGCCACCAGTTCAGTTCTTCACGCAACGATTCGCTGCCGGCATAGGCCTGCAAACGTGCTGCCCAATCCTTGAAGGCACTGGTTTTCGCCGGCAGTTGTACCGACTGTTCGGCGTCGAGCTGGCGATACACGGTTTGCAGATCGTCAAGCAGCACGCGCCACGACACACCGTCGACCACCAGGTGATGGATCGCCACGAACAGGCGTTGCTGACCTTCGGGCCCGTCCACCAGCAAGGCGCGCAGCAGCGGGCCATTTTGCAGATCGAGACTGCGCTGGGCATCGGCAAACAGCGCTGCGCACTTGTCCATCGCCGCCACCCGCACCTGCCACAACACCTCGGCGGCGGACACCGGTTGATGCGTGGCCTGCCACTGATCGTTGACCTGGGTGAAACGCAGACGCAAGGCGTCGTGCTGCTCGATCACCGCCAGCAGCGCCTGTTCCAGACGATGCGGTTCCAGTGCCACGCTCGGCTCCAGCAGCAGCGCCTGGTTCCAGTGCTGACGCTCAGGAATATCAGTGTCGAAGAACCAGTGCTGAATCGGCGTCATGGCCGACTCACCGAGCACCAGTCCCTGCTCGGCAGTGACTTGCTCGCTGCGGCTGGCGACTGCGGCGAGGGTCTGCACCGTCTGATGCTGGAACAGATCCCGCGGGCTGAAATGAATGCCTTGCTGCCGCGCCCGGCTGACCACCTGAATCGACAGGATCGAGTCGCCACCGAGCTCAAAGAAGTTGTCGTTGAGACCGACCTGTTTGACGTTGAGCACCTCGCACCAGACCACCGCCAGGGTCTGCTCCAACTCATTGCTCGGGGCGACGTAGTGCTGACGGTTCAGCTCGGGATCCGGCGCCGGCAAGGCGCGGCGGTCGAGTTTGCCGTTGGCGGTCAGCGGCATGCTCGCCAGCAGGATCAGGTGTGTCGGCACCATGTAATCCGGCAGTTGCGCCTTGAGGTGTGACTTCAGTGCTTCGCGCAGTTCGGCCTGGTGGGTTTCACTTTGTTCGGCGACATCGGTGACGAGGTAGCCCACCAGTTGTTTGCCGCTCGGCGCATCCAGCGCCAGCACCACCGCTTCGCGGATCGAGTGGTGATCGAGCAGACGGGTTTCGATTTCGCCCAGCTCAATGCGGAAACCACGGATTTTCACCTGGTGGTCGATCCGCCCCAGATATTCCACCAGCCCATCGGCACGCTGGCGCACCAGATCGCCGGTGCGGTACATGCGCCCGCCATCGGCAGCAAACGGGTCAGCCACGAAACGCTCGGCGCTGATGCCTGGACGGTCGTGATAACCCTGCGCCAGACCGGCGCCGCCGACGAACAATTCACCGGTCGCGCCTTGCGGCACCAACGCCAGATCGACATCGAGAATGTACGCCACGCGGTCACCTATCACGCTGCCGATCGGCACGCTGCCGACGCCCTCTTCCAAGACCTCTGGCGCCAGACTGGCGAGGGGCATGACCACGGTTTCGGTCGGGCCATAGGCGTTGAAGAACAAGCTCGGCTTGAACGCAGCGCGAATCCGTTGCAGGTGTTCGCCGGTCAGCGCTTCACCGCCGGTGATGATCATCCGCACCGGCAGGGTTTCATTCTGTGTGGCGAGGAATTGCGCCAGCTGACTGCCGTAGCTCGGGGTGAAGCCGAGCACATTGATCCGATGAGTGCGGATCAAGTCGCAGATCTCCTCCGCGTCCCACTGCCCTTGCGCCCGCAACACCACCTGCGCGCCACTGAGCAACGGCACCAGCAAGCGCTCAGTGGCGGCGTCGAAGTTGATTGAATAGAAGTGCAGTTCGCAGTCGTCCGGACGCATGCCGAAACGCTCGATCACCGCCTGGCAATGCATGGCGATTTCGCCGTGGGACACCACCACGCCTTTCGGCTGGCCGGTCGAACCCGAGGTGTAAATCAGATAGGCCTGATGCTGCGGCAGGCTGATGAATGGCAGCTCGCTGGCCGGGTAATCCGCCAGCGCCGCGCTGTCATCTTCCAGGCACCAGCGCGCCACGCTCGACGGCAAATCGCCAAGGGCGTTGAACATCGCCCGGTCGCTGAGCAGCAGACCGATGCGGCTGTCTTCGATCATGTAGTGCAGGCGATCGAGCGGATATTCCGGGTCCAGCGGCACATAAGCGCCACCGGCCTTGAGAATCGCCAGCAGGCCGACGACCATTTCCAGCGAGCGCTCCAGCGCCAGACCGACCCGCACCTGCGGGCCGACCCCACGCTCGCGCAGGGCCCAGGCCAGGCGATTGGCGCGAGCGTCGAGTTCGGCGTAGCTCAAGGTCTGCCCGGCGAAGGTCAGGGCCGGGGCATCTTTGCGCGCCAGCGCCTGCTCGGCGAACAGATGATGGATGCACTGATCGAGACGACGCTCGCCCGGTTCAACGCCGAGGCTGTCGAGCAATTGCTGTTGTTCAGTCCGGTCGAGCAGCGGCAACTGGCTCAAGCGCTGTTGCGGATCGGCGATCAGCGCTTCCAGCAGGTTGCGCCAATGCTGGGCCATGCGTGCGATGGTCGGTTCGTCGAACAGGTCGGTGCTGTAGGTCAGGCAGCAACCGAGGCGATGGTCGAGGTCGGTGACTTCCAGGTTGAGGTCGAACTTGGTCGCCCGCGCATCGTTGGCCAGGTACTCGACGGTCATCCCGGCGAGCATCCGGCTCTGCTGGAACTCCCAGCGCTGCACGTTGCACATCACCTGGAACAGCGGGTTGTACGCCGCACTGCGTGGCGGTTGCAGCGCTTCGACCAGATGATCGAACGGCAGGTCCTGATGCGACTGGCCCTCGATCACGGTGTGGCGCACTTGCTCGAACAACTCACCCACCGACATCTGCCCATCGAGCTGGCAACGCAGCACCTGAGTGTTGAGGAATGCGCCGATCAGCCCTTCGCTTTCCGGGCGGATCCGGTTGGCCACCGGCGCGCCGATGCGCAGGTCGGTCTGGCCGCTGTAGCGGTAGAGCAAGGTGGCGAGCGCGGCGGTCATGGTCATGAACAGGGTCAGACCGTTTTGCGCATTGAACGCTCGGACGCGGGCGGCGAGATCATCGCTGAGATCAAAACGGAACAGTTCACCCTGATGGCTTTGCACCGGCGGACGCGGACGGTCGCCGGGCAGTTCCAGCAGCGGATGTTCGCGACCGAGTTGTGCGGTCCAGTAGTCGAGTTGGCGCTGACGTTCACCGGACTCCAGCCACTGCCGCTGCCAGACGCTGTAATCGAGGTACTGCACCGGCAACGCTTCCAGCGGCGAGTCGCGGTCATCGACGAAGGCTTCGTACAGCGCGCTGAGCTCGCGAGCAAAAATGTCCATTGCCCAGCCTTCGGTGACGATGTGGTGCAGGGTCAGGACAAAGTAATGCTCATGCTCGGCGGTCTTCACCAGACAGGCGCGCAGCAGCGGGCCGCTTTCCAGGTCGAACGGCAGATGCGCTTCGTCATCGGCCAGTTGCTGGACCTGCTGCTCACGCTGGTCAGCCGGCAGTTTCGAGAAATCTTTCCAGCCCATGCGCACGCCGGTCTCGGCATGCACCTGCTGACGGGCCACGCCATCGACGCCCGGGAACGTGGTGCGCAAGGTTTCGTGGCGCAGGATCAACGCCTGCAACGCGGCCTCGAAATGCTCGACGTGCAACACGCCGCGCAGGCGCGCCATGCCGCCGACGTTGTACGCCGGGCTGTCCGGCTCCATCTGCCAGAGAAACCACATGCGCTGTTGCGAGTACGACAACGGCACCGCTTGGCGGCGATCGACTTTGGCAATCGGCGGCTGTTGGTTGGTCTGGCCGCTGGCCTGGATCAGGCGGATCTGTTCGGCGAAATCACCGAGTTCGCTGTGTTCGAACAAGGCGCGCAGCGGCAACTCGACGTCACAGGCCTGACGGCTGCGCGAGATGATTTGTGTGGCCAGCAACGAGTGCCCGCCAAGGGCGAAGAAATCGTCGCGCAGACCGATCCGTGGCAGACCCAGCACTTCACGCCAGATCGCGGCGATCTGTTGTTCCAGCTCGGTGGCCGGTTCGACGTGCTCACGCACTTGCCACTGCGGCTCAGGCAAGGCGCGACGGTCAAGTTTGCCGCTCGGGCTCAGGGGCATTGCGTCCAGACGCATCAGTTGCGCCGGGACCATGTATTCCGGCAGCTCGGCGGCCAGCGCGGTTTTCAGGCGGGCGATCTGTGCGTCCTGATCTTCGCTGGCGTCGACAGCGGTGAAGTAGCCGATCAATTGCGCGCCGGCCGCGGTTTCGCGCACCAGCACCACGGCCTGGGCGACGTCGTTTTGCGCCAGCAGGCGCGCTTCGATTTCTTCCGGTTCAACGCGGAAACCACGCAGTTTGACCTGCTGATCGAGACGCCCGAGGTATTCGATCACGCCGTCCGAGGTCCAGCGTGCACGGTCACCGGTGCGGTACAGGCGTGCACCCTGCTCGCCCAACGGGTCGACCACAAAGCGCTCGGCCGTCAGCGCCGGACGACCGAGGTAACCCCGGGCCAGACCGATGCCGCTGATGCACAGTTCACCCGGTACACCGGCCGGCACAGGATTGAGCTCGGCGTCGAGCACGCGACAGATCACGTTGCCCAGCGGCCGGCCAATCGGCGAGCGTTCGCCATCGGCGCTGGTGCAGTGCCAATGGGTGACGTTGATCGCGGTTTCGGTCGGGCCGTAACGGTTGTGCAGTTGCACCGCCGGCAGTTGCGCCAGTACGCGGTTGCGCAGTTCCGCCGGCAACGCTTCACCGCCGGAGAACAGCCGACGCAGGCTGGTGCATTCGGCGCTCAGCGGTTCGTCGATGAACAGCGAAAGCAGCGGCGGTACGAAGTGCAGCGTGGTCACGCCATATTCTTGAACAAGCTGCGCGATACGATGCGGTTCGCGGTGTTCACCGGGGGCGGCGATCAGCAGGCGCGCACCAGTGATCAGCGGCCAGAAGCATTCCCACACCGATACGTCGAAACTGATCGGCGCCTTTTGCATCAGCACGTCGCTGTCGTTCAGGCGATAGCTGTTCTGCATCCACTGCAGCCGTTCGGCCAATGCGGCGTGGGTGTTGCCGACGCCTTTCGGTTGCCCGGTGGAACCGGAGGTGTAAATCACGTAGGCGAGGTTGTCACCGTGCAGGTGCAGACCCGGTGCCTGACTCGGCCAGTTTTCCAGGTGCAACGCGTCCATGGCGATCACGCTGACACCGTCACTGGCCGGCAGACGTTCGAGCAAGGCAGTCTGGGTCAACAACAGTTCGACGCCGCTGTCGCTGAGCATGTAGGCCAGACGTTCGGCCGGGTAATCCGGGTCCAGCGGCACATAAGCGCCACCAGCCTTGATGATCGCCAGCAGGCCGATCAGCAGTTGCGGCGAACGCTCGGCAGCGATTGCCACGCACACATCCGGACCCACACCTTTGTCGCGCAGGTAGTGCGCGAGACGGTTGGCCTGGGCGTGCAATTCGGCGAAATCGAGACTGCCACCGTCCCACACCAAAGCGGTGCGTTCCGGGGTCTGCCGCGCCTGTTCGTCGAGCAGTTCCGGCAGCCAGTGTTGCGCCGGGGTGCAGGGGGCGATGCTCCATGCTTGTTGCTGTTCGTGCTCGCACGGCGTCAGCAGTTGCAGGTCGCCGATCGCCTGTTGCGGGTGTTCGCACACACTGCGCAGCAGGTTGCTGAAGTGTTCGGCCAGACGCTCGATGGTCGCCGCCTCAAACAATTCATCGGCGTAGTCGAAGGACAAGGTCAGGCGCCCGTTGCGATCCTCTTCGCTGTGCAGTTGCAGGTCGAACTTGGCTTCGCGGCTGTGCCACGGCAGTTCTTCGGCGAGCAGACCCGGCAGACGCTTGAGCGCACTCAGGTCGCGTTGCTGGTGGTTGAACATGACCTGAAACAGTCCCTGTTCGCGAGCCTGCGGGAACGCTTCGAGCAGTTGTTCGAACGGCAGATCCTGATGGGCCTGCGCACCCAGCGCAGCCTCGCGGGTCTGCGCCAGCAACTCGCCAAACGACAGTCGTGAATCAACCTCGGCACGCAGTACCTGGGTGTTGATGAAGAAGCCGATCAGGCCCTGGGTTTCCAGGCGCGGACGGTTGGCATTGGGGATGCCGATGCGGATATCGCGTTGACCGCTGTAGCGGTGCAACAGGCTCTGGAACGCCGAGAGCAACAGCATGAATGGCGTCGATTGATGCGCCTGCGCAGTCTGCTTGATCGCATCGCTGAGGCTGACACCGAGGCGCACGCTGTGGCGCGCGGCGCTGTGCAATTGTCTGGCCGAGCGCGGGTGATCGGTGGCCAGTTCCAGCACCGGATGGTCGTTGCCCAGTTGGGCTTTCCAGTACGCCAGTTGCCGCTCGCCCTCGCCTTGCGCCAGCCATTCGCGCTGCCAGCTGCCGTAGTCGGCGTAGTGGGTGGGCAGCGGCGCGAGTTCGGCGCGCTGACCTTGGGAGGTCGCGGCGTACAGGCGCGAGAATTCATCGATCAGCACGTTCAGCGACCAGCCGTCGGCGATGATGTGGTGCAACGTCACCAGCAACTGGTGATCTTCGTCGTCGAGGCGTACCAGCGTCACCCACAGCAGCGGGCCTTTTTCCAGATCGAATTGTGTGCGTGCTTCGTCTTCGCGGATCTGTTGCGCGCGGGCTTCACGCTCGTGCACTGGCAAGTCGCTGAGGTCAATCAGTTGCAGATTGAATTCAGGCGCCGCCTCGACCTGTTGCAGCGCCACACCGTCACGTTCGAAAAAGCGCGTGCGCAGCGATTCGTGGCGTTCGATCAGTTGCTGGAAGCTGGCGCGCAACGCATCTTCATCCAGCTCGCCACGCAGACGCAGGGCGCCGGGAATGTTGTAGGCGCTGCTGTGCGGATCGAGTTGCCAGGTGATCCACAGACGGTTTTGCGCCAGCGATTGCGGCAGTGCTTCAGTGCGCGACAACGGGGTGATTTCGCCTTGGGCGCTGCCGCCGTCCTGTTGCTGTTGCGCCACGGCGGCGGCGAACGCGGACAGGGTCGGCGCCTCGAACAGCAGACGCAGGTTCAGCTCCAGGCCCAGTTCTTCGCGCACCTTGGCGATCACTTGAGTTGCTGCAATCGAGTTGCCGCCGAGCAGGAAGAAGTGGTCGTCGGCGTTGACCTGTTTGAGATTGAGTTGCTCGGCCCAGAGCTTGCCGATCAGGGCTTCCAGCTCGGAAGCCGCCAGGGTCGATTCGGTATTTTGCACCTCGGCGGACGGGAACATCGCGTAGCTGTCGAGGCTGCCATCGGCCAGACGTGTGCGGCACGCCGAGCGTTGCAGCTTGCCGCTGGACGTCTTCGGCAGCGCGCCTGGGTTGAGCAGCACCACCACGCTCGGCGCTTCCTGACAGGCCTCGGCCACCGCTTGGCGAATGGCTTTGATCAGCGCTTCGGGCGGCAGGATTTTTTGCACGCTGCGGCTGATTTCCGCCGCGATGCCAATGCCTTCTTCACCGTCCTGATTGACCGCGAATGCCGCGACGCGACCTTTGCGCACCACTTCCACTTCACGCTCGACGGTTTGCTCGATGTCCTGCGGATAGAGGTTGTGACCGCGCACGATCAGCATGTCTTTCAGGCGCCCGGTGATGAACAGTTCACCCTCGCGGATGAAGCCCAGATCGCCAGTGCGCAGCCAGGTCTGCCCGGCGTGCTGGACAAAGGTCTTGGCGCTGGCCTCGGGATTGCGCCAGTAGCCGTGGGCGATGCTCGGGCCGGCGGCCCAGACTTCGCCGACCGCATTGTCATTGAGTTCTTGCAGGCTGCCCGGATCGACGATCAGCACCGCGTGCTCAGGCTGGCTGATGCCACAACTCATGATCGCGCTGCCGTCGCCCGACTCGGCACGATTTTGCGCCAGCGCTTGATCGTCCACGCGTAACGCAGGAATACCGGTGCCACGCGGTGTGCCGGCAACGAACAGGGTCGCTTCGGCCAAACCATAGGACGCCATGAAGCTGTCTTCGCTGAAGCCGCACGGGGTGAACTTCTCGGCGAAGCGCTCGAGGGTATCGAGACGGATCGGTTCGGAACCGGAATAGGCCACGCGCCAGCGGCTCAGGTCGAGTCGTTCCAGCGCCGATTCGCTGACCCGCTCGCTGCACAAGCGATAGGCGAAATCCGGCCCGCCGCTGATGGTGCCGCCGTATTGGCTGATCGCTTCAAGCCAGCGCAACGGGCGACCGAGGAAGTACGCCGGCGACATCAGGATGCACGGCACGCCGCTGAAAATCGGCTGCAGTAATCCGCCGATCAGGCCCATGTCGTGGTACAGCGGCAGCCAGCTGACGATCACGTCGTCGGGGTTCACGTCGATGCCGAAACCGTGGCGAATCAGCAGCTCGTTGGCCACCAGATTGCCGTGGCTGACCTGCACGCCTTTGGGCAACGCGGTAGAACCGGAGGTGTATTGCAGAAAGGCGATGTGGTCCTGCGGCAGGGTCGGCTCAACCCAGTTCTCGGCCAGCGTGTTGTCGAGCGTATCGACGCACAGCAACGGCGGCGCGCCTTCGATGTGTTGCAAGGCATCACGCAGGTCGGCGCTGGTCAGCAGCAAACGCGGTTCGGCATCGGCAATGATCGACAGCAGGCGTTCCTGATGATGACGACGGGCGGACTCCGGCGGATAGGCCGGCACCGCGATCACCCCGGCGTACAGGCAACCGAAAAACGCCGCGACGTAATCCGCGCCGCTGGGGAACAGCAGCACCGCGCGATCACCGAACTCAGCCTGGGCCTGCAATGCGGCAGCAATGGTGCGCGCGCGTTGATCCAGTTCGCGGTAACTGAGCACCACGCCTTGCTCCTCGGTTTCGGCGAGAAAGCGCAGGGCCAGGCGCTCCGGCGTGTGTGCCGCACGGCGCTGGAGGGCTTGGACCAGAGTGCTGGGGAGTTCGAACGCGTCGGTCATGAGGTTTCCTGCCTGAATTCGGCTTGCTAGTGGAATCGAGGTGCTGCGTCACGCCGGTCGAGGGCGTGCAGGGCGTGGTCTGTGCCGACCGCGCAAGGCTTGCGGAATGCTGTCTGGCCGGGGCTGTACCCCCGAAGCCATTCACCAATGAGAACGGATGGCGTCTGCAAATAATTAGTCAGCGGGCAGGATCGCCAACGGGGGCCGGGGTGTGGCGGTGTGTCGCAGTTCTCGATTCGCACCTTTACGGAGCATTAGTTCTCTTTCTCAATTGACAATCATTATCATTCAACATAATTTGTCGTTCGATGTGTAGGACGGCCTCGTCCCCCGGCGTCCCACTAACCTATTGGCAGCAAGGTGATTTCCATGACGGAACAAGTATCCACAAGCAGGTGCGATTCACCGCTACTTCAGGCCTTCGTCGACAATCGACTGATTCTGGTCAAGATCGCAGCGCGCATTACCGGTTGCCGTTCGCGCGCCGAAGACGTGGTGCAGGATGCGTTCTTCCGCTTGCAATCGGCGCCGCCGATCACCTCATCGATCAAGGCGCAATTGAGTTACCTGTTCCAGATCGTGCGCAACCTCGCCATCGATCACTACCGCAAACAGGCGCTGGAACAGAAATACTCTGGTCCCGAAGAGGAAGGGTTGAATGTGGTCATTCAAGGCGCTTCGCCGGAAACCTCGCACATCAATTTCTCGACGCTGGAGCACATCGCCGACGCGCTGACCGAACTGCCCAGCCGCACCCGTTACGCCTTCGAGATGTACCGCCTGCACGGCGTGCCGCAAAAGGACATCGCCAAGGAACTCGGCGTCTCGCCGACCCTGGTCAACTTCATGATTCGCGATGCACTGGTGCACTGCCGCAAGGTGTCGGGCAGCCGTGGGGATGCGGCCTCGATGGGTCGTCGTTAAGCCCGGCTCATCGCAGAAAAAAGATCGCAGCCTTCGGCAGCTCCTACATGAGATGTATTCCTCTGTAGGAGCTGCCGAAGGCTGCGATCTTTTGCTTTTACGCCAGCTTGCACCGATCAAAAAACCGCTCACGCCCCAGAATCATCAACGCCGCGCGCTTGTGCGGAAAGTCGAACTCTTTCTCGCAGTGAAAGCACTGATTCTGCATGTGGCCGATCATCTTCGCGTTATCGGCACGCGGTTCAGCGACCACACGCTGGGTCCGCGGATCATCCAGAAACAAGTAATGCACCAGCGCCGACAGCCAGCTCGCAACCTTGTGCGGGCCACGGTGATTTTCCTCTCCCACCAGCATGTGAATACCACGGTCGTAATTGTCGGCGTCGTAGAACGGCGCGATACGGTCTTCCTTAGCCCAGTAGGCCTCGAAATAGGCAAACGGTTGATCATCAAAACAGCCGATCAGCGTCAGCGTGTGCGGATCGGCATCGAGCTTGCTCAGGTATTCGCGATGCTGCTCGAGACTGCCCTCCTCCTGCCAGAAACTGGCAACTCGCGGGCTGTTCTGCCAGCGATTGAACCGCGCCAGATCCTGCTCGATCTCCACCGTACGCAGGGAAATCCACGCGCCGAGACGCGCATCGAAACGCCGATAGACCTCGCCACGCGGCTTTGCCGGGCGCAGCGGATGGCGCTTGCCGTGACTGATCACCATTTGTTGCGGGTAGCTGCCGGTCAGCGACGTGCCCAGCCAGGGTTGCGGCAACTGCCAGAACAGGGTGCGTTCGCAGCGGTATTCGCCAGCCACTTCGGTGCTGACCAGCAAACCGCTGAGCAACGCTTCAGTGGGTGGTTGATCGAGTTGCCAGAGCAGTTGCTGACAGTCCGGATCGCGTGCGAACAACCAGTAACAGGCCGCCCACAGCGCCTGCCCCACGGGCAGTGCGTAACGCTCGTCGAGCTGGATCGGGCCTTTGGCCAGACGATCGAGGCGCAGGCGAATCAGCGGTTGCCCGTCCAGGATCAGGCTCAGACGGCTTTCAGTGGCATCGGCTACCAGGTGGCTGCCCGAAGGCAGGGCCAGGGCAGTCAGGTCATTCAGATTGGACATGGGTCGGGCTCACGATAATCGTCGACAGTTCAACGATGGGACGTGAGCCGAGAGGAGAAATTTAGCCGCCTGGATGAAAATCGGTCAGGGATGAGCCACCGGCACCACGGCAATCTTGTAAGGATCGAAGATCTTCAGCATCTGGCCATTGTTGCGCAAACCCTGCAGCAACTTGCCGAACGCCTCGCCAGTGATCGGTGCCGTCGGACGCAGAATGGCGTAATGGTGGTAGACCTGATCGATGCGTTGCGACACCAGCAATTCGTCACGCACTTTCTCGTTGCGCAGCAGATAATCGAACAGGTACGAGCGCGTAACCAGAGCGATGTCGGCGCGCCCGCGCAGCACCATCAGCAGGTTGCTGTCGTGGGAATAGGTCAGCGTCGCGTTGAAGGTATCGGCGAGGTATTTGGGATCGGCGTTGAAGTTGGCGAACTCATAGTGATAACCGCTGTACAGCGCCAGGCGCTTGCCCTTGAGGTCGGCGAAATAGTTCTGCTGGCGACCGTCTTCACGTTGCGCGACGAAAATCTCGGCATCTTCCAGGCCCATATCGACGTCGGTATGAGGAATCTCCTTCCAGCCCCAATCGGGGTTCTCGAAGATCGCCATGTCGATCCGGCCCTGCTTGAAATCACCGAAACGCCGAGGAATCGAAGTCGGTACCAGTACGAACTGATAGTCCGCCTGCAGTGCATTGAGCGCCTCGACCAGTTGCGGCAGCAGGCCAGTGTCGGCACCACTTTCCGGACGCACGGTGTAAGGCGGAAAATGCGCCGCGCCCACCCGAACCAGTTGCGCTGCCTGTGCGGGTAGCACCCAAAATACCGCCAGCGCTACGAGCAAAAGCCCTGCGGTCGTCCGAATTGGCGAAGACTTCAAAACACCCCACTCCCCGAAAAAATGGCAATCAATGCATTCAAGCTAGGCGGTTTCGCCCAGTTAGCCAGTTTCCCGGCCTGTTAGAAAGTGGACTGGCGCTCTTCGAGCACCAGAATCAGCGCTTCATCGGCCAATTGATCAAGGCTCAGGCTACCGCCGGCACGGAACCAGGTGGTGGTCCAGGACAGTGCGCCGGTGAGGAATCGACGGGTAATGAATACATCGCCACGGATAAACCCGGCGTCCTTGGCTTCGCCCAGCACTTGCAACCAGATCTCTTCATAGACGTCACGCAGGGCCAGCACCCGGGCCTGCCCCTCCTCGGACAACGAACGCCACTCGTAGACCAGCACCGCCATCGCTTCGCCGCTGCCGCCCATGATCGACTGCAACTCGCAACGAATCAGCGCCAGCACCCGCTCGCGTACATTAGCGGCTTCGGCCAGCGCGGCGCGCATCAACGCGGTGTTGTAGACGATGGTCTCCTCCATCACCGCACGAAGGATTTCATCCTTGCTTTTGAAGTGATGAAAAATGCTCCCGGACTGAATCCCCACCGCCCCGGCCAGATCGCGCACGGTGGTGCGTTCATAGCCTTTGTTGCGGAACAGGTGGGCGGCCACTTGCAGCAGTTTGCCGCGAGCGCTGTCAGGGTCGGTCAGTTGGCCTTGGTCCACCAGTTCGCGCATGACCCTCAGGGCTTTTTGCTCGTCCACCCGTTCTCTCCTACAGTCGATCAGTCTGTTGCCCCCTGAACACGCAGGGTTGCGCGCAATTTAAGCCGCGGACCGCAACCAAGCAAGCGCTTGGGCAGAAGATATTTCAGCTGTTTACAAACCAAGCGCTTGCTTGGTAGCCTCCAGACACTTCTGTCGCAGGTTCCTGAGTCGGAGATCACCATGCCCACGACCGTTCGCATCGGATGCGCCAGCGCATTCTGGGGTGACACCAGTACCGCCGCCGCCCAGCTCGTGGCAGGCGGGCGCCTGGATTATCTGGTGTTCGATTACCTGGCCGAGATCACGATGTCGATCATGGCCGGCGCCCGCATGAAGGACCCACAGGCCGGGTTCGCCGGGGATTTTGTCGAGGTGCTTGCGCCGCTGCTGCCGCAACTGGTCGAACGGAAGATTCGCGTGATCAGCAACGCTGGCGGGATCAATCCGAAAGCCTGTGCCGCCGCCCTGCAGGCCGCCTGCGACAAGGCCGGGGTCAGTCTGAAAATCGCCGTGCTGCTCGGCGACGACCTGCAGCCGCAATTCAAGCAACTCGCCACTCAAGGCATCCACGAAATGTTCAACGGCGCGCCGCTGCCGCCGATGTGCGTATCGACCAACGCCTACCTCGGCGCGCCAGGCATCGTCGAAGCCCTGCGCCTGGGCGCCGACATCGTCATCACCGGGCGCGTAGTCGACAGCGCGGTGGTCAGCGCGGCGCTGATGCATGAGTTCGGCTGGGCGTGGCACGACTACGACAAACTCGCTCAGGCGGCGCTGGCCGGGCACATCATCGAGTGCGGCGCACAATGTACCGGGGGCAATTTTACCGACTGGCGCGATGTGCCGGATTACGAACACATCGGTTTTCCCATCGTCGACGTCAGCGCCGACGGCCAGTTCATCGTCAGCAAACCCGAGGGCTCCGGCGGGTTAGTGACGCCATTGACGGTTGGCGAGCAGATGCTCTATGAAATCGGTGATCCACAGGCGTATCTGTTGCCAGACGTAGTCTGCGATTTCACTCAAGTGAAACTGCAGCAACAGGGCAAAAACACCGTGCATGTGCACGGTGCCAAAGGCTTGCCACCCAGCGATAAATACAAGGTCAGCGCCACTTACCCGGACGGCTTTCGCTGCACCGCCAGTTGCCTGATCGCCGGCATCGATGCGGTGGACAAGGCGCAACGCGTGAGCCAGGCGATCATCGACAAAACCTCGGAAATGTTCAGCCAGCGCGGCTGGCCGCCCTACAGCGAAGTCAACATCGAACTGCTCGGCAGTGAAGCCACTTACGGCCCTCACGGTCAGCGCCGTGACAGCCGCGAGGTGGTGATCAAACTCGCGGTGCGCCATCCACTGAAACCGGCGCTGATCCTGTTCTCCCGGGAAATCGCCCAGGCCGCGACCGGCATGGCGCCGGGACTGACCGGCATCGTCGGCGGACGGCCGACGGTCTATCCGCTGATCCGGCTGTTCTCGTTCCTGATCGACAAAAACGCCTGCACCCTGCAAATCGACATGGCCGGTGAGCAATATCCCTGCGCCCTGCCCGCGCAGACACCCCTCGACAGCCACGCTTTGCCAACCCCCGAACAGCCACCCAAACCCCAGGGCCGCGCCGACGCCAGCGTGCCGTTGGTAAAACTGGCGGTGGCGCGCTCCGGCGACAAGGGCAACCACAGCAACATCGGCGTCCTGCCGCGTCGGCCGGAATACCTGCCTTGGATCGCCGAAGCGCTGACGCCGGCGGTCATCGTCGACTGGATGCGCCACCTGCTCGACCCGATCCATGGCCGGGTCGAACGCTGGTACCTGCCCGGCACCCACAGCCTGAATTTCCTGCTGGAAAACGCCCTCGGTGGCGGTGGTGTGGCAAGTCTGCGCATCGATCCACAGGGCAAGGCCTTCGCCCAGCAACTGCTGGAAATCCAGATCCCGGTGCCGCAGAGCATCGCCGAACAACTCGACTAGAGGTTGGGCTTCATGGCTTACGCATCGATTTTCAAAGCCGATCTGTTCAGCGGCCAGACCCTCATCGTCACCGGTGGCGGCAGTGGCATCGGCCGTTGCACCGCCCATGAACTGGCAGCGCTCGGCGCCACTGTGCTGCTGGTCGGGCGCAAGCCGGGAAAACTGCAGAAAGTCGCTGCCGAAATCACCGAAGACGGCGGCCGCGCGCACTGGCAGGCTTGCGACATCCGTGACGAAGACGCGGTAAAACAACTGGTCACTGAGCTGATCGCCGAACACGGGCCGATCCACGGCCTGGTCAACAATGCCGGCGGCCAATACCCGTCGCCACTGGCCGCGATCAATCAGAAAGGCTTCGAAACCGTGCTGCGCACCAATCTGGTCGGCGGCTTCCTGATGGCCCGGGAAGTGTTCAACCAGTCGATGAGCAAACACGGCGGCAGCATCGTCAACATGCTCGCCGACATGTGGGGCGGTATGCCCGGCATGGGCCATTCCGGCGCGGCACGCTCGGGGATGGACAACTTCACCAAGACCGCCGCGTTCGAGTGGGGTTACGCCGGGGTGCGGGTCAATGCAGTGGCGCCGGGGTGGATCGCGTCCAGCGGCATGGACACCTATGAAGGCGCGTTCAAAGCGGTGATCCCGACCTTGCGCGAACACGTACCGCTCAAGCGCATTGGTACCGAATCCGAGGTCAGCGCGGCGATTGTTTTCCTGCTCAGTCCGGCGGCGGCGTTCATCAGCGGCAGCACCTTGAAAATCGATGGTGCGGCCAGCCTCGGCAGCCGTGCATGGCCGCTGCACAAGGCGAGCCACAGCGAGTCGTTCAATGGTTTCCATCGGGCGTACCTGCCCGACGTGCTGAAGGACAAGGAGTAAGCCATGCCGCAGATCCAGTCCCAACTCGATCCGCACAGTGATGCTTTCGCCCGTAACCGCGCGGCGATGCTCGCGGCCATCGAGCACGTCCAGCAACTGGAACAGAACCTGCTGAACAAGGCTGCCGACGCCAAGGGCAAATTCGACCAGCGCGGGCAATTGCTGCCCCGTGAACGCCTGAATCTGCTACTCGACCCCGGCGCGCCGTTCCTCGAACTGGCGAGCCTGGCCGGCTACAAGCTGCACGACGACAAGGACGGCAGCGCCGCCGGCGGAGGCTTGATTGCCGGCATCGGTTACGTGTCCGGCGTGCGTGCGTTGGTGGTGGCCAATAACAGCGCAATCAAGGGCGGCACCATTTCCCCCACCGGCCTGAAAAAATCCCTGCGTCTGCAACAGATCGCCCAAGAGAACAAACTGCCGGTGATTACCCTCGCCGAAAGCGGCGGCGCCAACCTCAACTATGCGGCGGAGATTTTCGTCGAGGGAGCACGCAGTTTTGCCAATCAGGCGCGGATGTCGGCCATGGGTCTGCCGCAGATCACCGTAGTGCATGGCTCGGCCACGGCCGGTGGCGCCTATCAACCGGGGCTGTCGGATTACGTGGTGGTGGTGCGCGGCAAGGCCAAGCTGTTTCTTGCCGGGCCGCCGCTGCTCAAAGCCGCGACCGGAGAAGTTGCCACCGATGAAGAACTGGGTGGCGCCGAAATGCACGCACAGGTTGCCGGCACCGCCGAATACCTGGCCGAGAACGATGCCGATGGCGTGCGCCTGGTCCGCGAGATCTTGCGCATGCTGCCGTGGAACGAGCAATTGCCGTGGCTGCCGGAGCCGCAATACAAGGCGCCGCTATACCCGATCGACGAGTTGCTCGGGCTGATTCCCGAAGACCCGAAGAAGCCCTACGACGTGCGCGAAATCGTTGCGCGGATTGCCGATGAATCGGAGTTTCTCGAATTCAAGGGCGAGTTCGATCAGCAGACCATCTGTGGCCAGTTGAAAATCCAGGGCCGTGCCTGCGGCTTGATCGGCAACAACGGCCCGATCACCCCCGCCGGGGCGAGCAAGGCCGCGCAGTTCATTCAACTGTGCGATCAGAGCCAGACGCCGCTGCTGTTCTTCCACAACACCACCGGGTTCATGGTCGGCACCGAGTCCGAGCAGCAAGGCGTGATCAAACACGGTTCGAAACTGATTCAAGCGGTGGCCAATGCCCGAGTGCCTAAACTGACGATTGTCGTCGGTGGTTCCTACGGCGCCGGCAACTATGCGATGTGCGGGCGCGGTCTCGATCCACGTTTCATCTTCGCCTGGCCCAACAGCCGCACCGCGGTGATGGGCGGCGCGCAGGCCGGCAAGGTGCTGCGCATTGTCACCGAGGCCAAACAGCTCAAGGAAGGCCTGGTGCCGGATCCGAAAATGCTCGACATGCTCGAACAGGTCACCGCGCAGAAACTCGACAGCCAGTCCACCGCGCTTTACGGCAGCGCCAACCTGTGGGACGACGGTCTGATAGACCCGCGCGATACGCGCACCTTGCTCGGTTACCTGCTGGATATCTGCCACGAAGCCGACATCCGCATGTTGCAACCCAACAGCTTCGGCGTCAGCCGCTTCTGACTGCCACGGATCCCAAGGAGAACAATAAAAATGATCTTCACCCCGGAACACGAAGCACTGCGTCGCACCGTCCGCCAATTCGTCGAACACGAGATCAATCCACACGTCGATGAATGGGAAAAGGCCGGACGCTTTCCGATCCACGAGATTTTCCGCAAGGCCGGCGACCTTGGTCTGCTGGGGATTTCCAAACCGGAAAAATTCGGCGGCATGGGCCTCGACTACAGCTATTCGATTGTCGCCGCCGAAGAGTTCGGCACCATTCATTGCGGCGGCATTCCGATGTCGATCGGCGTGCAGACCGACATGTGCACTCCGGCGCTGGCCCGCTTCGGCTCCGATGAATTGCGCGACGAATTCCTCCGTCCCGCGATCACCGGCGAGCAGGTCGGTTGCATCGGTGTTTCGGAAGTCGGTGCAGGTTCCGATGTCGCGGGTCTCAAGACCAGCGCGCGCAAGGACGGCGACGATTACGTGATCAACGGCAGCAAGATGTGGATCACCAACTCGCCCAGCGCCGATTTCATCTGCCTGCTGGCCAACACCTCGGACGACAAGCCGCATATCAACAAGTCGCTGATCATGGTGCCGATGAACACCCCGGGCATCAGCCTCAGTTCGCACCTGGACAAGCTCGGCATGCGCAGCTCGGAAACCGCCCAGGTGTTTTTCGATAACGTGCGCGTGCCGCAGCGCAACCGCATCGGCCACGAAGGCGCCGGGTTCATGATGCAGATGCTGCAGTTCCAGGAAGAACGTCTGTTCGGCGCGGCCAACATGATCAAGGGTCTGGAATATTGCGTCGACAGCACCATCGAGTACTGCAAGGAGCGCAAGACCTTCGGCAACGCGCTGATCGACAATCAGGTGATCCACTTCCGCCTCGCCGAATTGCAGACCGAAATCGAATGCCTGCGGGCGCTGGTCTATCAGGCCACCGAGCAATATGTGAAGGGTCAGGACGTCACGCGTCTGGCCTCGATGGCCAAGCTCAAGGCCGGGCGCCTCGGTCGTGAAGTCAGCGACAGTTGCCTGCAATATTGGGGCGGCATGGGCTTCATGTGGGACAACCCGGTGGCCCGCGCCTATCGCGATGTGCGGCTGGTGTCGATTGGCGGTGGCGCCGACGAAATCATGCTGGGGATCATCTGCAAACTGATGGGCATTCTGCCGGGGAAAAAGAAATGAGCCCCCTGCCCGATTGCCAGACACTGCTGCTGGAGCGGCATGGCGGCGTATTGCACATCACCCTCAATCGCCCGGACAGCCGCAATGCGATGAGCCTGCACATGGTCGCCGAACTGCGCGCGGTATTGGCGGCAGTGCGCGATGACCGCGGGGTTCGCGCCCTGGTCCTCAGCGGTGCCGGTGGGCATTTCTGTGCGGGTGGCGACATCAAGGACATGGCCAATGCCCGTGCCCAAGGGGCCGACGCTTACCGCGAGTTGAGCCGCGCCTTTGGAGCCCTGCTGCAAGAAGCACAGCATGCACCACAAGTGCTGATCACCGTTTTACAGGGCGCAGTGCTCGGTGGTGGTTTCGGGCTGGCATGTGTGAGCGATATCGCCATGGCCGATCATCAGGCGCAGTTCG
The DNA here is from genome assembly GCF_949768395.1 of Pseudomonas sp. IT-P260. Lineage (NCBI taxonomy): Bacteria > Pseudomonadati > Pseudomonadota > Gammaproteobacteria > Pseudomonadales > Pseudomonadaceae > Pseudomonas > Pseudomonas sp. IT-P260. The sequence goes on from NZ_CATKPO010000042.1 coordinate 57,706, forward strand.
GCCTGCCGGAAACCAGCCTCGGGCTGTTGCCTGCGCAGATCGCGCCGTTCGTGGTGCAACGCATCGGCCTGACCGAAACCCGTCGGCTGGCACTGACCGCCGCGCGTTTCGATGGCCAACAGGCGCGACGCCTGGGGCTGGTGCATTTTGTCGAGCAGGATCCGCAGGCATTGGCCGAACGCCTCGACGAAGTACTCGACCATGTTCTGTGCTGCGCACCGGAAGCGAATGCGATGACCAAAAAGCTGTTGCTGGCCAGCGCCGGACAGCCATCGAATGAACTGCTGGATGACGCAGCGCAATGGTTCAGTGAAGCGGTGACTGGTGTCGAAGGGATCGAGGGCACGATGGCTTTCGTGCAAAAGCGTAAACCGCGATGGGCCACCTGAAAGCTTCGCGAGCAGGCTCGCTCCCACAGGTTTTGTGAACGATGCAAATTCCCTGTGGGAGCGAACCTGCTCGCGAAGAGACCAGCCAACCCACCGCCAAATACTCAGGAAGATCACCATGCCCGCCATCCACAAAATCCTGATCGCCAACCGCGGTGAAATCGCCTGCCGCATTCAGCGCACCGCCCAGGCCCTCGGCTATCGCACCGTCGCCGTATTCAGCGATGCCGACGCCGATGCCCTGCACGTGCAGATGGCCGATCAAGCGGTGAACATCGGCGCCGCACCGGTACACCAGTCTTACCTGAACATCCCGGCGATCCTCGATGCCGCGCGCCGCAGCGGTGCCGACGCGATCCACCCCGGCTACGGCTTTCTCTCGGAAAACCCCGGATTCGCCCGCGCCTGCGCAGAAGCCGGTCTGACCTTCATCGGTCCCAGCGCCGACGCCATCGAGTTGATGGGCAGCAAGCGCCTGTCGAAAATCGCCATGCTCGACGCCGGCGTTCCCTGCATCGCCGGCTATCAAGGCGCCGCGCAGGACGACGCTACCTTGCTGCGTGAAGCCGAACGCATCGGCTACCCGCTGATGATCAAGGCCAGCGCCGGCGGCGGTGGACGTGGCATGCGCCTGGTGCACAGCAGCGACGAGTTGCCGGCGCAATTGCGCACCGCGCGCTCCGAGGCACTGAACGGCTTTGGCAGTGACGAACTGATCCTCGAACAGGCGCTGATCGAACCACGGCACGTCGAGGTGCAACTGTTCGGCGACTGCCACGGCAATGTGATCTACCTCGGTGAACGCGATTGCTCGGTGCAGCGTCGCCATCAGAAAGTCATCGAGGAAGCACCCTGCCCGGTGATGACCGGTGAGTTGCGCCAGGCCATGGGCGAAGCAGCATTGAAGGCTGGCCGGGCGGTGAATTACGTCGGTGCCGGCACCGTCGAGTTTCTGCTCGATGCCCGTGGACAATTCTACTTTCTGGAAATGAACACGCGTCTGCAGGTCGAGCATCCGGTGACCGAACTGATCACCGGGCAGGATCTGGTCGCCTGGCAACTGGCCGTCGCCGAAGGCCAGCCACTGCCGTTGACACAGGAACAGGTCACGCTGAACGGCCACGCCATGGAGGTGCGATTGTATGCCGAAGATCCGACGCAGAATTTCCTGCCGCAGACCGGTCGCGTGCAGGCATGGGAACCGGCATTGAATCCCGGCGCGCGGATCGATCACGGCTTGCGCGAAGGTCAGTCGATCAGCTCGTTTTATGATCCGATGCTCGGCAAGCTGATCGCCCACGGCGCCACCCGCGAAGAGGCACGACGCAAGCTCCTGCGCGCAGTGCAGGACAGTGTGTTGCTCGGTGTTCAGAGCAATCAGCGTTTGCTGGTCAGCCTGCTGCAACATCCACAGTTCATCAGCGGTGAATTCAGCACCGCATTCATTGCTCAGCACTTCACTGACCATCCATGTCTGCACACTTACGCCCCCACCGCCGAGGAACTCGCCATCGCCGCCGTGCTGTTTTATCAGTCTGGCGCGCAGGCGCATCGCGCGCCGCTCAAGGGTTGGCGCAACAATGTCGGCGCGCCGCTCGATTACCGCCTCGGGCTGGAACAGCAGGACTGGAGCTTGCAACTGCTTGCGAACGGCGCTGGCCGCTTCACCGTGAACGTGATGCAGCGCGCACTGACGCTGACCGTCATTGAGTGCAACGAACGCTCGGTGACGCTGGAAGTCGACGGCCTGCGCCAGCGTCATGCGTATCGGATCGCCGGCGAAGAACTCTGGCTGTTCACCCACCCCGGCAACCTGCGCCTGGAGGATCGAACTCATGCGCTGATCAGCAGTCAGAGCAGCGTCAGCTCCGGCACACTGAAAGCGCCGATGGACGGTGCCATCGTCGACGTGCTGGTCAGCGAAGGCAGTCCGGTCAGCAAGGGTCAGTTGCTGGTGGTGCTGGAGGCAATGAAAATGGAGCATCCGCTGAAGGCCGGTATCGACGGCGTGCTCAAGCGGGTGCAGGTCAAGGTCGGCGATCAGGTAAAAAATCGTCAGGTTCTGTTGCAGGTCGAGTGAGTCGCCAGGCGCAAACGCAAGGTTTGACTACGCTCTGATCTATCAGGACGCGTAAATCAGGAAACCTGCGATGCCCCATTGGCTGGTCATTGATCTGGAAGCCACCACAGATGAAGGTGGCTGGCCGGTTACGGAAATGGAAATCATCGAAATCGGCGCGACGCTGGTCGATCGAGCCGGTCGCGAGCAGGATCACTTTCAGCGGTTCGTCAAACCGACCCGGCGGCCGTTATTGACGGCATTTTGTCGTGAACTCACGCACATCACCCAGGCCAACATCGATGCCGCGCAGCCGTTGAACGAGGTCTGGCCAGCCTTTGAGCGCTGGCTCGGGCAACACCAGACACGCCTTGAAGGCTGGGCCAGTTGGGGCGATTACGACCGCAAGCAGTTACTTCAGGAATGGCAGCGCCTGCAGCTCGACAGCGTGCTGGGCCGAGTGCCGCACATGAATCTCAAACAGCGCTTTGCCAAGGCCCGCCGCCTGGAACGACCGTTGGGCCTGAACGGTGCGCTGCAACTGGCCGGCATGCAGTTCAGCGGTCAGCAGCATCGGGCCCTGGAAGATGCGCGCAATACTGCGCGGTTGTTGCCGTTGGTCTTGCCACTCTAGAGTCGGGGCGAGAACTCGTCGGACACGCCCCGGGCAGGTGACGGCGCCGGGAGCGTTGTGCATACTGGCCAGCCTTTTTTAACCCTTTTTTGCCCTTTTCGAGAGGAATCGCCCATGTTCAAAGTCAACGAGTACTTCGACGGCACCGTCAAGTCGATCGCTTTTGGCACCGCTGAAGGTCCGGCGACCATCGGCGTCATGGCCCCGGGCGAATACGAATTCGGCACCGCTCAGCGGGAAATCATGCACGTGGTCTCCGGTGCGCTGACCGTCAAACTGCCGGACAGCAGCGACTGGGAAACCTTCGCCGCCGGCAGCCAGTTCAACGTTCCGGCCAACAGCAAGTTCCAGCTGAAAGTCGCCGTTGATACTGCCTACCTGTGCGAATACCGCGGCTAAGCCCACGGCTTTTCCCGGTGCAAAAAAATGCCCGTGTCCATGGACACGGGCATTTTTCATTTCCGGCCTCGGTTATTCGAGGATTTCCACCGGCATACCGACTTCCAGCCGACCATTGCTGTCGTTGACCAGATTCTGCCCGAACATCGCGCCATCAGCCTGGGCACGGTACTTCTGCAAGGTCGCCAGCGGTTCGCGATCGGCACTGCGCTCGCCAGTCTGCGGATCGATCGTGGTCAGGATGCAGCGCGAGCAAGGCTTGACCACGCGGAACTCGACATCGCCGATGCGGATGCGCTTCCAGCCATCTTCGGCGAATGCCGTACTGCCTTCGATCACCAGGTTCGGCCGAAACCGCAGCATCTCCAGCGGCCGTCCGACCTTTTGCACCAGATCGTCAAGCGACGCCTGGCCAATCAACAACAGCGGGAAACCGTCGGCGAACGCGACCTGATCGTCGTCGCGGCCATACCCGGCCTGCGTCATACGCGCGCGATCAAGTGGCACCTGCACCAGACGGGTCGGTTTGCCGATGAAATCGCTGACCCAGCGGGCCGCTGCATCACCGGCATCCGGAACGCGCAGGGTGTCGCGCCAGATGGTCACACCGCGCAACTCGGCATCGTCCTGCGGTAACGCAATATCCAGCGCGGCATGGTCGGGCGCACTGAGGGTCAGCCCGCCCTGCGCATTCCACAACGCCGACAGCTGGCTCATTTTCGCCTCGGCCCTTTGGGTCAGGAAGCGGCCGCTGGCCTCGTCCACCAGCATCCAGCGTCGGTCCCCTTCAAGGCCCAGTTTATCCAGGCCAATCGATTGCAGAATCTCGGGCTTGCCGGATTTCAACGGGTAACGATAAAGCGCACTCAGACGCAGCATGTCCAGCTTCCTGATGGGCAAAAAAGCCACCCTATACGAGCTTTATCTGTGAATCAAAAGAGTTTGTGCACTGCAAACCTTGTGGGAGCGAGCCTGCTCGCGAAAGCGGAAATTCATTCGACACATGTGTTGACATGGAATCCGCCTTCGCGAGCAGGCTCGCTCCCACAGGAGGCTGAAGCGTCAGGATCAGGCCGGCACTTCATCGAGCATCAGACGCTGACGCACCACATCGACCAGTTTGTCCGGCTGGAACTTGGAGAGGAAGTTGTCGCAACCGACCTTCTTCACCATCGAATCGTTGAAGCTGCCGGACAGCGAGGTGTGCAGCACCACATACAGACCGCGCAGGCGCGGGTCATTGCGGATCTCGGTGGTCAGGCGATAGCCGTCCATTTCCGGCATTTCCGCGTCGGTGAACACCATCAGCAGTTTGTCGGTCATGTTCACGCCGGTATCGGCCCAGGCCTTGAGCATGTTCAGCGCCTTCAGACCATCACTGGCGATGTGCATTTTCACCCCGAGCTGGCCGAGGGTGTCACGCAGTTGCGAGAGCGCGACGTTGGAATCGTCCACCAGCAGCACTTCGCGGCCACGGGCACGTTCCAGCACCGGATCGTCGAGCTTGTCGCGCGAAACCTTAGCGTTGTACGGAACGATTTCTGCGAGCACCTTCTCGACGTCGATGATTTCCACCAGTTGATCGTCGACCTTGCTGATCGCGGTCAGGTAATGCTGGCGTCCGGCGCTGGTTGGCGGCGGCAGGATGGCTTCCCAGTTCATGTTGACGATGCGATCCACGCCACCGACAAGGAACGCCTGCACCGAACGGTTGTACTCGGTGACGATGATGGTGCTGTTCGGGCCCGGCACCAGCGGGCGCATGCCGATCGCCTGGGACAGGTCGATCACCGGCAGCGTCTGGCCACGCAGGTTGACCACACCGCAGACAAACGGGTGACGTTGCGGCATCAGGGTCAGCTTCGGCAATTGCAGAACTTCCTGAACCTTGAACACGTTGATCGCGAACAATTGGCGTCCGGCCAGTCGAAACATGAGAATTTCCAGGCGATTCTCACCCACCAGTTGCGTGCGTTGGTCTACCGTGTCGAGAATGCCGGCCATCAATGACTCCTGGGCTTGTTCTGATGAATTCACTACTAAGTGGGGTTATCGGCTGTTTATGGCGATTCTTGATCCCCACAAAATCACCATCAAAATGCCACACGCAGGCATTGATGTCACATTAACATCATGGTTTACTGGCCCGGCGTTTTCATCTGCTACATTCTCTTCTGGCGCGACCACAGTTTGCGCCACAGGTTCCCGTGTGTAAGGGAATCCCCTAGTAACAATCAGGCCCAACCTGATGTTCGCAATATCCAATAGCCATTAATGTGACGCCATTCTCATTGCATGAACGGAGTCAGGCTATTGTGTGCGATCGCAGGTCAGTGGAAACCCACCCTCTGGAAAACCTCAGCCAGTGCACTTGCGCGGCGGGGCGCGATCTCCCGACGGTTCATGATCGTCGACACACACGGCATTCCCTCATCAGACATGACGCTGTGGAGATAAGCATGCCAATCGACCGTAAAGACTGGGCACAACGCTTTCCCGAATTTCTCGTCGAAGCGGAAACACTCCTGGCCAAGTCGGAAGAATGCCTGAGCCACCTGCAATTGATCAGCAACGACAAGGATGCGATCGACTGCATGCGCAGCACCCTGCTCAAGCTGGCGAGCCGTGCAGAAGCGTTGGCACTGGAAGCGATTTCCGAGTTTTCCCTGCACATTCACAGCTTGCTCGATCATGCCCCGGACTCTATCGATCTGCACGCTCAGGCACTGAATGCGCTTCAGGACTGTTTCACCCTGATGGCCTGGCAGATTGAACTGGTCGATCACAATACCGGGCAACTGAGCCTGGATAGCAGCGAGCAAACCTCGCTGATCGAAGCCTTTGCGTTCCAGGTCGGTCAACACCAGTTTCAGCCTTCGCTTTCGCCCCGGCCAATCCCGCTCTTGTCTTATTCCGAGCGCCAGGCCTGATTCGCATCGGTTAATGCGCACATCGAGGCTGTAGAACCGAATCGCTGAATGTCGCAAATGAATAGTTCATGCCCGCCAGCGACAATTCGAATTAAATAATCACACCTGACACCCGCAGAAATTTTCCCGCGCCTCAGGGTTTGCCTGTGTCCGTGTAACGATCAACTTCACGCGACACGGGATATCTATCCAGCATAATAAGGTGACTTTTTTCCATTATGGAACTCACGTCCAACATGGCGACTTTCCTGACCCTTTGGACATATATGGCAAACGCGACCAACGGTATCTTAAGTGGTATTATGCCGCCCGTTAGTTGCTATCAATTAATGGCACAGTGATTCAGTGACAGTCCTCCCCAACGAAGTTGGCGGTCAAACATCGTTCACTGAACCTCGGTCAAATCAATAACATAATTGACAGCATTTTCAGACAGAGACTCGCCAGCCAACGGCCGGTCTGCCCGCAGCGAATATCCATTGGCTCCATCCGATATGTACGCCAGCCTCAAGTCAATCACCACATGGCCACCGTCCCGGGAAAATGCACGCCGGTTCACACTCATATTGTGTGTCACTGCCACCGCCGGCTGCCTGCTGACCTACGGTTTGTCTGCTCCGCTTTCGCTGGGACTGCTGCTGTTGAACATGGCCGCCACTGCTTGCGTCTGGGTGCAATATCGGCTGTCGCGCAAATCGATCAAGTTTCAGCCCCAGGAACTCGCCGACCGCTTGCTGGAAGTCCAGGAAAACGAACGCCACCGCCTCAGCCGTGAACTGCATGACGACATCGGTCAGTTACTGACGGCCGCCAAACTGCAAAGTGAATGGCTGAAAAGACGTTTGCCAAGCGACTTGCAAGAGCAATGCTCGACGCTCTGCGACACCCTCGAAGAAACCCTCAACAAGGTGCGCGACGTCTCGGCCATTCTCAACCCGCGCCAGTTGACCAGCCTCGGACTGGAAGCCAGCCTGCGTGCGCACTTGCTCAAGACTCTGGCCAACACACCGGTGCACTGGAGCCTAGATTGCCAGCAGCGACTCAACGGCATTCCGGAAGAAATGGCGGTCGCCGCCTTTCGCATCACCCAGGAAGCGGTGACCAACATTCTGCGCCACGCGCAGGCCAGCAACCTGTTGATCCGTGTGCAGCGCCTGCCACAAGGTCTGACGTTGTTGATCAGCGACGATGGACAGGGCTTCGCGCCTGCTGCGGATCCGGGTCGGGAAGGACAGCGCGGAATGGCCGGGATGGCCGAAAGGATCGAACAATTGGGCGGCACGCTGAACGTCATCAGCGAGCCGGGCAAAGGCACTCAAATCGAAGCACTATTCCCCTGGGCGCCCCGTGCACTCGAGCGGGCCAGTACGAATAAGGTTATGCGTTGACTTGTAACTTACTTCTGGTGGATGACCACTCGCTGATCAGGGCCGGCGTGCGCGCTCTGGTGCTCGACATTCCCGGTTACGCCGTCGTTGGCGAAGCCAGCGATGGCTCGCAGTTGCTTGAAATGGTCGAGCATCTGGCGCCCGATATCGTCTTGCTGGATATCTCGATGAAGGAAACCGGTGGCCTTGAAGCCCTGCAACGGCTCAAGCGGGTGCGGCCCCAGAGCAAAGTGCTGATTTTGTCGATGCACACCGATCCGGCGCTGATCATGCAGGCACTGGAATCCGGAGCGCATGGTTATTTGCTCAAGGACACCACGGCCACCGAACTTGAACATGCCCTCGAAGCCCTGCGTAACAACGAACGCTACTTGAGCCCGGCGATCGCCCACACCGTGATCAACCAGGCCCTGACCCGTACGCAGAAAAACCCGCCGGAAGTCGCCGAATCGCACAACCTGACAGCCCGTCAACTGGAAATCCTGCGGTTGATCGTGCGCGGCAAATCCACTCGGGAGATCGCCAACGGCTTGGGCCTGAGCATCAAGACCGTCGAAACCCACCGCTCGCAGATCATGAAACGCCTGCAGATCTACGACGTGGCAGGTCTGGTCCTGTTCGCCGTGCGCGAACAGATCATCAGTCTTGACGACTGATCGACCCGGCACCGCCCAACAGCGGCGAATGCTCGGGCAAATGCACCCGCAAGGCCGCAGGACGCGCCTCGAAGCGCAGGCTGTCGCCCTCCAGCGGCTCACCGTCAAGATTGATGCTCAAGCCCTCGGCGACCTTGATTTCGACCCAGGGCAGACGGGCCCGGACAAACATATTGTCGAGGCCGAAGCCGTCACTGAGCAGGGTCTTCAGCGTACCGACCAACTCCTGCGGTGCCGGCAAAATGCTGATGTCCAACAGGCCATCATCCGCCAGTGCCTGCGGACACAATTCATGTCCGCCACCCGCCTGACGGCCGTTGCCGATTCCCAGCGCCAGCAGCTCGCCACTCCAGTGAAAGTCTGGTCCCTGCAGTTCGCCGTAGGCCGCGTGCAACTCACTGAAACGCGATAACCCGGTGAACAGATAGGCGGCCCCGCCGAGCACTTTTTTCAGATCTTCAGAGGTATTGGCCGTGACCTGGCTGCCGAAACCACCCGTCGCCATGTTCAGGAAAATCTGCCCACCGACTGCGCCCAGGTCAATCTTGCACGGTGGCACGTCGAGCATTTCCAGTGCCTCGGCCGGCTCCAGCGGGATCCCCGCCGCGCGGGAAAAATCGTTAGCCGTTCCTAGCGGCAACAGCACCAGACTGGCCTCGTCCTGATGCGCGGCAAGCGCTTCAGCGATATCGCGCAACGTGCCATCTCCGCCTCCGGCAATGATCGTCCGATAGCCACTCGCCAGTGCTTCCGCGACCAGACGCTGAGCGTCACCGGCCTCCCAGGTCAGGCGTACTGCCAACTCCCAGCCCTGCTTGCGCTTTGCTTCGACAGCGGCGCGAACCGCCTCATTGAGTGCCTGCTTGCCATGCAGAATCAACAGCGCCCTGCGTTCACTCATAACGGTCACCCCCCACAATTGAATCGGTATGAAACATCTTGACCACTGGCACAGGCAAAAAAGCCATCGGAGCACCATTTAATTCAAGCGCCCGGCCTGACACGTCCTACACAGCGGTATTTTTTCTTACAACAGGTAAGGAATCGGCTCAATTGACCGGACTCGATCCTTGATACACCTTTTGCAGGCAGTATCAATTTTCGTTTTTTAACAACACAAGGATGTGCAGGGAATGAGTGGATACACCCTCGGAGCTGGTGACAGTTCGAATGACGGAAAGGCCAGCGCGCTGACAGTGAAAACAGCCGACGGATATGTCCATGTCCAGCCATGAAGCCAGAGTTTCAACCCGTCCGATTGCCCCTCTCAACGAAAGTCGCAGCAGTCACAAATCCGATTTCAAAAAGAGCGCCAGAACCGCTGGAGAAGCACAAATGGAGCCGCGCGTGACCGAACTGGAAACCCACCTCAAATACATACGCCGGGATATGGATGAAGTCCGCGCAGATGTAAGAACAATCAAGCACCGCCTCGCCTATTCGGCAGGTGCAACGGCAGTAATAATGGGACTGTTGGGTTGGGTTGCCAACAGTCGCTTCGATCAGTTGGTCACGCTGATGAGCAATTGACCCGGGAGAATGCAGGATCGACGCTTTCATGCGTCGAGCCTGCAGTTGCAAGGTCAGGCTCAGCGAGGATCAGAGTCAGTCGAGCAGGTCGCTCAGGGGAATGAACCCGACTTCATCACCTTCTACGAGCGTGTGGCCCTCCAGCACTTCTACCAGGCCATTCGCCCAGGCAGCGCTGCGCAACACACCAGAGCTTTGATTGCGATAAATGATCGCCCGTCCTTGCTCGAGTCGACCACGCAGGTATTCACGCCGATGGCCGGCCACAGGCCAGACGAAACCTGCTGGCACCGTAAACTTCAGCGGCACAACGTCTCTTACACCTTGACGCCGCAGCAAGTAAGGTCGCGTCAGCAAGGCAAACGTCACCAGCGTCGAAGCGGGGTTTCCGGGCAGGCCAATGACTGGCACGTTGCGAAAATGGCCGAACGTCAGCGGCTTGCCTGGCTTGATTGCCAGTTTCCACAATGCCAGCTCGCCCTCTTCCCTCAATGCAACACCCAGAAAATCTGCTTCCCCGACCGAAACCCCGCCGGTTGAAAGAATCAGGTCGACATCCTGCAAGTCGCCCAGACGCGCTCGGGTGGTGTCCAGATCGTCCGGCAGAATGCCCGCATCGATCACCTCACAGCCCATTCGCTGCAACCAACTGCACAACACCACCCGATTACTGTTGTAAATCTGCCCTGGCCCCAGCGGCTGGCCCGGCTCAACCAGTTCATCGCCGGTGGACAGCACCGCCACTCGGACCTTGCGCACCACATTCAGCCCGTCACATCCCAGCGATGCCGCGAGACCTTGCTCGATCGGTCCCAGCCTTGTGCCTGCCGCCAGGATCAACTCACCCACGGTGGTTTCCTGGCCTTGCGGACGAATGTTCTGGCCGAGGCTCATGATTTCGACGAAGCGCACACTGCCGTCGGCCTGGACTTCGGCGTTCTCCTGCATTTCCACACAGTCGGCACCAGCAGGCACCGGCGCACCGGTGAAGATCCGCGCGCAGGTGCCGGGCTTCAAGGGGGCAGGCGCTTGCCCGGCGAACACCTTCTGGCTGACCGGCAGCGGTGCGCCGGTCCAATCCGCCAGCCTCAAGGCATAACCATCCATGGCGCTGTTTGGCCAAGGCGGCAGGTCCAGCGTCGAAACCAGGTCTTCGGCAAGCACTCGCCCCTCGACCTGCGCCAATGGCAGAAACTCGCGCTCGATAATTGGCGTGGCCTCGGCCATTTGCAGCAGGCGAGCCAGCGCTTCCTCGACGGGCATCAGGCTGCCGGTCTTGCCCGGCTTACCCACGGGATTCACAAGGCGCCGCCTGTTTCAGGTGAGGAACGAAGTTGCACGGCCGATGCCGCGAATCCAGCTGTTCGGCGAGAATGCCGTCCCACCCGGTGCGCACCGCATTGGTCGAACCTGGCAGGCAACATACCAGCGTGCCATTGGCCAGACCGGCCAGTGCCCGCGACTGCACGGTTGACGTACCGATATCAGCCACCGATATCTGTCGGAACAGCTCGCCAAACCCGTCAACCTGCTTGTCGAGCAGACAAGCCACGGCTTCAGGTGTGCTGTCACGCCCGGTAAAACCGGTGCCGCCGGTAATCAATACAACCTGTACCACGTCCTCGGCAATCCAGTGGGCAACTTGTGCGCGGATCTTGTACAGGTCATCTTTGAGCAGGACCCGTTCGGCCAGACGGTGGCCGGCAGCAGTCAGGCGGTCGACAAAGACCTGACCTGAGGTGTCGGTGTCCAGGGTTCGGGTATCGCTGACAGTCAGCACCGCAATATTCAGCGGTGCGAAAGGTACATCGGCCTTGGCTTTCATTAGGCTCGTCCAGTTGTAGGAGAAACAGCCCGGTGTTATATCACAGCGCCTGAAATTTTCGCCGTCCTGCTGGAGAGCTGCCATGACCCCGAATACGCCATTGCCCCCCTGCTCCATTCTGCTCTTGGCAGGCGGACGCGGCCAGCGCATGGGCGGCCAGGACAAAGGGCTGGTCGAATGGCAGGGTGAAGCGCTGATTGCGCATTTGCAGCGCAAGGTGCGGCCGCTGACTGACGATCTGATCATCTCCTGCAATCGCAATCGCGAGCGTTATGCTGCCTACGCCGACCAACTGGTGAGTGATGAAGAAGAGGACTTTCCAGGCCCCTTGGCCGGCATCCTCGCGGGGCTCAAGGCTGCGCGCTTGCCCCATCTGCTGGTCTTGCCCTGCGATGTGCCGCGCATCGACGCAGCGCTGCTGCACGACATGCGTGCAACTGCCGGCCAGTTTCCTGACAAACCTTTAATGTTGCGCCATGACGACCATTGGGAGCCCCTGCTGTGCGTGATTCCGGTGGCCCTGTTGCCCGCGTTCGAAACCGCCTGGAACGCTGGCGAACGCAGCCCCGGCCGGGTCATGCGCAACCTCGGCGCAACGGCCCTGCAATGCCCGGACAACGACCCGCGACTAGCCAACCTGAATACCCCCGAACTGTTAAATGCGCATAACACTGTGTCAGACTGACAGCATTCAAGGAACTCTCACGCCTTGTATACGTCTCAAGCTCAGTAACCAAAAGTATTCCCATTCGGAGACACACTCATGACTCAACGGACCCTCGCCACTTTCATGCTCGCACTGGGCCTGGCAACGCTCGCTGGTTGCTCGTCGCCAACAGTGATCACCTTGAATGACGGTCGCGAAATCCAGGCCGTCGACACCCCGAAATATGACGAAGATTCGGGCTTCTACGAGTTCAAGCAGCTGGACGGCAAAGAGACCCGCATCAACAAGGATCAGGTTCGTACCGTTAAAGAGCTGTAATCTTTACGTCGACACCGGATACAGAAAAGCCCGCATTGATGCGGGCTTTTTCATGGGTACGTAAAAGTAGATGGTGTCACCACAGCAGGGTGATCTGGCTCTCGAACTCGCGCTTCTCACCGGTGACCGGGTCGACAAACCGCAACCCCTGCGCCAGCAGTTTGAGCGGATTGGCGTAGTCATCCTCAACGTCTTTCAACACCTGCGGATAAAACGGATCGTTGCAGATACTCGCGCCCAGCGCAGTCATGTGCACTCGCAACTGATGCTTCTTGCCGGTCACCGGATACAGACCGTAGCGCCACAGATCACCGTTCTTTTCCCGGACCTCCACCGCCGTTTCAGTGTTCGCCAGACCCGGGCCTTCCTGCATGCGGAAGAACGGTTCGCCGTCGATCAAGCGACTTTTGTGCACCAGGGGAAACTCCAGCTCCGGCAGCGCACGGGCAATCGCCTCATAGCGTTTATCGATCTGCCGGGTCGGAAACAGCGACTGATAAGCCGAGCGGGTTTGTGGGTTGGCCGAGAAGATCACCAGCCCGGCAGTGTGCCGGTCGATGCGGTGCAATGGCACCAGATGGGGGTTGTCCAGGCGGCGGATCAGGCGGCGCAGCAACGTCTGCTCGACATACTCACCGGCCGGTGTCACCGGCAGAAAATGCGGTTTGTCCGCTACCACCAGATGTTCATCCGCATACAGGATCGTCTCGACCGCTGGAATCGGCTTTTCATCCGGCACTTCACGGAAGTAATGAATGCGAAGCCCTTCCTTGTACGGCAAATCCAGCGCAATCGGCTGACCCTGACCATCCAGCACCCGCCCCCGGACGATCCGGTCCAGCCATTGCTCGCGACTGATCGCCCTGAAATGCTCACACAGGCAGTCAAGGACGGTCGCCCAGGACCCCGGAGGAAGGTAAAGGGTGCTGGCCTGATTCTGCGCAGCAGAAAACGTTGGTGTGGACATACGGAAATTCGAACCCTCAATGCAGGCTGGCATTATCCAACACTGAGCGAAACGAACCTAGTGCGGATTCCGCGGCCCGCTTCAGGCCGGAATCGACTTGAGTGCCGCCGCTTCGGTGAACTCCTTGAGCCAGCGCAACACATCGACCGCCTCCCAGCGTCCCGGGTCATACAAGGCGTACAACAACCCCTGATAACCGACCACATCCAGTTGCTTGTGATAACCGGCACGCTGGAACAGCGCTTCGATCTCGGCAAAGCAGGTGTTGAAATGCAGTTTGTTGAACGGCGTCTTGCCCTCCGTGACCAGCCCGTCCAGGCGCAACTCGAGGACCGCCTCGCGCACCACGTCAACCGACATCCGGTTCACGCTGTTCTTCAACTGTTCGACATTGACCACGGTTCGTCCCTCTGACTGCCGGATTCACCTGCTCAAGACTTCACAAGCAGCAGGCCAACCCAATTACTGTATGCGCATACAGTAAACGAATAATCCGCAGAGTGCCAACGGGAGGATGGTCGCTCGCGACCAGCGGATGACAAATCGCTCAGCGCAGGAATGCCACCACCTGATCGGCACTGAACGGCCAATTCAGTTCTGCGCCAGTGTCCACCCGGCGCAATACAGGGATCCGCAGGCTGTAAGCCTCAAACCAGGATTCATCCTCTGCAATATCCACCAGTTCCACCAGCAGACCGTGCTCGACAAACGGCATCAACTCGGCTTCTGCCACCTCGCACAGATGGCATCCCAAGGTGCCGAACAACTGACATTCAGGAAGCATGATCGCTCAACCGAAAAAATGAGCATTCATTCTAGGCCCGCCTCGAAAACCCGTCGAGCCGGCGCAGCCAGATGGCCGGCGCACCGCAGCAAACAAGCAAAATCCTGATGCAAATCAGTCCACGGAAAAGCCAATCAGGCGATGCTTCCGCGCTTTTTGCCTCTACGCTTGAGAAGCCTGAGCCTGACATCGGAGTGTCTTGTGTTTGCCAACCTGTTGATCATCCTCGCCTCATCCCTGGTGATGATTGCCCTGTTCCGCCGCCTGCGCTTGCCGCCGGTGCTGGGCTATCTTTGCGTGGGCCTGATGGTGGGGCCGACCGCTTTCAACTGGGTGAACGAGAGCGAACATCTCCCAGATGTGGCCGAACTGGGGGTGGTGTTTCTGCTGTTCTCGCTGGGCCTGGAGTTTTCCCTGTCGAAGATGATCGCGCTGCGTCAGGTGGTGTTCCGCCTGGGCAGCCAGCAGGTATTGCTCAGCACTGGATTGCTCGGGCTGGTGCTGCTCCTGTTGGGCATGCCGCTGGCGCCGGCCCTGTTGCTCGGCGCCGGGCTGTCGCTGTCGTCGACGGCGATTGTCACCAAGGAGTTGGGTAGCCTGGGCGAAGTGTTCAGCAGTCACGGGCAGAACGCGGTCGGGGTCTTGTTGTTTCAGGACGTGGTGGCGGTGTTGTTGCTGACTCTGGTGCCCGTGTTCGCCGGAAGCAGCGCGCAAGCCTGGTACTGGGCCTTGCCGCTGACATTGGTGAAGACCGTGGTGCTGTTTTTCGGTCTGTTGCTGGCCAGCCGCTGGTTGCTGCCACGGCTGTTTCATGAAGTGGCGGCCTCGCGCTCGGCGGAATTGTTCGTGCTGCTGGCGCTGGTGATTGTGCTGTTGACCGCTTGGCTGACGCACCTGCTCGGCCTGTCCCCTGCCCTTGGCGCATTTCTGGCCGGGATGCTGCTCGGCGAGAGCCACTACCGCCATCAGATCGAGGCCGACATCCGGCCGTTTCGCGACATTCTGCTCGGGGTGTTTTTCGTCAGCATCGGCATGCTGATCGACCTGCAACTGTTTGTCAGTCACAGTGTGTTGATTCTCGGCCTGACCCTCGGCCTGATGCTGATCAAGGGCACGGTCGTCGCGCTCTTGGTGAAATGGCGCGGCAGTGATCACGAAACCGCCTGGCGCAGCGGCCTGGCCCTGGCGCAGGGTGGGGAATTCTGCTTCGCCTTAATGGCGCAAATGCAGCAAAACCAGATGCTGCCTGCCGAGTTGGGCGCCATGCTGCTGGCGGCAACCTTCTGCTCGATGCTGCTGACGCCTCTGCTATTGCGCGCCGCGCCGCAGATGGCCGCGCGCCTGCACCGCAAGCCGAACCAGGAGGCACAAATCGAGGAAATCAGCGCCCTCAATGCCGGGCTGGATCAACACGTGGTGATCTGTGGTTACGGCCGTGTCGGTCAATCCATCGGCCGCTTCATGCGCAATGCCAATCAGCCTTATATCGCGCTGGATAACGATCCGGTACGTGTGCAGGAAGCCGCAGCCGGCGAAAGCGAGGTGCATTACGGCGATTCTACGCGCGGCGACCTGCTGACCGCCGTCGGACTGTTGCGCGCCCGGCTGCTGGTGATCGCCGTGGATCAGAGCGATGTCAGCCTGCGGATTCTCAAGGAAGCGCGCCGGCTCAATGCGCGGATACCGATTCTGGTGCGTACCCGCGACGACAGCCAATGGGCTGAACTCAAAGCCGCCGGCGCCAGCGAAGTGGTGCCGGAGCTATTGGAATCGAGCCTGATGCTCGCCTCCCACGCCTTGGTCATGCTTGGCCTGCCAGCGCATAAGGTGCAGGAGCAAATCGATCAGGTGCGCATTGATCGCTATCGTCTGCTGCACGGCTTCTATCCCGGCGCGGAAGACGAGGAAGCCTAGTCCTGGCTCACCGCGCCGATCTTGTGCAGCGACAGGTCGGCGCCGTAATACTCTTGTTCCTGACTCAGGCGCAGGCCGTGCAAGGCCTTGATCACGCCGTAGACGGCGAATCCGCCGATCAGTGCGACCAGCACACCCAGCGCGCTGCCGATCAACTGACTGATCAGGCTGACGCCGCCAAGCCCCCCCAGCGCAGTCTGGCCGAAGATGCCGCAGGCGATCCCGCCCCACACGCCGCACAGACCGTGCAACGGCCACACGCCGAGCACGTCGTCGATGCGCCATTTGACTTGCGCGGCGGTAAAGCACCAGACGAACAAGGCACCGGCCAGCGCGCCAGTTACCAGCGCGCCTACCGGATGCATCAGGTCGGAACCGGCGCAGACGGCTACCAGCCCGGCCAGCGGGCCGTTGTGCAGGAAGCCTGGGTCATTGCGCCCGGCGATCAGTGCCGCCACGGTGCCGCCGACCATGGCCATCAACGAGTTGACCGCCACCAGGCCGCTGACGCCCTGCAAGGTCTGCGCGCTCATCACGTTGAAGCCGAACCAGCCGACGATGAGAATCCAGGAACCCAGCGCCAGAAACGGAATGCTCGACGGCGCGAACGCCACCAGGCGCCCATCGCGATAACGCCCGTTTCGCGGACCGAGCAGCAAAACCGCTGCCAGTGCCAGCCAGCCACCCATGGCGTGCACCACCACGGAACCGGCGAAATCATGGAACGCCGCGCCAAAGCGCGCCGTCAGCCAAGTCTGAAAACCGTAGTTGCCGTTCCAGATCATGCCCTCGAAAAACGGGTAGATGAACGCCACGATCAGCGCTGTCGCACACAACTGCGGAACGAATCGCGCACGCTCGGCAATCCCGCCGGAGATGATCGCCGGAATCGCCGCGGCAAAGGTCAGCAGGAAGAAAAACTTCACCAGACCATAACCGTGATCCGCACTCAGCACCGCCGCCGGCTGCATGAAGGTCACCCCATAGGAGATCCAATAGCCTATAAAGAAATAGGCCAGCGTCGAAACGGCAAAGTCACTGAGGATCTTGGACAGTGCATTGACCTGATTTTTCTGGCGCACCGTGCCGACTTCAAGGAAGGCGAAACCGGCGTGCATCGCCAGCACCATCACCGCACCGATCAGAATGAACAACGTGTTGGAGCTGTGGACCAGCGTGTCCACAGCGCTTTGCAGATTTTCCATAAAGAGGCAGACCTGAAGGCTAAAAAGGCACCAAAGCGGTTCGCGCGGACAATTCATGCACCAAGTTGCGCCCGGCCAAGCACCGCAGTGACGCTGCAGTGAACCGCTTTGGCGCACAAGGTCGATGTCCTGACACGAACCAGGATTATTTGAGTTAAGGTTTTGCTGCATGTACGCCCGCCAACAGCGCACGAGCGCGGCAGAACGCACCAGGACATAGCAAAAGCTGTACCAGTCATTTGTACTGAACCTTCGCGCAAGGCTCATACTCGAACGCTTCAGACGTCACTTACGGAGATCCACCCATGGCCAGCATCAAGGCAAAGACCGCTCAAGAAATCCTGATGAACGACTTCCAGACTCTGGTCGCCGACACCGAGCGGTTGCTCGAACACACCGCGACGCTGGCGGGCGACCAGGCCGATGAGCTGCGTGAGCAGATCCACGACAGCCTGTTGCGCGCCCGTGAAACCCTGAAGCTGACTGAAGACACCCTGCGCGATCGCGGTCAGGCAGCGGTCACCGCCACCGAAGATTATGTGTCGGCCAACCCTTGGCAATCAGTGGGCATCGCCGCCGGGGTGGGCTTTCTGATTGGCCTGCTGGCCACTCGGCGCTGATCATGTCGATCGGCGAATCCGGCCTGGGGTCGGGCAATTCATCCTCCACGCGGCGTCTGGGCGCCGCTGTTCTCGGCTTGCTGCACAGCCATGTCGAACTGTTCGGCATCGAGTTGCAGGAGCAGAAAGCACGCACCGTCAGCCTCTTGCTGTTCGCAGGCCTGGCGCTGGTGTTTGCCCTGCTGTTGCTGGTCGGTCTGTCGACGCTGGTGCTGATCGTGTTTTGGGACACTTATCGCCTGGCGGCAATCATCGGCCTGTGCGTGTTCTACACCTTGGCCGCCGCTTTCTGTGGGCTACGCCTCAAAGCAGCCGTCTTCGATGAATCCTCGCCCTTCCACGGCACGCTGGAAGAGTTGGCCAACGATCGGGAGCGCCTGTTGCCATGAGCTTGCCTGAACTGCCACACAACAGCTCGCGCCGGGAAATGCGCAAGGCACTGATCCGCCTGCGTATGGAAATGCACCGGCAGGAAATCCGCCATGAAGCCGGGCAAGTGCTGCAACCCTTGCAGCGCATGCGCGGGATGACGCAAAACCTGCAAGCAGGTTTCGGCATCAAGCACGCGCCGCTATGGGGCGTGGCCGCTGTGACCCTGCTGGGGTTTATCACCGGCAAGGGCGCAAAAAGCGGGGGCGTCGGCGGTCTGACCCGACTGATACGTCTGGGCACCAGCCTCGGGC
Organism: Pseudomonas sp. IT-P260; assembly: GCF_949768395.1. NCBI lineage: Bacteria > Pseudomonadati > Pseudomonadota > Gammaproteobacteria > Pseudomonadales > Pseudomonadaceae > Pseudomonas > Pseudomonas sp. IT-P260. The sequence goes on from NZ_CATKPO010000042.1 coordinate 76,674, forward strand.
CGCTGATCAAACTGGTGATGCAGAGCTCTGGCAAACGCTGAGCCCGCGCATCTGGCTGCATTCTTGCAATATCCGCGGGATGAACCTCTTTACCCGGAGGTTCAATCCCGTGCGCCTACCCGGTCGGCGGGGTTCACCCAGAACAAGAACGACTAAGGAGGCCCCGTGATCGACGGGCAACCGCTCGCCTGCTTTCAACCTTTCATCGATACCGCCACCGGGCGTATTGCAGGCGTCGAAGCATTGGGTCGCCTGCGCCAGTCCGACGGCCAACTGGCCTCGGTCGGGCCGTTGTTCGCCGACCCGCGCACACCCGCCATCGCCCTGCGCCGGCTCGACCGACAGATCCGCGACAACGCCCTGAGCCGACTGCATGAAGCCCCCCCGGAGTGGTTTCTCAGCCTGAACATGTCGCCACGCTGGATCAGTCGCCTGCGCGCCGATCAGCCGCTGCCCAGCCTCAAGCAAATGGTGCGACACGACGTCGACCCGCAACGCATCGTGTTCGAGATCACTGAGCTGGGCGGCAACAGTCAGCGTCTGGCCGAAGTGGTGGCGCGTTATCGCGACGCGGGAGCGCGGATTGCGATTGATGATTTCGGCGCCGGTTATTCGCAGCTCGATCGGGTGCTGGCCTTGCAGCCGGACATCCTCAAACTCGACATGCGCCTGTTCCAGGCTGCCGCACTCGGCGGGCCGAGCAGTGACGTGGTCAAGGCACTGGCGCAAATGGCCGAGAAGACCGGCTGCTGGATCATTGCCGAAGGCGTGGAAACCGAGGCCCAGCTCAATTTCGCCCTGGAATGCGGTTCGCGCTACGTTCAGGGTTTCCTGTTCGCCCGGGCGCAGGAGGCGCTCTATCCAACGGATGCCTTCGTGCAGCGCTTCGCTGAATTGCGCCAGCGTTACGTGCGGCAGAAACTGGCCGAACGCGGACGCCTGATGCAAATGCGCCAACAACTCAGCGAACTGATGGCGATTCTCCAGGCCTGGGCTCAGGCCCACGCACCGCTCAGTGCGCTGCCGCAACTGGAAGCCTTTCCGTGGTTGCTGCGGTTCTACCAATGCGACCGGCATGGCACCCAACTCACGCCTAACCTTGAATGGCGCAACAACGGCTGGGTCGCCGATAACCGCTACCTGGGCCATAACTGGTCATGGCGTCCGTACTTCTATCACTTGCTCGCCGAAGGCTGGGAAGAACGTCGCCTGACGCTGTCCAGCACCTACCGCGACGCCACGAGTAACCAGTATTGCCTGACCGCCGGGCAGTTCTTCGATAACGGCGAGCGCCTGCTGCTGATCGATATCGATGCCGCGGGCCTGTAGTTCCGCTTGCAGGTGCGAGCCTGAACCGGGAAGCTAGGGCAACAGTCATCCCAGTCACCGACGGAGAGAACCAGCCTTGGATTGGCAGACCCTGCTCAACCGCGAACGCCTTGGAAAACCGCTGCACAGCCCGCAAGAGCTGGGCCGCAGCCCGTTCCACAAAGACCACGACCGCATCATCTTCTCCGGCGCCTTCCGCCGTCTGGGGCGCAAGACCCAGGTGCATCCAGTATCGAGTAACGACCATATCCACACCCGTCTGACCCACTCGCTGGAAGTCAGCTGCGTCGGCCGCTCGCTGGGCATGCGCGTCGGCGAAACCTTGCGCGGCGCCCTGCCCGACTGGTGCGACCCGAGCGATCTGGGCATGGTCGTGCAATCGGCCTGCCTGGCCCATGACATCGGCAACCCGCCATTCGGCCACTCCGGTGAAGACGCCATTCGTCACTGGTTCCAGCAAGCCGCCGGGCGCGGCTGGCTCGACGGCATGAGCGAAGCCGAGCGCGGTGACTTCCTCAATTTCGAAGGCAACGCGCAGGGCTTTCGGGTGCTGACTCAGCTTGAGTATCACCAGTTCGACGGTGGCACCCGCCTCACTTACGCCACCCTCGGCACGTATCTGAAGTATCCGTGGACCGCACGTCACGCCGACTCGCTGGGCTACAAGAAACACAAGTTCGGCTGCTATCAGAGCGAACTGCCACTGCTGGAGCAGATCGCCCACAAGCTCGGCCTGCCACAACTGGAAGACCAACGCTGGGCGCGGCACCCGCTGGTGTACCTGATGGAAGCGGCTGACGACATCTGCTATGCGCTGATCGACCTCGAAGACGGCCTGGAAATGGAACTGCTGGAGTACGCGGAGGTTGAATCGCTGCTGCTCGGTCTGGTGGGAGACGATCTGCCGGAAACCTATCGCCAGCTCGGCCCGCAGGATTCGCGTCGACGCAAACTGGCGATCCTGCGCGGCAAGGCCATCGAGCACTTGACCAACGCCGCCGCCAGGGCGTTCGTCGAACAACAGGACGCGTTGCTGGCAGGCACTCTGCACGGCGACCTGGTGGAACACATGCACGGCCCGGCCAAACGCTGCGTGCTGAACGCCAAGGACATTGCGCGCAAGAAGATTTTCCAGGACAAGCGCAAGACGCTGCATGAAATCGGCGCCTACACCACCCTGGAAATCCTCCTCAACGCGTTCTGCGGCGCCGCGCTGGAGCAACATGGCGGACGCACGCCGTCGTTCAAAAGCCGACGCATCCTCGATCTGCTGGGCAACAATGCGCCGGATCCCCATGGCCCGTTGCACACCTCGTTTCTGCGCATGATCGACTTCATCGCCGGGATGACCGACAGCTACGCCAGCGACATGGCGCTGGAGATGACCGGACGCTCCAGCCACTGACAGAACACCGCGCTCACCGGGTCGCCATGACTGCCCGGTTGAGCGCGTGGTCCATTGAACCGGCGCTACGGTGCGCGATACTTGTGACTTCCACAGGTCATTTGTTTAACACTCAAAAAACCCGGACAAATCCTGCCTGTTCAATACTCTACAAGCAACTTACAACATTCAGATAAACAAATAACCTAAACACTTCCTTACGCGACACTGAGTTTGATCGTAGTCGCTTTCCCTTTAGTGTGTAGGACTTATCCTATATCGCTGCTAGAGCCGTGGGAGTTCATGCGGCCGCTCATTTATCTGAGCTAAGGTGCGCGCTTTATTCGCGCACGTATGGGATTTGATTATGAACTCCGTTTTTATTGTCGATGATCACCCCGTCATCCGGCTTGCCGTTCGGATGCTGCTCGAGCATGAAGGTTACAAGGTCGTCGGCGAAACCGATAACGGGGTCGATGCCATGCAGATGGTCCGCGAATGCATGCCCGACCTGATCATCCTTGATATCAGCATTCCCAAACTCGACGGCCTGGAAGTCCTCGCCCGTTTCAACGCCATGGGGACCCCGCTCAAGACCCTGGTGCTGACCGCACAATGCCCGACCCTGTTCGGCATTCGCTGCATGCAGTCCGGTGCATCCGGTTATGTGTGCAAGGAAGAAGACTTGAGCGAACTGGTCAGTGCCATCAAGGCGGTACTTTCCGGTTACAACTATTTCCCCAGCCAGGCATTGAATCCGGTGCGCAGCGATGATGTGCGTTATGCCGAACTGGAGTTATTCAAGTCCGTCAATGACCGGGAACTCATGGTTCTGCAGTTATTTGCCCAAGGGCGCACCAACAAGGAAATTGCCAAGGGCATGTTTCTCAGCAACAAGACTGTCAGCACCTATAAAAAACGCCTGATGCAGAAACTGAAAGCCAGGTCTCTGGTGGAACTTATCGAGATGGCCAAACGCAACGCACTAGTGTGAGAGCCCGAATGCCCAGTCGTTTAAAGATCTATCTTGCCCTCTTCTGTGCGAGCCTGTGCCTGACGACTCAGAGCCATGCCGACCTGGTCACGGCGCAAGAGTATGTGCTGCGCAGCCGTTCGGGTCATGAAGCGCTTTCCGTGACACTGGAGCCGGCTCAACGCCAATGGTTACAGACTCGCAGCGAACTGGTACTGGGCACTTCCGCACCGGATTATCCGCCGTTCGACATGACGGCCAGCGGTCGCGATTACGAAGGTTTTACCGCCGATTACGCCGGCCTCCTCGAACAGGCCAGCGGACTGCCCGTGCGGGTCAAGCGCTTTGCCTCAAGGGAAGCCGCCTTGCGCGCATTGAAAGCCGGTCAGGTCGACATGCTCGGTACCGCCAACGGTTTCGAAGCCAGTGACGCGGATATCCTGCTTTCAACGCCCTACGCCATCGATCAGCCGGTACTGGTCACCCGTGAAGACGAAACCCGCACGCTCACCCAGGGACTGGCCGGTCTGCGCCTGAGCATGGTCTATCACTATCTGCCCCAGGACGAGGTCCGGGCGCTGTATCCGAAAGCCATCCTGACCTCCTATCCGTCCTATCAAAACGCAATCAACGCGGTGGCGTTTGATCAGGCCGACGTGTTTCTGGGCGATACCATTTCCACCCACTACATGATCAACAAGGGCTATCTGAACAACATCCGCATGGCCAATTTCGGCAAACAGGAAGCCCACGGCTTCAGCTTTGCCGTACACGCCAAAAACCCACAACTGCTGGCCATCATCAACGCCATCCTACAGGCCATACCGACCAGTGAACGGGACAGCATCGCCAAGCGCTGGAGCGCCGGCAGCGACATTCTGCTGACCGACCAGAAGCTGCAATTGACCCATCATGAAGAGCAGTGGCTCAAACAGCATCCGGTGCTGCGTGTGGTGGTGAACGAAGCGTTCGCCCCGCTGACGTTCTTCGACAGCGATGGCAATCTGCGCGGCATTACCGCAGACCTGCTTGAGCTGCTGCGCTTGCGCACCGGCATGCGCTTCGAACTGGTGCGCAGCCGCAGCGACGGCGACATGGTGGAGCAGATCAATCAGCATCGGGCCGATCTGATCGCGGCGCTGCTTCCCAGCCCGCAGCGGGAAAAAACCCTGCAATTCAGTCGCCCCTATCTGGAAAATTCTTTCGTTCTGCTGACCCGCAAATCCCCTGACAGCCCGACACATCCGGCTCAGCTCAGGGGAAAATACCTGGCGATTGCCCAGGGCAGCCCCATGACCGATTACCTGCGCCGCGAGTTTCCCGATATCCGCCTGACCGAAACCTCGGACACTTTCGGGGCTGCGACATTGCTCGCTGAAGGCAGAGTCGATGGCGCGGTCACCTCACTGGTGATCGCCAATTACCTGATCTCGTCGCGGATCTTCGAACATCAGTTGCAGATCACCACGACCCTGGGCACTCGCCAGGCCGCCTTCTCGCTGGCCACGGCGCGTGACAACCGCGAGCTGAGTTCGATCCTCGACAAAGCGCTGCTGAGCATCAGCCCCGAAGAACTGGGCGTCATCAACAGCCGCTGGCGCGGTTTCTCCAATGCCGCGCAAAGCAACTGGCATCAATACCAGCGCCTGTTTTATCAACTGATCGGGGCGGCATGCCTGTTGCTGTTGCTGTCACTGCTCTGGAACGCCTACATGCGCCACCAGATCAAGCAACGTCAGGCCGCCGAGCGCGCGCTCAACGATCAGTTCGAATTCATGCGCTCGCTGGTCAACGGCACCCCTCACCCGATCTATGTGCGTGACCGCCGGGGTCTGCTGCAAAGCTGCAACGACAGCTACCTGGAAGTCTTCAACGCCAAACGCGAAGACGTGATCGGCAAAAGTGTCATGCAGGGCACCCTGAGCAATGCCTTCGAAGCCCAGGCCTTCCAGGCGGATTACCAACGGGTGGTGGCCGAAGGGACGCCGCTGCTGCTCGACCGTCCGCTGCACATCGGTGGCCGGCGTCTGACGATCTATCACTGGATCCTGCCGTACCGCGACTCCCGCGGCGAAGTGCAAGGGATCATCGGTGGCTGGATCGACATCAGTGAACGTCGCCAATTGTTCGATGAGCTGCGCACGGCCAAGGAGCAGGCGGACAACGCCAACCGCGCCAAAAGTACCTTTCTGGCAACCATGAGCCACGAAATCCGTACGCCGATGAATGCCATCATCGGCATGCTCGAACTGACGCTCGAGCGCATGAGCGATCAGGCACCGGATCGCTCATCCATCGAAACCGCTTACTGTTCGGCCAAGGATCTGCTGGGCCTGATCGGCGACATCCTCGATATCGCACGAATCGAGTCCGGGCACCTGAGTCTGAGCCCCGAGCGGGTCAATCTGGTCGAAACCGTGGCGTCAGTGGTCAGAATTTTCGACGGTCTGGCCCGCCAGAAAAACCTCGCCTTGCCCCTGACGGTCAATCCTCCCGGACTCGCCGTCGACGTGGAGCTGGATCCGTTGCGCTTCAAGCAAGTCCTGTCGAACCTGATCAGCAACGCCATCAAATTCACCGAGCGCGGACAAGTGCGCATCGCGCTGGACGTACGACCCAACGACGCGGGCGTGTATTCCCTGATCCAACTGACCATTCACGACACCGGAGTCGGAATCAGCACCGAAGATCAACAACGCCTGTTCGAACCGTTTTCCCAGGCCGACAGTGGTCGGCAACAGGCTCGCAGCGGTGCGGGCCTGGGGCTGGTCATCAGCCGTAACCTCTGTGAAATGATGGGCGGTCAACTGCAGTTGAGCAGTCAGCCCGGGATCGGAACCCAAGTCTGCCTGTCGTTGCCGTTGCAAACACTGCCGTGCAAGGCCACCGCAGCGAAAACCGCACCGCCGATCGCCCCCTCTGCGACACCGCTGAACATTCTGGTGGTTGATGACCATCCGGCCAACCGTCTGCTGCTGTGCCAGCAGCTGGAATTCCTCGGTCATCGTTTCAGTGTTGCCGAAGAGGGGCGAAGCGCATTTGCAGTCTGGCAGGCCGGCGAATTCGATCTGGTCATCGCCGACTGCAACATGCCAGTGATGAACGGCTATGAACTGACGGAGGCCATCCGCCAACAGGAACGGCGCACCGGTCGCGCGCCTTGTACGGTGCTGGGCTTCACGGCCAATGCCCAGCCCGAAGAGGTCAAGCGCTGCAAACAGGCTGGCATGAATGACTGCCTGTTCAAACCCTTGAGCCTCAGCGCCCTGAACCATTGGGTCAACGGGTTGCGACCGGCATCGCCGGGGCCGGCGTTCAATCTTCAGGGCCTGAATCAGTTGACCGGTGGCAATCCGCAGCAAGCCCGGCGCCTGCTCACGCAACTGCTCAAGAGTAGCCGTCTGGATCGCGAGGAGCTTCTGGCCCTGGCGCCGCACAATGACCGTGAAGCCTTGGCGGTCGTGGCACACAAGATCAAGGGTGCCGCCCGGATCGCCCAGGCCTCGCGCCTGATTGCCTGTTGCGATGCGCTGGAACAAGCCTGCCTGCAGACAACCTCGCTGGCGGCCATCGTGCGCTGCACCGAGGCCACCGACGCAGCGATTGTCGAACTGGAGCAGGCATTGCAGCGACAACTGGAACCTTTAGAAGAAGGCACACTGGGCGAGCCTTAACTATGCTTGGACGCTGAGCAGTGTGTTTACTTCAATGGAGAGTCAGCAATGCCCAGCCCACTGCGCCCGGATCAACGCCGATTCCCGTTGCACGTGCACATCAGCGTCATGTTCACCTTCCTGCTGTTGCTGACAGGCGTTGTGCTGGGGTTGTTCAATTATCGCCAGACCACCCGGATCATCCTGTCGAGCAGTGAAAACCTGTTCAACCGCATCGAACAGGACGTGCGCCTGGACCTGCATTCAACTTACGAACCGATCCGGCACCTGCTGAGCCTGCTGGCCAACGATCAGGCGGCCGACGCTTCGAACCTGCAGCAGCGTCTGGCGCTACTCAAGCCGTTCACTCAGTCACTCAAGGACAACAGCGATCTCGCGTCGCTGTATCTGGGGTACGGCAACGGCGACTTCTTCATGGTTCGGCCGTTGCGCACCGACGCCCTTAAAACCCTGCTCAAGGCGCCGCCGACCGCAGCCTATCAAGTCTGGAGCATTGAGCATGACGCCAGCGGCACCGTATCGTCGCAGTCACTGTTCTTTGACCAGACACTGGCGCCGGTGGGGCGCGACGTCAATCCCGACGACCGCTACGACCCGCGTACCCGCAACTGGTACATCAACGCCCTGCAACAGGGTGACCAGATCACCACTGAGCCCTATGTATTTTTCTCCACGCACAATGTGGGCACCACGCTCGCCCGTCGCAGCAGCGCAGACTCCGTCATCGGTGCCGACCTGACCCTTGAAGCACTTTCCGCCACCTTGCTCAAGCATGTCGTCACCCCCTCCACCGAAATCGTGTTGTTCGATGCCGATGGCAATGCGGTGGCCTATCCCGATAGCCGCCGACTGATTGTCGACGACCGCAGCGCGCGCCTGGCCAAGGCCGCCGACCTGAGCCCGAACCTGCACGCGTTGCTGTCCACGCCCCATCAGGGCAAACGGCTCGACGTCAATGGACGCCACTGGATCGTCGCCCGCAGCAACCTGCAGGAAGGTGGGCCGAACGGTTTGCAGATGGCCCTGCTGGTGCCGGAGGACGAACTGCTGGCCGACGCCTACCGCATGCGCTGGCAAGGCGCGCTGATCACCCTCGCGATCTTGCTGCTGTGCCTGCCGCTGGGCTGGCTGATCTCGCGGATTCTGGTCAAACCGCTGCACGCGCTGGTCAAGGAAGCCGACGCGATCCGCAGTTTCGATTTCAATTTTCCGGTCACCCGCCGCTCGCCGGTGCTGGAGGTCGACCAGTTGAGCCTGTCGATGGCGCGCATGAAAGACACACTCGCCAGCTTCTTCCGCATCACTGACAGCCTCAGCGCCGAAACCCGCTTCGCCCCGCTGCTGCAACGGGTGCTGTTCGAAACGGTGCAGATCGCCCAGGCCCAGGCAGGGTTGATCTATCTGCGCGAAAGCGACGGCAACCGGATGGAACCCTATGGATTGGTGATCGACGGTGTTTCGCAGGAGCCGGGCAGGCTCAACGTACTCGGCCAGGACCTGCTGGCAGATCAGGGCCCGGCGTGGTTTCAGCAACTGATCCACGCCGACAACGTGGTCAGCAGCCTTGGCTTCGAGCAGGCCGAAGACTTGCAGAATGTCTTGCTGGCCATGCAGTCGCCGCGCATCCACCTGATCGGTATCCGCCTGCGTAATCGCCACAACGAGACCATTGGCCTGTTGGTTCTGCTGATCAACGACAGCGGCAACGCTCAGGATCTGGAAAAACTGCGCCCGGACCGCATCGCCTTCCTGCAAGCAGTGTCCGGTGCGGCGGCGGTGAGTATTGAAAGTCAGCGTCTGCAAGCGAAACAGAAGCAGTTGCTCGATGCGTTCATCCAGTTACTGGCCGGCGCCATCGACGCCAAGAGCCCCTACACCGGCGGCCACTGCCAGCGTGTGCCGGAATTGACCTTGATGCTTGCGCAAGCCGCTGCCGCCAGCCAGGCACCGGCATTTCAGCGTTATCAGCCCAGCGAAGACGAGTGGGAAGCGCTGCACATCGCGGCCTGGCTGCACGATTGCGGCAAGGTCACCACACCCGAATATGTCGTCGACAAGGCGACCAAACTGGAAACCCTCAACGATCGCATCCACGAAATTCGCACCCGTTTCGAAGTGCTCAAGCGCGATGCCTGGGTCAGTTATTGGCAGGCGCTGGCGCTCGGCGGCAACGCGGCGCAACTGAGCGAACAGCGTGACGCCGCGCTGACGCAACTGGACGATGACTTTGCCTTTGTTGCCCGATGCAATCTGGGCGGCGAGGCCATGGCACCCGCCGATCTGCAGCGCCTTGAGCGCATCGCCGAGCGGCGCTGGATGCGCACCCTCGATGATCGCCTGGGGGTGTCATGGGAGGAAAACCGCCGTCAGGCGCAAACGCCCGCGCCAACGCTGCCAGTCAGCGAGCCACTGCTGGCGGACAAGCCCGAACACCTGATCGAACGCGCCGAGAGTGAACTGATTCCCGAAGACAATCCGTGGGGGTTCAAACTGGATGTGCCGCGCTACAAATACAATCGCGGCGAACTGTACAACCTGAGCATTGCCCGGGGCACGCTGACTCGCGAAGAGCGCTACATCATCAATCACCACATGGTGCAGACGATCCTGATGCTCAGCCACCTGCCCTTCCCCGGGCACCTGGACAGCGTTGCGGAAATCGCCGGCGGGCATCACGAAAAAATGGACGGCAGCGGCTATCCAAAGCGCCTGAAACGCGAAGACATGAGCCTGCCGGCACGGATGATGGCGATTGCCGATATTTTCGAGGCGCTGACGGCTGCGGATCGGCCGTACAAGAAAGCCAAAACCCTGAGCGAGGCATTGGCGATCATGGCCACCATGTGCCGCGAGGCGCACATCGACGCCGAGCTGTTCGCGCTGTTCATCAATGACGGGGTTTACATGCAATACGCTGCGCGGTTTCTCGATCCGCGCCAGATCGATGCGGTGGATCCGGCCAGCCTGCTGCGCAAGGCTGGCCTGAGTGCCTGATCAGCAGTCGGTCAGACGCAGGAAGATCGCCGCCAATTGCTCGATACCCGCCTGATCGTCGGTGCCAAAACGCGCCAGTTTCGGGCTGTCGAGATCGAGTACGCCGATCAACCGACCGTCCTTGACCAGCGGCACTACCAACTCGCTGTTGGAAGCGCTGTCGCAAGCAATATGGCCGGGGAAAGCATGCACGTCTTCGACGCGCTGAGTCTGCAGACTGGCCGCCGCGGCGCCACACACGCCGCGCCCGAACGGAATGCGCACGCAAGCGATCTGGCCCTGGAACGGACCGAGCACCAGCTCTTCATTGCGATTGAGGTAGAAACCCGCCCAGTTCAAGTCATCGAGCTGGTTGAACAGAAACGCCGAAAACTGCGCGGCATTCGCGATGAAATCGCGCTCGTCCGCCAGCAGCGATTCCAGTTGTGCGGCCAACATGCCATAGCCTTCGAGGCCCTGGCCGCTTTGTTGCAAATCAATCATGCCTTGTGCTCCAGCAATTTCAGTCCCACCCAGTAACGGGCGAATTGGTACGCGCAACGGCCGTTGCGATTGCCGCGCCCGGTGGCCCAGCGCACGGCGAGGATGTCCAGTTGTTCGTCGCGCTGCCAGCTCAGGCCAGCCTTGGCGGCCAACTGGCCGATCCAGTGTTCGACGACATTGAGAAAATGTTCCTGAGTAAAAGGATAAAACGACAGCCACAGACCGAAACGGTCCGACAAGGCGATCTTGTCTTCCACCGCCTCACTCGGGTGCAGCTCGCCGTCGACACGCTTCCAGTTTTCATTGTCGCTTTCCTTCTCCGGCACCAGATGGCGGCGATTGGAAGTGGCGTATAGCAGAACGTTGTCCGGGGCCTGTTCGAGCGAGCCGTCGAGCACGCTTTTCAGCACGCGGTAATCGCCTTCGCCGGATTCGAACGACAGGTCATCGCAAAACAGCACGAAGCGCTGCGGCAGTTTGCCGATCTGCTCGACCACGCGCGGCAGGTCGGCCAGATGGTCGCGTTCGATCTCGATCAACCGCAGGCCAGCCTTGGCGTGCTCAGCCAGCAGCGCGCGCACCAGCGAGGATTTCCCGGTACCGCGCGAACCCCAGAGCAGCGCATGGTTGGCCGGCATGCCGTCGAGAAACTGCTGGGTGTTGCGGCCCAGTTGCTCCAGTTGACGGTCAACACCGATCAGGTCGGACAGGCGCATGTCGAGGCTGACGTCCAGCGGCAGCAAGTATCCGCTACGCCCGTCTCGCTGCCAGCGCGCGGCCAGGCAAGTATTCCAGTCGATCAGCGGACGTGGCGCCGGCAGCAAGGGTTCGATCCGCGCCAGAACCGACTCGGCGCGTTCAAGAAAAGCATTCAATCGGGAATCCACGTCTTCTCCTCGGACACGTTCACAGTGATGATGTCGATACAGCGACGACAGACAGATCTCAATCCCCGCTCAGGCCTTGTTACAAGGCGATTCGGGAACCTCGGTATCCATACATGATCGACTATGCTTGAGCAGCGAAGGGAAACGGAAGTGGTTCAACACCCCATGGATATCAAATTCACCCACCGGCTGTCATACAAGCAAGCCAGATTCACGGTGCTGGTCGGGTTCATTCTGGGCACGCTGCTCAGCCTGCTGCAAATCGGCATCGATTATGCCAGCGAAGACGCCTCCATCAACCGTGAAATCCTGTCTTTGCTGGAAATCAGCCACAATCCGGCGTCGCGGATCGCCTACAACATCGACGCGGAACTGGCGCAGGAACTGACCCTGGGGCTGTTGCGTTCGCCGGCGATCATCTCGGCGCAACTGACGGACAACAATGGCAACGTGCTGGCCAACGTCAAACGCCCGGAGCTGCAAAGCGGCTATCGGGTGATCAGCGACTTCCTGTTCGGCGCCAAACGCCAGTTCGAAGACCGTCTGTACCTCGACCACCTGCCTGACGAATCATTGGGCATCCTCAGCCTTGAAGTCGACACATACGCATTCGGCAGCCGTTTCCTGCGCCGCGCCGAAGTCACTCTGCTCAACGGGTTTGCCCGCAGCCTGATCCTCACCGGGATCCTGCTGGCGTTGTTCTACGTGATGCTGACCAAGCCACTGGTACGGCTGATTCGTGAACTCAGTGCGCGCGACGCACGCAGTGCAGAACCGACAACGCTGGAATGCCCGGCCGGACACGCCAATGACGAGATCGGCGTGCTGGTCAAAGTCGCCAACCAGCAGTTCGAAAACATCGCCACGGAAATCCAGCAGCGCCGCAACGCCGAAAACCGCCTGACCGACTACCTCGGGCAGCTGGAGCACATCGTTTCGGCCCGCACCGCCGAGCTCAAGGCGATCAACACCCGGCTCAGCCAGTCCAACGAAGAACTGGAGATCGCCCGCAGCACCGCACTGGACATGGCCGAAGCACGCTCGGCGTTCCTTGCCAACATGAGTCACGAGATCCGCACCCCGCTCAACGGTCTGCTGGGCATGATCGCTCTGTCCCTTGACGGCCCGCTGAACGCCGAACAACAGCAACAGCTGTCAATTGCCCATGACTCGGGCAAGGTGCTGGTGGAGCTGCTCAACGATATTCTCGACCTGTCCAAGTTCGATGCCGGGCAACTGGAGCTCGAGCACATCCCGTTCGACCTCGGCTCGCTGATCGAGGATACCGCCAACCTGCTGTCGCAGAACGCCGCGCCGAGCGTCGAACTGACTTGCCTGATCGATCCGCACTTCCCCGCTCTGGTGCTGGGAGACCCGACCCGGGTGCGGCAGATCGTCAGCAACCTGTTGTCCAATGCCCTGAAGTTCACCCGCTTCGGCCGGGTTGATGTACGTCTTTCCGCCCATGGCGACGGAGTGCGCATTGAAGTCTGCGACACCGGTATCGGCATCGCCCAGGAAGCCCAGGTGAAAATCTTCCAGCCGTTCACCCAAGCGGGCGCCGGTATCACCCGGCAGTATGGCGGCACCGGTCTCGGCCTGGCGCTGACCTACAACCTCTGTGAAGCCATGCAGGGTCGACTGACCATCAGTTCCGAGGCCGGTTTCGGCAGTCAGTTCTGCGCCGACCTGCCGCTGCCGTGCCATACCCGGGCGATCATGCCGCCACCGCTGCACGGCAAGGTACTGGCGATCACCGCGGCCAGCAGCGGCCTGGCGGAACTGCTCAAGACGCTGTTGCCGGTGTGGGGCGTGACGTATGAACAGCGCACCATGGACGACCCGTTGCTGGGCCTGTCACCCGATCTGCTGATCACCGATTGCCCGGAATGCCTGTTCAGTCTGCGCCCGACCCTCAGCGCGCCGATCCTGGTGGTGACCGCTTATGGCAGCTTCATGCCCAGCGAAGAGGCCGCAGCGCTGGCGCCATTGCAGCAACAGGCCCGACCACTGGCACGCAACGCGCTGTATCAGATCCTGCGACGCATTCTGCTGGCGGACATCACCACGAACAACGATGCGCAGCACGAAAGACAGCCGGTTCAACGCCGCGGACGCGTGCTGCTGGTGGAGGACAATCCGGTCAACCAGTTGGTGGCCAAAGGCATGCTCGGCAAGCTCGGGTGCGACGTGGTGGTCGCCGCCCACGGTGCCGAAGCGCTGGATCAACTGGAGCACGATGAGTTCGACCTGGTGCTGATGGACTGCAACATGCCGGTGATGGACGGCTACGAAGCGAGCCGGCAGATTCGCCAGAGCGGGCGCTGGCCGCACCTGCCGATCGTCGCGCTGACCGCCAACGCCATGTCCGAGGAGCGCGAGCGCTGCCGCGCCGCCGGCATGAGCGATTATCTGGCCAAGCCGTTCCGCCGCGAAGAGCTGGCGGCCCTGCTCGACCAGTGGATTCCGACTACGTCAGCGCCTTGATCTGCCCCAGCAGGTGATCGAGACCGTTACGCAAATCGTTGAGCCGATCAAGATCCACGCCGCTGTCGCACAACAATCGGGCCTTGAGCGGCCCGACCTGCTCGCGCAACGCCTGGCCCTGGGTGGTCAGGCTTAGATGCACTTCACGCTCATCACGCGCAGAACGCTGGCGCTGCACCCACTGCAATTGCTCAAGCCGCTTGAGCAACGGCGTCAGAGTGCCGGAGTCCAGCGCCAGACGCTCGCCCAAGGCCTTGACCGTCGGTTGCTCCGGCGCTCTGTCCTGCCACTCCCACAGCACCAGCATCACCAGGTACTGCGGGTACGTCAGGCCGAGCTGATCGAGCATCGGCTTGTAAGCGCGAATCACCGCCCGGGACGCGGCATACAACTTGAAGCACAACTGACTGTCGAGCTTCAGCGAATCGTCGGGCAGGCTGTTCATTTGAGCAGGGCTTCGATCTCGCCGCTGATGTCCTGCGGCTTGGTGGTCGGGGCAAAACGCTTGACCAGTTGCCCATCCTTGCCGATCAGGAACTTGGTGAAATTCCACTTGATGCCCTCGGAGCCGAGCAGACCCGGAGCGCGTTTTTTCAACTGCACGAACAGTGGATGCGCATCAGAACCGTTGACGTCGATCTTCTTGAACAGCGGGAAACTCACGCCGTAATTCAACTCACAGAATTCGCTGATCGCACCCTCGTTGCCTGGCTCCTGCTTGCCGAACTGATTACATGGAAACCCCAGCACCACCAGGCCCTGATCCTTGTAGGTCTGCCACAGCTCTTCCAGGCCTTTGTATTGCGGGGTGAAGCCGCATTTGCTCGCGGTATTGACCACCAGAACGGCCTTGCCGGCGAAGTCGGCCAAGGTCTTTTGCTCACCCTTGATGGTGGTGACAGGAATATTCAGCAGGTTGTCGCTCATGAGAAGGCTCCACGGGTTATCGGGAAAGGCCAAACATAGCGAGCAATTAAATTGTGTGCAATTTAATTATCCGAAAGGCGACCCGCAGGTCGCCCGCTCGATTATTCGCGAGGCTCGAGGTTCAGGCACACCGAGTTGATGCAATAACGCAGGCCGGTCGGTGGCGGACCATCGGGAAACACGTGGCCCAGATGCGCGTCACAGCGAGCGCATTTGACCTCGGTGCGGATCATGCCGTGACTGGTATCGCGGATTTCGGTCATGGCGCTTTCGCCGATCGGCGCGTAGAAGCTCGGCCAGCCGCAGCCGGAATCGAATTTGGTTTGGGAGTCGAACAGCGGCTCATTGCAGCAGACGCAATGATAAATGCCGTCGGTTTTGGTGGCGTTGTATTTGCCGGAGAACGGCCGTTCGGTCGCACTGAGCCGGCACACGTTGTACTGCTCGGGATCGAGCATCGCACGCCATTCTTCCAGGGTTTTTTCCAACTTTTCCATCATCACACCTCAACGGCTGAAAAAGCCCGATCTGTACCTTTTCCACGGATCGGGTGGCACGTATGATTGCGCCTCGTCACACGCCAGTCTGGCAGCCAGACCGGGCGCATTCAAACGGATTATTGGCGCCACCGCGCAAGACTCCGCCTGTGCGAAGACGCAGGAATCCCAGTACGGTTGGCCATCCGCCGTCTGGATCGTTCATTTTCGGGATCACATCGCCATGCAGTTCAGCAAATCGAACAAGCTCGCCAACGTCTGCTACGACATTCGCGGACCGGTGCTCAAGCACGCCAAACGTCTGGAGGAGGAAGGCCAGCGCATCCTCAAGCTGAACATCGGCAACCCGGCACCGTTTGGTTTCGAAGCGCCGGACGAAATTCTCCAGGACGTGATCCGCAACCTGCCGACCGCCCAAGGCTACAGCGACTCCAAAGGCCTGTTCAGCGCCCGTAAAGCGGTGATGCAGTACTACCAGCAAAAGAATGTCGAAGGTGTCGGCATTGAAGACATCTACCTGGGCAACGGCGTGTCCGAGCTGATCGTGATGTCGCTGCAGGCGCTGCTCAACAACGGTGACGAAGTGCTGGTACCGGCCCCGGACTACCCGCTCTGGACCGCCGCCGTGAGCCTGGCCGGCGGCAATGCCGTGCACTACCTGTGCGACGAGGGTGCCGACTGGTTCCCGGATCTGGCCGACATCAAGGCCAAGATCACGCCGAACACCAAGGCCATGGTGATCATCAACCCGAACAACCCGACCGGTGCGGTGTACTCGAAGGAAGTACTGCTGGGCATGCTGGAAATCGCCCGCGCGCACAATCTGGTGGTGTTCTCCGACGAGATCTACGACAAGATCCTCTATGACGATGCCGTGCACATCTGCACCGCCTCGCTGGCGCCGGACCTGCTGTGCCTGACCTTCAACGGGCTGTCGAAATCCTACCGCGTGGCGGGTTTCCGCTCCGGCTGGATCGCCATCTCCGGGCCGAAACACAATGCCCAGAGCTACATCGAAGGCATCGACATGCTGGCCAACATGCGCCTGTGCGCCAACGTGCCGAGCCAGCACGCGATCCAGACTGCCCTCGGCGGTTATCAGAGCATCAATGATCTGGTGCTGCCGCAAGGTCGTCTGCTGGAGCAGCGCAACCGCACCTGGGAGTTGCTCAACGACATTCCGGGCGTCAGCTGCGTCAAGCCGATGGGCGCGCTGTATGCATTCCCGCGGATCGACCCGAAGGTCTGCCCGATCCACAACGACGAAAAATTCGTCCTCGACCTGCTGCTCTCCGAGAAGCTGCTGGTGGTGCAAGGCACGGCGTTCAACTGGCCGTGGCCGGATCACTTCCGCGTGGTGACCCTGCCCCGCGTCGACGACCTCGAGATGGCCATCGGACGTATCGGCAACTTCCTCAAGTCCTACCGCCAGTAAGCGGTCGACAGTGCGCAACGGCCCGAACGTTGCGCACTGTCTGATTCAGCAACACTTCTGCCCTCCCCGACTCGCAGGGCCTTCTACACTTGCGATTCGTATAGTCCACACGCCTCTGGCGCAGTGGTGGCGGGTGGCGGCTGGCTGTCATCCTTTTCGGTTTCGGTCGTGGGCAATGGCCTGCAGCCCCGGAATCCGCTGTAGGACACAGTTTGAAATAGTCACTCAGTTGAATCACCCCGTGCCGCACCTTATATACCCCGCAGTACGCTACATCTTTAGCTTGAGGAGATTTCTACAACCATGATGCGCATCCTGCTGTTTTTGGCCACTAACCTGGCGGTCGTGCTGATAGCCAGCATCACCCTGAGCCTGTTCGGCTTCAACGGGTTCATGGCGGCCAACGGGGTTGATCTCAACCTCAGTCAGCTGCTGGTTTTCTGTGCGGTCTTTGGTTTCGCCGGTTCGCTGTTCTCGCTGTTCATCTCAAAGTGGATGGCCAAGATGAGCACCGGCACCCAGATCATCAGCCAGCCACGTACCCGGCATGAACAATGGCTGCTGCAAACCGTCGAGCAACTGTCCCGCGAAGCCGGGATCAAGATGCCCGAAGTCGGTATTTTTCCGGCCTACGAGGCCAATGCCTTTGCGACCGGCTGGAACAAGAACGACGCGTTGGTCGCAGTCAGCCAGGGCCTGCTCGAGCGCTTTTCGCCGGATGAAGTGAAAGCCGTTCTGGCCCACGAAATCGGTCACGTGGCCAACGGTGACATGGTCACCCTGGCGCTGATCCAGGGCGTGGTGAACACTTTCGTGATGTTTTTTGCGCGGATCATCGGCAACTTCGTCGACAAGGTGATTTTCAAGAACGAAGAAGGCCAGGGCATTGCCTACTACGTGGCGACCATCTTCGCCGAACTGGTCCTGGGCATCCTCGCCAGCGCTATCGTCATGTGGTTCTCGCGCAAGCGCGAATTCCGTGCCGACGAAGCCGGCGCACGTCTGGCGGGCACCAACGCGATGATTGGCGCGCTGCAACGCCTGCGCGCCGAACAGGGCCTGCCGGTACACATGCCGGACACTCTGAACGCCTTCGGCATCAACGGTGGCATCAAACAGGGCTTTGCCCGCATGTTCATGAGCCACCCACCACTGGAAGAGCGTATCGACGCGCTGCGTCGTCGCGGTTGATCCATCTGGCGTGACAAACGAAAAGGCCCGCAGCGATGCGGGTTTTTTTGTACATACGAACAATGGTTGTTGCTGATGACCTCTTCGCGAGCAGGCTCGCTCCCACATTGAATTGTTGTATACAGGTCCCGTGTGGGAGCGAGCCTGCTCGCGAAGGGGCCGACACTGTCAGCAAAAATCTATCAGGAGGAAACCCGATATACCCGCTCCTCCAACCGCGTCACCCCCGCCTGCAGAAACTTCCAGCTCTCCCCCAGCACATCCTGCTCTTCCAGCATTCGCACCTGCCAGGCACCCGCCAGCAAGCGCTGCACCTCATCATCGCTCACCGCGAACGGCGGCCCGGACATCTGCGCCTGATCGTAATCCAGCGTGATCAACAGCCCTTGCACACCCGGCGGCAGGATCTGCTGCAGATGCGCTGCATAGCGTTCACGCATCGCAGGCGGCAAGGCGATCAACGCTGCCCGGTCGTACAACGCCGCGCAGTCCGCTACATCGTCTGCAGTCAGCGCGAAGAAATCACCGCACCACAACTCGATGGAATCGCCGCGATAGACCTTGAACGGCCCCTCGTCGCTGACCTGCGGCGTTACCTGATGTTCACTGAAGAAGTCCTCGATGGCCTTCTGCGACAACTCGACCCCGAGCACCTGATGTCCGCGCCCGGCCAGCCACAACAGATCCAGGCTTTTGCCGCACAACGGCACCAGCACCCGCGCCTGCATCGGGATCGCCAACTGCGGCCAGTGACGCTGTAGATACGGGTTGACCTCAGGCAAATGAAAGCCGATCTGATTGGATTCCCACTTCTTGTGCCAAAACTCAGGCTGCATGCTTCACCCCAAAAAATTCGATCAAAAGGCGTTAAAACTTATATTAGATTTAGATTAATGATCTGACTGAAGATGGCACCATCTTACCGCTCAGGAACCTTTCCATGTTTCCCAGCCTGTTTATCTCCCACGGCTCGCCGATGCTGGCGCTGGAGCCCGGCGCCAGCGGCCCGGCTCTCGCGCGCCTGGCGGCCGAACTGCCTAAACCGAAAGCCATCGTGATTGTCTCTGCTCACTGGGAAAGCCAGGAATTACTGGTCAGCAGCCATTCGCAGCCCGAAACCTGGCATGACTTCGGCGGTTTTCCCCGCGCTCTGTTTGAAGTGCAATATCCGGCACCAGGCAATCCGCAACTGGCCGCCGAAGTGGCCGAATTGCTCAACGCTGTCCATCTGCCGGCTCGCCTCGATGCGCAACGACCGTTCGACCACGGCGTCTGGGTGCCGCTGTCACTGATGTACCCGCAGGCGGATATTCCGGTGGTGCAGGTGTCGCTGCCGAGTCGCGGTGGCCCGGCGCTGCAAACCCGTGTCGGGCACGCACTGGCGAGTCTGCGCGAGCAGGGTATTTTGCTGATCGGCTCCGGCAGCATCACCCACAACCTGCGCGAACTGGACTGGCATGCCGGCCCGGAAAGCGTCGAGCCGTGGGCGCGGGATTTTCGTGACTGGATGATCGACAAGTTGGCGGCCAATGACGAAGCGGCGTTGCACGACTATCGTCAGCAAGCACCGAATGCGGTGCGCAGCCATCCGAGTGATGAGCATTTGTTGCCGTTGTTTTTCGCCCGTGGTGCGGGAGGTGAGTTCAGCATTGCTCATCAAGGTTTCACGATGGGCGCGCTGGGTATGGATATTTATCGCTTCGGTTGACGCCTTCGCGAGCAGGCTCGCTCCCACAAAGGCAAAAAGCAGGCATAAAAAATCCCCGAACCAGTCGGGGATTTTTTATGGTTGATCAATCAGCCCGAGGGCGGATCAATCTTCGCGGTAGCGACGCAGTTTCAGCTGCTTGCCAGCGACGCGAGTGTCCTTCAGCTTGGTCAGGAGTTTGTCCAGACCATCTTCCGGCAGCTCGACGAGGCTGAAGCTGTCACGCACCTGGATGCGACCGATCGCTTCGCGGGCCAGACCACCTTCGTTGAGGATGGCGCCCAGCAGGTTTTTGGCGGCGATACCGTCACGCGCACCCAGCGCGGTACGGCAACGGGCACGGCCTTCACCCAGAGGCATTGGCGCGCGACGCTCGCGGTCGCCGCGATCAGGACGATCACCGGAACGCTCAGGACGGTCGCCACGCGGTGCGTTGTTCGGCACCAGTGGACGTTCCTTCTCGATCGCTGCCAGGTTCAGCGCTTGACCGTTGGTTGCCTTGCGCAGCAGGGCTGCTGCCAGTGCACGCGGGGTGCAACCGATGTCAGCGGTCAGACGATCGAGCAGCTCGCCGTGAGTCGATTCGGCATCGGCAACCAGCGGCGACAGGCTGTTGGTCAGTTTCTTGATGCGTGCATCGAGCACAGCTTGAGCGTCCGGCAGACGCACTTCGGCAACTTTCTGGCCGGTGACACGCTCGATCACTTGCAGCATGCGGCGCTCACGTGGAGTCACCAGCAGCAGCGCACGACCTTCGCGACCGGCACGGCCGGTACGGCCGATACGGTGCACGTAGGACTCCGGATCGTACGGCATGTCCACGTTGAACACGTGGGTGATGCGCGGAACGTCCAGACCACGGGCAGCCACGTCGGTCGCGACAACGATGTCCAGACGGCCATCCTTGAGCGAGTCGATGACGCGCTCACGCTGGTTCTGGGCGATGTCACCGTTCAGCGCAGCGGCTTTGTAGCCTTTGGCGTCCAGGGCACTGGCCAGATCCAGGGTCGCTTGCTTGGTGCGCACGAACATGATCAGCGCGTCGAAGTCTTCCACTTCCAGCAAGCTGAGAACGGCAGAGGTCTTCTGGTCAGCGTGAACCAACAGGTGAGCCTGTTCGATCGCGGTAACGGTCTGAGTCTTGCTCTGGATCTTCACGTGCTTCGGATCGCGCAGGTGGCGCTCGGCGATGGCACGGATCGACTGCGGCAAGGTTGCCGAGAACAATACGGTCTGACGGGTTTCCGGCATGGCCTTGAAGATCACTTCCAGGTCGTCCATGAAGCCCAGTTTGAGCATTTCGTCCGCCTCGTCCAGAACCAGGTGGTTCACGGTAGCGAGGACTTTTTCGTCGCGACGCAGGTGGTCGCACAGACGGCCCGGCGTGGCGACAACGATCTGTGCGCCATTACGGATTGCTTTCAATTGTGGGCCCATCGGCGCGCCGCCGTAGACAGCCACAACAGTTACGCCCGGCATTTGCTTGGCGTAGGTTTCGAAAGCGGTTGCAACTTGTAGCGCCAACTCACGAGTTGGGGCCAGGATCAGAGCTTGCGGCTCGCGCTTGGACGGATCAATGCGGTGCAGGATAGGCAGGGCAAAGGCAGCGGTTTTACCGGTACCGGTTTGCGCCTGACCAATCATATCGTGACCGGCGAGGATGATCGGGATCGACTGCTGCTGAATGGCCGAAGGCTCTTCATAGCCGGTAGCGACTACTGCAGCGACAATATTGGGATGAAGTTCAAGAGCGGCGAAGCCGCCGATTTCCTGGGTCATGGGTCTGCCTCTAAGTGCATCCGCAAAGACCCATGCTCCAAAGCTGCGCATGCCGTGTTGAGACTCAAGAGTCGCCCTGGCAGCTTTGTCGGCGGGGATTTGCGAAAACGTATGAATGAAAAAGAATCGTCAAGGAAGAGCCCGCAGTGCGGACGTGCAGCCGAAGCTGACTTCGGGGAATTGCGCTACCTAAACGCGGCCCGGTTAAAGGCCGGCGCGCACTATACCGGAATTTGCCCAAAAAGGGAGCTTTTTTTATCAGCTGAATCGCTGTGTCACCGCTGTGTAACGGGGTTTTGCGGATAATCGTGCGAAGGTCTATTTTGCAAAGGCCCGGCCTTGCGGGCGATGACGCTTAAACGATTCATCGATGTGCGGCATACCGTCGCTGCACCCGCCCTTCCCGCCCGAGGATCTACCCATGAATCAGCCCTGCCCCGGCCGCGTCAGCCGCGAACATCGTGGTCATGTCCACTTGATTGGCCTCGACCGGGCCGCCAAACGCAATGCCTTCGACCTCGATCTGCTCAATGACCTGAGCCTGGCCTACGGTGAGTTCGAGGCCGACAGTGACGCGCGAGTGGCCGTGGTGTTCGGGCATGGCGAGCACTTTACCGCCGGTCTGGATCTGCTCAACACCAGCGCCGCCCTCGCCGAAGGCTGGCAGGTTCCGACGGGCGGTTGCGACCCGTGGGGTGTTTTCGTCGGGCCGCGAGTGAGCAAACCGGTGATTGTGGCTGCACAAGGCTACTGCCTGACCATCGGCATCGAGTTGATGCTGGCCGCTGACATCAACCTGTGCGCGAGCAATACCCGCTTCGCGCAAATGGAAGTGCAGCGGGGGATTTTTCCGTTTGGGGGCGCGACCTTGCGTTTTCATCAGGTGGCCGGCTGGGGCAATGCCATGCGCTGGCTGCTGACCGGCGATGAGTTCGATGCGCATGATGCATTGCGCCTGGGTTTGGTACAGGAAGTAATGGCCAGTGAGGACCTGCTGCCCCGCGCGATCGAACTGGCCGAGCGGATTGCCCGGCAGGCACCCTTGGGGGTGCAGGCGACGCTGATGTCGGCGCGGCAGGCACGGTATGAGGGTGAGACGGCGGCGGCACAAGGATTGCCGGCACTGGTGAAGAAGTTGCTGGGGAGCGAGGATGCCAAGGAAGGCATCAGCTCGCTGGTTGAGCGGCGGCCAGGCATCTTCAAAGGGATCTGATGAACTCCCCCCCTGTAGGAGCTGCCGAAGGCTGCGATCTTTTGATCTTGTTTCTAAAATCAAAGTCAAAAGATCGCAGCCTTCGGCAGCTCCTACAGTTGACCGAGTCGCTACTCAGGTGGCTGGGCGAATACTGTTGATCAACGACTGCAACGAATACCCCAACCGCGGCGCCAGCGCTTCAGCGCGGGCGGTCAGTGCCTGCATGTCCAGCTCCTGATCGAGATCCGCCGGCACAATCAGAATCACATTGCCCTCCTTCACCGGCAGTTCCCAGTAATGCCGGTGGTAAAGCCCACGCAGCAACGCGGCGCCCAACGGTTTGCCATCATCGGTGGCCCACTGGTTGATCACCAGCCAGCCGCCCGGATTCAAACGCTTCTGACAGTCACCGAGAAAACTCCAGGCCAGATGCCCGACACCCGGGCCGACATCGGTGTACAGGTCGACAAAAATCAGATCCGCAGGCTCGGCCGTCGGCAGCAACTCCAGCGCATCGCCAACCCGAATGTACAAACGCGGATCGTCATCCAGCCCCAGGTATTCGATGGCCAGGCGCGGCACATCCGGGCGCAGTTCGATGGCTTCGACATCTTCCAGCGGCAGGAACTTGAGGCAGGCCTGGGTCAGCGTACCGGCACCGAGGCCAAGAAACAGCGCGCTCTCCGGTTGTTCGTGGCACAACGCGCCAATCAGCATCGCCCGGGTGTAGTCGTATTCCAGCCAGCTCGGATCGGCGGTGAACACGCAGCTCTGCTCGATGGCATCGCCGAATTCCAGAAAGCGGTAATCGGCCACTTCCAGCACGCGAATCACGCCGAACTCATCCTGTACCTCGGCGAGCAACAGCTCGACGCGCTCCTCAGTCATTTCGTCTCCTGATGGTCACCGGGCGCGGTGACGCGATGGCACCGCTCCGGCGCCGTGGCAAAGCGGCGATTGTCGGTGATGGGGCGGGAGCAGGTCACGCACTAATTGCTGCTACCATGGCCTTCCCGTGCGTAGAACCCATTAGAGACCGTGATGAGCCAACTCTGGAGTCCTGACAGCTGGCGCGCCCTGCCGATCCAGCAACAACCCCAATACCCCGACGCCGCGCATCTGCGCCAGGTCGAGCAGACCCTGGCCAGCTATCCGCCGCTGGTGTTTGCCGGTGAAGCGCGCGAGCTGCGCCGCCAGTTTGCCGAGGTCACTCAGGGCCGGGCGTTCCTGTTGCAGGGCGGCGATTGCGCGGAAAGCTTTGCCGAGTTCTCGGCAGCGAAGATTCGCGACACCTTCAAAGTGTTGCTGCAAATGGCGATCGTCATGACCTTCGCCGCCGGTTGCCCGGTGGTCAAGGTCGGGCGCATGGCCGGTCAGTTCGCCAAGCCGCGCTCGGCCAACGACGAAACCCTCAACGGCGTGACCCTGCCCGCCTACCGTGGCGACATCGTCAACGGCATCGGTTTCGACGAAAAGAGCCGCGTGCCGGATCCGGAGCGCCTGCTGCAGTCCTATCACCAGTCCACTGCCACCTTGAACCTGTTGCGCGCCTTCGCCCAGGGCGGCTTCGCCGACCTGCATCAGGTGCACAAGTGGAACCTGGATTTCATCGCCAACTCGGCACTGGCCGAGAAATACAGCCACCTCGCCGACCGCATCGATGAGACCCTCGCGTTCATGCGCGCCTGCGGCATGGACAGCTCGCCGCAACTGCGTGAAACCAGTTTCTTCACCGCTCACGAGGCGCTGCTGCTGAACTACGAAGAAGCGTTCGTGCGTCGAGACAGCCTGACCAACGATTACTACGATTGCTCGGCGCACATGCTGTGGATCGGTGACCGTACCCGTCAGCTCGACGGTGCTCACGTCGAATTCCTGCGCGGGGTGAACAACCCGATTGGCGTCAAAGTCGGCCCGAGCATGAACCCGGACGACCTGATCCGCCTGATCGACGTGCTCAACCCGGACAACGATCCGGGCCGCCTGAATCTGATTGCGCGGATGGGCGCGAACAAGGTCGGCAATCACCTGCCGGCGCTGCTCCGCGCGGTACAGCATGAAGGCAAGCAGGTGCTGTGGAGCTCCGACCCGATGCACGGCAACACGATCAAGGCCAGCAGCGGCTACAAGACCCGCGACTTCGCGCAGATCCTGGGTGAGGTGAAGCAATTCTTCCAGGTGCACGAAGCCGAAGGCACTTATGCCGGCGGGATTCACATCGAGATGACCGGGCAGAATGTCACCGAGTGCATCGGCGGCGCGCGGCCGATCACGGAAGACGGGTTGTCGGATCGTTATCACACCCACTGCGATCCGCGGATGAATGCCGATCAGTCGCTGGAACTGGCGTTTTTGATTGCGGAAACGCTGAAACAGGTCCGCCGCTAGACCGAGTCGCCCCATCGCCAGCAGGCATGGATTGACCTCTATCCCTGTAGGAGCTGCCGAAGGCTGCGATCTTTTGATCTTGAAAAACAAAATCAAAAGATCGCAGCCTTCGGCAGCTCCTACAGGGGTCAAAATCACTCAAAGATCTCTGTGGGAGCCAGCCTGCTGGCGATGAGGTCGTTCAGGCACCCTCAATTTGCGCCAACGCCACCCGCAACCGCGCCGCACTCTCACGCTGACAATTAAGCTGCACCTGCCCAAGCCCCAGCCAATCCGCCATCTGTCGCAAGTTCAGCGCCAAGGCCAGCATCCCCGCCTCGTCCAGTCCCGTTTCTTCCTCATGCACCGCGTGCACCGCCAGGCGCCCCGACGCTCGCTCGGCACGCAGGTCGACCCGCGCGGCAATCCGCTCGTTGTGCAAGAACGGCAGCACGTAATAGCCATAGACCCGCTTGTCTTGCGGCGTATAGATCTCCAACCGATAGCGGAAATCAAACAGCCGCTCGGTGCGACTGCGTTCCCAGATCAACGAATCGAACGGCGACAACAGTGCACTGGCAACCACTTTGCGCGGCACCTTCGGTTCCGGCAGGCAGTAGGCGATCTGTCGCCAACCGGCGACTTCACAGGTCTGCAGTTGCCCATTCTCGACCAACTCCGCCAGACGCGGGCGCGCATCAGACGGATTCAAGCGGAAATAATCCCGCAGATCCTTTTCCGTGCCGACGCCGAGTGCCTGCGCCGCGTGCAGCAACAAGCCACGCTGCGCCTCAGCCTCGTCAGGTAACGCTTGTTGCAGAATCGAAGACGGAATGACCCGCTCCGGCAAATCATACAAACGCTCGAAACCGCGCCGACCGGCCACGGTCACTTCACCCGCAGCGAACAACCATTCCAACGCGTGCTTTTCCGCGCTCCAGTCCCACCACTGCCCGGCCCTGTCCTCGCGGGTCGACAGGCTGCCGGCACCCAATGCACCGCGCTCCTCGACCGCACTCAGAACCCGGCGCACAACGCTCTGCTGCTCCAGACCAAACTTTGCCAGTTGCTGATAAATGTCTCTGCCATTCCTCGCCCGCTGCATGCGCCACCCCATCAACGGATACATGGTCAATGGCAGCAACGACGCTTCATGACCCCAGTACTCGAACAGCGTGCGCCGACGGCCCGAACTCCAGGCGGCCTGGTCGAGCAAATCGGCGGAATAGGAACCCAGACGGGAAAACAGCGGCAGGTAGTGCGAGCGCACCACGGCGTTGACGGAGTCGATCTGCAGCAGACCCAGCCGTTCGATCAGCCGGTTGAGCTGCGGCGCCTTGACGGTTGGCGGCTGGCGCCCGTTGAATCCTTGGGCGGCCAGCGCCAGACGTCGCGCCTGTTTGAGAGAAAAGGCCAGAGTCGCGGGCATAAACATCTCCTTGTCTGCTCGCAACCTACCTCACCTGAAAGTGGTTTGTGTAGTAAGGCGCCGATCATTTATGCATCGGATCGTCCCAGAACGGCCGAATGGCCTCGTGCTCGACGTCGGCCCGACTGACCCCGATGTCCTTCAGCGCTTCGTCGCTCAGACTGGCGAGCAACTCGCGCTCACGGTGCAGTTCGTACCAGCGGCTGAACTTGTGCAGCAGATCGGAAACGATATGGCCGTGGCCGGAAAATTTTGTGTCGTCTACATACTCTCTTTGACCTTTCATCGTGTTGCCCTCCTTGTGGATGGCTCAAGTCTCGCGCTGGCGCTAAGATCAATCCAACGAATGTTTCTGATAGCATTCATCACGGAGATTCATCAATTGTCGGCCTACCCCAGTATCGATACCGATGTCCTGCGCACCTTCGTCGCGATTGCCGATCAGGGCGGTTTCACCCGTGCCGGCGAAATGGTCAACCGCACGCAATCGGCGGTGAGCATGCAGATGAAGCGTCTGGAAGAAGACGTGTTACAGCGTCAGCTGTTCGAGCGCGACGGCCGCCAGGTACGCCTGACCGCCGAAGGCCAAGTGTTGCTGGGTTATGCGCGACGCATCCTGAAATTGCACAGCGAAGTGTTCAACACCCTGCGCGAGCCACACATGGTCGGCACCGTGCGCATCGGTACGCCGGACGATTACGTGATGCGGTTTCTGCCGGGGATCCTGTCGCGATTCGCGCAGTTCTACCCGCTGATCCAGATCGAAGTGCATTGCGAGTCCAGCAAACAGCTGTTGCAGCGCACCGATCTGGACTTGTCGATCGTCACCCGCGAGCCGGGCAACGAGATCGGCCAGTTGCTGCGCAAAGAGCGTTTTGTCTGGGCCGAGGCGCAAAACTTCAGCGCGCACGAGCAGACGCCGCTGCCGCTGGCGATGTTCAACAGTGATTGTTTCTGCCGCTTGTGGGCCTGCAATGCGCTCGACGCGATGGGCCGCGATTACCGCATCGCCTACAACAGCACCAGCCTGTCGGCACTGATGGCGGTGGTGAGCGCGGGTCTGGCGATCACCGCGCAACTGGAAAGCCTGATCACCCCGGACATGCGTATTCTCGGAGCCAACGAAGACCTGCCGCTGCTGCCCGAGGCCAGCATCATGCTGATCCGCAACCTGAACAACCCGTCGCCGATCACCGAATGCCTGGCCGAGCACATCGTCGAAGGCTTCAAACTTTAAACGCGAGCATCACCGCACACAGCACCAGGAAACCGCAGAACAGCCCGCGCAGCAGTTTTTCCGGCATGGCGTGGGCGACTTTCACACCCCAACTGATGCTCGCCAGACCGCCGATGGCCAGGGGCAGGCCGATCATCCAGTCGACCTCGTGATGCACCGCATAGGTCACCAGGGTCACGCCGGTGCTGGGCAGCGCCAGTGCCAGCGACAGGCCTTGAGCAACCACCTGGCTAGTACCGAACAGACTGGTGAGGACCGGCGTCGCCACCACGGCCCCGCCGACACCGAACAGACCGCCCATGGTTCCGGACGCCGCGCCAAGCACACCCAGCCATGGCCATGAGTAACGCATCTCTGAGCTCACTGCCGTTTTTTTGCCGAACATCTTCAGCAGGTTGTACGCCGAGAGCACCACGAGGAAAGCGACAAAACCGATCCGCATGGTTTGCGCATCAATGCCCACCGCCCAGATCGAACCGATCCACGCAAAGCAAAAACCCATGATCGCCAGCGGCAGCGCGTGGCGCAGTTCGATGCGATTACGCTGGTGATAACGCCACAGCGCCAGCATCACGTTGGGCACCACCATCACCAGCGCCGTGCCTTGGGCGATCTGTTGATCGAGGCCGAACCACACGCCCAGCAGCGGAATGGCGATCAAACCACCACCAATGCCGAAGATCCCGCCCAATGTGCCGAGGGCGGCGCCAAACAGCAGGTACAGCAAAAACTCGATCACAGCGTTATTCCTCAGACGTCAGGCGCCCCATCCTACGCAGTCGGCGCTGGCACGGAAACGCACAGCAACGCACAATGGCTGTGCCAAAACCGCATAGGCACTGAGCTGATTCATGAATCCCAATCAATTGACCGAACAACTTGGGCTGTTTCTCGATGTGCTGGAGAGCGGGAGCTTTTCTGCGGCTTCGCGTCGACATCCGCTGACGCCATCCGCCGTCGCCCGACGCATCGATAGTCTGGAAAGCGCGGTCGGCAGCCAGTTGTTCATCCGCAGCACTCACGCGGTGCGCGCCACGCCGGCCGGGCTGGCATTTGCCGAACGGGCGCGGCGAATCGTTGCCGAGCTGCAATTGGCCCGGGCTGAAGCGGTGTCTCTGAGCAGCGCGCCGGAGGGTCTGATTCGGGTGGATGCGCCAGCGGCGTTCGGGCGCCGACATCTGGCGCCGGTGATTGCCGATTTTCTGGTGCTGTATCCGGGGCTGGATGTGCAACTGCATCTGATCGACAGCTTCGTCGACATGGACGGTTCAAACCTGGGCAAGGTCGACTTGGTATTGCGTGCCGGGCAGATGGCCGACACCCGGCTGGTGGCCACTCCGTTGGCGAGCATGGTGCGCATCGCCTGCGCCAGCCCCGACTATCTCAAGCGCCGGGGCGTGCCGAGCGAACCCGCACTATTGAGCGAGCATGACGGCCTCGATTGGGACGGCCTCGCCCCGCCCTTCGCCTGGCGTTTCGAGCAAAACGGACAGATGCAATTGCACCGCCCGGCGCGGGTGCGCATGAGCGCCAACAACGCCGAGGCGTTGGTTTGCGGAGCACTTGCGGGACTCGGGATCGCGCATCTGCCGACCTGGCTGGCCAGTGAATACCTGTTGCGCGGCGAATTGCTGCCGCTGTTCTGTGAAAACGGCCTGCCGAAACCGGAAAGCACCGGCATCTATGCGCTGCGGCTGGAGCAACAGGCCAGCTCCCGCAGCCGCCTGCTGCTGGAATACCTCAAGACCCGTTTCAGCCCCGTGCCGCCATGGGATCTAGCCCTGCAACGTGAGCTGGGCCGGCACTGACCGATCCGCCACTGGGCACAATTGTCTGGCGCATTAAAGATTCGAGCGCTAGATTCATCTGCATCACCGTTCAAGGCACTGACATGACCACCGACCGCGACACCACCGACCACTGCGAAGACCTGCTGCTCGACAATCAGGCCTGCTTCGCCCTGCATTCCACTTCGCTGATGATGACCAAGGTCTACAAGCCGCTGTTGCAAGCGCTTGGCCTGACGTATCCGCAATACCTGGCGATGATGGTGCTGTGGGAGAAGGACGGTTTGACCGTCGGAGAAATCAGCACGCGCCTGCTGACCGATCCGGGCTCGCTGACCCCGCTGCTCAAGCGGCTGGAAGGTGAAGGCTTGCTCAGCCGAACCCGCAGCCGTGAGGATGAACGCGTGGTGATCGTTGAACTGACTGCACAGGGGCGCGCCTTGAAAGACAAGGCCCGAGCCGTGCCTCAATGCATCCTGGGGGCCAGTGGCTTCACGCTGGAGCGCCTGCAAAACCTGCAAGCTGAATTGCAGGCATTGCGTGGACATTTGCAGGACAGCCTCGCTTAAGACTCCCCTTCCCTGTAGGCGCAGCCTTGCGCCTGCAGGCGAATCGCACATTCCCCGCTTATCCCCCGAAAATTTTTTCCTCTCGTTTCACGTTAAAAAAACCTTATATATCAAAAGCTTGAGATCACGACACTTCACAATCCAAGTGCCGATCCGCGCTTTCTTCAAAAATTTATCTTGCGCGCAAAATATTAGCGAAGTACATTTACCTCGCACCTAGTTAGCGCGCAAACAATTAGCGCAACAATCACACTTGATGAGGCTCACACCATGCAAACGCTCTACACCGCAATCGCAACCTCCACTGGCGGCCGTGATGGTCGTGCGATCTCCAGCGACAACGTCCTCGACGTCAAACTGGCTACTCCGAAAGAACTCGGCGGTGCCGGCGGCGCAGCCACCAACCCGGAGCAACTGTTCGCTGCCGGCTACTCGGCCTGCTTTATCGGCGCCCTGAAATTCGTTGCCAGTCAGACCAAACGCAAAATCCCGGACGATGCCTCGATCACCGCTCACGTCGGTATCGGCCAGATTCCTGGCGGTTTCGGTCTGGACATCGACCTGCACATCAATCTGCCGGGCCTGGAACAGGCTGACGCACAAAGCCTGGTCGACGCTGCCCACCAGGTCTGCCCGTACTCCAACGCCACTCGCGGCAACGTCGATGTGCGTCTGCACGTCACCGTGTAATCACTGACACTCAGGCCCGTACAGGAAATGAACATGAACACTTTCAGCAAAGTCTTGACCGGTACCCTTCTCGCCCTGTCCATCCAGAGCGCATTTGCCGGGGAGGTTGAACACAACACCCAGGCATTCCTCGATGTACTGAATGCCGGCACTGGCAAACCGATGGAACAGCTGACACCCAAGGATGCCCGCGCCGTGCTGACAGGCGCGCAGTCCGGGGTCAAACTGACGCTGCCCAAAGCGGACGTCAGCGAGAAGACTATTCAGGTCGATGGCCAACCGTTGAGCCTGACCATCGTCCGGCCGGCCGGGGTCAAGGGCGAGCTTCCGGTGTTCATGTTCTTCCACGGCGGCGGCTGGGTGTTGGGGGACTTCCCGACCCACGAACGTCTGGTGCGGGATCTGGTGGCCGGTTCGGGGGCGGCGGCGGTGTTCGTCAATTACACCCCTTCGCCGGAAGCGCATTACCCGGTAGCGATCAACCAGGCTTACGCCGCGACCAAATGGGTGGCCGAACACGGCAAAGAGATCAACGTCGACGGCAAGCGTCTGGCGGTGGCGGGCAACAGCGTTGGCGGCAACATGGCGGCAGTCGTCGCCTTGATGGCCAAAGACAAAGGCACCCCGGCGATCAAATTTCAGGTACTGCTGTGGCCGGTAACCGATGCCAATTTCGACACCGGTTCGTATAACCAGTATGCCGAGGGGCACTTCCTCACCCGCAACATGATGAAGTGGTTCTGGGACAACTACACCACCGACACCAATCAGCGCAACGAGATCTACGCCTCGCCGCTGCGTGCAACCACCGCGCAATTGAAAGGTCTGCCGCCTGCACTGGTCCAGACCGCCGAGGCCGACGTGCTGCGTGACGAAGGTGAAGCCTACGCCCGTAAACTCGACGAAGCCGGCGTGCCGGTGACCTCAGTGCGCTACAACGGCATGATCCACGACTACGGTTTGCTCAACGTGGTCAGCCAGGTACCGGCGGTGCGTTCGGCGATGCTGCAGGCTTCGGAAGAACTGAAACAGCACCTGAAGAAGTAATTTTCATCAGGCACAAAAAAGCCCGACTCAATGGTCGGGCTTTTTCTTTCCGTAAAAAGCAGTGCTTATTTGGCACGGCCTTTGTAGGAACCGCCTTCGCGGGTATCGATCTCGATCATGTCGCCGATTTCGATGAAGTCAGCCACCGACAGCTCGGTACCGTTCTTCAGTTTGGCAGGCTTCATCACCTTGCCGGAAGTGTCACCGCGAGCGGAACCTTCGGTGTAGTCAACCTGACGCACGATGGTGGTCGGCAGTTCTACGGACACCAGACGCTCTTCGAAGAACACGGCTTCGCAAACGTCGGTCATGCCTTCTTCAACGAAAGGCAGAACGCTTTCGATGTCTTCGGCGTTCAGCTCGTACATGGTGTAGTCAGTGGTGTCCATGAACGTGTAGGTGTCACCGCTGATGAAAGACAGGGTGGCTTCTTTACGATCCAGGATCACGTCGTCCAGCTTGTCGTCCGCACCGTAAACGGTTTCGGTCTTGTAACCGGTCAGCAGGTTCTTCAGCTTGGTCTTCATGATCGCGCTGTTACGGCCCGACTTGGTGAATTCAGCTTTCTGAACCAGCCAAGGATCGTTGTCGATACGGATCACGGTACCGGGTTTGAGTTCTTTACCAGTTTTCATTGCGAATATCCGAATTTGGATGGGATTTACAAAAATCTAGGCCGCGTATCATATCCAATTTAGGTAAAACTGTACCAGCGCCGTGGCAAGATCCGCCTGCAAGCCTTGTTCCAGACACCATTGCTCGGCGTTTTCCTGCAGTTCTGACCAGTGTTTACGGGCCTTGAGCCAGTGCTCGCCGATCGGTTGCCCGGCACTCCAGGCCCGCCACAGACCGTTCATCGCCTCGGCAGCGGCCGGCGAAAGCCCTTTCGTATACAACGCAAGAAAGGCGTCGAGCTTGTCCAGATGGATGTCTTCATCCTGCTGATAGATGTGCCAGAGCATCGGTCGCCCGGCCCACTGTGCACGGACGAACGAGTCTTCTCCGCGCACTGCGTTGAAATCGCAGCACCACAGCAGCTGATCGTATTGATCCTGACGAACGAACGGCAGCACCTGCACCGTCAGCGCCTGACGCACGTTCAAGTCGCCAACGGCCAGAGAGTCGACCCCGAGCCAGCGTGCGACGTCACCGAGAATCCGCCCTTCCGGCACCAGTAGATGGGTCGGCGTGCTATCGGCCGCCAGCACGTCCAGCCAACTGTCCAGCCCGGCATTTTCATAGGCGAACAACGAGATCAGCAGTGCATCCGCTGCGCGATCTACGCCCAAGCCTTGCAGAAACTGGCGCTGTGCCGCCGCGTCTTGCTGAAATCGCCGACGCCGCTCAAGCAGACCGCTTTCACGCAGCAAGCCGCCCGTCCCCGGTCGAAATCCGGGAAAGAAAAAGAATTTCTGCACCGACTTGTACTTCACCGACGGCAAACCGTGACAACCGGTGACCCAGTCTTCAGCGCTGAGGTAATCGAGGTTCATCCACAGCGGCGGCTGTTGCCGCTCGGCCATGGCGTCCATATAAGCAGCTGGCAACTGACAAGCAAACGCGGCGATCACCACGTCCGCTGCCTCCGTCTGCGGCCAGTCGCTCGGCCAATGCCATACCTGAACGCCCTGCTGCGATTGCTGCGCAAGGTGGATGTCGATCTCGGGGCAGATACGCTCGAAGGCGCGCAGGTCATCAACCCACAAGCGCACTGCCAGTCCATGTTCGGCCACCAGTTGCCGGGCCAGACGCCAGGTCACGCCGATGTCGCCATAGTTGTCGACCACGGTGCAAAAAATATCCCAGCGGGTGTTCGGTACCGGCATGCAAAGACTCCCGTTGGCAAAAGCGCTGATTGTCCGCATAAATGACCTCGCGCAGAAGAGCCGACGGCGATTAATCTTCGTGCGACAATCGCCACTTGCCCGCAATCATCCGCCAGGAGGCAGCCATGCCCTATCGTCCCAACCCGCGTCGTCCCTTGCCCGTTCAGCTTAGCGCGCTGCAACTGACCGGCAGTATTGCCCTGGGCATGTGGCTGGGCTTTCTGGCCATCGCCCTGACCTGCTGGCTGATTTCGCGTTTTGTGTTGACCGAACAACTGGCGCCGGTTGCCCAGGCCGTGCAGCAACTGGCCAAGCCGCCAGCGGCCGTCCAGGTGCAACCGGACATTCCGCCACAGAGTCCGCTGTTCGAGCAGTACGAAGAAAACCTGCGCAAGAACGAGCAGCAGGCACGGCTGGATCAGGCTCGCGGCAGCAGTCGCAACCAGTCGAATCCGAAATGCCAGTTCTGGCTGCAACAGGACCAGACCGCGCCGAGCGAAAAGAGCCGCACCAACGTTTTGCAATTCTGCGATTGATCATGAACAAGCACACCGTCCACCAACTGATCCTCGACAAACTGCGCGTCGACCTCGACATCGCCGAGCGCGCCGCGCAGACCGCTTATGAAACCGCGACCCACGAAGAGAACATCGCCGAGAACAAGTACGACACCCTCGGACTTGAGGCTTCCTATCTGGCGGCGGGTCAGGCGAAACGGGTCGAGGAAATCCGTCAGTCACTGGCGCTATGCCAGAACCTGACGCTGCGCGCCTACGACGAAAATCGCGGCATCGAGATCGGCGCCCTGCTCGGCCTGGAAGACGAAAAGGGTCGCGAACAATGGCTGTTTCTGGCCCCGGATGCAGCGGGCCTGAAAGTCGATGTGGTGGGTCAGCCGATTACTGTCATCAGCCCACGCTCGCCGCTGGGCAAAGGCCTGCTGGGCAAGTTCGAGGGCGATGAGGTGGAGATTCTGGTGGCAGGCACCCGGCAACAGTTTGCTGTCACCGAGGTGCTTTGAGGCAGGGTCTTAGTGGACCGGCAGTTCGACGCCGTCGAACAGCTCTTCCAGTTCCTGCTTGTTGTGACACTGGATGGCTTTGGCCATCACTTCGCGGGTCAGGTGTGGGGCGAACTTCTCGATGAAGTCGCACATGAAACCACGCAGGAAAGTACCGCGACGGAAACCGATCTTGGTGATGCTCGACTCGAACAGTTCGCTGGCATCCAGCACCACCAGGTCGTTATCGAGCTTGGTGTCGACCGCCATTTTGGCGACGATGCCCACACCCAGACCCAGACGCACGTAAGTTTTGATCACGTCGGCGTCGGCGGCGGTAAACACCACTTTCGGCGTCAGGCCACGATGGCTGAAGGCTTCGTCGAGTTTCGAACGGCCGGTGAAACCGAACACGTATGTCACGATCGGATATTCGGCCAGCGCTTCGAGGGTCAGCTTCGGCAACTTGGTCAGCGGGTGGCCCTGAGGCACGACCACGCAACGATTCCAGCGATAGCACGGCATCATCACCAGATCACCGAACAGCTCCAGCGCTTCGGTGGCGATGGCGAAATCGACCGTGCCGTCAGCGGCCATCTCGGCGATCTGCATCGGCGACCCTTGGTGCATGTGCAGCGCCACGTCCGGGTATTGCTTGATGAAATTGCTGATCACCGGCGGCAATGCGTAACGTGCCTGGGTGTGGGTGGTGGCGAT
Organism: Pseudomonas sp. IT-P260; assembly: GCF_949768395.1. NCBI lineage: Bacteria > Pseudomonadati > Pseudomonadota > Gammaproteobacteria > Pseudomonadales > Pseudomonadaceae > Pseudomonas > Pseudomonas sp. IT-P260. Next base: position 112,286 of record NZ_CATKPO010000042.1, read on the forward strand.
CGACAGGGTACCTTTCTTCTCGTTGGAGAATTCCTGAGCGATCTGCTTGATGCTTTCGACCTTGCGCAGGATCTCGCCAGCGGTGGTGATGATGCGCTCGCCGGCCGGGGTGACGCGGGTCAGGTGTTTGCCGCTGCGAGCGAACACTTCAACGCCAAGTTCGTCTTCCAGCAGACGGATCTGTTTACTGATACCCGGTTGCGAGGTGTAAAGGCTTTGGGCGGTAGCGGAAACGTTGAGGTCGTGGTGCGCCACTTCCCAGATGTAGCGCAATTGTTGAAGCTTCATATGTATCCCTCAAAGCAGGTAGACGCCACGGGCATCAGCGACGGTATATAACTATATTAATGGTTTGATGAATAAATCTAGAACTTTTTTATCAAAACGCCATTATTCCCGCTTCAGCGATCCCCCCGGCGCCGACGCTCCACCAACGGCACCAGATAGACCGGCACCTTGGCCAATTGCAGGACCCGGGTCGCCGTGCGCCCCAGAGGCGTTTCCGCCCCTACGCCGTGGCTGTGAGTGCCTACGATCAGCAAATCCACAGAGAGTTTCTGCACCTGGTCGAGAATCACCTGCGCCGGATCGCCCTGCACCACCCGAACCGCGCAAATCCGCTGCAGATCCTGCTCGCCCTCGTCGCCCAGCTCTTCGCGAAAACTGTCGAGCACCCGTTGCTCGATACTGGCGATGACAGTTTTCAGACCCTGACTGTGAAATTCGTTCAATGCCTGTTCGTCGAGATAACTCTGCAACACCGACTCGGCAAACAGCCCCATGGGCTCCACTGCATGCACCACGTACAAGTCGGCATTGAATGTCCGCGCCAGTGCCAGGGCATGCTGCATCACTAACGGTGCGTACAGACCGAGGTCAGTGGCATACAGCATCGAACGAATCATATGACCTCCTCGCGTGCCAACATGGCGGAGATTTGATTCAGCTTAGCAGTGCCTTGGCGACTACGACGTGCGACGCAACGTCTTGAAGCACAGGGGCTTTAGATCGACGTTTCGTTGCTGATGCCATGCGGCACATGGCCGGTGGCGACCACTTCACGGGCGAGCTCGCAGTGTCCGGCCTGATCGTCGAAAAACACGTCGGCGGCAAAGGCTTCGAGGAATGCCGATTTGGTCAGACCGCCGAGGAACAGCGACTCGTCGAGGCGGATATCCCACTCGCGCAAGGTGCGGATCACCCGCTCATGGGCCGGTGCCGAACGCGCGGTGACCAGCGCCGTGCGGATCGGGCAGTCGTCCTCGGGGAACTCGCGTTGCAGTGCATTGAGCGCCGCCAGAAAACCTTTGAACGGCCCACCGCGCAATGGCTCGCGTGCCGACTCGCGCTCCTTGGCCTGGAACGCCTCCAGCCCGCCGGACTGATAAACGCGTTCGGACTCGTCGGAGAACAACACCGCGTCACCGTCGAAGGCAATGCGCAACTCATCACTCGCGGCACGGCTGGCGCCACCGGACAGAATCGTTGCTGCCGCAAATCCGGCATCCAGTGCGGCGCGCACATCCTCAGCGTGCGTGGACAGAAACAGGTCACAGCCAAAGGCCTTGAGATACGGATACGGGCTGCGTCCGCCGACAAAGGCCGCCCGGGAAATGTCCAGCCCGTAGTGATGAATCGAGTTGAACGCGCGCAGGCCGGTATCGGCACTGTTGCGCGAAACCAGAATCACCTCGACCCGGGCGCGGTCGAGGCGACTGTTGAGGCTCAGGAGTTTTTCCACCAGCGGAAACGCATCACCGGGCGCGAGAATTTCGTCTTCGTGTTCGATCTGGTATTGCCGATAGGCTTCGACGCCGCTCGACAGGTAGACCTTGTGACTCTCGCTCAGGTCGAACAGGGCGCGAGACGAGATCGCCAGCACCAGTTTGTCATCGATGTTCTTGGCCATGCCTTCCCCCCACTCTCGCAAAAAACCGACTCAGGTGTTGCGCCGGTCGATAAACCCCAACGTGCGATACAGCGCTTCGATTCGCGGCAATTCACATCCCGCCGCCTTGGCGGCGGCCAATGGCCGGGCGTAAATCGCTTCCAGCTCCAGCGGCCGTTTGTGCAGAAAATCGTGGTACATGCTCGGCCAGTAGTCGGGCATTTTCTCGGTCATTGTGAACAGGTACTCGGCGTAACCGGGCGGCATGTCGTGACCACAGGCCTTGGCGCCCTGCACCACTTCAGCCATCAACGCCTTAATCAGCGCGCGACTGTCGGTGTCGGCCATCAGCGGCGTGGTGCCGGCGCCGAGCAGCACCGAGAGACCGTTGTAAGGAATATTCCACACCAGTTTCTGCCAGCGTGCCTGTTGCAGATTGGCCATCGCCTGCGAATCGATGCCCGCGGCGCGGAACAGACTGGCGCCCTCTTCAACGAGCGTCATGCGCGCCGCATCGTCCATTGCCGGGCCGCTGTGATAGCCGACGTTCACCGCCCCCAGCGCCTGATGAGTGATGTGCCCCGGGCCTTCGCGATGCACGCAGATCAGGCACAGGCCGCCGAGCAGATGCAGGGAGTCGGGCAGCCACTCGCGCAGGCTGTCTTCGACGTCCAGACCGTTCTGCAGCACCAGCACTTTTGCGCCGGGCCTGGCCGTGGCAATGATCGCCGGGGCCAGACCCGCGCTGCTGGTGGTCTTGGCGCCGACCAGCAACCAGTCGCAGGCCGGCATGTCCTCGGCCTTGGCATACGCTTGCACCGGGTTCAATGTCAGCGTGCCATGCACGGCACTGTCCACTTGCAACCCCCGCTCGGCCACCGCTGAAAACTCACTGCGCAGTAAAAAGTGCACATCGAAACCGGCCCGAGCCAGCATCAAACCGTAAAACCCGCCAATTGCGCCGGTGCCGATAATCCCGATCACCGGTTTGCTGTCTGCTCCCACCATCTATGGCAACTCCTCTGCAATTCGACTCAACGCCTGCGTAACTGCCGCGTTCAGCGCAGCGGCGGTCAGGCGCGTGTGCAATGCCCCAAAGAACTCGCCGTCGCGCACCACAAACAGCGCCGGCAAATGAAAAACCTGATAGCGCTCCACCAGCCCGCCGTTGTCGCCCGCATCGATCCAGCACAGGCGATCAACCGCCAGCGCGAACCCGGGCAACACCTCTCTGGCATAGCGGCAGCTGGAACAGCCGACACTGGTGAAAATCACCAGCGAAACGCCGCTCATCGCCAGCAGCCGCTGGTCGGCGTCGAAATCGGTCAGCTCGGATTCGACCACTATACTGGGGGAAACAATGTCAAATGGCCGACACAGGGAGTCTGTGCTCATGGGACGTTTCATTCCTCATCCGGACGAAGTGCCGGTTGAATTAACCTTGCTCAAGCCCGAGTGTATTTCCAGGCAACAGCTGCACACTATCAGCCTCGGCGGGATCGCTTGCAATTATCACCGCGCCTGGCGCCACGGCACCGCCCTTGAAGTGCGCCTGCCGACGCTCAATGCCGACCTCTGTTTTCCGGGCTATGTGGCGTGGTGCCTGCGACGCAAAAAGGGCTATCTGGTGGGGATCGCGTTCACTGATGAGCAGACGTTGTTCAGCGCCCGGATGGGCGAACAGGTGTGCCAGATCGAACGCTATTGCCGCATGAACGAGGCCCATGACGACCTGCAGGATATTCAGGCGCTGGCCCTGCAATGGGTCGAACAACACGCCACCGAGTTCTCCCACGACAGCGTGCACAAGGCTTTTGCCCAGCCAGTGCTGGATTAAAGCGGCGCTTGCCCATTGTCGAGCCGCGTCTGACGCGCTAAGGTTCGGCTCCCCGACGCGCTTAAATCTGCTGTGCTCCGCCGCGCGGGGATCGCTGGCGGCCGGCACCCGTGACCTGACGAGTAAACGATGGCTGATTTACCGATCAACGACCTAAACGTCGCCTCTAACGAGACCCTGATCACTCCCGATCAGCTCAAGCGTGATATCCCTCTGAGCGACGCTGCCCTGCGCACCGTCACCAAGGGCCGCGAAGTCATTCGCAACATTCTTGATGGCACCGACCACCGTCTGTTCGTAGTGATCGGCCCGTGCTCGATCCACGATATCAAGGCTGCCCACGAATACGCCGACCGCCTCAAGGTGCTGGCGGAGGAAGTCTCCGACACCCTGTATCTGGTCATGCGTGTGTACTTCGAGAAGCCACGGACCACCGTCGGCTGGAAAGGCCTGATCAACGATCCGTACCTGGATGACTCGTTCAAGATTCAGGACGGCCTGCACATTGGCCGCCAGTTGCTGCTGGACCTGGCCGAGAAAGGCCTGCCGACCGCCACCGAAGCCCTCGACCCGATCTCCCCGCAGTACCTGCAGGATCTGATCAGTTGGTCGGCCATCGGCGCGCGTACCACCGAATCCCAGACGCACCGTGAAATGGCTTCCGGCCTGTCTTCGGCTGTCGGCTTCAAGAACGGCACCGATGGCGGCCTGACCGTGGCGATCAACGCCCTGCAGTCGGTTTCCAGCCCGCACCGTTTCCTCGGTATCAACCAGGAAGGTGGCGTGTCGATCGTCACCACCAAGGGCAACGCCTACGGTCACGTGGTGCTGCGTGGCGGCAATGGCAAGCCGAACTACGATTCGGTCAGCGTCGCCCTGTGCGAACAGGCGCTGAACAAGGCGAAGATCAAGCCGAACATCATGGTCGATTGCAGCCACGCCAATTCCAACAAGGATCCGGCCCTGCAACCGCTGGTGATGGAGAACGTCGCCAACCAGATCCTCGAAGGCAACCAGTCGATCATCGGCCTGATGGTCGAGAGTCATCTGAACTGGGGCTGCCAGGCCATCCCGAAAGACCTCGCCGACCTGCAATACGGCGTGTCGATCACCGATGCCTGCATCGACTGGTCCGCCACCGAGAACACCCTGCGCAGCATGCACGCCAAGCTCAAGGATGTGCTGCCGAAACGCCAGCGCAGCTGATCAACGTTTCACGGGCATAAAAAAACGCCGGGCAATGCCCGGCGTTTTTGTGTGTGCGATTCAGATCTTGGCGGCGCGGCGCTGATGACGTTCCATATATCGCTCGACGTAGGAGCACGACGGGATCACCGTATAACCCATTTCTTCGGCGTATTGCAGCGCGCTTTCGGTCAGCGCTGCGGCAATGCCACGGCCGCGCAGGGCGTTGGGCACGAAGGTGCGATAGATATCCAGGGTCTGTTTCCCCAGATCCATATAAGTCAGGTAGGCACGATGACCGTCCACATTGGTCTCGAACTGATGACCAGCCTGGTCATGGTGGATGGACAACGCCTCGCTCATCACTACTCCTCGCGGGTCTTGAATTCTGACCCCTACCTTACCGATGTTTTTCCGACGAAGGAACATCTACGCCACCCTGTGCCTGATGGACACCGAGAAAAACCACACCGGTCTCGCGCAATCGAGCACGTCATAAATAGTAGGCACCATTGGCGAAAATGCTCAAGGTGCGCTCGTCATCATGCTCGTTGAACGGGTAACTCCGATGGGCGTAGTGGCAGGCGCGGGGACGATATTCCCCAGGCGCTCGCCTGAACATTGCCGGATGTCGAGACTTAAGACGCAGGCTCTTCTTTAAAGTCACCTCAAGAGCGACAAAGATATGTGAGGTGTCATGCAAAATCGGAACAAAAGTGTAGACGAATGCATCTAGGCAGACTTGGTGCAAGACGCAGAAACAGCACGGGACAGCGGGAACTTTTTCTCATTAACACGCTCAAGCCGGGGCCTGTAGCTGGATATTTTTTATACAGCCCGGTTAAAAGTTGCTCGAAAAAGAATCAACGCCTACAATTTTTTTTGCTTCTTGCGCTACGTCAGTTTACTTACTACAAGTAATGGGTAGTATGTACGCCGGCTATTTCCTCAATCGGAGGAGAAAGCCACTTAATTGAAAGTCCTTGAAGGGGAACACGATGAACAACGTTCTGAAATTCTCTGCTCTGGCTCTGGCCGCAGTTCTGGCTACCGGTTGCAGCAGCGCATCGAAAGAAACCGAAGCACGTCTGACCGCTACTGAAGACGCAGCTGCTCGCGCCCAGGCTCGTGCAGACGAAGCATACCGTAAAGCTGATGAAGCTCTGGCTGCTGCTCAAAAAGCACAACAGACTGCTGACGAAGCTAACGAGCGTGCTCTGCGTATGCTGGACAAAGCTAGCCGCAAGTAATAATCCCTCGGGATTGTTATCAAGCCGACCCAGTTTCTGGGTCGGCTTTTTTGTGCCTGCAGCTTTTGTCCGGACAATAAAAAACCCGCCGACGCTTCTTGCATCGGCGGGTCTGGATCGAGCTTATTGCTGCAGGTCGATCGGCGCACTCGAGACAATCGGTGCCGAGGTATTCGGCGTGCCGATTTCGGTTGGCAAACCGTCTTCAGCCGCCACCACATCACGTACCACATCCCAGTTCACGCGCAGATTGTTGGTCACGTCTTCGCGCTTGAGCATCGCGTTGATCACCGCCGTGTGCTTGTCGACCACCGACGGGTTGCCCTTGTCGTCGATTGGCGTGTGCGCTTCCAGATAGACCTTGCCGCCACTGCTGCCGAACTTGTACGCGTCATTGAGGATGCGCACCGAAGTGCCGACCGGCACCATGGCCGCCATTTCCAGGACGTTGTTGTTGAACATCCGGAAGCAGCCGTGGCTGGTGCGCATGCCGATGCCGAACTTCTTGTTCGAGCCGTGGATCAGGTAGCCCGGAGTGCCCAGGGTGAACTTGAACGGGCCCAGCGGATTGTCAGGACCGGCCGGCACCACGTTCGGCAGCGGATCACCATCGGCGGCGTGCTCGGCCTTGATCGACGCAGGAGGGGTCCAGGTCGGGTTCGGCGTCTTGGCGGTGATCGAGGTATGCGCGATTGGCGAACCCCAACCTTCACGGCCGATACCCAGCGGGAAGGTGTACACCACGTTCCGGCCTTTCGGGTAGTAGTAGAGACGGTATTCGGCGAGGTTGATCACGATGCCCTCGCGCGGCCCCGGCGGCAGAATGAACCGCGTCGGCAGAACGATTTCGGTACCGGCGCCCGGCAGCCAGGCATCGACACCCGGGTTGGCCGCGACCATTTCCGAATAGCCCAGGTCGTACTTGGTCCCCAGGTCAGCGAAGGTGTCTTCGTACTTGGCCTTGATCACCTGCACCTGACCGATGATGTCCTCACCAGGCGGTGGCAGGGGAAACTCCAATGCAGCAACGGGACCGGCCACACACAGGGCGGCAAGTGACAGGCAGCGGGTGACGGCAGGAAAGCGCGGCAACATCCGGAAAATCCTTCGCATGATCAACAAGGGGTATAAGGGCGCGATTGTACACCGCACCTCGGGAATTCGGGGAGATGCGCCGATGGGCAGCCAGAAGTCTTCATGCAGGCTGCGATCTATTGGTCCTAAAGCTCGAAACGCAACTCAGGCCAGATCGGCGAGGTGCCACGTTTTTGCGACTCGAGAATCGCCCGGCACAATGAACACAGACGCTGATCCTGGAACACCCGGCGATCGACGCTGGACCAGCGCGGCTGCGCCGGCAACAGACTGCCGCACAACGTACGGTCGGCCGAGCCTCCGAGTTCGAGCTGACGGGTCACCAGATGCACCCGCACTTCCTGGCAGGCGAACAGATCCAGCTGTTCGTCAGGCTCGATCAGTTGATAGGCAAACAGGGACCAGGCAGGACGCGGCATCGGGGGCTCCAAATAAGGGGGCGCCACATTAGCCGAAAGCCTGCCACTAGAAAAGCCTCATAACAGCGGTTTTAGCGTCGGCCAGACATTTTCCAGCAACTTGCCCTGAGCCCCGACTGCCGGGTGCAGACCATCGGCCTGCATCAGCTCGGGATGCCCACCCACGCCTTCGAGGAAAAACGGTACCAGCGGGATGTTTTTCTCGTCCGCAAGTTTGCCGTAGACCTCGGCAAAGGCATCGGTGTAACGCTTGCCGTAGTTGGGCGGCAATTGCATGCCGAGCAGGAGCACCTTGGCACCGGTCTGGCGCGAGCTGTCGATCATTGCCGCAAGGTTTTGTTGCAATTGCGTTGGCGGCATTCCGCGCAGGCCGTCATTGCCGCCCAATTCGAGGATCACCAGTTCCGGCTTATGCTCTGCAAGCAGCGCCGGCAGGCGCGCCTGGCCTCCGGCACTGGTGTCACCGCTGATGGAGGCGTTGACCACCTTGTCGTCAAAACCTTCAGCCTTGAGCCGTTGCTCGAGCAGCGATACCCACCCCAGGCGGGTATCCAGTCCGAAACCGGCGCTGATACTATCGCCAACGATCAGGACAGTACCCGCCGCTGCGTTCTGGGCCAAGCACATCAAGGCCAGGCCAGCACTCAAAAACCACACACGCATCGGATTCTCCATGGGCGCAAGCATTCTCACCGCGAAGAACCTCAGCAAAGTGGTTCCCAGCGCGGAAGGTGAACTGACTATCCTGCACGAACTCAGCCTGGAACTGAACCAGGGCGACAGCCTGGCCATCGTCGGCGCGTCCGGTTCCGGCAAATCCACCCTGCTCGGCCTGCTCGCCGGTCTCGATTTGCCGAGCAGCGGCGAAGTCATTCTCGCCGGGCAAGGCCTGAGCAGTCTCGACGAGGACCAGCGCGCGCGCATCCGTGCCGAGCACGTAGGCTTCGTCTTTCAGTCGTTCCAGTTGCTCGACAGCCTCAACGCGCTGGAAAACGTCATGCTGCCGCTGGAACTCGATGGCCGCAAGGACGCCCGTGAGCGCGCCACTGAATTGTTGCAGCGCGTCGGCCTCGGCCAGCGCCTGACGCACTCGCCGCGCCAGCTCTCCGGTGGTGAACAGCAGCGCGTGGCGATTGCCCGGGCTTTCGCTGCCGAGCCGGACGTGCTGTTCGCCGACGAACCCACCGGCAACCTCGACAGCCACACCGGCGAGCGCATCAGCGACTTGCTGTTCGAACTGAACAAGGAACGCGGCACCACGCTGGTACTGGTGACCCACGACGAACGCCTGGCCCATCGCTGCCGGCGCCTGATTCGACTTGAAGCCGGGCTGCTGGTCGCCCCTCTGGAGCCTTGATGGCACGTCTGCCGCTCTTGCGCCTGTTCAGTCTCGCTCTTCGCCAATTGCTGCGCGATGCCCGCGCCGGCGAACTTCGCGTGTTGTTCTTCGCCCTGCTGGTGGCGGTGGCTGCGAGTACCGCCATCGGTTACTTCGGCGCCCGTCTCAACGGCGCGATGATGCTGCGCGCCACCGAGTTCCTTGGCGCCGACCTGGTCCTTGAAGGCAGTTCGCCGGCCCGCGACGAACAGATTCGCAGCGGCACCGAGCTGCGTTTGAATCATGCACAGGTGGTGGAATTTTCCAGCGTCGTCGCCACCGATAACGGCATTCAGTTATCGAGCATCAAAGCCGTCGACCGCGCTTATCCACTGCGCGGCGAACTGAAAAGTGCCCCGGCGCCGCTTGCCGCCGAGACAACCGGCGGCGAACCGCAACCCGGTGAAGCGTGGGTCGAGGCACGTTTGCTGACCGCCCTGGACCTGAAAATCGGCGACAGCATCGACGTCGGCATGAAAACGCTGAAACTGACCCGCGTGCTGACCTACGAACCGGATCGCGCCGGCAATTTCTACAGCCTCACGCCTCGGGTGATGATCAACCTCGATGACCTTGCCGCCACCGGCGTGGTCCAGCCCGGCAGCCGCGTCAGCTACCGCGAGCTGTGGCGCGGCGAACCGCAGGCGCTGGAAACCTATCGTCAATTGCTCAAACCGGGCCTGGCCGCCAATCAGCGCATTCAGGATGCGCGCGACGGTAACCGGCAGATTGGCGGCGCACTGGGCAAGGCCGAGCGCTACCTGAACATGGCGAGTCTGGTCGCGGTATTGCTGGCCGGCGTGGCCGTGGCACTGTCTGCAAACCGCTTTGCCAGTCGCCGCTTCGACGCCAGTGCCTTGCTGCGCTGCCTCGGTTTGTCGCGTCGAGAAACCATGCTGTTGTTCAGTATTCAACTGAGCGTACTGGGTTTGTTCGCCGCCCTCAGTGGCGCGGTGCTTGGCTGGCTCGCACAACTGGGGCTGTTTGCCCTGCTGCACGATCTGCTGCCGGCAGATGTCCCGCCGGGCGGCCTGTTTCCGGCGATGGCCGGCATCGGTACGGGACTGGTAGCACTCGCCGGTTTCGCCCTGCCACCGCTTGCTGCGCTGGGTCGGGTGCCGCCACTGCGGGTACTGCGCCGTGACATGCTGCCGATTCCGTCGAGTACCTGGATGGTCTACGGTGCGGCACTGGGCGCACTGGGTCTGATCATGTGGCGCCTGAGTCTGGATCTGTTGCTGACTTTCGCCCTGCTGGGCGGCGGTGTAATCGCGGCGCTGGTATTGGGTGGTTTGCTGTTGTTGCTGCTCAACAGCCTGCGACGGATGCTCGCCCGTGCGCCGCTGCCGTGGCGCCTCGGTCTGGGTCAGTTGTTGCGTCATCCGCTGGCGGCGGCCGGGCAAGCGCTGGCGTTCGGTCTGATTCTGTTGTCGATGGCATTGATCGCTCTGCTGCGCGGCGAGCTGCTCGACACCTGGCAAAACCAGTTGCCGAAAAACGCACCGAATTACTTTGCCCTGAACATCCTGCCCGCGGACAAACAGGCCTTCACCGATCACTTGATCAAGGTGTCCGCGCAGGCGGCGCCGCTTTACCCGGTGGTGCCGGGACGGCTGATCAGCATCAACGGCGAACCGGTGCAGCAGATCGTCAGCAAGGATTCAGCCGGCGACCGCGCAGTGCAACGCGACTTGAGCCTGACCTGGGCCGCCGACTTGCCGGCCGGCAACACGCTCACCGCCGGTGCGTGGTGGACCGGGCAACCCTCGGAAGACATACCGGGCGTGTCGGTGGAAGGCAAAGTCGCCGAAAGCCTCAAGCTCAAACTCGGCGATCGCATGGTGTTCAGCGTGGGCGGGGTCAATCGTGAAGCCAGGGTCACCAGTCTGCGCGAAATCAATTGGGACAACTTCCAGCCGAACTTCTTCATGATCTTCCAGCCCGGCACCCTGAGGGATCTGCCGGCGACCTACCTGACCAGTTTCTATCTGGCACCCGGTCACGATCAGCAGATTGTCGAACTGTCACGGGCATTCCCGGCGGTGACCATCCTTCAGGTCGAAGCCTTGCTCGAACAGCTGCGCAGCATCCTCGCTCAGGTCACCCTGGCGGTGGAATACGTGTTGTTATTTGTGCTGGCGGCGGGGATGGCGGTGCTGTTCTCTGGCTTGCAGGCCACGCTGGACGAGCGCATTCGCCAAGGCGCGTTGTTACGCGCACTGGGCGCGCAACGGCAGTTGCTGGTTAAGGCGCGGCGTATCGAGTTCGGTCTGCTCGGCGCGGTCAGCGGTTTGCTGGCGGCCATCGGTTCGGAAGTGGTGAGTCTGGTGCTGTATCGCTTTGCCTTCGATCTGCCATGGCATCCGCATCCATGGCTGCTGGTGCTGCCATTGATTGGCGCCGCACTGATTGGCGGTGCCGGCGTGTTCGGCACGCGTCGAGCACTGAATGCGAGTCCGCTGACAGTCTTGCGCGAGGGTTGATAGACTCCAGCCTTCGTCACCACAAGAAGTTGCCATGAGCCGTTATCGCCCTCCCCGCACCGCCGGCACCGCGCTGATCACCCCTGAAGGTGAAGCGCGGATGCGCGCCGAATTCCATGAACTGTGGCATGTGCGCCGCCCGCAAGTGACGCAGGCAGTCAGCGAGGCAGCGGCGCAGGGCGATCGTTCGGAAAACGCCGAGTACACCTACGGCAAGAAAATGCTGCGCGAGATCGACAGCCGCGTGCGATTTCTCACCAAGCGTCTCGAAGCACTGAAGGTCGTCAGCGAAAAACCCAGCGATCCGAACAAAGTCTACTTCGGCGCCTGGGTCACCATCGAGGACGAAGACGGCAAGCAGTCGCGCTACCGTATCGTCGGCCCGGATGAACTGGATCTGAAACTGGGTCTGATCAGCATTGACTCACCGCTGGCTCGTGCCTTGATCGGCAAGGCGCTGGACGCCGAGGTTCGGGTGCAGACGCCAACCGGTGAGCAGTTTGTCTATATTGTGGCGATCGAGTATCCGTAACTCTCAGCGGCGCGTGATCAGTCCCTGACGCGCAACGCGGGTCAGTTGCTTGATCATTTCTGGCGCGTCTTCAGCGCTCGGCGCCTGAATCACGGCGAGGTCAAAACTGTCACTGGCAAAGCGCGCCAGCGACTCGCCGTCTTCAACGAACTGGATCAGGAACGCAGCAGGCCCGCCGCTGCGGCGTGGCCAGCCATCCAGATAACGCAACAGCGTCGGCTGGTGTTTGCCGCCAAGCAGGATTTTTGGATTGCGTTGGGTGATGTGTGCCGTGATCGGCGCGGGACGTGCTGGAGGGCGTAGTGCATTCATCGTGTCGTGTCTCTGCCTCAAAAGTCTGCATGGCAGGTGAGAGGCAACACCGAACCAGCGCTTTAGCGGTATTTCGAAGCCCTGTTCCGGCTTCTGACGGTAACTGTCTGAGTCACCTGGCGCCCCGCAAGTAGCTGTTTAAATCGGCGCATGAGCAACATCCTAGAGAACGTGACCGATGAGTGTCAAGAATCAGCCACAACAAAAAAAGGCCCGCACAATGCGGGCCTTTTGCTTGATCCAGAGCGCTCAACCGGCGATGGCGCGATCCACTGACAGCTTGCCGGCGCCTTCGATCATCACCGCGAGGCTGCCACCGAGCAACGCGAGGGCGAACTCGTAACCGTTGTTGGCCATGAACAGACCATTGCTGATGTGCACGGTGAAGATCGCCACCAGCGACAGGAAGGTCAAACCCAGCGCCGCCGGGCGCGCCAGCAGGCCGATGATCAACGCCAGACCGGCAAAAAACTCAGTACCGCCGGCCAGCGTGGCCATCAGGTAACCCGGGTGCAGACCGATGCTGTCCATGTACTGCGCGGTGCCTGCCAGACCGTAACCGCCAAACAGACCAAACAGCTTTTGCGAACCGTGAGCGGCGAAGATCACGCCGACCGCGATGCGCAGAATGGTCAGGCCGTAACCGGCGCGAGTGAACAGAACCTTGTTGATCAGTGAGCTCATGAGGCATTCCTTGTTTTGCGAGAAGTGTGTTGGGATTGGCCGCTATATTAATCAGTTAAATTCATGTTAAAAGCGCAATTATTTCGCCATAACAATCAAATTATTTGATCATTTCCGTGAGGCGACTTTTTGTTCCCGGGGCTCCAGTGACTCCCGCTCCCGGTCGAACGCCAGGTAGTACTTGTTCACGCTATTAACATAGCTGACGGGGCCCATGCCCACCTGCTCCATGGCGATGCGCTCGACCTGAAAAAACCACTGGTTGGGATTCAGCCCGCGCCGCCGAGCCTCGGCGCGCATGCCTTGCACCCGTTCCGGACCGATGTTGTAAGCGGCCAGTGTGAACGCCATGCGCTCGCGCTCATTGAGTTTCGGACTGTTGAAAAACTTGCGACGGATCATCGCCAGATACTTGGCCCCGGCCTGCACATTCGCATCGAGATTCTGGATGTTATTCACACCGACCCGCTGCGCTGCGGACGGGGTGATCTGCATCAACCCGGTCGGGCCGCTGCCGCTGCGGGCGCCGGGTTGCAGGGCCGACTCCTTGAAGGCCAGCGCCGCCAGGTTCAGCCAGTCCATGTTCTGTGCATCGGCGTGTTTTTGCAGAGTCGGGCGCAGTTTTTCCAGACGCTGACGGTCAGCCTTGGCCAACGGATAGTGCACTTGGTAGAGCCGTCGATAAATCCGCAGAAACTCTGCATCCTCGTTCGCCGGCTTTCTGTAGCCGGCCAGGAAACGATCGATGCTCGCCCGCAGCATCGAGGCATCACGGCGCACAAACCAGTACTCCTCACCCGGTTCACTGATCATCAATTGCCGGTCAAAACGCAGCTTGGGCAGGATCTTGCCCCAACGCTCGGCGATCGGTTGCTCAACGATAGTCAGGTGGAAAATTCCGCCCTGCACCATCTCCAGCACGTCCTCGACCGCCAGCGTCGGATCGACCCATTCGATCTTGATCGGCGCCAGTTTGTGCAGCGCCAGTTTCTGATTGAGCTGGCTCACCGCGTCCCCTGCCGCACTGCCGGTTGGCAAGGCCAGGGTCTTGCCGGAAAGCTGCTCGACCTTGGTGTAACGACGCTCGCCCTTGATACCGACCAGCACCAGCGGCACGTTGCTGGCGATCGGCTCGCTGCTGGCCACCGAGTGGCCGGGTTGCAGATCAAGCAGCTCGCCGGGCGCCACCAGATCACCTTCGCCGCGTTGCAACGCGCCGAGCAGTTGATCCTTGGCTTTGGGAATGATCTTGAGAGTGACTTCCTGGCCGTCGCGGGCGTGGCCATTGAGGTATTGCTCGAAGGCGCGCAGGCGATGGTATTCGACACCGATGGCCTGGCCCTGGACTTCTCCGGAGCTGTTGCGACTCTGGTTGACCAGCACTCGCAGTACGCGGCTGCTGCGTATCTCCGACAGGTCGCGGACCTTGGCGGCCGGCACGGCTTGCTGTGGCCCGGGCAAGCGCGCAACCGCCGTTATCGGCAGTAGCAGCGACGCACACAACAGGAGCAAAACCGAGGGACGATGCATCCACTCTCCGGAAAGAATACGGGGCGTTTTTTAACCGCTGAACGGTCGAAATCGCCGACGAAAACAGAGCGCCTGGAGCGCTGGCAAAGTGCGAGAGACTGGCACAGTGATGGCTTATCCGCCAACCCGGGCTCTGTCACGGCATCAAAAGACAGCTATAACTCTTTGTAGTTCTTGGCTTTTCTTATAAATCTACAGCTCTGGTATGCTTTCCGGCCTTCGGCCCGAGGTAGAACCATGCAACTCATCGATATCGGCGTCAACCTGACCAACCCCGGTTTTGCTGAAAAACATCAGGCCGTGCTCGACCGCGCCTACGCTGCCGGGGTCTGCCAACTGGTGCTGACCGGCACCAGCGTCGAAGGTAGCGAACAGGCGCTGGAGCTGTGCCGGCAACTGGATGACGGCGGCCAACAGCTGTTCGCCACCGCTGGCATTCACCCGCATTCGGCCAGTGACTGGAATGCTGACAGCGCGCGCCGGTTGCGCAGTCTGCTGCACGAGCCAAACGTGGTCGCCGTGGGTGAATGCGGGCTGGATTTCAACCGTGATTTCTCGCCGCGCCCGCAACAGGAAAAAGTCCTCGAAGAACATCTGGCGCTGGCGGTAGAACTGCAATTGCCGGTGTTCCTCCACGAACGCGATGCCAGTCAGCGCTTGCTGGAGATCCTCCGGGACTTCCGTGATCAACTGCCCGCCGCCGTGGTGCACTGCTTCACCGGCGAGCAAAAAGCCCTGTTCAGTTACCTGGATCTGGACCTGCACATCGGCATCACCGGCTGGATCTGCGACGAGCGCCGCGGCACGCACCTGCACTCGTTGGTCAAGGAGATCAAACGCGGACGATTGATGCTCGAAAGCGACGCGCCGTACCTCCTGCCCCGCACCCTGCGGCCAAAGCCGAAGAACGGCCGCAATGAGCCGGCGTATCTGACCGAAGTATTGCGCGAAGTGGCGTTGCACCGAGGCGAGAGCGAGGAAGACCTGGCGGCGCACACCACCGCGTGTGCCCGTGCGTTCTTCAACCTCCCCGCCCTTCCCTGACACACCGAAATTCTCCTGTGGGAGCGAGCCTGCTCGCGAAAGCGGTGGTTCAGACGGCATTGGTGCTGGCTGACACGCCCTCTTCGCGAGCAGGCTCGCTCCCACAGGGGGAATGCGTTCTTTTGATGTGTATCAAGATCCGCAGATCTGCATAGCGGCACAATGCTGGCACCTTGCCAAAACTGTTTCCGCTATCAGAGAAGACCTCCATGGGTGCCTGGCTTAGCAATATCTCGCTGAAATACAAATTCTGGGCGGTCAACGCGGTCGCTTTCGTCACCACCCTGTTGCTGGTGCTGTACGCCGTGCAACTGGAACAGCAGGCGCGCAGCCACGCGACGCAGGCATCCGCCCAGGCCCAGGCACAATTGCTCAAGGCCTGGCCGGCCGGGCAGGCATTGCCCAAGGCTGATCAGATTCTGACCTTCAAACGCGGGGAAGCGCCGCGCCTCAACGATCAGCCGGTGCTGGAGATCAGCGACAACAACGGCTGGAACGAAATCAATCACCTGCCATTGTTCGGCAGTAACCCGTTAATGGGCGCCGAAGTGTTCAGCCGTGCCGACGGCCAGCAGGTGGCAGTCATTGCCTATGGTCCAAGCCTGGCGCAAGTATTCAGCGAACGTTTTGCCAACTACGCGGTGGCAGTGTTCATCCTGATGCTGGCCATGCTCGGCGCTTCGCAACTGCTGATCCGCTTCCTGCTCAGCCAACTCAACACCTTGAAAGACGTGATGCTGCACGTCGAGAAAAGCGGTGACCTCTCGGCCCGTGTGCCGCTGGCGTGCAAGGACGAAGTCGGGCAGATGGCCAATGCGTTCAACGCAATGCAGGCTGGCTACCAACGGGTGGTCACCACCGTCGCCAACACCGCGCGGCAACTCGACGTCGGTGCCGCGCGTCTGGCGGCGAGCATGAACGAAGTGCGCCACGGCATGCTCGGCCAGCAAAGTGAAACCGATCAGGCCGCCACCGCAATCAACGAAATGACCGCCACGGTTTATCACATCGCCCAGCACGCCGGCGCCACCCGCGATCTGTCGCAGACCGCCGATGGTCTGGCCGGCAGCGGTCAGCAAGTGGTCAGTCGCGTACAGCAGTCGATTGCCGGACTCTCCAGCGGCGTGCAGCAGACCGCCGAAATGATCCAGCGCCTGGCCGAAGACAGCCAGAAGATCAACGGCGTGGTCAGCGTGATTCACAGCATCGCCGAGCAAACCAATCTGCTGGCGCTGAACGCCGCCATCGAAGCAGCCCGTGCCGGCGAGATGGGCCGCGGTTTTGCGGTGGTCGCTGATGAGGTGCGCAACCTGGCGAAACGCGTGCAGACCTCCACCGATGAAATCACCACCATGGTCTCGGCGCTGCAGGCCGGCACCCGCGATGCGGTGGACTTCATGCAGGAGAGTTCGTACAAGGCCGACGACTGCGTGCAGCAGGCACAGGAGGCTGGCGAGGCGCTGGCGGAAATCACTGGCGCCGTGGCGCAGATGCGCGAGAGCAACACGCAGATTGCGGTGGCGGCCGAGCAGCAGAGCCAAGTGGCGGAAGAGATGAATCGGGCAGTGGTGAGCATTCGTGATGTGACTGAAAACACCGTGCAGCAGACCGTGGATTCGGCGACCACCAGTAATGAGTTGGCGACGTTGGCCGGGGAGCTCAACAAGGCAATCGGGCAGTTGAAACTCTGAAGATCAAAAGATCGCAGCCTTCGGCAGCTCCTACAGGTATACGCATTTCAATGTAGGAGCTGCCGAAGGCTGCGATCTTTTTTTGTTCACCATTACTATGATGCCAATAGCCAACCTTGATTCGCCGCCCCACCCGCCCCGGCCTATTCTTCAAGCATGTGTTCAACATGGATCGAGGAGTAGTCAACATGGGCAAACGTCACCCCAACCTTCCCGCGTGGCAATGGCGCACGTACCCGAACAATCACCAGCACCCGACCAATCTGGTGCTGCACTTGATTGCCGTGCCGCTGTTCATCGTCGCGTTTCTGTTGATCGTGTCCGGAGTGTTCAGCCTGAGCCTGGCCAGTGTCGCCATCGGCGTAATCGGGATTGTCGCGGCGCTGGGTCTGCAGCGCCACGGCCACAGCCTGGAGGCGCAAGCCTCCGAGCCGTTCAGTGATCGCAAAGATGCCGTGTCGCGCTTGCTGGTCGAGCAGTTCCTGACCTTTCCACGGTTTTTCCTCAGTGGCGGCTGGCGGCGCGCCTGGCGGGAGCGCCATCGTCGGCACTGAGTGACTCAGGCAAAAATCGTCACGGTCTGGCGACTCATGGCAATCAACTCACCCTCCGCGCTCCACAGCTTGGCGGCGACATGTCCGTAGCCGTCGGCGGCGTATTCGATGTCGGCCAGGTATTTGCACCAGTCCAGGGTGCTCAGGTCGCGTAGCGGTTGCACGAATTCGATGGTCCAGGTCAGCGTGCTGCCCGGTGCCGGTTTCTTCAGATACGGCAACAAGGCCGGTGGCCACGCATCCACCAGCGCCAGCAGATGCGCCTCATTGACCGGTTCTTCCTTGACGTCCCCACGCAAGCGCACCCAGCCGCCCATCTGCCGCGATTTATTGCCAGTGAACGGCATGCCGCCAATACTCCAGCGCATCGCCAGGTGCCGCATGAATTCCGGGGTCACGCCTTTGATATAGGGCAACTCCTGGCATTCTTCCCAGTGTTTCATTTCAGCTGCCGGATAGGCCTCGACCGCGACTTCCGAAGGCCGCGAAGCACCGAAGCTGCCTTGCACAATCGTCACCACCTGACCGTTCTGCAGGGCACGCCCCAGCACCTGACTGACCGCTTTGCCTTCGCGCAACACATCGACTTCGAAACGCACCGGGACGTCCGGCTCCACCGGGCCGACAAAGGTGATCGCCAACGAACGTACCGGGCGATCGGCCGGTACTTTCGCGCGCATGGTTTCGTATTGCAGCGCCGCGACCAGGCCGCCAAAACTGGCCCGGCCCTGACCCCACTCGGCGGGAATGGTCACTTCTGGCTGGCGACGAACCGCCTCGAGCAGATCGGAAAAGCGCATGACAACCTCGGCAAGCGAAAAAGGAATGCAGCGATCTTAACCAGCATGGCAGAGCGCCGCAGCGTCTATTCCGGTCAAATGGACTGACAGAAAGGCCTTACCCCGATTTCCCACTCAAAGAAAAACCCCTGTAGGAGCTGCCGAAGGCTGCGATCTTTTGATTTTAAAAAACAAAGATCGCAGCCTTCGGCAGCTCCTA
Source organism: Pseudomonas sp. IT-P260 (assembly GCF_949768395.1). Lineage (NCBI taxonomy): Bacteria > Pseudomonadati > Pseudomonadota > Gammaproteobacteria > Pseudomonadales > Pseudomonadaceae > Pseudomonas > Pseudomonas sp. IT-P260. The sequence continues at coordinate 131,167 of NZ_CATKPO010000042.1, forward strand.
CAGGGGCCGGGTGATATCGAGGTTATTTGAAGCAGGCTGAACTGAGTTTTTCCAGAACGCGATCGGCCTTGGCTTCAGCCTTGATCAGGCCCGCCTGCCAGGTCGCAACACAGGGTTGCAGATCGCTTTCCTGCTCGGCCCGCGCCAGCCACTGCCAGCAATCGTGCCAGTCACCCAGCGCACCCTGCGCCGACTTCAGCCGCCCCAGCGCCGGCTCAGGCAGGCGATCGAGTTCCGGATAGGCTTCGATGCCATACCGCACGCGCTTGATCAGCAAGCGCAGACGATGCCGGTCGTGGGCCGGATCGTGCAGGGCCTCGTCGAGTTTTTTCCATTGTTTGTGCAGGCGTTTTTCGATGCGTTTGCCCAGCCCCTTGAGCAGACCCTGACGCTCGGAGGCACGCAAAAATCGCGGGAAAGCGTCGAGGATGATCAGCAGCGAAGCCACTTCGGCGCTGGCTGCCAACGCTGGATAGGCTTCGTCCATTTGCGCCATGCGCCGCTGCGCCGCTTGCGGTTGATCATGCTTGAGCAGGTACGCCGCCAGCACCTCGCGGTCACGCCACGGCGTGGTCAACTGACCGACCGCCGAGGCGGCACCTTCCAGTTGCTCGACCCCGGGCAAACCGCGCAAAGGCCGAAGCAGGCTGCGCAAGCGCCGTACCGTAGTGCGCAAGTCATGCAGCGCCTCGGGGTCGGTACGCGCAGTCAAGCGCGCCTGACAGGCGAGCAAACGCACTTCCAGACTCAGGACATGAGCCACCAACCGGTCAACCAACGCAGACATCATTTGCTCCTGATTCACATGGCTTGAAGGATGAGTCTGCCGTCAGAAGGCAGGCGCATCCTTGCGTCAAGTCAGCAGCTTAGCGTCCGGCGCGGGATTCGCGAATATAGAAACGGGCTTTCTCGGCCTTTTTGCTGCAGCCTTCGAAGCCTTCGAATTGCTGTTGAGTCTTGGCCGCCGTCAGCAATGACAGCGCCTTGGAGTAACTGACCGTGCCGGCAAAACCTTCGGCCTTGGCCAGGTCCAGTTCATGCCACGCCGCATCGAGCTGACTGCCACAGCTGTCACGATAAGCAGTCTTGCCAGCGCAACCGGCCAATGCCAGCGCAATCAACGGCACACAGATCCAGGCTTTCATCACTCACACCTCAAAATAGGTCAACAGTCGTGCAGGTAAGACGTTCCGGCGCGGGAAAAGTGCCTTGGCGCCCCATGAATCTGCGGTGACCAAAGCATAGCGCCGAGTGATCACGTCGTAGCGAAAAAACGACGCGCCCGCGGCCCCGAACGACCCTGACGATTGTCGCCCGCCCCCGGATGGGTGCATTGTGAAGCCTTGTCGGGGAGGAAGCTTGATGAAAAAGCGTGTTGCACTGGTGCTGGGCTCCGGTGGCGCCCGGGGTTACGCCCATATCGGAGTCATCGAAGAGATCGAAAGACGCGGTTACGACATTGCCTGCATTGCCGGTTGTTCGATGGGGGCGGTGGTCGGAGGAATCTATGCGGCGGGCAAACTCGATCAGTATCGCAACTGGATCGAAACCCTCGACTATCTGGACGTGCTGCGGCTGGTGGACGTGAGTTTTCGTCTCGGGGCCATTCGCGGCGAAAAGGTCTTCGGGCAGATCCGCAAGATCGTCGGCGAAATCAACATCGAAGACCTGCGCATCCCCTACACCGCGGTCGCCGCCGACCTGACCAACCAGCAGGAAATCTGGTTTCAGGAAGGCTGCCTGCATCAGGCGATGCGCGCCTCGGCGGCGATTCCCAGCCTGTTCACGCCGGTGATGCAGGGCAATCGAATGCTGGTGGACGGCGGCATTCTCAACCCGTTGCCGATTGTGCCGGTGGTGTCCAGCCACTGCGACCTGATCATCGCGGTCAACCTCAACGCCACCAACCAGCGGCATTACAAATTGCCGGTGATCCAGCGCCCACCAGCGTTTCGTTCGCGCTTCGACAGCCTGCTCAGTTCGCTGGGTTCGAAGATGCCGTTCCGCCGCAAACAGGCCGAGCAATTGCTGCTGCTTGAACAGGAAGCCCTGCGTGCGGAGGCGGCGGACATCAACCCGTGGCTGGAAGGCAGCGAACCGGAAAGTCAGCAACCGGCAGCGGCCCCCGAGCGCGAAGGCGCGCCGAAGTCCGCCACCGGTTCGTTCATCATCGACAACGTCGGACCGGCGTCACTGCTGGACTTGATCAACCAGAGTTTCGAGGTGATGCAGACCTCGTTGGCGCAATACAAGATCGCCGGCTATCCGCCGGACATCCTGATCAACGTGCCGAAGCGCGTGTGCCGGTTTTTCGAGTTCTACAAAGCGCCGGAACTGATCGCGCTGGGGCGGGAGATTGCGCGGGATACGCTGGATCGGTATGAGAGTGAGCAGGGTTGAAATCCCGGCTGGCTGTCAGGGCCTCATCGCTGGCAAGCCAGCTCCCACAGGGTTCTGCGCAGTTATTGAAATTTGTATTTCACACCTTCCACTGTGGGAGCGGGCTTGCCCGCGAAGGCGTCAGCTCAGCCAACCCGAAACCTACAGACTGTTATCACTGATCAGCCGATACCCGACGCCAGCTTCAGTCACGATAAACCGCGGCCGAGTCGGATCATCCGCCAGCTTCTGGCGCAAATGCCCAACGACAATCCGCAAATAATGACTGTCCTCGGTATGCGTCGGCCCCCAGATGTCTTTGAGCAATTGCTGTTGGGTGATCACCCTGCCCGGATGCCGTGCCAGTTGCGCCAGTACCGCGTATTCCTTGCGGGTCAGCGCCACTTCGGCGCCATCGAGCAACACCCGCCGATAGGCCAGATCCACGGTCAACGGGCCGAACGTCAGCGCCGCCTGTTGCGCCTCGCCAGCCGGTGCCTGACGCAACAACGCGCGGACCCGGGCAAGAAACTCCTGAATGCCGAACGGTTTGGTCACGTAGTCGTTGGCGCCGCCATCCAGCGCCTGGACTTTCTGCCCTTCGCTGGCCCGCACCGAGAGCACCAGCACCGGCGCGGTGGCCCACTCGCGAAACTCGCGCAGCACCTGCTGGCCGTCCATGTCCGGCAGGCCGAGGTCGAGCACCAGCAAGTCCGGCTTGTTCAGCGCCGCCTGCGCCAGGCCTTCAGCACCCGTGCCGGCCTCGAGCACTTTGTAGCCTTGTGAGGCGAGGCTGATGCGCAGGAATTTACGGATCTGCGGTTCGTCATCGATGACCAAAATGGTCGCGGTCTGGCTCATGAATTCACATCAACACAAAAGATTGGCAAGAGAGTAGCGCAGTCGCGATCAGGCTTCATGGTCCATACCCGGTTGCGTCTGCAACGGCAGGTGCAGGGTGATGCAAGTGCCGCGGCCGTCGATGCCGTCGGCGACACTGATCCGCCCGCCATGCGCACCGACCATGCCCTGACAGATCGCCAGCCCCAGACCGGTGCCCTGCCCGCCGCGATCACCACGGGCGGCGGTGTAGAACATGTCGAAAATCTTCGCCCGCTCGTCCTCGGGAATTCCCGGGCCTTCGTCGCTGACCGAGAAGAAAATTTCTTCGTCATTGGCGCCGGCACTCAATTGCAAACGCCCATGTGGCGGCGAGAAGCGTGCGGCGTTTTCCAGCACATTGACCAGCGCCTGCTCGATCAGCGCCGCGTGCACGAACAGCAGCGGCAACTCGGCCGGCACATCGGTGCTGACCTGCAACGGCGCGAGCACTGCACGCAGGCGATTGAGCGAGCTGCCGACGATGTCCGCCGGCGCCACCCAGTCGCGCGCGAGCTTCAATGCACCATGGCCGAGGCGGGTCATGTCCAGCAGGTTCTGAATGTAGCGATCGAGGCGTTCGGCCTCGTCGCGGGTGCCTTCGAGCAACTCGCGGCGATCCTCCAGCGGAATGGCTTCGCCGAGGGCCAGCAGGCTGTCGATGCTGCCGCGCATGGCGGTCAGCGGTGTGCGTAAATCATGCGACACCGAGGCCAGCAACGCGCTGCGCAATTGCTCGGTTTCGCCGTGCAGGCGCGCGGCTTCCAGATCGTCCGCCAGTTGCGCACGGGCCAGTGCCTGCGCCAGTGGCTGACTCAACGCGGTGAGCAGGCGTCGACGCTGTCCGCTCAAGGTCTGGCCTTCTTTGGCGCAGACCCCGAGCAGCGCCAGCGGCCCGTCCTCCACCGACAGCGGCCACCACCACCAGCGACCGAACGGCAGCGTGCCGGTGCCCATGCCGGCCGGTTGATCGTGTTGCCAGGCCCAGTCGGCGGCAGCACGTTCGGATTCGCTGAATTCCAGCGGCCCGCCGGTCTCGACTTTCCAGCCGCCCTGGCCGTCGCGGTTGAGCAGGCACAATTGCAGATCGCTCCAGCCGTTGAGGTGCTGCGCCGCAGCGCTGATCACTGCCTGACGATCCGTCGCGGCAGTGAGTTTGCGCGACAGGTCGAGCAGCTCCGTGGTCTCTTCCTGCGTGTCGCGCAGCGCCTGCAACTGCCGTCGCTGACGCGCAGCGAGATTACCGGTGAGCGCCGCCATCAGCAGGAAGAACAGCAAGGTCAAAACGTCTTCTTCGCGCTGGATGGCGAAGGAAAAATTCGGCGGAATGAACAGAAAATCGTAGGTCAGAAACGACAGCGCCGCGCAGGCCAGCGCCGGCCCCAGACTGCTGCGCACCGCCACCAGCAACACCGCCGCAAGAAACACCAGCGAGATGTTCGGCAGCGGCAAAATACTCGAAACCGCCCACGCCAGGGCACTGGCCAACACCGTGGCAACCAGCGCCAACAGATAGTCGAACCAGACCAGCGTCGGCGTCGCCCGCAGACGCGGCTGCGGGTGTTCATGGTCGTTATCGAGGACGTTGATTTCCAGGCCGTGGGCCTGGCGCAACAGACGCGCGGCGAGCCCACCACCGAACAGACGACGGCGCAGACTCGGCCGTGACTGGCCGACCAGCAGCAGACTCGCACGGCGTTCGGCGGCATGCTGGATCAGGGTTTTCGCCACTTCGCCGGCGCGCAACAACACCACTTCACCGCCGAGGCGTTCAGCCAGTTGCTGGGCGTTTTGCAGGCGCAGGCGCGATTGCTCGTCGCGCACCGTGCCGTTGTCGACATGCACCAGACTCCACGGTAAATGCCGACGCTGGGCCACGCGACTGGCGTGACGCACCAGGCGTTCGGCATGCGCATCGCCATCGACGCCGACCAGCAAACGCCCGCGCACCGCCGGAGCTGCCTGACCGAGTTGGCGATAGCCTTGAGCGAGATCGTTGTCGACCTGCGCGGCCGCCGTTTGCATCGCCAGTTCGCGCAACGCGGTGAGGTTGGTCTGGGTGAAAAACGCATCGATCGCCGCCCGCGCCTGTTCTGGCACGTAGACCTTGCCTTCGCGCAGACGCTCCAGCAATTCACGCGGCGGCAGGTCGATCAGCAGCAGTTCGTAGGCTTCCTGCAGCACCCAGTCCGGCAGGGTTTCGCGCACCTGCACACCGGTGATGCCGCGCACCTGATCGTTGAGACTTTCCAGGTGCTGGACGTTGACTGTGGTGTAGACGTCGATGCCGGCGGCGAGCAGTTCCTGAATATCCTGCCAGCGCTTGGCGTGGCGACTGCCGGGGGCGTTGGTGTGCGCCAGCTCATCCACCAGCACCAGCTTGGGTTTGGCCGCGAGCAGGCCGTCGAGGTCCATTTCTTCGAGCATCACGCCACGGTATTCCGAGCGTACCAACGGCTGCTGCGGCAAACCGCCGAGCAGCGCTTCGGTTTCTGCGCGGCCGTGGGTTTCGACGACGCCGGCGATGACTTTAACGCCCTGGCGCAATTGCGTGTGTGCGGCCTGGAGCATGGCGTAGGTTTTGCCGACGCCGGGAGCGGCACCGAGGAAAATCTTCAGCCGACCACGGCCGTCGCGGGGCAGGTCTGCTAACAGCGCGTCGGCGCGGCCGGAGTCGCTCATGCTTGATGTTCTCTCTTCCTGATAGTTATGCGGTGTTCTCTTGGCCCTCTTCGCGAGCAGGCTCGCTCCCACATTTGGAACGCGTATTCCTGTGGGAGCGAGCCTGCTCGCGAATGGCCGCGCCGCAGAATTACAGCTTTTCCAGCGCCATGTTCAATTCCAGCACATTCACCACCGGCGGCCCCACCAGCGGCTGTTCGATGTGCGCATCGAGCAGCTGCTGCAAGGTCGCCACCGGCAGGTTGCGCGCTTGCGCGACACGTGCCAGTTGATAGGCAATTGCCGCCGGTGGCAAGTGCGGATCGAGGCCGCTGCCGGAGGTGGTCAGCAGCGCCAAGGGCACTGGTCCCTGGCCGGGCACCTGCAACTTGTTGGCGTCGTCGATCACCCGCGTGGCCAGTGCCGGATTGCTTGGTGCGAGGTTGCTGGCACTGCTGGACACGGTCGCAAACGCGCCCGCCGAAGGACGTGGATGGAACCACGCATCACCGACGAAATCCTGGGCGATCAGCGACGAGCCGCGCACCTTGCCTTCGGCATCGTGCACCAGGCTGCCGTTGGCCTGTTCAGGGAAGGCGACTTGGGCGACGCCAGTCACCACCAGTGGATAGGCCACGCCGGTGGCCAGGGTCATCAGCACCAGCAGGCTCAGGGCCGGACGTATCATTGTGGACATTGCAAAATCCTCGAATTCAGAAAGCGGATACCGCGTTAATTCAGGTGGACCGAGTCGATTTCATCGCCAGCAGGCTGGCTCCCACAGGGGACCGCATTGCAACTGTGGGGGCGAGCCTGCTCGCGAAGGGATCACACCAGATGCAGCGTCGTCAGCAGCATGTCGATCGCCTTGATCCCCACGAACGGCACCAGAATCCCGCCCAGTCCGTAGATCAGCAGATTGCGTCGCAGCAATGCCGCGGCGCTCGCCGCCTGCACGCGCACGCCGCGCAATGCCAGTGGAATCAGCACCACGATGATCAGGGCGTTGAACACGATGGCCGAGAGGATCGCGCTCTGCGGACTGGTCAGGTGCATGATGTTCAGCACGCCCAGTTGCGGATAAATCGCGGCGAACAGCGCCGGCAGAATCGCGAAGTATTTGGCGACGTCGTTGGCGATGGAAAACGTCGTCAGCGCGCCACGGGTCACCAGCAACTCCTTGCCGATCTGCACCACGTCCAGCAGCTTGGTCGGGTCGCTGTCGAGGTCGACCATGTTCGCCGCTTCACGTGCCGCTTGCGTGCCGTCGTTCATCGCCATGCCGACGTCAGCCTGGGCCAGCGCCGGGGCGTCGTTGGCGCCGTCGCCGCACATGGCGACCAGACGGCCGTCGTTCTGCTCATGGCGGATACGCGCCAGTTTCTTCTCCGGGGTGGCTTCGGCGAGCACGTCATCGACGCCCGCTTCCGCCGCGATGGCCGCCGCGGTCAACGGGTTGTCACCGGTGACCATCACGGTGCGAATCCCCAGTTTGCGCAGCTCGGCAAAACGCTCGCGAATGCCTGGCTTCACCACGTCCTTGAGGTGGATCGCACCCAGCAGCTTGCCGTCGGCGCAGACCAGCAACGGCGTACCGCCGCTCTGGGCGATCTTGTCGATTTCCCGCGACAGCGCCGGGGCCAGATCGGAGCGTTGTTGACCGAGGAAGGCCAGCAGCGAATCCACGGCGCCCTTGCGGTAAACGCGGCCCTGATAGTCGACACCGGACAGGCGGGTTTCCGCGCTGAACGGTACGGCAGTCAAGGTATCCAGCGCCGGCTCGGTTTGCGGGTGCAGACCGCGCAGGTATTCGACGATGGACTTGCCTTCGGCGGTTTCGTCCGCCAGCGAGGCGAACAACGCACCTTCGGCCAACTCGCGACCACTCACGCCCGGCGCGGCATACACCGCGCTGCAACGACGGTTGCCGAAGGTGATGGTGCCGGTCTTGTCCAGCAGCAGCACGTGGACGTCACCGGCCGCTTCCACGGCGCGACCGGACTTGGCGATCACGTTCAGCCGTACCAGACGATCCATCCCGGCAATACCGATGGCCGACAACAGGCCTCCGATGGTGGTCGGAATCAGCGTGACCAGCAGCGCCACCAGAAACACCAGCGGCAGGTTGCCGTTGGCGAAGTGGGCGAACGGTTGCAGGGTCACCACCACCAGCAGGAAGATCAGGGTCAGGCCGATCAGCAGGATATCCAGCGCGACTTCGTTCGGGGTCTTCTGGCGTTTGGCGCCTTCGACCAGTGCGATCATGCGGTCGAGGGTCGACTCACCGGGGTTGGCGGTGATCTTCACCAGCAACCAGTCGGACACCAGGCGCGTGTTGCCGGTGACCGCCGAGCGATCGCCGCCGGACTCGCGAATCACCGGCGCCGATTCACCGGTAATCGCCGCTTCATTGACCGCCGCGATCCCTTCGATGACTTCGCCGTCACCGGGGATCATCTCTCCCGCTTCGACGCGCACCACATCACCTTTGCGCAGGTTGGCGGCAGGCACCACCTGAAAGCTGCCATTGGCCAGTTTGCGCCGCGCGCTGAGGCCTTCGCTGCCGGCCTTGAGGCTGTCGGCGCGGGCCTTGCCGCGACCTTCGGCCAAGGCCTCGGCGAAGTTGGCGAACAGCACCGTGAACCACAGCCACAGGGCAATCTGCGCGGCGACGAAAGTCGGCACGACGTTGTCCGGAATGAAGCACAGTACGGTGGTGAAAATCGCCGTCAGTTCGACCACCAGCATCACCGGCGAACGCACTAGCTGGCGCGGGTCGAGCTTGACGAAAGCTTGCACCAGCGCCGGACGCCACAGGGCCGAGATCGCGGTTTTCGCTTGTTCCGGCGCCTTGACGGCGGCGGGTTTGATTGCGGGCATATTCATCATTGACTCCTTAGAAGCCCATGCTCAGATGTTCGGCGATTGGGCCCAATGCGAGGGTCGGCAAGAACGTCAGGCCGCCCACCAGCAAAATGGTCACGGTCAGCAGCGTCACAAACAGAGGTCCGTGGGTCGGGAAGCTGTTCTGGCCAATCGGTGCGGTTTTCTTCATCGCCAGGCTGCCGGCCAGGGCCAGTACCGGCAGGATGTAACCGAAGCGACCGATCAACATGCCCAGACCGAGCATCAGGTTGTGGAACGGTGTGTTGGCGCTCAAGCCACCAAACGCCGAACCATTGTTCGCGCTGGCCGAGGTGTAGGCGTACAGCAACTGGCTGAAACCGTGCGGGCCGGGGTTGCTGATGGTCGCAGCGGGGCCAGGCAGAGCAGCGGCGACCGCGCCGAGTACCAGCACGCCCACCGGCATGACCAGCAAGGTCACCACCAGCAATTGCACTTCCCGCGCCTGCAGTTTCTTGCCGAGGTATTCCGGGGTGCGGCCAATCATCAGGCCAGCGAGGAACACTGCAATCAACACGTTGAGCAACATGCCGTAAAGCCCGGCACCGACGCCGCCGAAGATCACTTCGCCGACCATCATGTTGACCAGCGCGACCATGCCGCTGAGCGGGTTGAGGCTGTCGTGCATGCCGTTCACCGAACCGTTCGACGCCGCAGTCGTAGTCACCGACCACAGCACGGTGGCGGTGGTACCGAAGCGTGCTTCCTTGCCTTCCAGCGGCGCGGCCTGCTCCACAGCAACGTTGTTCAGCGCCGGGTTAGGCTGATATTCGGCCCACAGCGACGTCGCGCCGCCAATCAGGAACAATGCGAGCATGCAGGCGATGATCGCCCGGCTCTGACGCTGGTCTTTCACGTAATGACCGAAGGTGAACACCAACGCCACCGGGATCAGGATGATTGAAGCGACTTCGAACAGGTTGCTCCACGCGGTCGGGTTCTCGAACGGATGCGCCGAGTTGACACCGAAGAAGCCACCGCCGTTGGTACCCAGTTGCTTGATCGCAATCTGGCTGGCCGCCGGGCCGAGCGGGATCACTTGATCGACGCCCTGCATCGTCACTGCGTTCACATATTGCGCGAAGGTCTGCGGTACGCCCTGCCAGACGAGGTACAGCGCCAGCAGCAGGCACAGCGGCAGCAGGCCGTAGAGCGTGGCGCGAGTCATGTCGACCCAGAAGTTGCCCAGGGTCTTGGTCGACTTGCGACCGATGCCACGGCACAGCGCAACCAGCACCGCCAGACCGGTGGCAGCACTGACGAAGTTCTGCACGGTAAGGCCGACCATCTGACTCAGGTAGCTGAGGGTCGCTTCACCGCTGTAGGACTGCCAGTTGGTGTTGGTCATGAAACTGACCGCGGTGTTGAACGCCTGGGTCCATTCCTGGCCCGGCAGGTTTTGCGGGTTCAGCGGCAAGTAATCCTGAAACAACAGAATCGCGAACAGCAGCAGGAAACCCGCGAGATTGAACGCCAGCAAGGCCAGCGTGTACTTCTGCCAGCTCTGTTCAGCTTGCGGATCAACCCCGGCAATCCGATAGCAACCGCGCTCGACCGGGCCGAGAATCGGTGTCAGCCAGGTGCGCTGACCTTCCATCACCTTGTAGTAAAAGCGCCCGAGGAACGGCGCCGGCAGCAAGACCACCGCAAAAAACGCGAGGATCAGCCAATAGTCATAACTGTGCATAGCCGCTCCTAGTTCCGATCCGCGCGCAACAGCGCAACCAACAGATAAATGAACAGCCCGGCTGCCAACAGCAGGGACACCCCGTCCAGAACGCTCATGGAAGATCTCCGTGTTACGGCGTATTGCCGCGTGTGGAGGCATTGTCGGAAAGGAGGCTGTAAAGGAACGAGACCGAGGGGTGCAGCGAGGCATAAAGAAAGCGTAAAGAGTGGGTTTATGCTGGCGTTACAGCGAGGTTTTGCGCCGTATGGGCTGGCCTCTTCGCGAGCAGGCTCGCTCCCACATTTTGAAATGCATTCCCCTGTGGGAGCGAGCCTGCTCGCGAAGACGGCATAACTGCCAGCATCGCACCCAACTGGCGCACAAAAAACACTCATCCAGCCGCGAACATCCCCGATACGACAGCTTTCAGCGCTTTACGACCTGACTCACAGCAATGGCACGCCCACTGCAAACGCCCTCCCCCGAGCTTTCCAAACCGTTCAGGGAGCATGCGCATGAACACACAACTCAAACCCACGCTGGGCACCTTGCACCTGTGGGGCATCGCCGTCGGGCTGGTGATTTCCGGCGAGTACTTCGGCTGGAGTTACGGCTGGGGCGTGGCCGGCACACTGGGGTTTCTGGTGACCTCGTTCATGGTCGCCACGATGTACACCTGCTTCATCTTCAGCTTCACCGAACTGACCACCGCGATTCCTCATGCGGGCGGGCCGTTCGCCTATAGCCGCCGAGCCTTCGGTGAAAAAGGCGGACTGATTGCCGGACTGGCCACGCTGATCGAATTCGTCTTCGCCCCTCCGGCCATCGCCCTGGCGATTGGCGCCTATCTGAATGTGCAGTTTCCGGCGCTCGACCCGAAACACGCAGCAGTCGGCGCGTACATCGTGTTCATGACCCTGAACATCCTCGGGGTGAAACTGGCGGCAACGTTCGAACTGATCGTCTGCGTGCTGGCAGTGATCGAATTGCTGGTGTTCATGGGCGTGGTCGCGCCAGCGTTCAGCTTCAGCAGTTTTGCGTTGAACGGCTGGGCCGGCTCCGATGTGTTCGGGCCGCCAGCGATTGCCGGGATGTTCGCCGCGATTCCATTTGCGATCTGGTTTTTCCTCGCCATCGAAGGCGCGGCGATGGCTGCCGAAGAAGCCAAGGATCCGAAGCGCACGATCCCCAAGGCCTACATCAGCGGGATCCTGACCCTGGTGTTGCTGGCGATGGGCGTGATGTTCTTTGCGGGCGGCGTCGGTGACTGGCGCACCCTGGCGAACATCAACGACCCTCTGCCGCAAGCGATGAAGACCGTGGTCGGCGACAATTCCGGCTGGCTGCACATGCTGGTGTGGATCGGCCTGTTCGGTCTGGTGGCGAGCTTCCACGGGATCATCCTCGGCTACTCGCGGCAGTTCTTCGCCCTCGCCCGCGCCGGTTACCTGCCGGCGTCGCTGGCGAAACTCTCGCGCTTCCAGACCCCGCACCGGGCGATCATCGCCGGCGGCATCATCGGCATCGCCGCGATTTACAGCGACGGTCTGATCAACCTCGGCGGCATGACCCTTACCGCAGCGATGATCACCATGGCCGTGTTCGGCGCGATCGTGATGTACATCATGAGCATGCTCAGCCTGTTCAAACTGCGTAAATCCGAACCCAATCTCGAGCGGACTTTCCGTGCGCCGTGCTATCCGTTGATCCCGCTGATCGCGCTGGTGCTGGCGGTGGTGTGCCTGATCGCTATGGCTTGGTTCAATGCGCTGATCGGGCTGATCTTCCTTGGCTTCATGGCGGTCGGTTTCGGCTACTTCCTGCTGACCGGGCAACTGCGCGCTGACGCTCCGGCCGATGCCATGCTGACGGGGCGATAACGCATCATGTAGGAGCTGCCGAAGGCTGCGATCTTTTGATCCTGTTTTTGAAAAAGCAAAGTCAAAAGATCGCAGCCTTCGGCAGCTCCTACAGGGAATTAAGGTGCGGCTTGGATATCGGGCCTAGAATGGAACCACTGCGAAGTCATTTCGCTCATAAGTGGTATGCAGCATCGCTGGCGAACCCTCGCCCGCCAAGCTGCCATTAAGGAGAGCCGTTATGCCCTGGTATGCCTGGTTGATTCTGGTCGTTGCAATCGGCTCGATCGTTGGCGGATTGATGATGTTGCGCGACACCGCCAACAAGGTCGAACTGACCGATGAGGAACGCAAGCGCGTTGCGCAGCGCAACGCCGAAGCGGACATCAAGGACGCGCAGGATCGCTGAACGAAAAACCCCGCCGGATCAGGCGGGGTTTGTTTTTTGTGGAGCGTATCCCTTAAGGATCATGTTGGACTCAGCCGCACGCTTTTAAGAAGTAGAAGTACAGTCACCATTTCATTTACCTTGGTTAAGATGGTGGTCTTGTTGCGGAGAGTTCCACATGCGTTACTCGCAAGATCATAAAGCTCAAACCCATCAGCGGATCATCAAGGAAGCCTCGGCGCGATTTCGCAAAGACGGCATCGGTGCTACCGGCCTGCAACCTTTGATGAAAGCACTGGGGCTGACCCACGGCGGCTTTTATTCGCACTTCAAATCCAAGGACGAACTGGTCGAAAAAGCCTTGCAGGAGGCGAGCGCTCAAGTCGATGGCCTGTGCGCCGAGATCTTTGCTCAGGAACAGCCGCTGCAGGCATTTATCGACACTTATCTTTCCGAATGGCATCAGACCTCCCCGCACGAAGGCTGCCCGCTGCTGACCATTTCCTCAGAGCTGGGTCTGCGCGGCCAGCCGAGCCCGACCAGTGATGCGGTACTCAATGCCCGACTGAGTCAAATCGAAGGCACCCTCGAAAGCGACAACAGTGCCGACCGGGCCATTGTCATCATGTCGACGCTGGTCGGCGCGCTCTTGCTGTCACGCAGTGTCGCTGACGCCGAGCTTGCCCAGCGTATCCTCGACGTCACGCGCGACCACCTCAAGCAATCGCAGGACTAATCCTGCCAACGCTTGAACAGCACACTGGCGTTTACCCCGCCGAAACCGAAACCGTTGGACAGCGCATACTCGATCGGCATCGACCGTGCCTGACCATGAACGATGTCTACACCCGCACTCGCCGGATCGGGATTATCGAAGTTGAGCGTCGGCGGGACGACCTGATCGCGGATGGCCAACAAGGTGAAGATCGCTTCCAGTCCGCCGGCAGCGCCGAGCAAATGCCCGGTGGCGGATTTGGTCGAAGTCACGGCGATTTTATTCTCCGTACCGAACAGCGCCTTGATCGCTGCCAACTCACCAAGATCACCCACCGGCGTTGAAGTCGCATGCGCATTGAGATGCTGCACCTGCTCTGGCGCGACACCCGCCTGAGCCAACGCCAACTGCATCGCCCGTCGCGCACCGCTGCCATCTTCCGGTCCGGCAGTGAGGTGATAGGCGTCGGCAGTGGTGCCATAACCGACCAGCTCAGCCAACGGCTGCGCACCGCGTGCCAGCGCATGCTCCAGCGATTCGATCACCAGCAGCCCGGCCCCCTCGCCCATCACGAAACCATCGCGACCACTATCAAACGGTCGTGAGGCACGTTCGGGGGTGTCGTTGTAACCGCTGGACAACGCCCGCGCCGCGGCAAAACCGGCCAGGCTGACCCGATCGATGCAGGCTTCCGCTCCGCCGCAAACCGCGATGTCCGCTTCACCGGCACGAATCATCCGCGCAGCATCGCCAATCGCCTGCACCCCGGCAGCACAAGCAGTCACCGGTGCGCCGAGCGGGCCTTTCAAAGCGTGCTGGATCGACACATGTCCAGCCGCCAGATTGACCAGAAACGATGGGATGGTAAACGGCGACAGACGACGCGGGCCACGACTGTCGGTGGTGCGTACGGCGTCGGCTATTGCACCGAACCCGCCAACACCGGAGCCGATGATCGTGGCGGTACGCTCCTGCTCCTTGGCCTCGGACGGCTGCCATCCTGCTTGTAGCAGGGCCTGGCGTGCCGCTTCCATGGCGAACAGGATGAAGCGATCCATCTTTTTCTGTTCCTTGGGTGGCGTGGCAAGGTCCGGATCGAAACCGGCCTCGACGTCCTCCGCCGCCGTTGGCACCATCCCGGCGACCCGGGTCGGCAGATCTGCGCTCACCGCGTCCGGCAAATTGCGCAAACCCGAGCGCCCGGCGAGCAAGCGCTGCCAGACAACCTCGACTTCACTGCCCAAAGGCGAAACCAGGCCCATACCGGTGACTACAATTCGACGCTGACTCATACCGCAGTTACCTCTGATCAATTTTTGTAGCGTTGGGCCGCGGAGCTGCGCGACAGGTTCGGTGCCATGACATGCCGCGCGCGCACGAAGGCCTGCCATTCACCCTCATCCGGCAACGACGGGATGGTAATCAACTCGCCCTGATCCAGACCGGCCAGCGCCGCATCGACCATCTCGCCAGCTTCCATCACCATCTCCGCCGGAATACCGCTGGCATCGATGCCCGAGCGTTCCCAGATTTCAGTACGGGTAACCCCGGGCAGCACCGCTTGCACTTTCACGCCAGTACCTTCGAGCTCGGCGTTGAGCGATTGAGTCAGGCTCAACACGTAGGCTTTACTCGCGCTGTAGGTGGCATTGAAGCGCTCAGGAAACAGCGCCACCACCGAGGCGATGTTGATGATCGTGCCACGCCCGGCCTTGGCGAAACTGGCGGCGGCTGCCGAGGCCAGCAACGTTACGGCGGTGACGTTCAACTGGATCAGACGCTCCAGTTGCTCGGCATCGGAGTTGGCCAGCAGGCCATCGGCCGCCACCCCGGCGTTGTTCACCAACAGCATGATGCTTGAATCACTGCGCAGGCGTTGCTGGAGTTTGAGGACATCATCCTTTTGCGTCAGGTCGGCTTTGAGCACTTCGACCTGTACACCGTGCGCTTCGCGCAACTCGCCCGCGGCGCTTTCAAGACGCTGTTGATCCCGTGCCACCAACAACAAATCAAAACCACGCGCTGCCAGCCGCTGCGCGTAGATGGCACCGATACCGGACGATGCGCCAGTGACGACGGCCGTACCTTGAGACTGGACTGAACTCATGAGAGCGCTCCTGAAACCTATTGGGAGATGTGCCTCCAAGGCTCACTTGCCTGGAGGTGACGGAAATTATTATAGTCATAATCTAAAGACAATATGATACCTATAATTTTCAGCTCACCGACAAACGCGACGGCGCTCCCTCTGCCGCATCTCTGCCACCGGAAAGCAGAAAGGCCGGTCAATGACCGGCCCCTTGGCGTTGAATAATCAGCTTAGTTCACTTCCAGCTTGTCGCGGTTGCGATCGAGGATCGCCTTGCCGATGCCCTTCACTTCCAGCAACTCATCCACCGAGGCGAATGGCCCATTAGCATCACGATACGCAACAATCGCTTTGGCCTTTGTCTCGCCAACTCCGGCCAATTGTTTTTGCAGAGTGGCCGCGTCGGCACCGTTGAGATCGACCTTTTCACTCGACGGCAGTGTCACGTTATCGCTCACCATCGTTGCATTATCCGTGCTCGGGACGACAGCAGGTGCCGCGACTACAGCGATTGAAGCACTGGTGAGCAAAGCAAAAACCAGGGAGTAGAAAAAACCGTTACGCATAAATGACGCTCCATCATCGTTTGAGAAAGCAGCTTTTCCGAAGCTGCTCTCCAAACTTAGGCGATGGTTGGCGGGTGTCAAAAATGCGTCTATTACAGGATGTGAAACAATCAGGGTTCGAGGCGGCGCTGCTGGTAGATCCAGTCGACGATTTCGCCGTCCGGGGTGTAACCGCTGACGGTTTCGCGCAGGAGTTGGCGGACGCGGGCATAATCGTCCTGCTCGACAGCAGCCAGCAAATCCGTCAAACGAAGCTTGAGCAAGTCCCACGGCAAATGATCTTCGCTGGCACTCATGATCATCGGGTGCGGTGTGGCTGCCACGTTGTCACCGATCAGCAACTCTTCGTATAACTTCTCTCCCGGACGAAGCCCCGTAAAATCAATGGAGATGTCTCCTTGTGGATTACGCTCAGAGCGAATGCTCAATCCAGACAGGTGAATCATTTTTTCCGCCAATTCGACGATTTTTACCGGCTCGCCCATGTCCAGGACAAATACATCCCCGCCCTGCCCCATCGAGCCTGCCTGAATGACCAGTTGCGCAGCCTCGGGAATGGTCATGAAATAGCGGGTGATCCGGGGATGCGTGACTGTCAACGGTCCACCGGATTTGATTTGACTGTGAAACAACGGAATCACTGAGCCCGAGGAACCCAGAACATTACCAAACCGAACCATGGTAAAGCGGGTTTTATTGACGCGGGAAACGTTGGCCTTGTCACCAAACATCACCGGGGCAACCTCCCGGCTCAGCGCCTGGAGGATCAACTCGGCCAGACGTTTGGTGCTGCCCATGACATTCGTCGGCCGCACTGCCTTGTCTGTAGAAATCAGGACAAAATTCGAGACCCCAGACTGAAGCGCAGCCTGAGCTGTATTGAGAGTTCCGATTACGTTATTGAGGACACCCTCTGCAATGTTGTGCTCCACCATCGGCACATGCTTGTAAGCTGCCGCATGGTAGACGGTGTCGACTTTCCAGGTTTTCATCACATCAAGCAGCTTGTCCTGATGACGAATGGAGCCCAGGATCGGCAATAACCGCACGGAAACCGATTGCCGAGACCCACGCTGCTCCAACTCGGTCAAAATGCTGTAAAGGTTGAATTCGCTGTGTTCGAACAACAATAGCGCCGTCGGCTCCAGTGAGAAGATTTGTCGGCACAACTCCGAACCGATTGACCCACCGGCACCGGTCACCATTACTGTTTTACCTTTGATACAACGCTCTAGCAGGTCTGGCTGTGCTGGCACCGAATCGCGTCCAAGCAGATCGGCAATGTCTACTTCCTGAATATCTTCAACCTTTACTCGACCGCTAGCCAGATCCGTGAAATTGGGAACGCTGCGTATATGAAGGGGGAATACTTCGAGCAGATTCAGAATCTCCCTGCGTCGAGCACGCGTCGACGACGGAAGCGCGAGAAGGATCTCCTGCGCCCCGGTAGCGTCAATCATCTGCTGAATATGCTTGGGCTTGTAAACCTGCAGACCTGAAATTGAACGATCGGCAATACTGGAATCGTCATCTATGAACGCTACAGGGCGCATGGTTCGCCCCATGCGCAACGCGGCGACCAGTTGGTTACCCGCAACGCCGGCACCGTAAATAGCTACCTTCGTCAGACCATCATCCCGGGACGTAAAGGGTACGTGTTGGGCTGCTGTGAACCAGTCCCCCATAAAATATTGACGCATGCACAGGCGCAAACCACCAATGATGACAAGACTAAGCCACCAATAGTTGAAAACGATAGACCGAGGAACTACAGCCTCGTGGTTGCTATACCAATAAACCACCAGAGCCAGAAACAGCGAGGAGAGACTTACGGCCTTGATGATTGCGATGAGCGCATCGTTGCCGAAATATCGCATGACAGCGCGATACATGCCAAAACGGATAAAAAGCGGGATGGCGATGATCGGTGCGCAAGCGAAGAGCCAGAAATGAACTTTCAAAGGGTTGTACATGTCGTCTATGCCCAGACGAACGATGAACGCAAGCCAGAGCGCGCCCCACACAAGAACGACGTCGGTGGCGACCTGTATCAGGCGCTTCTTGCGCCGCGGTAGCCCCAACAAAAAAGATCGAATTTTATCCATTAGCATAATGGCTTAGTGCCCACTCCTTTCACCGAGATCAGCATTTCACATTGTAACCGTCTACCAGGAGTCCAGGTGAACTCAAATTGGTTACCGGCCCACCACGGCCGACGACGTTCGCTCACCAAATATCCAGCAACTCTGACAACTGAAATGTAACCTTTGATGCATAGAATGTCATATTTTGAGAGAAGTCAGGGCGAAAAAGACGGAAATGAAATTGAGACGCACAGGGACATCAGCTACACTTGAGGTCATTCGAAATGCTACTCAGAATAAATGTAAGCCCTCTAGAAAATATTAGTAATACATATTGTTTGCTTATCAAATAAATCAGTACTCGTAACCAATTTGTTGCAAAAGAGATATCATGATCAGAAATCTTACCTCACCGCCTCAAGTGGTAACATCTGAAAATCGAACAGCCCTTAAAGGGCAGAGGCCGGTCGTTATATGGCTGACAGGATTGAGTGGCGCAGGTAAATCAACCATTGCCAACGCCTTGGAACTTGCACTATTAAAAGCCGGACGACACACTTATCTTCTTGACGGAGATAACATCAGGCTAGGTCTATGTAATGATCTTGGATTCTCCGATCAAGACCGAGAAGAAAACATCCGAAGAATCTCAGAAGTTTCAAAACTATTTCTCGACGCTGGACTGATCGTGATAACAGCATTCATTTCTCCTTTCAGGCGTGACAGAGATCTGGCTCGCAATGTCATAGGCGATCGAAATTTCATTGAAGTCCATATCGATACACCTTTGACCGAGTGTGAGCGACGCGACCCGAAAGGTTTGTACGGAAAAGCAAGACAGGGATTGATCAAGAACTTCACTGGAATTGATTCAGCCTATGAAGCGCCTCTAGCGCCTAAAATAAGAATTAACACACTTGAAGAAGATCTCGAGAAATCTGTTCAGCGCATTCTTGCTGTCCTTCAAGAAAACCTGGAAGCATGAACACATTCGTCGTTGTTGGAGCAGGCTTTAGCGGAACCGTTGCTGCTATCGAGTTTTTGAATCGAGTACAACAAGAAGCTCAACTGCTCATCATCAACCGGTCTGGACTAATTGCTCGCGGGCTTGCTTATGGCACCAATAGCCCCCTGCACCTTTTAAATGTGCCAGCTGGCAATATGACCGCCCTTGCAGACGACCCAGATTCCTTCCTGAAATATTGCCTCGAGCGCAACATGGAAGTGACGGCAAGCTCGTTTGTTTCGCGGAAAGTGTATGGCGACTATCTCGAACACTTGCTAAATCAGGCGATTGAACGCTCATCTCCTCGCGTCAAAACAACTCAGATCGGTGCCGAAGTTGTCAAGTTGACCCCTAACGGTCAAGGGGCAACAATTGAATTAGACTCGGGAGAGATATTCAAAGCTGATCAAGTTACATTGGCTTTCGGACATTTTCCTCCAAGCAACCCGTCGGGCCTCGGGTCTGTTAGCGAAACACACTACTATCAGCAGGATCCCTGGGAGCAACGATCTGACTCAAAAATCCAGAAAGATCAGCCAATACTTTTGATCGGAGGCGGGCTCACGGCAATAGATGTCATCAGCAACCTGATGAAGTCAAAGCATACCGGCAAGGTCTATATGCTTTCGCGACGAGGCTTGTTACCGAAACCTCACCGTGTCGCGAGAGGTCAACATACGGATCACATGCAAACGCGTAACCGCCTTCTTGAGTCAAAGCCATCAATACTCGGCTATCTGAAAATCGTTCGAAACGCGATAAAAACCGGACTGAATGAACAGATTGACTGGCGAGATATCATTGCATCGATTCGTCCCGTGACAGCAGAGCTCTGGAGACGTCTTCCCGACACCGAACGCCGCCGATTCCTGCGCCACCTCCAAAGCTATTGGGACGTACATCGCCACAGGGTCGCGCCGGATACATTCCAGATATTTGAGGATGCACTGAATCGTGGCCAACTAATCCCCCTGGCCGGACGCATTGTCTCGATGAATGTAGTGAACGGCTCTGTCACTGCGGTGATAAAGGAGAGACGCAAGGCATCAAATAGATTACTGACAGTCAACCTGATTGTGAACTGCACCGGTCCGACTTCCAATCCAGAAAAGACGAAAAGCCCGCTTATCAAAGAGCTATTGAAGGAGGGATTAGTAGTTTCGGACAACTTGGGATTGGGTATTTGTGCAGATGAGCATTACTATCTGAAAAATGCTCAAGGGAAGCCTAATGATTGGCTAAGCTATGTCGGTCCTATGTTAAAAGCCGATCATTGGGAGCTTACTGCGGTTCCCGAATTGCGTGTAGCTGCACGCTCGGTAGCATTAAGTGTATGCCAGAAGTTTGAAAGTTAGCGCTCTGGCATTAGCACCTACGTAGGAACACAGAAAAAAGGGTGATCAGTCGATCACCCTTCCTATACCAGACGATTTTAGGCTTGAGCGCCGTCATCAATCCACTTGCAAAGGATGTGTACACCCTCTTCAACCATAATCTTTGGCGACCAGTTCAGAACATCTCTGGTCTCGTCAATGGTGCAAGAAGCGTGACGCACATCACCATGACGATACTTGCCATTGATGTGATGCTCAGGAGCTTTGTAGTAGCGAGAAATAATATCCGCCAACTGGGCTACGCTAGTCGCTTCGCCCGAACCTACGTCATAAGGCTTAGTGGTACCTTCAGAATGGATGGTCGCCGCAAAAATTGCATTGGCCACATCGTCGATAAAAACGAAGTCTCGAATAATTACGCCATCTTCATAAACCGGGATGCTCTTCCCTTCTTTCGCCATACGCGCGAACAGGGAAACAATACCGGTATAAGAGTTGATCAGCGACTGACCCGGGCCGTAAACGTTTTGCAGACGCAACATTACAGGCGTCACACCCAGGGCAAGACACCAAGAGCTGAGAATATGCTCTTGAGCAAGCTTGGTTGCACCATAAACGCTTGTTGGGTCAGGCGTTGTAGTATGAGAGTTAAATGGCAAAGCCTTGAGGCCAGGGAAATCCCATTCAGCACGCTCTAGCTGCTCGCGGGAACGCTGGCCCGGGTAAACGATTGCGCCGTTGGCATCTTTCCAAGCGCCCTCACCATAAACGGCACGGCTGGAAGTCAGAACGATGCGCTCAGGCAACGCTTCCGGATTGTTGCGCACAAGCGCATCCAGCATTTGGGTCGTACCGGTGACGTTGACATGAGCGTGGCGGCTCGCTTCCATCAACGATTGGCCGGTACCTGTTTCTGCTGCCAAATGAATAACAACATCGGGCGCAAACTCTTTCAAGACGCGATCCCAGTCCTCAGGACAGGTGACATCGCCCTTCACAAACTCAACACGCGAATCCAGTGCCGCCGGACGCTCTGCGCTTGGATGCACCTGAGGGTGGAGATTGTCGAAAGCAACAACTCGACTGAATTGCCCGGCCAACAAAGGAGACAAAGCACAGCCAATAAAGCCTGCGCCACCGGTAACTAGACATGTCTTGCTCATTAACCACTCCTGATCTTGATTCAAAAAATTACTTTGCGTCCTGCACAACCATGGAAACCTTGCCCAAGCTCACCTGAACAGAAGGATCCAGATTTTCAAAACTGACTTGAGCCCCATCAACCTCGGAGGTCAGACTCAAAAAAAGTTCATTATCTCCTTGTGCGTAGCGTTCGGCAAACTCCACCGGTCGCCCGTCCTTCACCCCTTTAATCTTGAGTACGCCTGAGGCTCTCGCCTTCAGGAAAACCCGCACAGTTCGCAACCCTTTCGACGAATCTGCCCACGTAAGAGCGAAGGGCCCCTTCAGATCCGAATTACCGCTCGTGATCAGGGCTGGGGATTCGTTCGCGACGTAGACGGGAGCGCCCTGGCTCACAGCAAGATCATAGTTATTAGCGGATAACCACAAATAACTCTCGCTCAAAACGTTATCGAGATGACGCTCAGTCATCACGTAGAGCACAACATCCGGTTTGTATTTTTCAATCAGAGCCGGAACATTGGGAGCGAGCGACTGATTGTCAATGTTATGCCGAACCTGAATCGTTTCATAAAAAGCCGCTTGCAAATATGGCGATAGCGAGTCACCCATCGAATCCCGCAATACCAACGCTCTCAAGCGTTTTTTCGCCGATTCATTACGGGTATTTCTTGGTAGATCCAATAGACCTGTGTGCGTACTGCCAGGCACGATCTGAGCTGAGCCGTCATCACCCACGATCGCAAATTCTGGCAAGGGAGAAGCCAGCTTGGGCATTGTCCAGGGATTGGGCTCCGGGAGGCTGATCATTGCCTTGAATTCACTACCGTAATCGGGATTGACGACGGCACCATCAGCTGGAGGAACGTACAGATCGTTAAACTTCGGATTGAGGGTGGCAAGTTTTTTGCTGATTTCCTTCCAGCCTACCCAAGCACCAAAATCCGTCCAATGACTATTGAATGGGGAATACGTATCTCCAATTGAGCGAGCCTGTTGCAGGCTTGGTCGCAAATCAATCAATGGCAGATGCTGCTGTGAACTGAGTAACTGATCGAATATGTGAGTGCCAATGCGCCCTTCCGACCACTGAGGGAGCTTATCCGGATAAATAGACCACTTGGCTGGCGCAACAACAAACAACATCGGTATATCGCGTTGAGCCAACCACCGCTCTTGCCCCCCAACTGTGCCGCTCCAAGCGTTCAGCTCAACTTCATTGTAGTGACGACGGCCGAGGGCTTGTGACATGTTCTTGTTGAAGAAGTCCCCAAGAAAAACCCAGCCATCACGTCCCACAACAGCAATAGCCTTGTCATTAGTTGTTCCAAGAGCGTAAAGAAAACTCGAATAGCCCTCGACGGCGTTGTTCCAAAGCGGTGTGGTTCTGCGAATTCCATCCCGCAGATTTGCCCACTCACCAGGATGCTTGATGACGGATTTTATCGCAGGAGCGAATTGGGGAGAAAACATCACCGCAATACCGGGCACGCACAGGGCGAGCATGAACAACCCAATGATGACCCGTGGCTTAAATACTGATCTCATATATTAAAACCGGAAGTAGAGAAAAGGGCTGTATGCGCCGGAAAGAACTTTCATGCTTGCAAGCAGGAAGAGTGAACCGAGTCCAAATACGCCAACAGCAACTCGTTGACTGGATGATAGACGATCACACAGCCACTTATAAACTGGGAAGCTGAGGATTGCTCCCACCACCAAGGCCAACAACAATCCGTTGCTCATATACTCGGCGACAACGTAATTTTCCGGGCCGCTGCGAAGGTTCAACATCAAGGCACTCATGTGGAACGCATGCTCGAATGTTTCAGAGCGGAACAGTACCCAACCGAAAACCACCACTGCAAGGGTATATAACCAACGCAGCACGAACGGTATGCCGCGACTCTCCATATTGGTGAAGCGCTCTATAACAAGGAAAAGACCATGCCATAGGCCCCAAGCGACGAATGTCCAAGAAGCGCCGTGCCATAACCCTGTCAGAATGAAAACCGCCATGAGGTTAACGTAAGTTCGAGCGGCGCCAACTCGGTTACCACCCAAAGGTACATATACGTAATCACGAAACCACCCGGACAAGGTCATATGCCAGCGGCGCCAGAAGTCGCGAATAGATGCCGCCTTATAAGGGTAGTTGAAGTTTTCCGGAAAACGGAACCCCATCATCAGACCTAATCCGATAGCCATATCAGAGTATGCGGAAAAGTCGAAGTATATTTGCAACGTATAACTGGCAGCACCCAACCAGGCCGTTCCGAAATTCAGTTCGGACGAGGGCAGTGCGAAAATGGCGTCAGCAGTGATTGCAAAGGTATCAGCCAACAACACTTTTTTTGCAAAGCCGATAACAAATCGGGTAATCCCCTCAACGACCATATCGGGATTGACAGATCGATCCGGAAGCTCTGCTGCGATATCACGGTAACGGACAATAGGACCGGCAATAAGTTGTGGAAACAACGACTTGAATGTACCGAAAATCAATAGACTTTTGGTTGCTTGAATGGTGCCACGGTACACATCGACCAGATAGCTGATACCTTGAAAAACAAAAAAACTGATACCTAGAGGCAAAAGAACCGATATAACCGGAACCGCCGACGGGTGACCAAATTTCTCAGCAATGATATTGATGTTCTGCGTAATAAAACCAATGTACTTAAAATAACCTAGCACCGACAAGTTGAAAAAAAGACCAAGAATAAGAAAAATCCTGGCAGTTTTAGTTGCCCCTTCATCGCTGCCCGACTGTCGATATATAGCAATCAAGTAACCGAACGCGTAGTTGCCGACAATGGCAGCCAAGAGAATCCAGACCCCTTTTGCGTCCCCGAGGTAGTAAAAAAACAGACTTGCAACCAGAATCAGAATATTTCTGAGTCGATGCCCAACTAGCTTGTAAGCTATTAAAAAGGCGGGCAAAAACAGAAAAATGAATAGGTAAGAACTAAAAACCATAATCTACTTTCCAGTTGGTAACGATGGCACTGTTGCCTACGCAAGAGAATGGCGAGATCGACATCCTCTCGGCATTATTATTTTTTCAACACCCAACGGTAGCCACTACGTAGAAGTGGTGCAAGCCGTGGAAATCTGAACATTATAGAACGCTTCAAAGAAACTATTACTCCCCCTGCGAAGCGTGCCGTTCTGGCGATTTGCATCTGTTCACGCAGGTCTCCCGAAGGAAAACAACTAGATAGCGCCTGCACCTTATACTCCAGCTTGACATAGTTCTTCGACGCCTGCGCGGGTGTCATTATGCACCGACTTATAAAACCAGCATCTTGAGCACAATACGTAACTAGCCGCTCAAGCACATGGGGAAGGTCTCCATCTCCATAGTGCTCTTCATCAAAGTCACTCCATTTCCACTCATGCTCAAACAGCTTTTTCAGCGCTTCCGGTTTAAACCAATACATCGAGCCATACGTTGCGATGGGAGTCTCTACGTCTAGAGGGACGTTCAAGCCAATTTTTCTTGCAACGTCTACAGCTCGCTCTCTATTGAGAAACCATCCGTGCCCTAGGGTGGGATAGCCAATATGCACTGCAGGCGGCATTGCAACCCCCACCCACGGCTCGGCTTCAAACATCTCAAGCACATTGGTTACATATTCATTACTGGAAAGAAGGTTCTCGAACAAGTGGCGCTTGAACATCGACGCTTTCGCCCAGCCATCTTGCGGTGACTTCTTGCTGTGAAGCCTGCAAATATAATCAAATCCGCCTTGGAGCACGACATCGCGGCAAGTAATAAATAATGCAGATGTATCTCTGCCAAAATTGGAAGCGCAAACCAATACCGAAAAATCACACACACTCAAATCGCTGAGAGCATTGATGATTTGCGTTTGCTTTTCTTCGGAGTCAGTAGTGACAAATAACGCACAGCTCAACGGAACATTTTTTATCAAATCCATTATCTCATCCAGCATATCGACATAATAAATATGCGCGATGACTGCAACCCTCTTCTGGGGGAGCCGAGGAGAAATGGAATTAGCATGAGAGTCTGAAAGAATACTCAATTGCTCGAGATTTGTATAAAGCGTACGCAACGGCGTGGTACGAATCAGGTTTTTCCAGATCAACGCTTCGTCATAATCTGACCTCTCTCGTACATAATCCAATGCACGTTTGACATCAATTGCCTGGGATTCGAGAAAAGCGGGATCGTGAAAAAAAGGCCGTCGCTTTAAAATCGGCGAACGTCGTTCAATGGTTAAATCAATTTCGGAGAAAACCGGATGATCGGTATTGTAAGTCGCAGGTTCTAAATAAACAGCACATTGAAAACCCAACTCTTTGAAATGCTGGGTAAAACGCCCCTCATGCTTTAAAATAGAATCCTCATAAGACTTGATCATTGGCATATCATGCCAATACTTATAAAAACTATCAGAGCAAAGCATCTCATTTCGCACAGCGATGAAGTGCGATTGAATGTGAAACGGCAAAATGCCTTTACCAGTAAATGGATTTGGCGAAATCTGATTATGAGCAGACACCCCCCAAAAATCCACTTTTGCTTCACTCATCGAATCAAACAGCTCCGAAAAAGGAAAAACCGGAGCGTAGAAGGTATAGTTTAAAAACAGCGCCTCGTCGTACTGACGGAGCTCCTCCCAACCAAACTTCTCTATCGCCTCTTTATAAGCCCAAACATCGAAACCGATATTTTTCCGGCAGTAAACAGTATCGACTAATTGCTCAACCTTCTCGAGACAACCTGAAGCAATTTCAGAGTTAGAAACGAAAAATATGGTATCGACGTGCGCACGAAGCTTACGAAGCTTATAGACTATGTAGTCATCCACAACTCCGTCATTATCATAAAAAAGATAAAAAGCAACTCTACGCATATTCAATCTGATTCCGTTAAGCTCTCAAACAAACCGTATGTACCCTACACTCAAAAGCACATGCGTAGACTTATGATAATGGCGAACCGTTAGATTCGCCATTATCATTGCTGCTTACTTACCTCTGAACAACGATACGAGTCGATTCAATACTCGTCGTTGAACGGACAGCTTCGCTCGATCCACCCAGCGCAGGCGGGTCAAAACATCCGAATCGCCCATGAAAGAGTTCAATTTGTCATTCAAGAGGCGAGCCTGATCCAAAGCTCCCATCTTTTCACGAAACGTGCCACCTGGCAAGAATGTTACCAGTTTCTCATGCAGCTCTCTCGCTTGATCCAACCACTCGGCAGGCGGCACATAAGTATTGTTCGCTGAGGCATAGTGGTCTACGCGATTACAAATATCCTTGGCTTTATCCAACCATTGGATTTGATACTGTATATTTCCGTTAGGCAACATAGAACCAAGACGTTGAAGCTTGTATTCCAACTTGGTGTAATTGATTGATGCCTGATATGTGTTAATGACACATCTCATGTGATAACCATCACTCATCACCGAATAACCTAACAAGCGCTCTAGTACGTGAGCCAAACCGCCGTCCATATGATTCGGCTCAGGAGCAAAGTCGGACCATTTGAATGGATAGGTTGAAATTTTCTTGATAGCCTCTGGCCGGAACCAAAACATCGTTCCATATGGCGCCACTGGTGTTGAGTCATCAAATGCGGTGGTAATGCCTAACTTTTTCGCCCACTCCGTCGCGGGTTTGCGGTTCTCGAACCAGGCATGTCCCAATGTAGGGTAGGCAATATGAACAACGGGAGGAAAAACCATTCCCAAATTTTCATTTTTTTCAAACAACCCAATAACGCGCTTTACATATCCAGGACTGTGCAAGAGGTTGTCGAACATGTGCTGCTTGAACAGCAACGCCATATTATGACCATTTTGCGGGGATTTTTTTGAATGAACCCGGCACAGATAATCATATTTACCTGACAAAAGAACATCACGAAGCGACATGAACAGGGACCCCATGTCCCTCCCACGATTTTCCTCCGTAACACGCACCTCAAATTTATTCACATCATATTTTAGCAGCGCAAGCTCGATATTTTTTTTCTTCTGCTCATCACTAGTAGTGATATAAAGATCATAGGCATATGGAATATTAGTAATATACGACATAGCCTCTTCAAGCATGTCATCATAATACAAGTGAGCCAGTACCGCGATACGGCGCGGCTTACTATTCAGCTCTTCAAAATCTTCACCTGGAAGAACCTCGAGCAAATCCATATTGGTATGAAGCGTTCGCGGCTGAGTACTGCGGACAACATTCTTCCAAATAAGAGAAGTGTCGTAATCACTGTCCTCTTCTATTCTTTTCATTACCCCTTTCAGGGTCATTGCGTTTTGTTCTAGAAATATTGGATCGTGAAAAAACGGGCGTCGTTTTAAAATCGGGCTGCGATTCTCAAACATCAACTCAATACTCTGGAACGCGGAGTATTCAGTTGGATAATCTTCTACAGGAAATGTAACCTCAAAGCTGAATCCGCAATCACTAAAATGTTTAGTAAAGCGAGACTCATGTTGAAGAATAGAGTCCACATAGGAGTTGATCATTGGCATCTCACGCCAATACTGCTTGAACTCCGGAGATGTGAACATTTTCTTACGCACGGCAATCCAGTGCGAGTTTAAATGAAGTGGAAGTTCATCACGACCAGTGAATGGGTTGGGCACCATCGCCTTATGCGCGGTAATACCCCAAAAATCACACTCCATCGCGTCCATTTTTTCAAACGTCTCAGAAAACGGAAAAATCGGACCAAAGAACGTGTAATTCATCAGAATCAGTTCATCATATTCCTCTAGCTTATCGAGACCAAAAGTCTCCATAGCTTCTTTATATCCCCAAACATCAAAACCGATATTTTCACGGACATAAACGACATCAACAACATCTTCAAGCTTTTTTCTCGACTCAACTGTCAGCGCAGAATTTGACACGACAAAAATTGTATCAATACTGTCCTTCAGCGATTTCAATTTATGAGTAACATAGTCATCGACCTGACCCTGCTCATCATAGAAAAGATAAAATAGTACGCGCTTCATATAACCACCAATTCAAATAAGGCTTATTTTTTTGCAATCGAAAAGAGTTTTTTTACCAACCACGTCCTGCTAGCGGTAAGCGCAAGGAGGTCCTCGTAACTCACTTGGGCATCATGCAACTGCTGCTGGCAAGTTTCTTCTCGCGCAGCCACGACGCCAAGCTCACATGAAACTTCGTTGAGTGAATTTATCAATCTGGATATCTCCACCCTGCTTTCGGAGAGCGCCTCCTCCATCTTCTTGTGCGACTCTTTCAGCTCGCTCAACTCAGTATGTTGCTTAAAAAAAACATCGTTATGATGCTGCCTCAGCGCCTGGAGTTCAGCCTGCTGCAAGAGATTTTGTTCATCTCGTTGCTCTAGAGCCCTATCAACTGCCTCGCGCATTGGCGAAGAGAAAAGAGCCAGCATTTCGGAGAATTCGATCTGTGCATTTTCGATAACCTGCCAGTAATCACTCCGCATTTCATTGCATACAGAATACACACGCTCTGCAAAAGTTCTCTCTTTGCGTTGCGGATCTGCGTATGAATTGTGATCATGATGACGATTCTCAACTCCCAGGTAGGCATCAACTTCTTGCTTCGAATCTTCGATCGAAACGGGCCACTGAAGCTCCAATTCGGACGCAACCCGTTCTACACTGACAGCCCAATCCATCAACAATTGATCATAGGTAATTATTGATCGAGGAATTTCACGCGTAGCTTTTTCAGCTTCAAAAAAGTATTCAAGCCACAGAATTTCAGTATGTTTGGCCCCCCACTTATCCTCACCGACCATTCGAGCGACAGAACTCGTAACTTCATCCGGATGGCGGGTTACCAGCAACGCACGGGGCGCTATGTTCAGCGAGCGAAGCACTCGGAGCCACAAAGGAACAATACGACACATTCTGGGCTCTTTGATAATCCACAGCGCTTGGTCGCCATATTCACGTCTAACCAGCCCGACAAGTTCATCATGTGCCTTATGGGTCGCTGGATGCTCAAGCCATCCATCAGGCATCTCACTGACATCAAACCAGGTGCGCCCTAAAGCCGTTAATAGACGCTCATGAATGGCCAACGCGTCTGCGCTTTCAAAAAAACCTTTAGGGTTAGGTTTGGCTGCAGGCAACAAATTTCCCGACAACGCCGCCCCGCGTAGATTGAGCACACGGGTGACTGCCGAGGTACCGCTACGAGGCATTCCCAACACTAAAATTGCTGTAGGGTTATTCATGATTAGTTACCGATAAATCTATCGAGGAAAACCATAAATCGGGCGATTCAACCAAATCCGTCAAACCGGTAGAAAGGCGTGATGGGTTAGGCAGCACTCGAAACATTTCAATATCGATTTTTCGATCCAAGAACTGCTCTTGTCCATCTAGAACAGCCAGCACCCCAGCGTTCAAAAAATACATTGCAGGCATTAACTGGCAAACAAAAGGAAAGACAGCCTTGACTCGAGTTCCCTTTTCTACAATAGAGATCGCATCCTGGATCGTGGAACTGACTGCACCGCTCAGTTCAAGCCCGGATGTAGTACGAATCATCATCCCGAATCTTACCTTCTCGGCAGACTCTGAAAAGTCTGCTTCGTACACAAAATTATAGGCCTCACCTTCCTGAATCACGTTGACTCGGCGACCATCGAGAGTCTCGACTTGAGGATTAATTATGGACACGCCGTTGGACTTGTAACTTAATGTACTTTGAGGGACCATGCCCTCATCGTAATAAGCATCCTCTTTGGCCTCAGCATCTTTTTTAGCACTGATTACCAACTTTGAATCGACTTTATCGGCGACCGAAACAAACTTATCAATGCCTTGCAATTCATCACTTGCTTGCAATCTTATTTCTGCCCTCAGTGCCTCTACAGAGTCAGCAGGAGAATAAATTAGCTTATGATACTTGGAGACAACCGACTTTGGACCACCAACGGCAAGTAACTCGCCTTGGTCCAGGAGAATAGCTCGGTCACAAAGCTCTGTTACGATCCCGGCAGAATGAGATACGAACAGAATCGTAGAACCGTCATCTCTCAGACGCTGAATACGTGCAAAACACTTACGCTGGAAAGCTTCATCACCAACGGCCAGCGCCTCATCTACAATAAGCAAATCCGGGCTCACGTTGATGGCTACGGAGAAAGCCAAACGGACATACATTCCGCTTGAATAACTCTTTACCGGCTGCTCTATAAAATCGCCGATATCGGCAAATGCTGCGATTTCCTCAAATCGAGAATCGATTTCTTCCTTGGAAAGGCCAAGTACAGAACCATTCAAGTAAACATTTTCACGGCCGGTAAAGTCCGGATTGAAGCCAGCACCCAATTCAAGTAGTGCAGCGATTCGTCCGTTAACCTTTATCTCACCTTGACTAGGAAATAACGTGCCGCAAATTAGCTGCAGTAAAGTTGACTTACCGGAACCATTACGACCAACGATTCCAAACGTCTCTCCACGCTTGACTTCAAAGCTAATGTTTTTTAGAGCATGAAACTCTCTAAACCATATCTTTTTCTTACTTACTGGAGAAAGCATCTGCAGAAGTCGATGATGAGGTTTGTCATACACAGGAAAGCTTTTACTTACATTGCTCACAATTACTGCAGAATCAGAGCACATCGCCAAACCCCCTTCTTGTCGCTGAAAACCATGTATAACCGACTAATGCAAACAGAGAACTGGCCAAGGCATACAGCCCCAATCCGCTCCAATCAGGCATCCCCCCCCAAAGAGAAACCTCTCGAGCCTGATCGATAATAAAGGTCAATGGATTGAGCGAAAATACAAATCGATATTGCTCTGGGATGGCATTAACCGGCACTACAGCCGAAGAGGTAAACAACAGTGCGGTGGACAGTACTCCCGTAACCTGACTGACATCCCGAATATAAACACCTAGCGCTGAAAGAAACCAGCCAACCCCCAACATCAATATGACCAAGGGTAAAAATACTACCGGCAAAAGAATAATACTCCAAGAAAATTGATGATCGACTGCCAGCCTTAGTATGATTAGAACTACAACGTTCATAAAGGTATGAAACAACGCCGAGACCACCATCGGCCAAGGAAGTATTTCAATCGGAAAAATAACCTTCTTAACATAACTTACATTACTGGTAATCAGCATTGGAGCACGAGTGAAACACTCCGCAAAAAAACCATGAACGATAAGACCTACGAAAAGAATTATCGCAAAACTATTGACCGAACCGGCTGGCTGAGGCCAGCGGCTATTAAGAATGCTGCCGAATGCAAAAGCGTAAACACACAACATCAAAAAAGGGCTTAAAATCGACCATAACAGGCCAAAACTAGCCCCCCGATATCTGCCAAGCACTTCACGCTTGCTCAATGCAAGGATCAAAGAACGATTACGCACAACCGAAACAACCGGTGCAAATACACTTGCTTTTAAACTTCCAACAAAACTGGCCATAGCCACTCCAAGAAGCATCACACTATCTAACAAACAAAATAATTTCAATAATCAAAGAAACTACTGATATAAACTGCATAGACCAACACTGACACACGGGGAAAAACCTCCATGCTCCCTTTTGAAGCTGATGATTCTTCCGCTAAAACTTTAAATCTACACACCTGCATACATAATCCTATTCAAATTCTATTAAGCAACACGGCAACCCAGAGAGCCAAATTCCCCTGCAATGTTTGTCTATAAACACCTGAACGTATTAAAAAGATACAGCGCTTCAATAACGGCGAGCATCTAGCCCTTTCAAAATTCTCCAGGACCATCAAATTTGAGGGCGGCATACGCTCTTTTAATGGATCAATCGCTTTAATATTGCGTCTATTCCACTCAAGAAAACGACCACCGAGCATTTTCCTTAGGCGCGTAAAACCGGATAAAACACCTGCATTGGCACCGATAACATTATCTGAATGCTGCCTATAGCTGACATGCGACTCGAAATCGTAATAAACTCGACCACCACAAGCCGTCACCAGTATGTAAAACCACCAATCATGTGAAATGACGTCTGAATTGGCGGTAACGCCAGCTATTGCTTTCAACGCATGGTTGAACACCATCGTATTTCCGCCCGCAAGACTTTGTACCAGGGCATTCTTAAAACTTGGCGGATATTTAAAGAGTGGTGAGTTACCAACCCTCACTCCAAATTCATTAACCAGCGCTGTTCGCCCGCAATAAAGTGAAGGGGTGTCTACCGCGCATTTTTTTAGCCACTGAATAGCAACATAGAGTTTATCTACTGACCATATATCGTCCTGATCACAGAACGCATAATATTCCGCGGAGATATCCTGTTTTTTGACTAAAGAAATAAAATTATTCGCGTAACCTTTCTGCGGACCGGAGAGTATAAAAAATCGTTCTGCGCCTATCTTTTTTTGATAGACACGCAAAATCTCCAAGGTATGATCTTGTGATCCGTCATCAGACGCATATATAACCCAATTATCATAAGTTTGGCTGATAATAGAGTCTATCTGCTGCGCGAGATAGCGCTCCCCCTGATAGGTGCAAAGTAATATCGCGACCTTCCCAATCGTCTCATTACTAACGCTCACCGCATTGCTTTCCTTGACTAAAAAAGAGTCACTCACCGTACGCAGACCGCTTTTCCAAGGTGCAAAACGTTTTTCGGGGGGAGCATGTTCGATACCTTCGGGGCTTTTGTCAAAAAACGGAGGCTACTGTCAGAAATCATTGGCTCTGACATCAGCAGCGTGGGGATCCTGAAATCGAAGGAAATACGAATATCAGGGTGTCTGATCTTATCAAACCCACGCCTGGATCTCAAAATATCACCGCTGGACCGTGATTCTTAGAAACATTCTGGCCAACGTTGCCCCTCACGGTAGATAACCCTCGAAAGTCACGAAAGCCCCCCCCTATTGGTGTGAAGCCGCTCCCGCCTCAAACCTCCAGGCAAGAACAGCGATTGGAAAATAGGCCAGCAAAATTCCTACCACACCTTCCAAGGCATTAACGGCGACCAGCACAGCAATGGGTAGGAGCCAAAGTATGTTAATTGCGAATACAGCCAACGTAACAAACCGATGGCTCTTAAAGTACCTTGAAGCATTTTGATAAGCGTGGCTGCAGTGAGCCTGATAAATTTTTTCGCCTCGGGTAATTCGGCGCATAAGTGTAAACGTGGCGTCTACCACAAAGACGCCAAGCAATATCAACCAACACCATAGAAAATGAGGTGAATGCCAAGCTGAAACAAGAGAAAGCCCACCTATCGCAATACCAAGAAACCCGCTACCTGCGTCACCCATGAATATTTTCGCAGGAGGAAAATTCCAAAAGAGAAACCCCATGGCCGCTGCAGCCAGTAACAAAGGCGCACCGACAAGTTCTGGTGTTCCCGCAACGTAGTAAATGACACACATCCCTAAACAAGCACAAATAGCCTCTATACTTGCAAGACCGTCAATACCATCCATAAAGTTATATAGATTGAGAACCCAAACCAGATACATCGCGCCCAATGCTGGTCCAGCCCATCCCATATCTAATACTTGGGAAAAAAATAAAATGGGTGCCAACCCGTTCAACCAGAACAAAACCCAGGCGGCAGCGATAAAATGCCCCAAAAGTCGCCATCTAGCAGCGATATGCCCATGATCATCAGCAAAGCCTAAAATGGCTACGAGTAAGCCTGCGCCGCCAACTGCTGCCGCCTCAGACAGCGTTAAAGAGTCGAACCTGACAAGTATCGGAAGCACTGCAATGAAAGAGATAACAATCGCAACGCCCCCGCCTCTAGGGGTAGGTACAGTGTGGGAACTTCGCTCATTCGGGACATCCATTATGCTTGCATTGAGTGCGTAATGGCGCAGCGCCCACGTCAACACGAGGGAGATGCAAAGAACAAATATCAATAGCCAACAGAAAATCATAACTTCCGATTATCCTGAAAGTGAAGCGCACTGCGGCGAAACGCTAGATCCCTTGTAATCGGAGGAAACCACCCCAACAAACTGCATGTTTCACTGATATCAACTTGCAGTGAACTACAAAGGCGTTGAATCACGGCTCTGCGCCCTGTCAAAAAGCCCGCCAATTTCAATAGAGTTACCGGAACGGGAAGCAAGCGACTTTTTTTCCCTAAAGCTTTCGCCATTAATCCAAGCAACTGTGATGTGGATATATCTGCACCATCACTGACCATCAATACACGCCCCTTAGCGGAAGGGTGACTGATACAGGTGACAATCAAATCCACCAGATTTTCAACAAATACCAGGCTTCGCTGGTTATGAATAGCACCTAGTGGAAGAGGAATTTCCCTGTCCAGCCAGTTCATCATATCAAGAAAATTCGCCTTGACGCCTGGCCCATAGACTAGCGGAGGTCGAATAACGACCAACTCCATACCTGTTTCTAAACTTATTTTTCTTAGCCCCTCTTCTGCTTCGAATTTTGACAACCCATAAGGATCTTTCGGCACTGAGCTTAGAGCAGGCGTGAACGGATGACCTGGAAGAGTACTTTCACCATTAACTTTAATTGAGCTTATATATATAAAACGCTTTACGCCCGCACTGGCGGCATTTCGCGCCAGATTCAACGTACTGTTGACATTGATTTTCCGGAATTCCGCCAGAGCGTCCGGTGCAGTTTCGTCCATAACATGAACCCTGGCAGCACAGTGAACGATTGCGTGAACACCATCAAGAGCAAACCCGATATCAGGTGAATTCATATCCCAGCAAACAGTTTTACACAGCCCACTGATTTTTGACTGGGAACGCACGGTAGCTAGTGGCGTAAATGCCTTATCAATAAGTAGCTTAAAAACTACCGCCTCACCTACGAACCCTGTTGCCCCCGTAACCAAGACCAACGGTTGATTCATCTTTTCTTCGTCCCTGACAGCGCTGCAACCCAGCATAAAATAAAGAAAAGCGCTTTATCGCGTTTACGTCGCCGACACTGGCATGAACTCAATGACAGAAAAATTAACTCCCTGCGGCTAAAGCCAATCCACTGACGAACAAATCGTTCCTCAATCAGATCCAACAACTCTACAATTATTCGAACCTGCTTGAACCACCAACCGTCCCGCACTGTTTTGTAACGTGCGACTAATGTCTTGAACCCAGTATTCGCACCGACTTGATTACGCTCATGTTGCCTGTATTGCATCGTGGACACAGGATCAATCACCCACTTGAACCCACGACTACGAGCAAATGCATAACAGTACCAATCGTGCAGATCAACACACTGTAGCGCAGACCAATTAGTAAGGAGTGAAGCTTTAAGAGCGTCTGCAAGTCTGCGCCCTAACACATAGGTGCAGCCCGGCCCTGCTGCCTCGAACAAGTAGTCCCATTCAACCTGCGGTTGGGCCTTGTCTAACAAGCGAGCATTTCCGCCTGCCCAAAACGCAGTAACGTTGCTCGAATATGCGTCAAATTGATGATCAATCAGCGTGCGGGTCGCCCGAACGAGCTTCTCTTCATGCCAAATATCATCTTGATCGGCAAAGGCAACAAAGTCGTGCCTGGAAAAGTCGACATCCCGTATCAGGCGAAAGAAATTACGTGAGGCCCCACCGAACTTGCCTTGCGGTGGCAGAACAACCACATTGGAATGACGTGCTGCATAGGCAGCACACCAAGCCTCAGTGCCATCGGTGGACGAATCGACACTGATGTAGATCGATACATCGGTCATGGATTGGGCTTGAATCGAATCAAGTTGTTGCTCGATCCAAAGCATACCGTTATAGGCAGCCAGCAAAACTGCAACGCTTTGATTTTCTACTGGCATGCGAATCCTGCATAGACGGTGCTGGATTTACTAATCCAGAGTGTGCTTCGCTCTATTTACAGCGAGCCATGATCCAATAGTTTTTGTAGATATTGACCGTACCCGGTTTTTTTCAGGCGTTCTGCCTGAGACCCAAGTTGCTCAGCGTTAATCCACCCATTGGTATAGGCAATTTCTTCAAGACACGCAATCTTGAATCCTTGACGATGCTCAATGGTGTGCACAAAGTGGCTGGCTTCGAGCAAAGAATCATGAGTCCCTGTATCAAGCCATGCAAAACCACGCCCAAGCATTTGAACACTAAGCGCTTTTTGCTCAAGATAAACTCGGTTGACATCAGTAATTTCCAACTCGCCTCGTTCTGACGGCTTGATGCTTTTGGCGATATCAACAACCTGATTGTCATAGAAGTACAAGCCAGTTACTGCATAGCTGGATTTTGGCTGATCAGGCTTCTCTTCGATACTCAAGGCACGGCCAGAATCATCAAACTCAACGACACCAAAGCGCTCAGGGTCAGAAACATGATAGCCAAAAACTGTAGCCCCACTTTCCTGATTACTGGCAGCGCGCAGGTTGTCCGAGAAGTGATGGCCGTGGAAAATATTGTCGCCAAGAATCAAACAGCAAGGATCTTTGCCAATAAATTCCTCACCGATAATAAATGCCTGAGCCAAACCATCAGGACTTGGTTGCTCCGCATAGGACAACTTTATGCCATACAGGCTGCCATCTCCCAGTAGCTTGCGGAAACAAGGCAAATCCTCAGGTGTAGAAATAATGAGAATTTCCCGCATACCCGCAAGCATTAGCACCGACAGCGGATAGAAGATCATTGGCTTGTCGTAGATAGGCAGCATTTGCTTGGATACGCCAAGGGTAAGCGGGTGTAGGCGCGTACCCGAACCACCAGCGAGAATGATACCTTTACGATTTGTAGTGATCATTTATTTAAAACTTCCATAAGCATTCGGGTCACACCACCTTGCCAATCCGGCAAGTGCAGAGAGAAATTGTCGCGGATTTTTTGAGTATTCAAACGCGAATTCAATGGCCGGCGAGCAGGGGTAGGATAGGCCGTCGTTTCAATCGGACTCACATTCTTGACTGCCAGTTCCTCACCCACCGCTCGCGCGAAGTCAATGACGTGAACCGCATAACCGTGCCAAGAAACCTCACCACCGGCGGCCAAGTGATACAGGCCACCCAGTTCAGGTGCTTGCTGTACTTTCTGAATAGCCAAGACAGTAACATCAGCAATGAGATCTGCACCTGTAGGGGCGCCGATCTGATCAGCGATTACATTGAGGCTTTCGCGGTCTTTCGCCAGGCGCAACATCGTTTTGGCGAAGTTGTTACCGCGCGCGCCATATACCCAACTGGTACGGAAGATCAGGTGCTTGCAACCGGACTCCAGAATCCCCTGCTCACCCGCAAGCTTGCTGGCTCCGTAATGATTTACCGGAGCCACGCCGTCTGTCTCCTGCCAAGGATCCACACCGAGACCGCTGAACACGTAATCAGTTGAATAGTGAACCAGCCAAGCATCCAGAAGCGCTGCTTCCTCTGCCATCACACGGGTCGCCTCACCATTGACCCGATCAGCCAACTCCTTGTCCGACTCGGCCTTATCTACCGCGGTGTATGCCGCGGCATTCACAATCACATCGGGCTTGATCTGACGAATAGTCGAGCGCAGTGTGTCGAGGTTTGCCAAATCACCGCACAATTCACCAACCGCATTACGATCCAGTGCAATCAAATCACCAAGGGGGGCGAGAGCGCGTTGAAGCTCCCAGCCAACCTGGCCATTTTTGCCGAGCAACAAGATTTTCATTTTTCCACCGAACGGTCGCTGTAGTTGGCATCAATCCACTGCTGGTAGCTGCCGCTTTTCACGTGCTCCACCCATTCGGTATTAGTCAGATACCACTCGACAGTTTTACGAATTCCCGACTCGAACGTTTCTTGCGGAGTCCAGCCCAACTCTTTCTGGATCTTGCTGGCATCAATTGCATAACGCTGATCGTGGCCCGGGCGGTCCTGGACGTAAGTGATCAGGCTTGCATGCGGTCGATGGGCTGAATCAGGGCGCAACTCATCAAGCAAAGCACAAAGTGTGTGAACCACCTCGATGTTCTGCTTTTCGTTGTGTCCGCCGATATTGTAAGTCTCGCCAATCACACCTTCAGTGACGACTTTATACAATGCACGAGCGTGATCTTCGACATACAACCAGTCGCGAACCTGGTTGCCTTTGCCGTAAACCGGCAGCGGCTTGCCCTCCAGCGCATTGAGAATGATCAACGGAATCAATTTCTCAGGGAAGTGGCAAGGGCCATAGTTGTTTGAGCAATTTGTAACCAGCGTCGGCAGACCATAAGTACGAGCCCATGCGCGAACCAAATGATCGGAGCTGGCCTTGCTGGCCGAATAAGGCGAACTTGGCTGATAAGGAGTAGTCTCGGTAAAGAGATCTTCTGGCCCTTCAAGATCACCGTAAACTTCGTCGGTCGAAATATGGTGAAAACGGAAATTGGCTTTACGCACATCATCCAGTGCAGCCCAATACTGGCGCGCAGCTTCCAGTAGCGTATAGGTTCCGATGATGTTGGTCTGGATAAATTCCGATGGGCCGGTAATCGAGCGATCGACGTGGGACTCTGCAGCCAAGTGCATGATGGCATCGGGCTGGTGCTCACGCAGGACACGGTCGATCTGATCACGATCGCAGATATCAACGCGCTCAAATGCATAACGCGGATCCTGGCTAACTTCTGCCAGAGACTCCAGGTTACCGGCATAAGTCAACTTATCGACGTTGACCACAGAGTCGGTAGTGTTGGAAATGATGTGACGGATGAC
Organism: Pseudomonas sp. IT-P260; assembly: GCF_949768395.1. Classification (NCBI taxonomy): domain Bacteria; kingdom Pseudomonadati; phylum Pseudomonadota; class Gammaproteobacteria; order Pseudomonadales; family Pseudomonadaceae; genus Pseudomonas; species Pseudomonas sp. IT-P260. The sequence goes on from NZ_CATKPO010000042.1 coordinate 170,504, forward strand.
TGCCGAGCCGATGAACCCGGCGCCGCCGGTAACTAGAATTTTCACGCGAAACCATACCCTTGAGCTGCGGACAGTGACACCAACGAGCACTGTCTAATCCATGAATGCAGAAGCCATCAAACCTGAGGCTTCCGTCAGAGTCAGTCTAAATCGATGTGGGAATATGCCACTATCGAACAAGGGTAACATTTTACAGCTTAATGAATCTTTTACTAATGGATATGGATAGGTTGGAGCGCAATTTCGACAGGCGCACTGCGCCTGTCATCTTCAGACAAGACGCTTGCGTGCAGCTCTGGACGAACGTCCCAAAAACCACCCCAGAATCGGACCAACCAGCATGCCAGCAAGCAATGCGATGACCACCACCAATGACACTGGAAGCTGCGGCCCAGCCAACCCAAGAAACAGCAACGAGATTGGCTGCTGATTCTCAAGCACAAACGCAAGAATCACCAATACCAGCAACAATATGAAAACACCTAGAAGTATGCGTTTGAGGTTACGCACGAGTAACTCCTTGCAGGGCAGCGACTGTCAAACCCCCTCCTCCTCTTCTTCGTTCACCCGATCACGCAACTCTTTGCCCGGCTTGAAATGCGGAACGAATTTTCCGTCGAGACTGACAGACTGGCCAGTCTTTGGATTGCGACCGACGCGCGGCGCACGATAATGCAGGGAGAAGCTGCCAAACCCACGGATCTCGATGCGATCGCCGGTAGCCAGGCACTGGGACATTTGTTCAAGCATGGTCTTGATGGCCAGCTCCACATCCTTGGATGAGAGTAGCCCTTGATGGGTGACAATTCGTTCGATCAACTCCGACTTCGTCATATTTTTCCCTTCTTTTTCAAGCAGCTAGATCAGCGCTTGAAAGGTTTTAGCACGCCCGGAAGATTTTGAACAGCCCAGGGATTGACATATCCTCCTTGGCGCCGAAACGCCTGTTTTCAGTGCACAAAAGTACGAGCCGAAGCAATACACACTCAACGGCACATGACCAGCATGGTTCGAGTGACGTAGCCTGCCGGATTGAAGCCAAACGGATATTCATCCTCATCCTTGGCCTGATCAGATCGGGTGATCACCCGGTAACCCGCCCCCTTGCACTCCTTCGCCGCGCGCCTTTGGCACTTCTCCCAACCCGACCCCAAACCGGAGCAGTCAATCTCGATACCACTGACGCCACGCACCGCATGCGTCTTGGCACTGGTGGTACAGCCAGCCAAAATCAACACAGCAATCAACACAATAAATCTGTTCATCCACTTCCTTATGCCAGGCAACGCCCGACTACTGCACGACTACTACCCCACAGCTTAGTCGCGAATAGGCGATTGATCCGATTAAAGAAACAGACAACCCGCTGAAGGGATTGGTTTCACCGCAGCCTCGATCCTCCCATCAAATCGCAGGCACAAAAAAGGGCGACCGAAGTCGCCCTTTTTCATGATCAAGCAGAACTTAGTTCTGTTTGGCCATTGCTTGCTTCAACAGAGCAGCCATGGTGGTATCGGCTGGAGCTTCCTGAACGGAGTTCAGGCTCTGGATAGCTTCTTTCTCTTCAGCGTCATCTTTCGACTTGATCGAGAGCTGGATTACGCGGCTCTTGCGATCAACGCTGATGATCTTGGCTTCAACTTCCTGGCCTTCTTTCAGAACGTTGCGCGCGTCTTCAACGCGGTCACGGCTGATTTCGGAGGCTTTCAGGGTTGCTTCGATGTCGTCGGCCAGAACGATGATGGCGCCTTTGGCGTCAACTTCTTTCACGGTACCGGTCACGATAGCGCCCTTGTCGTTAACCGAGACGTACTCGGAGAACGGATCGCTTTCCAGTTGCTTGATGCCCAGGGAGATGCGCTCGCGCTCTGGGTCAACCGACAGGATGACGGTGTCCAGCTCGTCGCCCTTCTTGAAACGACGTACGGCTTCTTCGCCCACTTCGTTCCAGGAGATGTCGGACAGGTGAACCAGACCGTCGATGCCGCCGTCCAGACCAATGAAGATACCGAAATCGGTGATCGACTTGATGGTGCCGGAGATCTTGTCGCCCTTGTTGAACTGGCCAGAGAAGTCTTCCCATGGGTTCGACTTGCACTGCTTGATGCCCAAGGAGATACGACGACGCTCTTCGTCGATGTCCAGAACCATGACTTCCACTTCGTCGCCTACTTGTACGACTTTCGAAGGGTGGATGTTCTTGTTGGTCCAGTCCATTTCCGAAACGTGTACCAGACCTTCAACGCCTTCTTCCAGCTCAGCGAAGCAGCCGTAGTCGGTCAGGTTGGTTACACGAGCGGTAACACGAGTGCCTTCTGGGTAACGGGCTTTGATAGCAACCCATGGATCTTCGCCCAGTTGCTTCAGGCCCAGGGAAACACGGTTGCGTTCGCGATCGTATTTCAGAACCTTGACGTCGATTTCGTCACCAACGTTGACGATTTCGGAAGGATGCTTGATACGCTTCCACGCCATGTCGGTGATGTGCAGCAGGCCGTCCACGCCACCCAGATCGACGAATGCGCCGTAATCGGTGAGGTTTTTGACGATACCTTTGACTTGCTGGCCTTCCTGCAGGGATTCCAGCAGAGCTTCACGCTCGGCGGAGTTCTCGGCCTCCAGGACGCTGCGACGGGAAACGACAACGTTGTTGCGCTTCTGGTCCAGCTTGATGACCTTGAATTCCAGCTCTTTGCCTTCCAGGTGCGTGGTGTCGCGCACTGGACGGACGTCAACCAGGGAACCTGGCAGGAACGCACGGATGCCGTTAACGTCGACAGTGAAGCCGCCTTTAACCTTACCGTTGATAACGCCCTTGACCACTTCCTCAGCTGCGAAGGCTGCTTCCAGAACGATCCAGCATTCAGCGCGCTTGGCTTTTTCACGGGACAGCTTGGTTTCACCGAAACCGTCTTCAACCGAATCCAGAGCAACGTGAACTTCGTCACCGACATTGATAGTCAGATCGCCAGCGTCGTTGTAGAACTGTTCCAGCGGGATGAGTGCTTCAGACTTCAGGCCAGCGTGAACGGTTACCCAGCGAGCCTGGTAATCGATATCAACGATAACACCGGTGATGATGGAGCCTGCCTGAAGGTTCAGGGTCTTTAGGCTTTCTTCAAAGAGTTCCGCAAAGCTTTCGCTCATTTTAATTCCTGTAGATGAGGGCGAAGAATACGCCCATCTCCACACCCCAGACGGTGTGGGTTAGTTTCATTTAAAAGAAGCGCTGCAGGACTATGACTGGTCCCCTGCGGCCTTCTTGGTCACCCGGCGATATCGCGAATGGCGATCTCGCTCATGATGCGTTCAAGCACCTGATCGATGGACAACTCCGTGGAATCCAGCTGAATCGCGTCGGCCGCCGGCTTGAGCGGGGCCACTGCACGCTGGGTATCACGCTCGTCGCGTGCACGGATCTCATCTAGCAGACTCGACAGACTAACATCCTCGCCTTTGCCCTTCAACTGCAAATATCGGCGACGCGCTCGCTCCTCGGCGCTGGCGGTGAGGAAGATCTTCAAGGGCGCATCGGGAAAAACCACCGTACCCATGTCGCGACCATCAGCCACCAGCCCCGGCGCTTCCTGGAAAGCGCGCTGGCGCTGCAGCAGCGCCTCACGCACCGCCGGCAGCGCAGCTACCTGGGACGCGCCTGCGCCGACACTTTCAGTACGGATGACATCGCTGACTTCATCACCTTCCAGAATGATGCGCTGCAGCTGACCTTCAGTCGCCGCGATGAACTGCACATCCAGATGAGCAGCCAGTTTTTTCAGCAACTCTTCATTGGTCAGATCGACACCATGGTTGTGCGCAGCGAACGCCAGCAGGCGATACAGCGCACCGGAATCCAGCAGGTTCCAGCCGAGACGCTTGGCCAGAATCCCGGCGACCGTGCCCTTGCCCGAACCGCTTGGCCCATCGATGGTGATGACCGGTGCAATGTTTTTCACGACTGAGCCTCTTGTGCCACTCGAATGCCGACCTGCGCGCACAGCGCGAGGAAGTTCGGGAACGACGTCGCGACGTTGGCGCAATCATGGATGCGGATCGGCGCAGTGGCGCGCAGCGAGGCCACGCTGAAGGCCATGGCGATACGGTGATCGCCGTGACCATGCACTTCGCCGCCACCGATCTGGCCGCCATCGATGATGATGCCGTCCGGGGTCGGCTGGCACTTGACGCCCAGCGCCAGCAAGCCGTCCGCCATTACCTGGATGCGGTCCGATTCCTTGACGCGCAACTCTTCAGCACCCGTCAGCACGGTACGACCTTCGGCACAGGCCGCCGCCACGAACAGTACCGGGAATTCGTCAATCGCCAGTGGCACCAGCGCTTCCGGAATCTCGATACCTTTGAGTTTAGCTGCCCGCACGCGCAGGTCGGCTACCGGTTCGCCACCGACCTCACGTTGGTTTTCCAGGGTGATATCGGCACCCATCAGACGCAGGATGTCGATAACGCCGGTACGGGTCGGGTTGATGCCGACGTGCTCCAACACCAGCTCGGAACCTTCGGCAATCGAGGCCGCCACCAGAAAGAACGCCGACGACGAGATATCGCCCGGCACTTCAATGTGGGTCGCGGTCAGCTTGCCGCCGGACTCGACCGACGCGGTCGCGCCATCAACGCTCACCGGGTAGCCGAAGCCACGCAGCATGCGCTCGGTGTGATCACGGGTTGGAGCCGGTTCAGTGACGGTGGTCTTGCCTTCCGCGTACAGACCCGCCAGCAGCAGGCAGGACTTCACCTGAGCACTGGCCATCGGCATGGTGTAGGTCAAACCCTTGAGCTTATGACCGCCACGAATGATCATCGGCGGACGACCTTCGGCAGCAGTTTCAATCACAGCGCCCATTTCCCGCAGCGGATTGGCCACGCGATTCATCGGACGCTTGGACAGCGACGCATCGCCCGTCAGGGTGCTGTCGAAGTTCTGCGCAGCCAGCAGGCCGGACAACAGACGCATCGAGGTACCGGAGTTGCCCAGATAGATCGGGCCAGGTGCAGGCTTCAAGCCATGCAGGCCAACGCCGTGAATGGTCACGCGACCGTGGTGCGGGCCTTCGATGACCACGCCCATGTCGCGAAATGCCTGCAAGGTCGCCAGGGCATCTTCACCCTCGAGGAAACCTTCTACCTCGGTCACGCCTTCGGCCAGCGAGCCGAGCATGATCGAGCGGTGGGAAATCGATTTGTCACCTGGTACGCGAATCCGACCGGACAAGCGGCCACCAGGTTGAGCCAGAAAAATCAGATCGTTGGAATTCATAGCGTCCACATAGGCCCTGCGGGCCAGGATTTTACTGAAATGCTCGCGGGCAACCCGGGCGCGCGTGAAGACGCCCAACAATTGGTGCCCATCCCCTGCATCGACCGCGTCGCGCAAGGCGTCGAGGTCGCTGCGAAATGTATCGAGTGTGCGCAGGACAGCCTCGCGGTTGGCGAGGAAGATGTCGTGCCACATCACCGGGTCGCTTCCGGCGATTCTTGTGAAATCGCGGAAACCGCCCGCAGCGTAACGGAAGATCTCAAGGTTTTCATTGCGTTTGGCCAACGAGTCGACCAGACCGAAGGCCAGCAGGTGCGGCAGATGACTGGTCGCAGCCAACACTTCGTCGTGGCGCTCGACCTGCATATGCTCGACATCAGCACCCAGCTCACGCCACAAGCGATCGACCACCGCCAGTGCGGCCGGGTCGGTTTGCGCGAGCGGGGTCAGAATCACCTTGTGCCGACGGAACAGCTCAGAGTTGGAAGCTTCCACCCCGCTCTGCTCGGAACCGGCAATCGGATGCCCCGGCACAAAACGCGCAGGCATGCCGCCGAACGCCTCGGTCGCCGCGCGCACCACATTGCCCTTGGCGCTGCCGACATCGGTCAGAATCGCCCGGCCCAGATCGACACTCGCCAGACGCGCGAGCACCTTCTCCATGGCCAGAATCGGCACCGCCAGTTGAATCACGTCGGCGCTCTGACACGCAGCAATCAGGTCATCTTCACAACGGTCCACCACACCCAACTCGACCGCCAGCTTGCGCGATTGCGGGTCGAGATCGACCCCGACCACTTCACGGCAGATGCCGCTTTCACGCAAGCCTTTGGCAAACGAACCACCGATCAACCCCAGACCGACCACCACAAGGCGACCGATCATAGGTGCAGCAGATTGCAGAGCAGTGACATCACCCACGAGCCAGAACCTTGCGCAGCGCTTCAAGGAAGCGGCTGTTTTCCGCCGGCAGACCAATGGTCACCCGCAGGTGGTTCGGCATGCCGTAATTGGCCACCGGACGCACGATCACGCCTTCACGCAGCAACCCCTGGAAAATCGGCGCAGCAACCTGACCGAGATCGACGCAGATGAAGTTGCCCTTGGACTCGATCCAGCTCAGACCCAGCTCACGGAAACCCGCCTGCAGTTGCTGCATGCCGGATTCGTTGAGCTGACGGCTTTGCGCCAGATACTCGTCGTCCTTCAGCGCCGCACAGGCTGCGGCCAGAGCCAGGCTGTTGACGTTGAATGGTTGGCGCACACGGTTGAGCACGTCCGCTACTACCGCAGTGGACAGGCCATAACCAACGCGCAGCGCTGCCAGGCCATAGGCCTTGGAGAACGTGCGCGATACCAGCAGATTCGGGTACGCCGCGAGGAAATCCAGACCGTCCGGCAGGTCGCTGCCTTCGGCGTACTCGATGTACGCCTCGTCCAGCACCACCAACACATGCTCCGGCACGTCCTGCAGGAACTCGTCCAGCGCTTCGGCGCCGAACCAGGTGCCGGTCGGATTGTTCGGGTTGGCGATGAACACCACGCGGGTATTGGCATCGATGGCCGCGAGCATCGCAGGCAAGTCGTGCCCCCACTCCTTTGCCGGCACCACTTTGGCCTGCGCACCGACCGCCTGGGTGGCGATCGGGTAAACGGCAAACGCATGCTCACTGAACACGGCGTTCAGACCCGGCGCCAGATAGGCGCGCGCCACCAGCTCGAGAATGTCGTTGGAACCGTTGCCCAGGGTCACCTGGTTCAGCTCGACGCGGCACTGCTCGGCCAACAGCGATTTCAGCGCGAAGCCGTTGCCGTCCGGATAACGGGTCAGCTCGGCCAGCTCATCACGGATTGCCGCCAGCGCTTTCGGGCTGGCGCCCAGCGGGTTTTCATTGCTTGCCAGTTTGACGATTTTCGCCGGATCCAGATCCAGCTCGCGCGCCAGTTCGTCCACGGGCTTGCCCGGAACGTACGGAGAAAGTTGTTGCACGCCCGGCTGTGCCAGAGCGAGGAAGTTGCCACTCATTTGCTACCGCCCCTTTAAAGAACTGCTTTCGGGTAGGAACCCAGCACTTTGAGTGCTACTGCTTCCTGACTGATCTTTTCCAGCACACCTTTGATCAGCGGATCACGGTGGTGGCCGACGAAGTCGATGAAGAACACGTAGGTCCATTTGCCACTGCGCGACGGACGGGTTTCGATCCGGGTCAGGTCGATCCCGTTGTCATGGAACGGCACCAGCAGCTCATGCAGCGCGCCGGGCTTGTTGCTCATCGAGACGATGATCGAAGTCTTGTCGTCGCCGGTCGGCGGCACTTCCTGGTTACCAATCATCAGGAAGCGCGTCGAGTTGTCCGGACGATCTTCGATCTTCTCGGCCAGACGCGTCAGGCCGTACAAGCCTGCGGCCATGTCACCGGCAATCGCCGCCGAATTCCACTCACCCTTGACCCGCTTCGCCGCTTCAGCGTTGCTCGACACCGCCACACGCTCGACATTCGGGTAGTGCGCGTCCAGCCACTTGCGGCACTGGGCCAGCGACTGGGCGTGGGAGTAGATGCGGCTGATGCTGTCAGTCTTGGTGTTTTCACCGACCAGCAGGTGATGGTGTATGCGCAGCTCGACTTCGCCGCAGATCACCATGTCGTGCTCGAGGAAGCTGTCGAGGGTGTGATTGACTGCACCTTCGGTGGAGTTCTCCACCGGCACCACGCCGAAGTTCACCGCACCCGCCGCCACTTCACGGAACACTTCGTCGATCGCCGCCATCGGCTTGCTGATCACCGCGTGGCCGAAGTGCTTCATCGCCGCTGCTTGAGTGAAGGTGCCCTCAGGGCCGAGGTAAGCCACTTTCAATGGCTGCTCGAGCGCCAGACACGAGGACATGATTTCGCGGAACAAGCGCGCCATCTCTTCGTTGCCCAGCGGCCCCTGATTTCGCTCCATCACGCGCTTGAGCACCTGGGCTTCACGCTCGGGACGATAGAACACCGGCACTTCGCCTTCGGCCAGCGAAGCCATCTTGACTCGCGCAACTTCCTGGGCGCAGCGCGCACGCTCACTGATCAGTTCCAGGACCTTTTCGTCCAGAGCGTCAATACGCAGGCGCAGGGCCTTGAGTTCTTGCTCGGACATCAGCCGTGCTCCTTCTCGAATTCAGCCATGTACGCCACCAGCGCGTTGACGGCGTTGATGTCGACGGCGTTGTAGATGGAGGCGCGCATGCCGCCCACGGAGCGGTGGCCCTTGAGGTTAAGCAGACCGCGCGCATCGGCACCGGCCAGGAACGGTTTGTCCAGGCGATCGTCAGCCAGACGGAACGGCACGTTCATCCACGAGCGGTCCGACTTGTTGATCGGGTTGCTGTAGAGGCCACTGGCGTCGATGAAGTCGTACAGCGTGCGCTGCTTGACGTCATTCAGTTTGGCGATCGCTTCAACGCCGCCCTGCTCTTTCAGCCACTGGAACACCAGACCGGAAAGGTACCAGGCCAGGGTCGGCGGGGTGTTGTACATCGAACCGTTGTCGGCCGCGACCTTGTAGTCGAGCATGGTCGGGCACAGCGAACGTGCCTTGCCCAGCAGGTCTTCGCGGATAATGTTGACGACGATACCGCTCGGGCCGATGTTCTTCTGTGCGCCGGCGTAGATCATGCCGAAACGCGAGATGTCGACCGGACGCGAGAGGATGTCCGAAGACATGTCAGCCACCAGCGGTACATCACCGGTTTCCGGGATCCACTGGAATTCCAGACCGCCGATGGTTTCGTTCGGCGCGTAGTGAACGTAAGCGGCGTCTTTCGACAGCTTCCACTCGTTCTGACCCGGGATGGCGAAATAGTCGTAAGGCTTGGCGGTGGCGGCAACGTTGACGTGGCCGTAGCGCGAGGCTTCTTCGATGGCTTTCTGCGACCAGATACCGGTGTCGATATAGTCGGCGCTGCCGTTTTCCGGCAACAGGTTCAGCGGGATCTGCGCGAACTGCTGGCTGGCGCCACCCTGCAGAAACAGCACTTTATAGTTCGACGGGATATTCAGCAGGTCACGCAGATCCTGCTCGGCCTGGGTGGCAATGGACACGAACTCATCGCTGCGATGGCTCATTTCCATGACCGACAAACCCTTGCCATGCCAATCAAGGAGTTCACCCTGGGCACGTTGCAGGACAGCTTCAGGAAGCGCCGCAGGACCGGCACAGAAGTTATAGGCTCGCTTGCTCACATCCAATCTCGCTCTGATTTGGTGGTATCACGCAATAAATCACACTACCGATCAACACAGCCCTGTGGGAGCGAGCCTGCTCGCGAATGCATCACCGCGGTGGGTCAGAGGTACCGCAGCGCCTGCATTCGCGAGCAGGCTCGCTCCCACAGGGGATCTCCATGATGTCGAAATTTCATACCGGACAAATAACAAGGGGGCGAATTTTCATCCGCCCCCTCGCTTGTCCGCTTACTCCTGCGGCTCTTCGTCAGCTGCGGCGTCGAGTTGCTGGTCCTCGGCAACGTCGTCGATCACGACACCTCCCTCGAACTCGGCACCCTCTTCACCTTCAAGCTCGTCGCCTTCGACCTCCGATGGCTCCTGAACCCGCTCCAGACCGACCAGGGTTTCATCTTTGGCCAGTTTGATCAGAGTCACGCCCTGGGTGTTACGACCCAGGCTCGACACTTCGTCGACACGGGTACGTACCAGCGTGCCCTGATCGGAAATCAGCATGATTTCTTCGCCGTCGAGCACCTGAACCGCACCGACCAGACGGCCGTTACGCTCGTTGCTGACCATGGCGATCACGCCTTGACCGCCACGCTTGTACTCTGGGAACTCGGTAATCGCGGTGCGCTTGCCATAACCACGCTCGGAAGCGGTGAGGATCTGGCTGCCTTCTTCCGGGATCAGCATCGAAATCAGCTTCTGCCCTTCCGGCAGACGCATGCCGCGTACACCACGGGCGGTACGGCCCATGGCACGGACGTCGGACTCTTTGAAGCGCGTCACTTTGCCGCCATCGGAGAACAGCATCACTTCGCGCTCGCCATCGGTGATGGCCGCAGAGATCAGCACGTCGCCTTCGTCCAGTTCCAGCGCGATCAGACCGACGCTGCGCTGACGGCTGAAGGATTCCAGCGGAGTCTTCTTCACGGTGCCGTTGGCGGTCGCCATGAAGATGTAGTGACCTTCGGTGTATTCCTCGACCGGCAGCATGGTGGTGATGTATTCACCGTCATCCAGCGGCAGCAGGTTGACCAACGGACGACCACGGGCGGCGCGGGATGCTTCCGGAATTTCGTAAGTCTTCAGCCAGTAGACCTTGCCTTTGCTGGAGAACAGCAGCAGCGTGGTGTGACTGTTGGCCACCAGCAGGTGAGCGATGTAGTCCTCATCCTTGACGCCGGTCGCCGATTTGCCTTTACCGCCACGACGCTGAGCCTGGTACGCAGCCAGTGGCTGGGTCTTGGCGTAGCCACCGTGGGAAATGGTCACGACGCGCTCCTCTTCCGGGATCATGTCGCCCAGGGTCAGATCGAGACGCGCATCGAGAATCTCGGTGCGGCGCACGTCGCCATATTCGGCGCGGATCACTTCCAGTTCTTCGCGGATCACTTCCATCAGGCGCACGGCGCTGTTGAGGATGCGGATCAGCTCGCCGATCTGGTTGAGAATCTCTTGATACTCGGCCAGCAGCTTCTCGTGCTCCAGACCGGTCAGACGGTGCAGACGCAGTTCCAGAATGGCTTGCGCCTGTTCTGGCGACAGGAAGTACTTGCCTTCGCGCAGACCGTATTGCGGATCGAGGTTTTCCGGACGGCACGAATCGGCGCCGGCACGCTCCACCATCGCCACCACCGCCGAGGATTCCCAAGGGGTGCTGACCAGCGCTTCCTTGGCTTCCGACGGAGTCGGCGACGCCTTGATCAGGGCGATCACCGGGTCGATGTTCGACAGGGCAACGGCCTGACCTTCGAGGATGTGACCACGCTCGCGAGCCTTGCGCAGCTCGAATACGGTACGACGGGTGACCACTTCGCGACGGTGACGGACGAAGGCTTCCAGCAGATCCTTGAGGTTGAGGATGCGTGGACGGCCGTCGATCAGCGCGACGATGTTGATGCCGAATACCGATTGCAGTTGGGTCTGGGCGTAGAGGTTGTTGAGGATCACCTCAGGCACTTCGCCGCGACGCAGTTCGATCACGACGCGCATACCGTCCTTGTCGGACTCGTCGCGCAGCTCGGTGATGCCTTCGAGCTTCTTCTCTTTGACCAGCTCGGCGATCTTCTCGATCAGACGCGCCTTATTCAGCTGGTACGGGAGTTCGGTGATGACGATCTGCTGACGGCCACCGACCTTGTCGATGTCTTCGATGATCGAACGGGCACGCATGTAAATGCGGCCACGACCGGTGCGGTAGGCTTCGATAATGCCGGCACGACCGTTGATGATCGCGGCCGTCGGGAAGTCCGGACCGGGGATGTATTGCATCAGCTCATCGACGGTCAGCTCGGGATTGTCGATGAGGGCCAGGCAACCGTCGATGACTTCACCGAGGTTGTGCGGCGGAATGTTGGTCGCCATGCCCACGGCAATACCGCTGGAACCGTTCACCAGCAGGTTCGGCACGCGGGTCGGCATGACCGCCGGGATCAGTTCGGTACCGTCGTAGTTCGGCACCCAGTCCACGGTTTCCTTGTGCAGGTCGGCCAGCAGTTCGTGCGCCAGCTTGGTCATGCGCACTTCGGTGTATCGCATGGCCGCGGCGTTGTCGCCGTCCACCGAACCGAAGTTGCCCTGACCGTCAACCAGCAGGTAGCGCAGGGAGAAAGGCTGAGCCATGCGGACGATGGTGTCGTACACCGCGGTATCACCATGCGGGTGATACTTACCGATCACGTCACCGACAACACGGGCAGATTTCTTGTACGGCTTGTTGAAGTCGTTGCCCAGCTCGCTCATCGCGAACAGTACGCGACGGTGCACGGGCTTGAGGCCATCGCGCGCATCCGGCAGTGCACGGCCGACGATTACGCTCATCGCGTAGTCGAGGTAGGACTGTTTCAGCTCGTCTTCGATATTGACCGGGAGGATTTCTTTGGCCAGTTCGCCCATGAGAAGCCTGATTCCTTTTTCTGGTGAAACTTCGTCATATCCATATGGGATGTACGAAGCTCGTCGGGGCAGGCTGAGTGCCGTGCGCCGACTTACGACAAATCAACGGATAGAACCACGGATTTGCGCAGTAAAGACAGCTCCGTGAAGCTGCCTCGGAAAACGCCGGATGTTATCACAAGAGCCGCCACGCACCTATCCCCCAGATGCGCATGGAGCATAGTTAGTTGACCGATGACAGGCGTAAAGGGGACGAGAGAGGCTCAGAGCTTCTTTGAATGCAGTTTTGAGGTCAGATTTTGCGATGTTTATTGACTTTCAGGGCCCCTTCGCGAGCAGGCTCGCTCCCACATTGTTCTGTGGTGATCACAAAACCTGTGGGAGCGAGCCTGCTCGCGAAAGGGGCAACGCAGACACCAAGCCAATCAATGCAGGCGTTTGCGGCACATCAACTGAGCCATTTTCGCCGTATCCGGACGCTCGACGATGCCCTTTTCAGTGACGATCGCATCGATCAGATCCGCCGGCGTCACGTCGAAGACCGGGTTGAACGCTTCGACGTCCGCGCCCACGCGCTTGCCACCGACTTCCAGCAATTCGGCGCCATCACGTTCCTCGATCGGAATGTCGTCGCCGCTGGCCAGGTGCATGTCGATGGTCGAACTCGGCGCCACCACCATGAAGCGCACGCCGTGGTGCATGGCGTTGACCGCCAGTTGATAGGTGCCGATCTTGTTCGCCACATCGCCATTGGCGGTGATGCGGTCAGCACCGACGATCACCCAGGTCACGCCTTTGGTTTTCATGATGTGCGCAGCAGCCGAGTCGGCATTGAGCGTCACCGGGATGCCTTCGTTTGCCAGCTCCCAGGCGGTCAGGCGCGAACCCTGCAGCCACGGGCGGGTTTCATCGGCGTAGACGCGCTCTACCATGCCTTCGAGATAGGCCGCGCGAATCACCCCCAGCGCGGTACCGAAACCACCGGTGGCCAGGGCGCCGGTGTTGCAGTGGGTAAGAATCGCCTGGGCGTTGCCCTGATGCTTGCGGATCAGATCGACACCGAGCTGAGCCATGGTCAGGTTGGCCTCGCGATCGCTTTCATGAATGGCGATGGCTTCAGCTTCCAGTGCCGCCAGCGGATCGGCGTTTTCTTTCAGCCGGTCCAGGCGATCGTGCATGCGATTGAGCGCCCAGAACAGATTGACCGCCGTCGGGCGAGAATCGGCCAGCAGCGCGAAATCCTCCTCCAGCGCCGCGTACCAGTCACCCCCCTCAGCGATCCGTGCGCGGGCCGCCAGCACAATGCCATAGGCGGCACTGATGCCGATGGCCGGCGCGCCACGCACCACCATCGAACGAATCGCCTCAGCCACACCGGCAGCGCTGGTGTAGGCAATCCAGGTTTCCTCGAACGGCAAAATACGCTGATCCAGCAGGTGGAGCGCGCCATCTCGCCAATCGATGGCCTTTACTTTCTCCGCAGCCAACAGTCGATCGCGCATCCCTCACCCCGCACTCATGAACAAAAGCCGCCGATTATAGCGATCCCCCCGCGAAGACGCTCGGGTATACTTCGCCATCCTTTACAAAAGCACTGGAACCGACCATCGATGCCGAAACCTGCCATTGCGCTCGACTTATTATTGCTGCCGACCTGGCTGGTACCCGTCGAACCTGCAGGCGTTGTGCTCAAGGAGCACGGCCTGGGCATCCGTGACGGTCGCATCGTGTTTATCGGCCCGCGCGCCGAAGCATTGAAGTGTAACGCCACTGAAGTCCGCGAATTGCCGGACGTGTTGCTCAGCCCTGGCCTGATCAACGCTCACGGGCATGCGGCGATGACCCTGTTCCGTGGCCTGGCCGATGATCTGCCGCTGATGACCTGGCTGGAAAACCACATCTGGCCGGCCGAAGCCAAATGGGTCGATGAAGATTTCGTCCGTGATGGCACTGACTTGGCGATTGCCGAGCAGATCAAAGGTGGCATCAGCTGCTTCTCGGACATGTACTTCTTCCCGAAAGTCGCCAGTGAGCGTGTGCACAACAGCGGCATTCGCGCACAGATCGCGATTCCGATCCTCGATTTCCCGATCCCCGGCGCCAGCAGCGCCGATGAGGCCATTCGTCAGGGCGTCGAGCTGTTCGGTGATCTGAAGCACCACGAACGGATCAAGATCACTTTCGGCCCTCATGCACCCTACACCGTAGGCGACGAGAACCTGGAAAAAATCCGTGTGATCGCCGAAGAGCTGGACGCGTCGATCCACATGCACGTCCACGAAACCGCCTTTGAAGTCCAGCAATCGCTGGAGCATCGCGGCGAGCGACCACTGGCCCGCCTCGCTCGCCTCGGCCTGCTCGGCCCGCGCTTCCAGGCGGTGCACATGACCCAGATCAGCGATGACGATCTGGCATTGCTGGTAGAAAGCAACACCAGCGTGATCCACTGCCCGGAATCGAACCTGAAGCTGGCCAGCGGTTTCTGCCCGGTGGAGCGTCTGTGGCAGGCTGGCGTGAACGTTGCCGTCGGCACCGATGGCGCAGCGAGCAACAACGACCTCGACCTGCTCGGCGAAACCCGTACCGCCGCGCTGCTGGCCAAAGCCGTCGCCGGCTCGGCCACCGCGCTGGACGCCCATCGCGCGCTGCGCATGGCCACGCTCAACGGCGCCCGGGCTTTGGGCATTGAGGCACAGGTCGGTTCGCTGGAGATCGGCAAGGCTGCAGACATCGTCGCCTTCGACCTGTCCGGCCTGGCCCAGCAACCGGTTTATGACCCGGTGTCACAGCTTATCTATGCCACTGGCCGCGACTGCGTGAAGCACCTGTGGGTCGCCGGCAAACAGTTACTCGACGACCGGCGCCTGACCCGCCTGGACGAACAACAGCTGGGCGCCACCGCCCGGACCTGGGGCCAGCGCATCAGCGGCCACTCAGAATCGTAAACACCGCGGAGCAGACTCCGCGGCTACAGCCTTTTTCAAGTTTTTCGAGGAATAGATCATGAGCAACGTCGACCACGCCGAAATCGCCAAATTCGAAGCCCTGGCCCATCGTTGGTGGGACCGTGAAAGCGAATTCAAACCACTGCACGACATCAATCCGCTGCGGGTCAACTGGATTGACGAGCGGGTCAATCTGGCCGGCAAGAAAGTCCTCGACGTCGGCTGCGGCGGCGGCATTCTCAGCGAAGCCATGGCCCAGCGCGGCGCCACCGTAACGGGCATCGACATGGGCGAAGCGCCGCTGGCGGTCGCGCAACTGCATCAATTGGAATCCGGGGTCAACGTCGAGTACCGGCAGATCACCGCTGAAGCCCTTGCCGAA
The DNA here is from genome assembly GCF_949768395.1 of Pseudomonas sp. IT-P260. Classification (NCBI taxonomy): domain Bacteria; kingdom Pseudomonadati; phylum Pseudomonadota; class Gammaproteobacteria; order Pseudomonadales; family Pseudomonadaceae; genus Pseudomonas; species Pseudomonas sp. IT-P260. Next base: position 186,212 of record NZ_CATKPO010000042.1, read on the forward strand.
GAAATGCCCGAGCAGTTCGACGTCGTAACCTGCCTGGAAATGCTGGAGCACGTACCGGACCCGTCGTCGGTGATCCGCGCCTGCTACCGCATGGTCAAACCGGGCGGCCAGGTGTTCTTCTCGACCATCAACCGCAACCCGAAGGCGTACCTGTTCGCCATCGTCGGTGCCGAATACATCATGAAGCTGCTGCCACGCGGCACCCACGACTTCAAGAAATTCATTCGCCCGTCCGAGCTGGGCGCCTGGAGCCGCATCGCCGGCCTGACCGTCAAGGACATCATCGGCCTGACCTACAACCCGCTGACCAAGCACTACAAACTGGCCAGCGACGTTGACGTCAACTACATGATCCAGACCCTGCGCGAGGAGTAAGCCGATGGCCATCAGAGCAGTCCTTTTCGATATGGACGGCACCCTGCTCGACACCGCGCCGGATTTCATCGCCATCTGTCAGGCGATGCGCGCGGATCGCGGCTTGCCGCCAATGAACGACAAGCACATCCGCGACGAAATTTCCGGCGGCGCCAAAGCCATGGTCGCGGTGACGTTCTCGATGGATCCGGAATCGCCGGGCTTCGAAGAACTGCGCCAGGAGTTCCTCGAACGCTATCTGGCCGGTTGCGCGGTACACAGCAAGCTGTTCGACGGCATGGGCGAGTTGCTGGCCGACATCGAGCGGGGCAACTTGATCTGGGGCGTGGTCACCAACAAACCGGTGCGGTTTGCCGAGCCGATCATGCAGCAACTGGGACTGGCCGAGCGCTCGGCGCTGTTGATCTGCCCGGACCACGTGAAAAACAGCAAGCCGGATCCGGAGCCGCTGATACTCGCGTGCAAGATGCTTGATCTGGATCCGTCCACCGTGCTGTTTGTGGGCGATGATCTGCGCGACATCGAATCGGGGCGCGATGCGGGCACTAAAACCGCCGCCGTGACCTATGGCTATATCCACCCGGACGACAACCCGCGGCACTGGGGCGCGGATGTGGTGGTGGATCATCCACTGGAACTGCGCAAGGTCATCGACAACGCGCTGTGCAGCTGCTGAAAACGGCCTTTGTGGCGAGGGGATTCATCCCCGATGGGTTGCGAAGCAGCCCCCGCATTCTTTCAGGTCGATTCGATACGCAGGTTTCACGACTGCTTCGCAGCCGGTCGGGGATAAATCCCCTCACCACAAGGAAGCAGGTCTTCATGAATGGATTGTGAGGTTTTTATGTTTGATTACACCGCCCGTCCCGAATTGCTCAAGGACCGGGTCATTCTGGTCACCGGTGCCGGACGCGGCATCGGCGCGGCGGCTGCCAAAACCTACGCCGCCCATGGCGCTACCGTGCTGTTGCTGGGCAAGACCGAAGCCAATCTGACGCAGGTCTACGACGAAATCGAAGCAGCCGGCCATCCACAACCGGCGGTGATCCCGTTCAACCTCGAAACCGCCCTGCCCCATCAATACGATGAGCTGGCGGCGATGATCGAAACCGAGTTCGGCCATCTCGATGGCCTGCTGCACAACGCCTCGATCATTGGGCCGCGTACGCCGATCGAGCAACTGTCCGGCGAAAACTTCATGCGCGTCATGCAGGTCAACGTCAACGCCATGTTCATGCTGACCAGCACCCTGCTGCCACTGCTCAAGCTGTCGCAGGATGCCTCGGTGGTGTTCACCTCCAGCAGCGTCGGGCGCAAGGGCCGGGCCTACTGGGGCGCCTACGGTGTGTCGAAGTTTGCCACCGAAGGCCTGATGCAGACGCTGGCCGACGAAGTCGATGGCGTAGCACCCGTGCGCTCCAACAGCATCAACCCGGGCGGTACGCGTACCAGCATGCGCGCACAGGCCTATCCGGGGGAAAACCCGCTGAACAATCCGACCCCGGAAGAGATCATGCCGGTGTACCTGTACCTGATGGGCCCGGACAGTACGGGCATCAATGGCCAGGCATTCAACGCGCAATAACTGCCATACGTCGCTTTTGTTGCCGTGGCGGATTACCGTCGCGGCACACAATTGCCGCTTCCCAACATCACACTTCAGTCAAATATCCGCCACCCGCCCTCAAAGCAAAAAGCCATCCTGTTGATTCATAAAGGTTTTAATAAACCTGAACCGAATGGCACGACTTTCGCTCTAATTTTCCTCAAAGCATGCCGTGTGAAGGCACTGGGGCCAGGCCGATTTCGATAGCTGACTAATCGTCATCCGGCAGACTAAACTTACGCCAAATGTCCTACGGGACTGATGGATCAGTATGACGCGCAGCCCATAGCCGCTCTCACCCAGCCTGTAAGACAGACTTACTGCTTAGGGGCTCACGCCATATGAAATCACCTTCCCAGACCAATGCAATTGACTTTGACAGTGCCAAATTGCAACGCCTGGGCTTTGGTCAGCTGCCTCCGCTTCTGGAACGCCCGGCCAGCCTCGCGCAACTGCGCCAGCAAATGAGCCTGCAACTGCAAACCAGTCTTGAGCCGCAACGAATCCTCGGTTTGTTTTTTCGCGAAGTTCAGCGCCTGGTGCCGCTGGACGCCTTGAGTTATGTGCATTCAGGCAGCGACCTGCGCCTGGAATTCGGTGCGCGCGGTCACCATTCCGTCAGCTATAGCCTCAGCCATGAAGGCGAGCACTTGGGCGAACTGGTGTTTCGCCGCAACCAGCGCTTCAGCGAGCAGGATCAGGGCAACCTCGAATCGCTGCTGTCGTCACTGCTGTTCCCGATGCGCAACGCCCTGCTCTACCGCGCTGCCACGCAAAGTGCGTTGCGCGACCCGCTGACCGGAACCGGCAACCGGATCGCCATGGAGCAGACCCTGCAGCGCGAGATCGACATGTCACGTCGGCACCTGCAACCACTATCGGTACTGATGCTCGACATCGACCACTTCAAACGGGTCAACGACAGCCACGGTCACAGCGCCGGTGATGACGTGCTCAAAGCGATGGCGGCCTCGATCAAGAGCCAGTTGCGCAACGTCGACATGGTGTTTCGCTATGGCGGGGAAGAGTTTCTGATCCTGCTGTCGAACACCGGCCGGGAAGCGGCGCAGATGATTGGCGAGCGATTGCGCCATGCCGCGCAGGCTGAGGAGTACTTCGCCGACGGCCAATTGATCGACCTGACCGTGAGCCTTGGCTGCTCCACTCTGCTGCCGGGTGAATCAGCGGACAGTCTGCTGCGTCGGGCGGACAGTGCGCTGTATGTAGCCAAGCGCGAAGGGCGTAATCGGTTGGCGATGGCAGGCTGAATTTTTCTGACCACCCCAATACAACTGTGGGAGCGAGCCTGCTCGCGAAAGCGGTGAATCAGTCAAAACCGTGCTGACTGAAGCGCCGTCTTCGCGAGCAGGCTCGCTCCCACATTTTTGCTACACCTCAGACCTTGAATCAGCTCTCTGCCAACGCCAGACGTTCACGACCGTGGATCGCGCGCTCCGTGGTCTCCAGCTGCATGCAGCGCTCAAGGAACAGGTACATGTAGTCGTAACTCTTGCACACGGCCTGGCGCAGCTCGGTCTGCAATGCCTGGCTCGGGTTCATCCCCGCCAGCGTGCAGATGATTTCCAGCGCTTCCCATGGATGGGCGTCGTCATATTGGGCATGCATCTTCAGCCATTTCATCGCCCGCTTGCGCTCCTCTTCCGGGAACGCCGCAGCGTACACGCCAGTGGAACACACCAGCGCCGACCACTCCCCGGTCGCGCCCTCGATGGCGTAGTTGGTGGCGGCGATGGCGACGATCAGCGAATCCGCCGAACTCGTATGCCAGCACCAGTGACTCAGCGCATGCAATTCCGGCGGCACTTGCTGAGCCTGAAGATCCTCAAGGCTGACGCCGTGCGCGCGGCTCCAGTTCAGCCAGTAATCGGCATGATTGAGTTCAACACGGATGTTACGCATCAGCCAGCGGCGCGCCATGTCCTCCCCAGGATGGCGGGCAAACCTGGTCTTGGTCAGGTTCTGCGCCATATACAACGCAAACTGTTCAACGACCGGCCAGCCCCCGATCAGGTACTGGCGCATGGTCCTGGCGCTGAGCTTGTTATCGCGCATGCGCTGGTACAGTTCATGTTCGACAACCCGGCGCTTGCTCTCGCTGCAATCCGTAATGAGCTGTTGCGCCCAGGCGGGATAACTTGCAGCTTCCATGAGTGGTCCGGTTCGGTTGAATGTGTCGATCACTGTTCGGCTCCTTTTGATTTGTGATTGTAAGGATCGGCAAGAGATTTCAACGGAACGTGCCAGGCGCCTTGAATAACAACGGCTGCGGTCTGGCGGGCCGACTTTGCAAACTGTCGCAGGTAAACAACTGCGGGCGTTCGATGACGTAACCCTGAGCGTAATCCACCCCGATTTCAAGCAATGCCTGCTCGATCTGGGTTGTTTCTACAAACTCGGCAATTGTCTGCTTACCCATGACATGCCCGATGTGATTGATCACTTCGACCATTGCGCGGTTAATCGGGTCGTCCAGCATATCCTTTACGAAACTTCCGTCGATCTTCAGGAAGTCTACAGGCAAATGTTTCAGATAAGCGAATGAAGACATTCCGGCACAAAAATCATCAAGCGAGAAGTAACAACCTAAGCCTTTGAGTTCATTAATAAATCGAATTGCACTCCCAAGATTGGCAATTGCACTGGTTTCGGTAATTTCAAAACAAATCATTTCAGGAGGTATGGCGTAATTAACAAACTGTTCACGCAGAAAGTGCAAGAACGCGTCATCTCCGATAGTAATGCCTGAAAGATTAATCGCACACATTGCCAAAGGCCCTTGATGTTGTTCGGCAACACATTGGGCAATGACTTTAAAAACATTTTCTACAACCCAGCGGTCCAGTTGACTCATCAGGCCATAACGTTCGGCCGCCGGAATGAAACTGTCCGGCAGGATCATCCGCCCGGCCTCGTCATGCAGACGCAAGAGTATTTCGATGTGCCCGCCGCCATCAGCTGCGGGGCCCAGTGGCGCGATTTCCTGGGCGTAAAGGCAAAAGCGGTCTTCTTCCAGAGCCATGTGCAAGCGCTGCACCCAGGCCATTTCGCCGAAGCGCAGAGACAGTTCGGAGTCATCTGCGTGGTAAACCTGCACCCGGTTACGGCCCTTTTCCTTGGCCATGTAGCAAGCCATGTCAGCCGCGCGCAATGAGGCTTCGAGGGTGGTCGGGGTCTGGGCGATGTGCACCAGACCGATACTCACCGTGGTCAGGAACGGTCGCCCCTTCCACACGAAGTGCAGGTTCTGCACAGTCTGACGCAAGCTCTCGGCAATTTTCTCGGCAGCGTCCGGGGCGCAGTTCTCCAGCAGGATGCCGAACTCGTCGCCACCCAGCCGTGCCAGGGTGTCGCTCTCGCGCAAGCCCGATTGCAACAGCGCGCAGATGTGCCGCAGCAACTCATCGCCAGCGGCATGGCCGCAGGTGTCGTTGACCAGTTTGAACTGGTCCAGATCAAGGAACATCAGCGCATGCCGACCGGGCTGGCGCGTCAGGTTGTGCAGGGCCTGCTCCAGGCGATATTCGAATTCGCGGCGGTTGGCCAGACCGGTCAGGGCATCGTGGGTGGCCTGCCACGACAGGTTGGCGATGTATTGCCGTTCCTGAGTCATGTCATGCAGCACCAACACTGTGCCACTGACTTTCTCGGCATTGCGGATCGGTGCGCCCACCAGCGTCACGGAAACCGTGCTGCCGTCCAGACGCTGAATCAGTTTGGAATGTTCGCTGCCGCCGACCAGTTGCCCGCTGAGGATATGCTCGATCAGCGTCAGCCCTTCTGCCTGCGCGTTGTCGTCCAGCAGATTGAACAGCGCGGCCAGAGGCAGCCCCGCCGCATGCTCGGACTTCCAGTGCGTCATGGCTTCTGCCGCGGGATTCATGTAATCAATCGCACCGTTGACGTCGGTGGTGATGACCCCGTCGCCAATCGATTGCAGGGTGATGTGCGCCCGGTCCTTCTCCAGTTGCAGCGCCTGGGCAAAGGCATGGCGCTGTTTGAGCAGTTTGTGGGTGCGCAACAGTGCCAGCACGATCAACCCCAGCGCCGTGGCCAGGTTGGTGAACAGCAGCAGGCGCAGGATCATCCGCGAGCCTTCGCCCAAGGCATCGCTGAAAGCCTTGGCCGCCGGCGTTACACCGTCATTGATGGCAAAGATTTGCGCTTTCCAGTGCTGGATATCAGCCGGCGTCGCGACATTCTTGCTGATGCCCTGATGCATCTCGCGCGCGACATTGTCCAGTTGCACCAGATAGGCATCGCCGATGGTCCAGCGGTCGATCGCTGTTTCCAGATAACTGAAATGACGGAAATTGAGGTACAGCCAGATCAGGCTCGAAACGTCATCGGGATGGTTGCCACCCTTGAGAATCCCCTCCCGCGCCGCCTGCAGATCCGGCGGTTGACGATCCAGCGCCAGACGCAACTGGTGACCGCCCTGGGGCACCGCAATCGCGTCCTTGTACTTGAGGAAGATCGCCTCGTCACGGCTGTCGGCATACAGGTTCAGGTAATAGATGGCGTCCTTCTGGCCCTTGGACCAGAGACTTTCACCGGCGACATAGCCACGCACGGCCGACAGGACGTAGAGACTCACGCCCCCCAATAACGCCTGAAATAACACGACGGCAATAAATGGCCAGACGATGCCCAACAACCGTGGCGTTCCGAGTGTCCTTTTTTGCTTCATGAGGTCCTTTGCGCACGTACTGCCATCATCAAGGGAAGACCGCTAAAGCCAGACTAGGGGGCGTTCCCCCTTCCGGCAAGCCAGGAAGCTTGCAACCGACCATACATATGTACCGCACCCGAGGTGCGCGATGCTTCGACACTGACGGCTTTCAATCATCCAGAGCCGTTTTCCATGCAGTCACTTACAACCGCGCTGCAACGCCATACTGCCCAACAGAGCGAATACCGCGCAATGATCACTGCCCTGCGCGCGGTCCTCGACGCTTCGACTTCACTGGAGTCCTACTACCTGGGGCCCCAGGCACATTCACGCCTGGGCGCAGCGCAAGACCAGGCGCAAAACATTCTGCAAACGCTGATCGAAAACAGCGGCGAACCGCAATTGACCGCGTTTCTGCAGACCGCCAGAGGAGACCTGCTGCAAGTCGACGCCACGGCTGATCAATGCAGTTTCTCCCTCAACCGCCTCGATGGCAGCGTCGACCGTTATGTCATCGAGAGCGTCAGCAAAGCCTCCAGCAGCCTTCAAGCGTTTCAGCGAGCGTTGCTGAGTATAGGCGCACACCTGCGTTCCGACAGGCTGCAGCCGTTGTCACAACTGCTGCGTGAGTCCGGGTTCACATTTGCGGACGCACCGGACGCCACGGCACTGACCCGGCTGATCGGCAAAGTAGAAGAACAGCGCGCCAGTCACCGACTGAATCTGCGACATCACCCGACGCTCGCGGTGTTGATGAGCGACGAGGACAAAGCCACGATTCACGACGTGATGGGCGACTGGCTCATCGGCAAACCCCTGTCGGCCATTGACAGCCTGGCCAGCGAAGTCACGCCTCCTTTTACCGTCCAGCAACTGGAGCAGCAGCCCGCCACCTGCCTGGAGCGCCTGCTCGACACCCCCCAGGCCCATGACCTGGGCCAGCGCTTGCTGCAAAGGCTGCAATGGTACGGCGCCCGACCTGATGAACTGACCGTCCCCGACATCGGCCTGCGTTTACTGCTCGAAGCCTTGTGCCTGTGGTACGACCTGCCTGGCAACCGCAGTTCGACCGAAGTGGCCGGTTTTGCGCTCGAACAACGCGCTCACTACGGAGCCGGCTACGCCACCATTCGCCGGGACTTTTTACAGCATCTGGAGGATTCTCACCGAACCTCGACGACGATCGAGAAACACCTGCTGGGATGGGTCTGTCTGGCGCAATTCGGACCGGAATTTCAAGTGCGCGACATCCCTGACGACCTGCCTTACGCCAGCTCGGTGGTCTGGGTCAATTTCGTGCATGGCGTGCACCTCGCTCATGCCCTTGATCCACGGTCGCTGGAGTATCTGAGCTTCCAGCAACTGGTCGATCTGCCGCTGCACAAAAGTCACAACGCCAGCAGCGACCTGCAAACCCTGATCGCCATGACCCGAGTGGCTGCCGCACGTACCTGGACCGCAGCCACCGGAGCGCTGGCTGTCGCGAGCGAAGCCTGCGACGGTCACGCGCCGCTGAACGCTCTGGAAGACCACGAGAAACAACTGAACGCGGCGATCCTGCAACTGGACATCGAACCGCCACGCAGACTCGCCCTGGCGCAACAGGAACTGGACAAGGCGCTGACCAACGATCTGTACGATCACACGACGATTCGCCTCAAGCGCTATCATCATTCAGCGCGCAACCGTGCCCGACGCAGCATTATCGATACCGAGGAAGTGGCATTGCGCACTTGGCCGCTGCTGGAGGTCTATGCCTCTGGCGGGCTGAACAACGAAACGCGCTGGTACGTCAGCAGCGATGGCCGCAACGCCAGCGAATGGATCAGCCTGAATCCGGAAGGCAACCTGCACAGTGGTTTTGTCGACACCGGACATCAACCAGGCGAACGTGTTTCACGCTTCCCGAGCAAGTGCACCCTGCCCGATATCAGGACAGTGTTCGATCAGCAGTTCGACGATTATCTGAGCAAGACCCGCAAAGCCTATGAATATTTGATCAAGTCGCTGCTGGTCACTCTGCCATGGGCTGACCGCCGGGCACTGGAACACGGCGAAGTGAGGATTCACAGCCTCAGGGATAAGACGCGGCACATCGAGGCTCACCTGGAAACACCGGAAAACATCCTGCCGCTTCGGGCACGCATGGGTTTCTTTCTGCAAGTGACGTATCAGGGCTTATCACGCTTCTACGAATGCCTGCCGCGCGCCGGCATCATTCGCCAACGTACAGATCTGGATAGCACCCATATGGGCGGTGTGTTATTGCCACCACTGCCGCCCAAACGTGGACGCACCAGGGCGCAGAGCATCACTCGCATCGTCGCCCGCCGCCTGCCATTGGACCGAGAGGCACACTGGAACGGCTCGTCCCCCGCCGCCGACGCCATGTGCATCGCCATCCTCGAACCACTGGGCGAGCCCCTTCCGGTTTCGATGATCCCGGCGACCCATCAGGACGGTTCGCCGAACCTGAGTTTCACCTCGCCGCGCACTGTGCAAATCGCCTCTTTCATCGCGACGCAGTTGTTCTATGTCGACGAACAGGCGCTGCGCAGCGACGCCTGGGGGAAAACCCGCTTCGAACAAGACAACAGCAAAACGCACTGGATTCATGCCCTCAAGGGTTTTATTCCGTTCTGGGGCAGTCTCGAAGACCTGCAATCGGACAGCCCGGAGAAACGCGCACTGGGCGTACTCGGCCTGTTCCTCGATATCGTCTCGTTCGCGATTCCCCTGGGCAAGTTTGTTGCCGGCAGCATCCGCCTCGCTGCAGTGGCAGGAAAAATGACGATTCGCGTCGCACTGCCACGCATGGCGCAATTGTCGAAGAACCTGCTGGTTTCGAGCTTGAGAAACTTCAATCCGCTGGACGCTGTGCCTGCCTTGCTCAAGCTTGGCGGTCGAGGCGCAATCAGCGCAGTGCGAGCCGTGGCACATCTGGAACACCGCGCCGTCATGCGCCTGAAAAAACTGGCCGGCAGAAGCGCTGACTACGACTTGATGCACAGCCTGCCTCAGGCACTGGATGCCGGGCGCTGGAAAGCACTGAACCCTGCCGATCATCTGGCCGTGGTCAAAGGCATTGACGATGTACCGGTGCGCAACGTTGCTGTCAGCGACTCCCGGTATCACCTGCTTGATCCGCTGTCCGACCGTCCTTACGGGCCTCAGTTGCTCGCACACGAACACGACTTTTCGCTAGGGCGTTCGCACTACAGCGTTGTGAAAAAAACCGACAATCAGCTCGATATCGAGCTGGCGCCCGATACGCGCATCGAACTCATGCCCGAGGCTGGCGGACGCATCACAGTACTGATCGATGATGTGCCCTATCGACTCGACGGCGATGAACTGCGCCGGGTCGATCTGCTTGATGACAGTCAGCACTGGACGCTGCTGCCATGCCGGGTACGTCGCGCACCGGGCGCGGGCGACTGCCGCGTCAGCTACATCACTGCAGAACCGGCTCCGACGCCCGGCCCTGGCACGATCGACAAGGAAAAAGGTTACGCGCCGTGGTTTGGCGAGCGGATTTCGGAGCCCGCCGCCCTGCCCCGGCAAGAAGGAACGTTCCTGGCGGTCGATGCCAAGCTTTATCAAATCATCGATAACCGCCCGCAGCTGTTCACCGGTGACCTGCGTCGTCTGGGCTTCAATCAGGGCAGGCTGGTGCCAAGAAAGCAGATTCAAGCCACGCTGCAGTTTCGCAAAGGTATTTATGCCCGGATAAAAACCGGCGGTACCTACGACGGGATCAATGATTCACATCAGGTCGGCGCAGTGCTGCTGCCGGCCATCGACGACTCGGCCACCCATGTATTTTTCCGGGTCAACAACCATGAGTACTACCTCGCCACTTTCGCCAAAGGCGAAGTCCCGGGCAGGCAGCTGACATTCAAACGCCTGGCCCCCGCCGAACTGGCCGACGGCAGTCTCGGTGCGGAATTGCTGACCGTCTACACCGGCTCGCTGCACGCCAACAACATCGTGCGCATCCATGGCCTCGAATCGGTGCAGCGCGCGATGAAGACCATGGAGCAGATAGCGATTCCCATCGGCACCACAGCCAGTCCGGCCAACAATCTGAAATGGCTGAAAGTCGACACCAGCCCGGGCGAGGCGCTGATGTTTGATCACTCGACGCGGATGATCGTCACCCGCCTGCCCGAAGGCGCCGTCACGTGGGCGCGCAGCAAGGAAGCGCCAGAAGCCTTTCGGCAGAAAACCGCAGAGATTTTCGACACGTTGTTCCTGTCACCGACGATCAACCCGGCCAACAACAACGCAGCACTGCGTATCGACAGTGCCATGCAGAAACTGCACAACCTGTTACCCGTGCGTGAACGGCCGCTCAACGCACGTAACATCGCCTATGCCGAAGTCACCACGGCCAGCGGTAAACGGGAAGTCTACGTCAGCGTCTCCGGCGCTCAGGGCAGCACCCAGCGCCTGCCGCTGTTTCGCCACATGGGCGCCAATCATGTGCGGATCGGCAGCACCACTTACATCAATATCGACTACAACCCGGCCTTCCCGCGCACCTCGCTGGAGGTCACCGAGCAAGGGCAATTGCTGGCCGTGCCGCTGACCATCAAGGATCTGAAAACCTATCACCCGACGCAGACCAGCCGGCCGACCTCGCTGGACAGCGAAAGCAAGCTGATCAGCGTGCTGCGCGAGAAATACCCCGATCCAAAGGAGATCCGCTCGGTCGACATCGCGACAACCATGCGCCCGTGCGAATCCTGTTCGGTGGTGATGAAGCAATTTGGCCATGACGGCGAGGAGGCGGCGCTGCAAGTGCTGTGGGGCTGATTACAGACGCTGCAAGTGGCCGTAGAGCTTGGCGTAGAGGCCGCCGTCAGCGATCAGTTGCTGGTGGTCGCCATCCTCGGCCACTTGCCCGCCGTCGAACACCAGCACGCGATCGGCCTGCTTCACCGCCGACAGGCGATGGGCAATGATCAGCGTGGTGCGGCCGCTGAGGAAGCGCGCCATGGCCTGATGCAGGTTGTATTCGGTGGCGGCATCGAGGGCCGAGGTGGCTTCGTCGAGGATCACCACTTTCGGCTCGGCGAGGATCATCCGCGCAATTGCCAGACGCTGGCGCTGACCGCCGGACAGGCGCACGCCGGAACGTCCAACGATACTGTCCAGGCCATCCGGCAAGGCGCGGATGGTCGCCTCCAGTTGGGCGATTTCCAGTGCCTGCCAGCAAGCTTCGTCGCTGCGGGTGCGGCCCATGGTCAGGTTGGCGCGGACGGTGTCGTTGAACAGTGCCGGATGCTGCAGCACCACCGCGACGTTTTCGCGAATCAGTTCCAGGCCGATTTCCTGCTGGGTCGAACCGCCGAAACGAATGGTACCGGACAACGGCGTGTACAACCCGAGCAGCAACTGCACCAGCGTGCTCTTGCCGCCGCCACTGGCACCGACAATCGCGACTTTTTCACCGGGGGCAATGGACAGGTTCATCTGATCCACCACCAACTCCTCGCCATAGCCGAAGCTCAGCCCCTGCACCTCGATGCCCACGGTTTCACGGCCCTTGAACGGATCGACGCCACCCGGGTACTGCGGCTCGTCAGCCCGCGCCAGCAGTTCGTTGATCCGCGCCAACGCGCCGCCCGCCGCGTAGTAGGCGTATTGCAGATTAAGCAGTTGCTCGACCGGGCCGATCATGAACCACAGGTAACTGAACACCGCGAGCATCTGCCCGACCGACAGGTCGGAGAACAGCACCGTGAGCATCGCCGCCGCGCGGAAGATGTCGATGCCGAACTGGAACAGCAGACCACTGGCGCGGTTCGACGCATCGGTCTTCCACTGCGAATTGACCGCATAGTTACGCACTTCCTGCGCGCGCAAGCCGAGTCGCCCGAGGAAGAAGCCCTGACGGTTGCCGGCGCGCACTTCCTGGATCGCATCGAGGGTTTCGCTCAAGGCCTGAGTGAAACGCGAGGTGCTGTCGTTCTCCAGTTTCTTCAGGTGCTTGACCCGCTTGCCCAACTGCACCGTGGCGTAGATCACCAACGGGTTGAACAGCAGGATCAGCAGCGCCAGTTTCCAGTGCATCCACATCAGAATGCTCGCGGTGCCGACCAGGGTCAGCATCGCCACCAGAAACCGGCTGAGGGTTTCGCCGACGAATTTGTCGAGGGTGTCCAGATCGGTGACCAGATGTGTGGTCACAGTGCCGCTGCCGAGGCTTTCGTATTCGCCGAGGGAAATCCTTTTCAGGCGCTCGATCAGCCGCACGCGAATGCGGTAGACGATGTCTTTCGCCAGCCGGGCAAACAGCCGCGCCTGCAACACGCCAAAACACAGGGCGCTGCAACGCAAAGTCAGCGTGACCAGCAGCATCAGACCGATGTAGCCCGCCGCCTGCTGCCACATCGACGGCAACACATGGTTCATGACTTTCAGCGCGGCATCGCCATGCCCGAGCAGGACTTCGTCCACCAGCAACGGCAACAGCAACGGAATCGGCACGCTGCACAGCGTCGCCAGCACGGCCACGCCGTTGGCGATCCACAGAGACTTTTTGTGATGCAGTGCCAGGCGCCGGACTTCCGCCCAGCTCAGCCGGTCGACACGCTTTACGGCTGGCGTGTCATCGGCCCGGTCAGGCACAGGCTGCGCGCTCCAGCCAGCGACCGAGCAACGGCGACAGCTCACTGAGCGGTTGATAGCCGTTGGTCAGCAAGGCCAGTTGGCCATTGCGCTCGGCGAGCAGGGTCGGGAAACCGGCAATGCCCAGATCCTGCACCCAAGTGAAATCCGCCTGAGTCGCTTTGTGCTGGTCGGCATGATCGAACAAGGCAGCAAACTCGATGCGCGGCACGCCAGCCTTTTCAGCCAGCTCCACCAGCACACTGGCCTGGGTGACATCGCGGCCTTCAGCGTAAAACGCCTGCTGGATCAGGCCGACCAGTTTCCACGCGCAATCCGGTGCCAGGCTGCGCGCGGTAACGATCGCGCGGCAGGCCGGCTCGGTGTCGTAGACAAAACCGTCGGGCAACGCGCCGTCGAACTTGAACGGCTGACCGGTGGCCTCGGTGACCGCTTGCCAGTGCTCAAGGATGTAGCGCCGCGTGGTCGGTTCCAGCGCCGCACCGCTGCCGGTGCGCAAGCCGCCGACCACCAGGTGCAGCTCCACTCCCGCTGCCTGCGCCTGCTCGACCAATGCCTTGGCGACCGGAGCGAACCCCCAGCACCACGAACACATCGGATCCATCACATAGAGCAGGCGCGCAGTCATGATCAAGCCTCGGTGGATGCTTGTTTATAGTTGTAGCCGATCGGGTGCGGCATGTTGCGCGCCTTGGCCAGTTCGATCTGCTTCTGCCGATCGATGGCGCTGCGGCGGGTTTTCTCGCTCAACTTGTCCCAGCAATGCGGGCAGCTGATGCCGGCCACGTAATGTTCGGAGGCGCGATCTTCAACACTGACCGGAGTGCGGCAGGCATGACATTGATCGTAGTCGCCTTCGCTGAGGTCGTGACGCACGGTCACGCGGTTGTCGAAGACGAAGCAGTCGCCCTGCCACTTGGTCTCTTCCTGCGGCACTTCTTCGAGGTACTTCAGGATGCCGCCCTTGAGGTGGTAAACCTCTTCGAACCCCTCGCCCAGCATGTAGCTGGAGGCTTTCTCGCAGCGAATGCCACCGGTGCAGAACATCGCGACCTTCTTGTGCACGGCCGGGTCGAAGTGCTCTTTGATGTAGTCGGGGAATTCACGAAAACTGGTGGTTTTCGGATCGATGGCGCCTTCGAAGGTGCCGATTGCCACTTCGTAGTCGTTGCGGGTGTCGATCAGCAGCACTTCCGGGTCGCTGATCAGCGCGTTCCAGTCCTGCGGCTCGACATAGGTGCCGACCTTTTTGTTCGGGTCCACGCCTTCGACGCCGAGGGTGACGATCTCTTTCTTCAGCTTGACCTTGGTGCGGTAGAACGGCTGCTCGTCGCAGTACGACTCTTTGTGATCAATGTCGATCATGCGCGGGTCGTTCTTCAGCCAGGCGAGCAGGCCATCGATGCCTTCGCGGCTGCCGGACACGGTGCCGTTAATGCCTTCTTCGGCGATCAGCAGCGTGCCTTTGATGCCGTTGTCGACCATCGCTTTGAGCAGTGGCTCGCGCAGGTCAACGTAATCTTCGAGGGTGACGAACTTATACAGTGCCGCCACGACAATCGGTTGTGTCATGGGTATTTCTCCAGGTGGCTACCCTCGCAAAGGGTGAACCGGATTCAAAAAAAACGCGCCGGGTGAGCGGCGCGTTGCGGATTCTAGCAAAAAAGATCGCAGCCTGCGGCAGCTCCTACAGGGAACTCAATCCAATGTAGGAGCTGCCGCAGGCTGCGATCTTTTGATCTTAATGTTTGCTACCGCCGGCACAGGTCGGCGACGCCGGGGCGGCGCCCACTTCTGCCCATTCCTGCGGGGTGTAGGTGTGCAGCGCCAACGCATGGAACTCGCCCATCAGCTCGCCGAGCGTGCCGTAGACTTTCTGGTGGCGCTTGACCCGGTTCAGGCCTTCGAACTGCGCACTGACTACCACCGCCTTGAAATGGGTCTGCAACCCGCGACTGTGCATGTGGCTTTCGTCCAGCACTTGCAGATGCTCAGGCTGCAGCAGGCCCAGCGTCGATTCGATGCGTTGTTGCATGGTCATCACGAACTCCGCTTACTTCTTCTTGGCCGGCGCAGCGCCTTTCGGTGCCAGCTCGTTGGTCATGTCGTCGAGCAGCTTGTTGACGACAGGCACGGCGCTTTCCAGCTTGGCCTGAGTCATCTGGGCCGATTGCTGGGTCAGCTGCGGCATTTTCTCCAGGACTTTCTTGCCCAGTGGCGACTGGTAGAACGCAACCAAATCTTTCAGCTCCGATTCGCTGAAGTTGCTGGTGTAGAGCTTGACCATGTCAGGCTTGAGCTTGTTCCAGCCGATGGCCTGGTCCAGCGCGGCGTTGGCCTTGGCCTGGTAGGTTTCCAGTACGGCTTTTTTGGATTCCGGGGCTTTGGTCTGTTCAAAACGCTGAGCGAACATTTGCTGCACTTGCATGTACACCGGAGTGCCCAGCTTGTCAGCGTGCGCCAGGGTCAGGAAAGCTTCAGCACTGGCGTTGTGGCTGGCGGTATCGGCAAGCACCTGGCCGCTGGCGCAAACCAGTGCAACCGCGGTGCAGATGGCACGAAGACGAGTCATCGAGTTTCCTTTTCAGCTAGGCGAGGTCAAACCCCAAGGGCGACCATTCTGCGCCTAAAAAACCTCGTGGCTCAACCCCCGAGCCTTGCCGTGCTTGATTGGCCGGGTTTTACCGGTCAACAATCGGTTCGAGGGAACCACCTGGGCCTGACCGGGCCTAAACTGCGCAAACAGACCAACAGGAGTGTGCACGATGAGCCGTATCGAAACCGACAGCCTGGGCCAGATCGAAGTCCCGGACGACGCCTACTGGGGTGCTCAGACGCAACGCTCGCTGATCAACTTCGCCATTGGTCAGGAACGCATGCCGCTGCCGGTATTGCACGCGCTGGCCCTGATCAAGAAAGCCGCCGCCCGGGTCAACGACCGCAACGGCGACCTGCCCGCCGACATCGCCCGCCTGATCGAACAGGCCGCCGACGAAGTCCTCGACGGCCAACACGACGACCAGTTTCCGCTGGTGGTCTGGCAGACCGGCAGCGGTACCCAGAGCAACATGAACGTCAACGAAGTGATTGCCGGCCGCGCCAACGAACTGGCCGGCAACCCGCGCGGCGGCAAGACGCCGGTGCACCCCAACGATCACGTCAACCGCTCGCAAAGCTCCAACGATTGCTTCCCCACCGCCATGAGCATCGCCACGGCCAAAGCCGTGCAGGAGCAATTGCTGCCGGCCATCGCCGAGCTGTCCGGTGGTCTGGCCGAACTGGCGGCGCGCCACATGAAACTGGTGAAGACCGGCCGTACGCACATGATGGACGCGACGCCGATCACCTTCGGTCAGGAGTTGTCCGGGTTCATAGCGCAGCTGGATTACGCCGAGCGAGCGATCCGTGCGGCACTGCCGGCGGTGTGCGAACTGGCGCAGGGTGGCACCGCCGTCGGCACCGGCCTGAATTCGCCGCACGGTTTTGGCGAAGCGATTGCCGCCGAGCTTGCCGCTCTCTCCGGCCTGCCGTTCGTCACCGCGCCGAACAAGTTTGCCGCACTGGCCGGGCATGAGCCGCTGACCAGCCTGTCCGGTGCTCTGAAGACCCTCGCCGTGGCCCTGATGAAAATCGCCAACGACCTGCGCCTGCTCGGCTCCGGCCCTCGCGCAGGCTTTGCCGAAGTGAAACTGCCGGCCAACGAACCGGGCAGCTCGATCATGCCTGGCAAGGTCAACCCGACGCAGTGCGAAGCGCTGTCGATGCTCGCCTGCCAAGTGTTGGGCAACGATGTCATCATCGGCATCGCGGCGAGTCAGGGTCACCTGCAATTGAACGTGTACAAACCGGTGATCATCCATAACGTGTTGCAATCGATCCGCCTGCTCGCCGACGGCTGCAGCAACTTCCAGCAGCACTGCATCGCCGGGCTGGAGCCGGATGCGCAGGTCATGGCGCAGCATCTGGAACGTGGCCTGATGCTGGTGACCGCGTTGAATCCGCACATCGGCTACGACAAGTCGGCGGAAATCGCCAAGAAGGCTTACAGCGAAGGCCTGACCTTGCGTGAAGCGGCGTTGCAACTGGGCTATCTGACTGATGAAGAGTTCGATGCCTGGGTGCGGCCGGAGAACATGATCGAGGCCGGTGCCAAGGGCTAAGATTTGTAGCGCCTGACAGGCCGCCTTCGCGAGCAGGCTCGCTCCCACAGTCGACCGCATTCTCATGTTGGAAAAGCGTTCTAATGTGGGAGCGAGCCTGCTCGCGAATGGGAACAGCGCGTTCTAACTGGCTGCAATGCGCATCCGCCGCGCCTTCAGCCCGGCAATCAACGACGGCCCCAACGCCACCAGCGCCGACCCCAGCACCACCAGCACCGCGCCGCCGTAGCCCAGACCATTGATCTGCTCGGCATGCACATACGCCGGCCAGATCCACGCGGCCAGCGCCACCGCGCCAAAGGTCACCAACGGCGTGATCGCCAACGTCGCACTGACGCGCGACGCCTCCCAGTGCGCCAGCGCCTCGGCAAATGCACCGTAGGCAATCAGCGTGTTCATGCAGCAAGCCAGCAGCAGCCAGCCCTGCAACGGGCTCAATTCCAGCGCTTTGAGCGGATGCACCCACGGCGTCAGCAACAAAGCGCAGAACAGGTAAATCACCATCATCACCTGCAACGAATTCCATACCGTGAGCAATTGCTTCTGGCCCAGCGCGTAGAACGTCCAGACGGTCGAGGCCAACAGCACCAGCAACACGCCGGCGGTGTAGTCCGACAATGACGTCAGCAACTCGGCCAAGCGTTGATTGAAAAACAGCACGAAGCCGATCAGCAGCACCGCCAGCCCGATGCCCTGACCGATACTGAAGCGCTCCTTGAACACAAACAGGCTGGCGATCAGCAACATGATCGGCCCCATCTGCACCACCAGTTGCGCGGTGCCGGGGCTGAGCAGATTGAGCCCCATCAGGTACAGCACGTAGTTGCCCACCAGCCCGAGCACCGCCATCAACACCAGCCAGCCGCCCCGGGGGCCGAGGACCTTGCGGCTCGGCAGACGCTTGACCGACGCCAGATAAATAAACAGGCAACCACCGGAGACCAACAGACGAAACCAGGTCACGGTGATCGGGTCCATCACCTGCAACACCTGTTTGAGCTTGATCGGCAGGATGCCCCACAAGAACGCCGTCAGCAGCGCCAGGAACAGACCGTAAACCCAGCGACCGGATGAAATGTGCATGCGAACCCCAAAGCCTGCTGACGAGAGCGGTCATTCTAGGCCCGCGCGCAGGCGCAACACAGGGACAGTTCGGGCCAGGCCGCGAATGAAACTGTGCAGGTCGCAGCATTAAATTGACGTTTTGCCGTTGATCGGCTGACCGGGCGCGCCAAGTGCTTCAGGCATAAGCTCATTGGATCCCTTTCAGCGCATCAACCAAGGAGGCCGATCATGTACGGAATGCGCGCCCAAGACAGCGCCCCCGCCACCCACTTTCGCAGTGAGCGGATGTGCCGGGTCAATGGCGAACTGTTTTTCTGCACGCGGGAGAACACCCTTGAAGGGCCGTTCGCTTCCCCGGAGAAGGCTGAGCAGGAAATAAAAGCGTATATCGCGCGGATGCAGGTTGTGGACTCCAGCCGGTAAATCCGGTCGATCTCTTCGCGAGCAGGCTCGCTCCCACAGGTGAATGCGTTCCAATGTGGGAGCGAGCCTGCTCGCGAAAGCGGTAGATCAACCACCCCACCTTCCAGTGTTCAGCGCACCGCCTCAAACAACCCCGTCGCCCCCATCCCGCCCCCCACGCACATGGTCACGATGCCGTAACGCAAATTACGCCGTTGCAACTCACGCACCAGATGTCCGACCTGCCGCGAGCCGGTCATGCCGAACGGATGGCCGATGGAAATCGAGCCGCCGTTGACGTTGTATTTTTCGTTGTCGATCTCCAGCCGGTCGCGGGCATACAGACACTGCGAAGCAAACGCCTCGTTCAGCTCCCACAGATCGATATCCGCCACCTGCAGGCCTTTGGCCTTGAGCAGTTTCGGCACCGAGAACACCGGGCCGATGCCCATTTCGTCCGGCTCGCAACCGGCCACGGTGAAGCCGCGGAAAAACGCCTTCGGCTTGAGCCCCAGTTGCAGGGCTTTCTCCAGACTCATCACCAGCGTCATCGACGCGCCGTCGGACAGTTGCGACGAGTTGCCGGCGGTGACCGAGCCGTCTTCGGCAAATACCGGTTTCAGTCCGGCGAGACTTTCGTAAGTGGTGTCCGGGCGGTTGCAGTCGTCGCGATCGACGATGCCGTCGAGGATCTGCACCTCACCGCTGTTCTTGTCCTCGACCCGGTACTTGACCGCCATCGGCACAATTTCGTCATCGAACAGCCCGGCCGCCTGAGCCTGGGCGGTGCGCAACTGGCTTTGCAGCGCATAGCGATCCTGCGCCTGGCGGCTGACGTCATAACGCCGCGCCACGACTTCAGCGGTCTGCCCCATGGTGTAGTAGATGCCCGGCACCTGCTGTTTGAGCAGCGGATTGATCAGGTGATCGGTGTTGACGCTTTTCAGGGTCAGGCTGATCGACTCAACGCCACCGGCGACAATGATGTCGCTGCAACCGGAAGCAATCTGGTTAGCGGCAATCGCAATCGCCTGCAAACCCGAGGAGCAAAAACGGTTGAGGGTCATGCCGGCCACATGGGTGCCCAGCCGCGAGAGCACCGCCACGTTGCGACCAATGTTGTAACCCTGCGCGCCCTCGTTGGAGCCAGCGCCGACAATGCAGTCCTCGACGCTGGCCGGGTCGATGTCGTTGCGCGACAGCAGCGCGTTGACGCAATGGGCCGCCATGTCGTCGGGGCGGGTCTGGTTGAACTTGCCGCGAAAGGACTTGGCCAGGCCGGTCCGCACGCTGTCGACGATCACCACTTCACGCATGGCATACCTCAATTGTTGTTGTCGGAGGAGAGTCAACCGAGAATAAGTCCACCCCGCCGCCGACCGCGACAATCATTCACCCCGCGTATGCGTGGCCATCGGCTCAGTCCTTGTGTTTTTTCGCGCGCTTGTCGGACTTCTCGAACGCCTCTTCGAGGGCACGGTTGATCGTACGCAGCACCTTGACCCGCGCCCAGCGCTTGTCATTGGCCTCGACCAGCGTCCACGGCGAAATCTCGGTGCTGGTGCGGTCGACCATGTCGCCCACGGCGGCGCGGTAGGCGTCCCACTTGTCGCGGTTGCGCCAGTCGTCCTCGGTGATCTTGAAGCGCTTGAACGGGATCTGCTCGCGGGCCTGGAAACGTTCCATCTGCGTGTCCTTGTCGATCGCCAGCCAGAACTTGACGACGATGACCCCGGCGTCGGCGATCTGCTCTTCGAAGTCATTGATCTCGCTGTAGGCGCGCAACCAGTCGGCCGGGCTGCAAAAGCCCTCGACCCGCTCCACCAGCACCCGGCCATACCACGAGCGATCAAACACGGTGAACTTGCCCCGCGCCGGCAAATGTCGCCAGAAGCGCCACAGATACGGCTGCGCGCGCTCTTCTTCGGTCGGCGCGGCAATCGGCACGATGCTGTACTGACGCGGATCGAGCGCCGCCGCCACCCGGCGAATCGCCCCGCCCTTGCCCGCCGCATCATTGCCTTCGAACACCGCCACCAACGCATGGCGACGCATGCGCTTGTCACGCATCAACCCGGACAGCCGCGCCTGCTCGGTGATCAGTTGTTCTTCGTAATCTTTCTTTTCCAGCTGCTGGTTCAGGTCGAGGCTGTCGAGCAGGTTGAGTTCGTCGACGGCAGTGCCCAACGGGGCGGCGTTGACCTCTTCGGTATGCACTTCAGGACGCTTGAGCGCATTCTGCAAGCCCTCCAGCAGGATCTTGCCCACCGCGAGGCTGCGGTAGTTGGCGTCCATGCCTTCGATGATGTGCCAAGGCGCGTAGTCGCGGCTGGTGCGGCGCAACACGCGCTCGCCGTATTTGACGAACTTGTCGTAGGTCTGCGATTGCTGCCAGTCCAGCGGGCTGATGCGCCAACTGTGCAGCGGGTCGTCGGCCAGCGCCTTGAGCCGCGCTTTCATCTGTTTCTTGGACAGGTGAAACCAGAACTTGAAGATCAGCGCGCCTTCATCGCAGAGCATCTTTTCCAGACGCTCGGCGGCGTTGATCGCCTGATCCAGCCGCGGATCCTTGAACAGCCCGTGAACCCGGCCCTGAAGCATCTGGCTGTACCAGTTGCCGAAGAACACGCCCATCCGTCCTTTGGCCGGGAGCATCCGCCAGTAACGCCACGCCGGTGGCCGCGCCAGTTCTTCATCGGTCTGCTGATCGAAGGTGCGCACCTCGATCAGACGCGGGTCCATCCATTCGTTGAGCAACTTGACGGTCTCGCCCTTGCCGGCGCCCTCGATGCCGTTGATCAGAATGATCACCGGGAAACGCTTCTGCTGCTGCAACTCGAACTGCGCTTCCAGCAGTGCTTCACGCAAGGCAGGCACAGCCGCGTCGTAAGTCTCTTTGTCGATGGCATGGCCGATTTCGGCGGATTCAAACATGGGGACGGCTCCTTCCAGGATTCAGCAAGACTAGCGGATTGGGCACGGGCACGGCGGAGAAATTCCGCACACCATGGCAATTGGGATGAATGAGTAAACTGTGGCGAGGGAGCTTGCTCCCGCTCGGCTGCGCAGCAGTCGCAAGACCTGCAGCCACCGTCCTCCAGACAAATTGCGATCGCTGGTTTTGGGGCTGCTTCGCACCCCGGCGGGAGCAAGCTCCCTCGCCACAAAAGCCGGTGATGATCCTGCATTCGATCCAAGGATCACTTGCCATGGATCAAGCACCCTCCGCCCGATCAGCTAGAATGGCCGCCTTGTCGTTGCCGAGCCTGCCATGAAACCTGTACTGCCCCACGCCCAACTCGACTGGGATGACCAGGGACGCCCGCGCTCGCGGGTGTTCGACGATGTGTATTTTTCCGACCAGTCGGGGCTGGATGAAACCCGTTATGTGTTCCTCGAACAGAATCGCCTGGCCGAGCGTTTTGCCGCGTTGCCGGCGCACGGGCGACTGGTGATCGGCGAAACCGGGTTTGGCACCGGGCTGAATTTTCTCTGTGCTTGGCAACTGTTTGAGCAGCACGCAGTGGCCGGAGCACGGCTGCATTTTGTCAGTGTCGAAAAGTACCCGCTGAGTCCGGCGGATCTGCAGCGGGCTCTGGCCCTGTGGCCGCAACTCAAGCCGCTGGCCGATCAACTGCTGACCCATTACGTGGCAATCCATCAGGGCTTTCAGCGGATCGTCCTCGGCAATGGCCGGGTCACGCTGACGCTGTTGATCGGCGATGCGCTGGAGCAGCTGCCGCAACTCGATGCGCAGATTGACGCGTGGTTTCTCGACGGTTTCGCCCCGGCGAAAAACCCCGACATGTGGACCGCAGAACTGTTCGTCGAACTGGCTCGACTGGCTGCTCCGGGGTCGACCATCAGTACCTTCACCAGCACCGGTTGGGTCAGGCGTTTGCTCAACGCCGCCGGGTTCAAAATGAAACGCACACCGGGCATCGGCCACAAGTGGGAGATCCTGCGCGGCGAGTTTCTCGGCTGGCCGCAGGACGTCGCGCCACCGCTGCCGGACAAACCGTGGTTCGCCCGCCCTGCTCCGCTGACCACTGACCGTCGGGCGCTGGTGATCGGCGCCGGACTGGCCGGTTGTGCCACGGCCGCCAGCCTCGCGGCGCGCGGTTGGCAGGTCAGTCTGCTGGAGCGGCATGCCGAGGTGGCGCAGGAAGCGTCAGGCAATCCACAGGGCGTGCTGTACCTGAAGCTGTCGGCCCACGGCACCGCGTTGTCGCAACTGATCGTCAGCGGCTTCGGCTACACCCGCCGTCTGCTGGAAACCCTGCAACGCGGCACCGACTGGGACGATTGCGGCGTGCTGCAACTGGCGTTCAATGCCAAGGAAGCCGAGCGTCAGGCGCAACTGGCCGCGGCGTTCCCGGAAGACCTGGTGCACTGGCTCGATCAGCCGCAAGCCGAGATTCAGGCCGGCATCGGTCTGGCCCATGGCGGTTTGTACTATCCCGAAGGGGGCTGGGTGCATCCGCCCGCGCTGTGCCAGGCACAAGCCGCGCAACCGAACATCCAATGGCTCAAGCATCACAATGTGCTGGAACTGCGCAAGGTCGAGGGACAGTGGCAAGCCCTCGATGGCGAACGGGTGCTTGCAAGCGCGCCAGTGGTGGTGCTGGCCGGCGCAGCGGAGATCAAACGCTTTGCGCAAAGTGCCGAGCTGCCGCTCAAGCGCATTCGCGGGCAGATCACGCGCCTGCCACAAACCGCCGAGAGTCAGGCGCTGCGCACTGTGGTCTGCGCCGAAGGTTATGTCGCCCCGGCGCGTCTGGGCGAACACACGCTCGGCGCCAGTTTCGACTTCAACAGCAATGACCTGACACCGACCACCGCCGAACACCTGGGCAATCTGGCGATGCTCGAAGAGATCTCCAGCGATTGGGTAGCGCGTCTGCACATCAATGGGCTGCCCCCGGAAACCCTGGAAGGACGCGCCGCATTCCGCTGCACCAGTCCTGACTATCTGCCGATTGTCGGCCCCCTCGCCGACCGCGAAGCCTTCGCCGAGGCCTATGCCGCGTTGAGCAAGGATGCGCGACAAGTGCCGGACATCGCCTGCCCGTGGCTCGATGGCCTCTACGTCAACAGCGGTCACGGTTCACGCGGGCTGATCACCGCGCCACTGTCTGGTGAACTGCTCGCGGCGTGGCTGGACAACGAGCCGCTGCCACTGCCGAAAAGCGTCGCCGAGGCGTGCCATCCCAACCGTTTCGCGTTGCGCACGTTGATTCGCGGCAAATGAAAAACGGCGGCTGGCCGCTGGTCAGTCGCCCCCTCTTATAACTCATCGTTCTAAAACTCCCACATCTGCAGCGGGTCAGTTTCTGAGTACCGGCCATTTTGGCCAGACTTGAATCACCCCTCCCCAACGGAAAAACCGGTAAGGACTTTATGTGCGGATTAGCTGGCGAGTTACGTTTTGATCATCAACCTGCAGACCTTGCAGCGGTAGAGCGAATCACCCATCACCTGGCCCCTCGCGGCCCCGACGCATGGGGCTTCCATGCTCAAGGGCCGATTGCCCTCGGCCATCGTCGCCTGAAAATCATGGACCTGTCGGACGGCTCGGCGCAGCCGATGATCGACAGCCAACTCGGTTTGTCCCTGGCCTTCAATGGCGCGATCTACAACTTCCCGGAACTGCGCGCCGAACTCGAAGCGCTGGGCTACGCCTTCTATTCCGGTGGCGACACCGAAGTGCTGCTCAAGGGCTACCACGCCTGGGGTGAAGCGCTGCTGCCAAAACTCAATGGGATGTTCGCCTTCGCCATCTGGGAGCGCGATGCGCAGCGCCTGTTCATTGCCCGTGACCGCCTCGGCGTCAAGCCTTTGTACCTGTCGCGCACCGGCCAGCGTTTGCGCTTTGCCTCGGCCCTGCCGGCGCTGCTCAAGGGCGGCGACATCAACCCGATCCTCGATCCGGTGGCGCTCAATCACTACCTGAATTTCCATGCGGTGGTGCCTGCTCCACGCACCTTGCTCGCGGGCATCGAAAAGCTGCCGCCAGCGACCTGGATGCGCGTCGAAGCCGATGGCCGCACCGAACAGAAAACCTGGTGGACCCTGCCCTACGGCCCGCACGATGATGAGAAACACCTGACCCTCGAAGACTGGCGCGACCGCGTGCTCGACAGCACCCGCGAAGCGGTGGCGATTCGTCAACGGGCGGCGGTGGATGTCGGCGTGCTGCTGTCCGGCGGTGTCGATTCGAGCATGCTCGTCGGCCTGTTGCGTGAAGTCGGCGTGGAGAACCTGTCGACCTTTTCCATCGGCTTCCAGGACGCTGGCGGCGAGCGCGGTGACGAGTTTCAGTATTCCGATCTGATCGCCAGACACTACGGCACGCAGCACCATCAATTGCGCATCGACGAAAAAGAGATCATCGAGCAACTGCCCGCGGCATTCCGCGCGATGAGCGAGCCGATGGTCAGCCACGACTGCATCGCCTTCTATCTGCTGTCGCGCGAAGTGGCCAAGCACTGCAAAGTGGTGCAGAGCGGCCAGGGCGCCGACGAACTGTTCGCCGGTTATCACTGGTACCCGCAGGTCGACGGTGCGGCCGATCCCTACGCGGCCTATCGCGCGGCGTTCTTCGACCGCAGCTACGACGACTACGCCTCCACCGTGCAGCCGAAATGGCTGACCGCCAACGACGCAGCCGGCGACTTCGTGAAGGAACACTTCGCCCAACCCGGCGCCGAGGCCGCGGTCGATAAAGCGCTGCGTTTGGACAGCACGGTGATGCTGGTGGACGACCCGGTCAAACGCGTCGACAACATGACCATGGCTTGGGGTCTGGAAGCGCGCACGCCGTTTCTCGACTATCGCCTGGTGGAACTCTCGGCGCGGATTCCCGGCCAGTTCAAGCTGCCCGATGGCGGCAAACAGGTGCTCAAAGAAGCGGCGCGTCTGGTCATTCCAAGCGAAGTGATCGACCGCAAGAAAGGTTACTTCCCGGTGCCGGGCCTCAAGCATTTGCAAGGCGACACCCTGAACTGTGTGCGTGAACTGCTGCTGGATCCGAGCCAGGATCGCGGCCTGTTCAACCCGGCCATGCTCGACAAACTGCTGACGGATCCGCAAGGCCAACTGACGCCTTTGCGCGGCTCGAAACTGTGGCAGCTGGCGGCCCTGAACCTGTGGCTCAGTGAACAAGGAATCTGATTGATGAAACCTCACGCCACGGCTATCAATCAACGCCTGTTGCGCGGCCAGACACCGTCGTATGAACGCTTGCAGGCGCGTCTGGCCGAAGACGGCAGCGAACTCGGCGCCGACCCCATCGCCGTGCATTGCGGTTGGGGCCGGCTGCTGATCGGTCACACCTTTCCTGACCCGGCGACGCTGGCGCAGGAACTGCTCAACGAACAGCCCGGCGAGCGCGATATCGCCCTGTACGTTGCCGCACCGCAACAGATTCTCGGGCTGGAACCGACGCAACTGTTTCTCGATCCGTCCGATACTCTGCGCCTGTGGTTCAGCGATTACCGCCAGGCTACCCGGGTCTTTCGCGGCTTCCGCATTCGCCGGGCACAAAGCGAAGCCGACTGGCAAGCAATCAATCTGCTGTATCAGGCACGCGGCATGCTGCCGATCGATGCCACGCGCCTGACCCCGCATCATCAAGGCGGCCCGGTTTATTGGCTGGCCGAAGATGAAGACAGCGGCGCGGTAATCGGCAGCGTCATGGGCCTCAATCATCAGAAAGCCTTCAACGATCCGGAACACGGCAGCAGCCTGTGGTGCCTGGCGGTGGATCCGCAATGTTCGCGGCCCGGCGTCGGCGAAGTGCTGGTGCGGCACTTGATCGAACACTTCATGAGTCGTGGCCTGAGTTATCTCGACCTGTCGGTGCTGCACGACAACCGTCAGGCCAAGAATCTCTACGCCAAACTCGGCTTTCGCAACCTCTCGACCTTCGCCATCAAACGCAAGAACGGCATTAACCAGACGCTGTTCCTCGGGCCCGGGCCGGAAGCCAATTTCAACCCTTATGCGCGGATCATCGTCGAGGAAGCGCATCGGCGCGGCATCGACGTGCAGGTGGACGACGCCGAAGCCGGGCTGTTCACCCTCAGCCATGGCGGACGTCGGGTGCGCTGCCGCGAATCGCTGAGCGACTTGACCAGCGCGATCAGCATGAGTTTGTGCCAAGACAAGAGCCTGACCCACAACGTGTTGAAAGGCGCCGGCCTGAAGCTGCCCTCGCAGCAACTGGCGGGCAACGCCGACGACAATCTGGCGTTTCTCGATGAGCATCAGCGGGTGGTGGTCAAGCCGCTCGACGGTGAACAGGGCCAGGGCGTGGCGGTGGATTTGCAGAGCATCGAAGAGGTGCAGCAGGCCATCGAAGCCGCCAAGCGTTTTGACAGCCGCGTACTGCTCGAAAGCTTCCACGAAGGCCTCGACCTGCGGATTCTGGTGATCGGTTTTGAAGTGGTGGCGGCAGCGATTCGTCGTCCCGCCGAGGTGGTCGGTGACGGCCATCATTCGATCGGTGCGCTGATCGAGGCCCAGAGTCGACGCCGGCAAGCCGCCACCGGGGGCGAAAGCAAGATCCCGCTGGATCACGAAACCCAGCGCACCCTGCACGCGGCCGGTTATGACTACAGCACTGTCTTGCCGGCAGGCGAACACCTGTTTGTGCGCCGCACCGCCAATCTGCACACCGGCGGCACGCTGGAAGACGTCACGGCGATTCTGCACCCGACTCTGGTCGATGCCGCCGTTCGTGCAGCGCGGGCGCTGGATATTCCAATGGTCGGCCTCGACTTGATGGTGCCGGCAGCGGATCAAGCGGAGTACGTGTTTATCGAAGCCAACGAACGCGCTGGCCTGGCCAATCACGAGCCGCAGCCGACGGCGGAGCGGTTTGTCGATTTGTTGTTTCCGCACAGTCAGCCGGCTGTTTCTTGATTCTGCTTTGTCTTGGCTGATGTCTTCGCGAGCAGGCTCGCTCCCACAGGGGAACGCATCCAAATGTGGGAGCGAGCCTGCTCGCGAAGGGGCCGAATCAGGCGCCACAAATCTTCCTCATCGAAACCATCGATGCGCCTCAACTCATCAGGAGTTTCCATGACCACACAAATCCCCGAACCGGATCTGAACTACCTGCAAAAAGTCCTGCTGGAAATGCTCGCCATCCCCAGCCCCACCGGCTTCACCGACACCATCGTGCGCTACGTCGCGGAGCGTCTGGAAGAACTCGGTATCCCTTTCGAAATGACCCGTCGCGGCACCATCCGCGCCACGCTCAAGGGCAAGAAAAACAGCCCCGACCGCGCCGTTTCCGCGCACCTCGACACCATTGGTGCCGCCGTGCGCGCGGTGAAAGACAACGGTCGCCTGACGCTGGCCCCGGTCGGCTGCTGGTCGAGCCGGTTTGCCGAAGGCAGCCGCGTCAGCCTGTTCACCGACAACGGTGTGATTCGCGGCAGCGTGTTGCCATTGATGGCCTCCGGGCACGCGTTCAACACCGCCGTGGACGAAATGCCGATCAGTTGGGATCACGTCGAACTGCGTCTGGATGCCTACTGCGCAACCAAGGCCGATTGCGACTCACTGGGCATCAGTGTCGGCGACGTGGTGGCGTTCGACCCGTTGCCGGAGTTCACCGACAGCGGCCACATCAGCGCCCGTCACCTCGACGACAAGGCGGGTGTCGCCGCGCTGCTCGCCGCGCTCAAAGCCATCGTCGACAGCGGTCAGGAATTGATGATCGACTGTCATCCGCTGTTCACCATCACCGAAGAAACCGGCAGCGGCGCGGCAGCGGCCTTGCCGTGGGATGTCAGCGAATTCGTCGGCATTGACATTGCGCCGGTTGCGCCGGGCCAGCACTCCAGTGAGCACGCAGTGAGCGTAGCGATGCAGGATTCCGGTGGCCCTTACGACTATCACCTGTCGCGACATTTGCTGCGGCTGGCCAGTGAAAACGAACTGCCGGTAAGGCGCGACCTGTTCCGCTATTACTTCAGCGACGCGCATTCGGCGGTGACCGCCGGGCACGACATCCGCACCGCCCTGCTCGCCTTCGGTTGTGATGCAACCCATGGCTACGAGCGCACGCACATCGACAGTCTGGCGGCGCTCAGTCGTTTGCTTGGAGCGTACATTCTGAGTCCGCCGGTATTTGCCAGCGATGCCGCGCCGGCCAATGCTTCGCTGGATCGCTTCAGTCACCAGATCGAGCACGACACGCAGATGGAGAGCGATACGCGAGTGCCTTCGGTGGACAGTCTGGTGGGGCAGCGTTCCGACAGTTGAATCCTTGTTGGCTGACCAGGCATCTTCGCGAGCAGGCTCGCTCCCACAGAGGGCACGCATTCCAAATGTGGGAGCGAGCCTGCTCGCGAATTGGCACGCCACGAAAACTGGCAGGGATATCGTAATCGCCGTAGCATCCCGTCATTGATTGAACCGAGGTGCCCATGCTGATTCCCTACGACGCTCTAGAAGTCGACACCCTCACCCGCCTGATCGAGGACTTTGTCACTCGCGATGGCACCGACAACGGTGATGACACGCCGCTGGAAACCCGCGTGCTGCGCGTACGCCAGGCGTTGACCAAAGGCCAGGCGCTGATCGTCTTCGACCCGGAAAGCGAACAATGCCAACTGATGCTCAAACACGATGTGCCCAAGCACCTGTTCGACTAGCGGACCTTCTCGGTGGCCTGTTTGCGCTGAATCCGCTCGTAGACTTCCGAACGGTGCACATTGATCTTCTGCGGCGCTTCGACACCAAAGCGCACACTGGAGCCGTTGACGGACAACACCCGCAGGGAAATGTCGTCACCGATGGAAATCAACTCGCCCACAACACGGCTGAGTACAAGCATGGAGTTCATCCTTCAAGGGTTAGCCAGCCCTGAAGATGCGCGGTGCACGCCCGCTCTACAATGCATGGCGAGCAATTCAGTCTTGCCCTACACCCGCAAGCGCTGCGCCCGTCAGACGTTTCCTGCAAATCGCTAAACAGTCTCGCCTCACGCGGCGCTAAACCGCGGCCCGAACAGGATCACACTGGCGCCGATCACGCACAGCGCCACGCCGATCCAGTCCGAACCCAAGGGACGTATCCGTTCAACCACTGCCAGCCAGCCAATCGACGCGACGATATAGATCCCGCCATAGGCGGCATAGGCGCGACCGGCGTAAGCCGCTTCGACACGCGTCAGCAACAGGGCGAACAGCGTCAGGCTGAGCAGCGCCGGGATCACCCACAAGGCACTTTTGCCCTGGCGCAACCACATGAAAAAGGCGAAACAACCGGCGATTTCAAACAGCGCCGCGAGGAAGAACCACAGGTAATTGAGCATTGATGCGTCTCGACAGGGTGACCATTGCGGCCACCCTAACGACGCGACACACATGGGGCAAGTTCAGCCATTGGTTTGTTTGGCCTTGGCGCGCATTTTATCGGCCATGGTGGTCATTTCGTTGTAGATCAGTTGCGGGTTCTTCTGCTTGATCGCCCAGGCCATGCGTCCCTGCTCGTGCGGCAGGATCATGAACTCGCCGGCGGCCACTTGCTGATAAATGTAGTCGGCGATGTCGGCTGCGCTGATCGGCGAACTTTCCAGCAACTTGCCAACCTGAGCTTTCATGGCTGGCGTCGGGCCACGGAACGAGTCGAGCAAGTTGGTCTGGAAGAACGACGGGCAGACCACATGCACCCCGACTTCCTGCTGCGCCAGCTCCACCAGCAAACTTTCAGACAGCGCCACCACACCGGCCTTGGCCACGTTGTAATTGCTCATCGCCGGGCCCTGCATCAATGCCGCCATCGAAGCAATGTTGATGATCTTGCCTTTGCTCTGTTCCAGCAGCGGCAGGAAGGCCTTGCAGCCTTTGACCACGCCCATCAGGTTGATCGCGATCTGCCAGTCCCAGTCCTCCAGCGACAGTTCGCTGAAGAACCCGCCGGACGCCACACCGGCGTTGTTGACGATGATGTCGATGCCGCCGAGCTTCTCTTCGCAGGCCTGGGCAAACGCGGTTAGCTGGCTGTAATCACGCACATCACAGCGCTGGATGAACCCGTCGCCACCGGCCTCGCGCACCCGCTTCAGGGTTTCCTGCAGGCCAGGCTCGCTGACGTCGGACAAGGCCAGCTGCCAGCCTTCACGCGCCCAGCGCAGTGCAAGTTCGCGACCTAAACCTGAGCCCGCACCCGTGATCATCATGCGATTTTGCATAGCAGACAGCCTTGTTGTTCTGTAGGAGATGCGCGGAGTGTAGCGAAGGAACACTGGCCACCCACGCTCCATCAGAATGCTGAATACAGGATCAAAAGATCGCAGCCGTCGGCAGCTCCTGCATCAGTTCCCTGTAGGAGCTGCCGAAAGCTGCGATCTTTTGATCTCGCGCTTTAAAGGAAATAAGCGAGTAATCCAAATACATTAAAAAAACATTGAATTTTCTTTCATTCGCACCGGTCGGAATTTGTAAGCCGTCTGGAATTAGTTAGCCTCCAGTCGCCCTTGAATACCAAGACTTCTCGAACGCTATAAACAAGGAAATCGACATGGGCACAATTCTTATCATTATCCTGATCCTGTTGCTGATCGGTGGTCTGCCGGTCTTCCCGCACTCCAGAAGTTGGGGTTATGGCCCTTCGGGCATTATTGGCGTGGTGTTGGTGGTGCTGTTGGTCTTGCTGTTACTTGGCAGGATATAAAACCCCAAGACAAAAAAAAGAGGCCCTCAGGGGCCTCTTTTTTATGCAGCGGTTTTATCAGTCCGGCTTGCCGTTGATCACACCGGCCGTGTTGTCCATCAGGCTCTTGGTCGCCGTTTGCAGGAACGCTTCAAGCTTGAGTTTCAATTCGGCGGTACGCGGTGCGTCCGGAATGATCTCGGCAGAAGGGTTCGCGCCCAGTTGGTACTGGTAGATCTTCGGTGCCATTTCCTTCTCTTTCGGCAAGACCAGGATCTGGTCAGCGGTGACGATGGCAGTGGTCTGCTCGCTGCCCGACGGCTTGATCACACCGAAACCGGTGTCGCCGGCCGGCAGGTTGAGCAGGTCGCGCCCCCAGCACTGGTGACGCACTTCGCCACCCAGACGACCCATGATGGTCGGCACGATGTCGATCTGGGTGCCCACGGTGTGGTCACGGGTACCGAACTTCTCCTGAATGCCCGGCGCAATCATCAGCATCGGCACGTTGAAGCGGCCCAGGTCCATTTCGGTGATCTGACGCTCGTTGCCGAAACCGTGGTCGCCGACGATGACGAACAGGGTTTCCTTGAAGTACGGCTCTTTGCGCGCCTTCTCGAAGAACTGACCCAGGGCCCAGTCGGCGTAACGCATGGCCGTCAGGTGTTCGTTGAGCGTGCCGCGATCCGTCACGCGCTCCACCGGCAAAGGCGTCGGCAAGGCGTACGGCGTGTGGTTGGACAGGGTTTGCAGCAGCGCATAGAACGGCTTGCCGTTTTCCCGCGCCTTCAGTTCCACCAGACCACGGTCGAACATGTCCTGGTCGGACACGCCCCAGGTCGGATCGGAGAACACCGGGTTGACGAAGTCGTTACGGCCAACGAAGTTGGTCATGCCCTGGTTGCTGAAGAAGCCCGAC
This sequence comes from Pseudomonas sp. IT-P260, assembly GCF_949768395.1. Classification (NCBI taxonomy): domain Bacteria; kingdom Pseudomonadati; phylum Pseudomonadota; class Gammaproteobacteria; order Pseudomonadales; family Pseudomonadaceae; genus Pseudomonas; species Pseudomonas sp. IT-P260. The sequence goes on from NZ_CATKPO010000042.1 coordinate 218,734, forward strand.
TGGTTGTCCCAGGCGAAGTCGCCGTTGTAGACATACACGTCGTCATACTTGCGCGCACTGAGCAGCTGCGGCAGGCCGGAGAGTTTGTGGCTGCCTTCCGGGGTCTGCATCAGGTATTCGAAACCCGGCAGGTTCGGGAAGCACGCCATGGTTGCAAACATGCCCTGGTGGGTATGGGTGCCGTTGGAGAAGAAACGGTCGAACAGCAGGCCTTCCTTCGACAGTTTGTCGAGGTACGGCGTGATGTTGCCCGGCGCGCCCAGAGCGCCCACCGAGTGACCGGCCATGCTTTCCATCAGGATCACGACCACATTCTTGATCGGCAGGGTCTTGTCCGCCGGTGGCGTGTAGTCACGACGCACCGCCGCAATGTCGGCATCGACCAGTTTGTCGTCCGGCATCACCAGCATCTCGCGCACCACTTTCTGCGCCTGTTCCTGCGGCAGGGTGGCTTTCCAGATGTTGTTGCGATCCTCGCCCATGCGGTCCTTGGCGGCGGCGATCAGCGACAGCGTGCCGTTGAGGCCGAGCTGGTTGGCGAAATTCGATTCGGTGGTGTACACGTCACCCCAGCGCAGCGGCGGGCCCTGACGCAGGGTGCCACGGGCCGCCACGACGCAAATCAGCAGGCACACCACAAACACCGCCAGACGGGTGTACCACGGCGCCACTTGACGGGTGCCGACGTTGCCGCCGCTGAACGGGCCGCGCGGACGGGTTGCACGATCCGCGCCCTTGAAGGCCAGGGTCAGGATCACGGTGCCGATCACCCACGCCAGCAGGTAGCGCACCACCGGGAAACCGTACCAGAGCATGCTCATAACGGTTTTCGGGTCTTCTTTCACGTACTGAAATACCAGGCCATTGAGGCGCTGGTGGAACTCACGGTAGAAGTCCATCTCCATCAGGCCGAGGAACAGCGCGATGCTGGACGCCACGGTCAGCCACAGACGGAAGAACCCGCGCGCAGCCATCGCCCGCGCACTGAACAGTGCCAGCAGCAACGGAACACAGACGTAGACCACCAGGCGCAGGTCGAAACGCAGGCCGTTGGCGAAAGCTTCGAGGAAGGTCGAAGCCGGGGTATCGAGGATCATCTCGCGGTTGTAGACCAGCAGCGCGAGGCGCAGCACGGAAAACATCACCATCATGACCAGGGCACACAACAGGGTGTAGGCCAGATGCGATTTGACGGTCGGTTGCAGCAGGCGAGTTGAAGATCGCTGCTGATTCAGGGCGTCCGGGTTTGCCATGTCGTTTTAGGACCCATTGGAAGTTGAAGTTGCAAAATACAGCGGCGCCATGCCCTCTATTGGCCATTCCAGGCCCCGGGGCGTGCGCGGTGCGCAAATGTTGCACGATCAACGGTAGCATTGCCATTGATTAGTGCCCCGCTGCCCGACTCTTTCATAAAGGCAATCGTTCGCCGACAGCACGCATTGCGCGGGCGAATTGTCAGGAAGGCTTTGTGAAAATTTCGTGCAGCGCATATCTGGAAACACAATATAACGACAAAACAAAACGCCCCGAATCGATCGGGGCGTTTTTGCGCAAAGCGCGCGGATTACTTCTCGGCGCGCTCTTTCAGGGCTTTAAGGGTGTTGAACGGCGCATCAACCACAAACTTGTTGGCAACCATGGCCGGTACGCTGCCGCCTGGCTCAGTGTGCACTTGATAGGTCACTTCGACCTGATCACCTTTCGGCACGAACTTCCAGAAGCCTTTGACCTGAGTGACGCGCACAAAGCCTTTCTCTTCGGGAATGTACTTCGGCAAGCCTTCGAGGTTGCGGGTCAGGCTGCCATCGGCACCCTCCACGGTGGTGATGTGCAGCACCGAATCACGCGAAGTGACTGGCCACGGCGTGTTGAACTGCGTATAGGTCCAACTCTGATCGCCCTCGTGCTTGAGCAGCTTCTGGGCCTTGCACTCGTAGATCCACGCACAGGCTCCGGACACGTCTTCCTGCAAGGCACGCAGTTTGGCCACGGTGGTCTTCATCAGAGTCACACCCTGATAGGACTTGTAATCCGAGCCCGGTACTTCAGCCAGCGAGACCTTGATCCCGTCCTGTTCCTTGGCGACCTTCCAGTCCTCGGCCTGAGCCACCGAAGTAGCCAGCACAGCGGTCAAACCACACAACACAGCGATACGATGCAGCGAACCCATAGTCTTATTCCTTATTGTTGAAGTTCCGTTCGTTTGACACATCACGCCGCCGTCATCTGCTCCCACCAGCCGATCAGTTTGATCGCTTCCTCGGAGCTGCTGCCGCAGACTTCGACATCGGCGGCAAATCCTGAACAAACCGCCGGACGCTCCGGCTGGCCGAAAATGCTGCACAGGTTTTCGACCGAGAGTTGCACGCAACGTTCGCCGGCAGGTTTGCCGTTGGGCATGCCTGGAATGGCTGAACTGATGGAGGGGGCAATACAGCAAGCGCCACAGCCTTCACGGCATTTCATGACGAGCAAGTCCTCGCGACGGGCAATGTGTTAAAGAGACACGGACAGAGTAACCGCTAAAACGGTTGTTTCAAATTCCCTGCACCGGGGTTTTTACCGATAACTGAATGTGACTGACCAGTCTCCGACAAAGCGTCTGGTTCGCGGGTCACGGATCGATTGAATTTATTGCTTGAACTCGAAATCCAGTGCTGCGCCTTCGATATCACGGCGCTCATCGTTGCGCAGCTGCAACTGCATTTCGTTGCTGAGCAGGCGACCATTGAGCTGGAAGCCGCTGTTTTTCTCGCCGAACATCTGCGGCAGGATCGCCTCGTGTTTGGGCAACGATACAGTACCGGCGGGTTTTAGTTGCTGAACCATGTCCTTGGGCAGGCTCAGATCCAGCTTGGCCGGCGGCAATCTGGTTTTCACCACCTCACTGGCCGGTTTCGACTTGGACGCGACCGGGGGCCGTTTCTTCACCGCGGCGGCTTTCTTCTGTGGGGCTTTTTTAGCCGCAGCTTTGTTATCCGCAACGGCTTTTTTGCTCGCCGCCGGTTTGTTTGCCGGCGCGGACGTTGCGGGCTTTTCCTGAACGGCAGCTGCCATGACACCGGGCGCATGGCCCATCGTCAACACACCAAGCAAAATCCAGGCAGCAGGCAAAATCGCTTTCATGAACCCTACAACACTAACGGCAGAGGGCCATATGCTCGCCTGTTGAGCGTCACAAGACAAGCACGACGCGCCCCCCGTTCAGAAACCGCCAGCCGTTTCCTGACACAGTTGAGTCGCCAGCAGACCGAGGGTCATCAGCGCCCTTTCCGCCTCGCGATTCCACGGTGTGCCGCAGTTCAGGCGGATGCAGTGATTGAACTGCTCGGTATTACTGAAGATCAGCCCCGGTGCAATGCTGATGCCCTGCTGCAATGCGCGGACATGCAATTCCTGGGTATTGACCCTGCCCGGCAGACTCACCCAGAGGATGAAACCGCCCGTTGGCCGGGTCATCTGCGTACCTTCGGGAAAGTACTGCTGCACCGCCAACTGGAACGCGCTGAGGTTTTTCCGGTATTCCTGGCGGATGTACCGTAAATGCCGGTCATAACCGCCATTTTCCAGATAAGCGGCAATCGCCATCTGCGTCACGCTGCACGCCGAATGCGTGGTGAAGGTCTGCAGACGCTGGATTTCCTGCTGATATTTGCCGGCAATCATCCAGCCGACGCGCACGCCCGGCGACAATGTTTTGGAAAAGCTCGAGCAGTAAATCACCCGATCCAGGCGATCGTAAGCCTTGAGGGCTTTGGTGCGGCCCTGTTCGAACATCAACTCCCCATAGATATCGTCTTCGACGATCTGGATATCGAAGTCCGAAGCCAGACGCAGCAGTTGTTTCTGCCGTTCTTCCGGCATGGTGCCGCCCAGCGGATTGCTCAGGCGCGTGGTCAGAACCAAAGCCTTGATCGACCATTGGTTGGCCGCCAGTTGCAAGGCTTCGAGGCTCATGCCGGTGGCCGGATCGCTGGGAATCTCGATCACTTTCAGGCCCAACAGATCGGCCAGTTGCAGCAAACCGTAATAGGTCGGCGATTCGGCAGCGATCAGATCGCCCGGACGGGTCAGCACCCGCAGCGACATCTGCAGCGCATCGACACAGCCGTGGGTAATGACCACTTCCGACGGATCGACCACCACCCCGGCGTCGCGCATGCGGATTGCCACTTGCCGGCGCAACGGTTCGAAACCCGGGCTGAACATGTAGCTGAAGGCGCGTGGGCTGTGGAATCGGGTGACCTTGGCCAGTTGCTGATGCAGTGCGCGAACCGGGAGGTAATCGACACTCGGCACCGCAGCGCCCAACGGGAAAACCCCCTCGCGCCGAGACTCGACCAACACTTGCTGAATGATGCTGGCGCGGGTGACCAGGCCTGGGCGCTCGACCCGGGCGATGTCCGGGGTCGGCGCCGTCAGTGCCGGGGTCTGGTGCACGTAGTAACCGGATTGCGGCCGTGCGCGGATCAGGCCCTGATCTTCGAGATTGGCATACGCCTGCAACACCGTCGCATGGCTGACATTGAGCTGCGAACTCATCTTGCGCACCGACGGCACGCGTTCTCCGGGCTGATAGACACCGCGCCGGATGTCTTCCGCCAATTGTTGAGCAATACGTTGGTAGAGCAAGAGGTTGGTCATGACGCAGCACTCGATTTCACGGGCATTTTATTCTTGTGTGAAACAATACCGGAACAGTTTAGAAGTGTACTGGGACAGTTGCCACCATAGTCGACCGTACAGTGCAGTGTCAGCCAAAACTGTACGGATTTGCGTGCTATTCGACAGTCGTAAAAAAGCCCGGCGCTGCATGACAGGCCGGGCTTTCCAGAGACGCAACCCTCAACGGGCGGCGCCGAGCTGGCCTTTTTCGTCGGAGAAGACAATTTCCACCCGACGGTTCTGTGCCCGACCGCGCTCGGAAGCGTTGGCGTCCACCGGGTATTCGTCACCGTAACCTTCGACCTGAATCCGCTTGTCCTCAATCCCCAGGTCCATCAACACATCGGCTACTGCTTGCGCGCGATCACGCGACAGCTTGAGGTTTTCCTGTTTGCCACCGGTGCTGTCGGTGTAACCCTCGATCCGCACCACACGTTTCGGGTTGAGTTGCAGGAACTGCACAATCTTCAACACCACGCGATTGGCCGAGTTCTTCAGCTCCGCCTCGCCAGTGTCGAACAGTACATCGCCGAGGGTCATCACCAGGCCGCGATCGGTCTGCGTAGTGGCCAACGCCACGATCTGTTCCTCAAGCCATTTACCCTGCTGCTGCACGCTCAGCAGTTTGGACTCGCGCAGGGCCAGCTGCAGACGCTGACGCTCCAGTTCAAGCTTCGCCGCGCGCTCTTCGTTGAGCACCAGATTGGTGTGTTCGCGAGCGATTTCGCTGTAGCGCTGACTCAAGTAGGCGTAATGCACCACGTCCGCGCCACTGCCCCAATAGGTGGACAGGCGATCGGCGCGGGCCAGCGACTCACCGGCGCGGATCACATCCTTCGGCGCGATACGCAGCACATTGGAATCTTCCTTGACCTTCTGAAAGTCGCTGCCAGCCTGTTGCAGTGCGGTTTCACCGTGTTGACCGGCGCAGCCATAGAGGCTTGCGCAACCGGCCAGAATCATCCCGCCGAGGATTTTGGACTTGAGGCTCATTGGGCATCTCCCAGTTGCTTGCGCAGACGGATGATGCGGGTGTTGAGCACGTTGAGTTGCTCTTCGCTTTTTTGCGTCAGCACTTTGGCTTCGGCCAGACGCGCATCCAGCTCGGCCTGTTCGGCGCGCATGCGGGCGTTCTTGAAAGACTCGTCGGTCATGTTGCCCTTGGCCCGGTTGAACTTGTCTTCGGCCAGTTTCATTTCCGGCATTTCATCGGTGGTCGCACCGACAGCTTTGGCCTGGGTGATGGCCTGCTCGGTCAGGCGCATTTGCTCATGGGGTGCCGGATCGTTGGCGCAGCCGGCCAGGGCCAGAACGGCCATGGCCGCGAAAAGAGGTCGAATACTCACTAAGAATCCCTACTGTTTTGGGGCACTGACAGGTGGCTGCGGTTGTTGCTGCTGGGCCTTCCAGCGCTCGATATTGCGTTGCAGCGCGGCCTCGGTCAGTCCGGACGCGGGCAATTCTGTCATCTTTTTAGCGAGCTGTCCGCGCAACCACGGATCGTTGCAGGCCGAGTTATGCGAAACCGCGAGGAACAATCCCGGTCGGTCGATCGGCTGTTCGAACGCCAGCAGATCATTGGCCATGCCTAATGCCTGCGCGGCAGCCATGCCCGAATAGCGCCCAGCGAGTACATATTCCACTTCGCCCAGCAGAAGTTTCTGAAAGGCCTGAGTGAGGTTTGCCGTCCGGGTCAGGGTCAGATTCTGCTCGGCGAAAGTGCCAAATGCTTGGGTCATTCGAGACTTTTCCGACAGCCCGCCTGTGTGCCCGTGCAGATCCCTGGCCTCGCTGTAGGCCAGCGTCGAGCCTTTGCGCGTCCACACCAGGTAGTCGTTTTCGAGCAACGGCGGATAGACGTAGTCGAGGTTCTCCAGCTCATTGAACATCAGCGGCGTGTCCGCCAGCATGTCCATGCGCCCGCTGCGCACTTCGTCGAGGGCCTGCGCGCGTTTGCCGGCGTAGAGCAGCTCGACCTTGATCCCCAGATCCTTGGCCACTTGCTGCAACAGGTCGGCACTGGCGCCGATCAGATGTTTGGGATTCTGCGGGTCCTGCCACAAGTACGGCGGCGCGTCCGGACTGCCGGTAACGGCGACGCGCTCGCATTTGCCGGCAGCCGCAGCCATCCCCGGCAACAGGATCAATCCCAATAACAACCTGCGGCGCAGATCCATGGCAAACGCTCCCACTCAAATTCGAGACAAAAAAAAGCCCGACCAGAAGGCCGGGCTCTTTATAAGTGAAGCCGCCGGATTAGACCAGCTTCTCCAGCTCTGGGACTGCTTCGAACAGATCCGCCACCAGACCGTAATCGGCCACCTGGAAGATCGGCGCTTCTTCGTCCTTGTTGATCGCAACGATCACTTTGGAGTCTTTCATGCCGGCCAGGTGCTGGATCGCGCCGGAGATACCGACGGCGATGTACAGCTGAGGCGCAACGATCTTGCCGGTCTGACCGACCTGCATGTCGTTCGGTACGAAACCTGCGTCGACTGCGGCACGCGAAGCGCCGACGGCAGCGCCCAGCTTGTCGGCCAGGGCGTACAGGTGTTTGAAGTTGTCACCGTTCTGCATGCCGCGGCCGCCGGAAACGACGATCTTGGCAGCGGTCAGCTCAGGACGATCGGACTTGGCCAGTTCTTCGCTGACGAAGCTGGAAGTGCCGGCGTCGTGCGCAGCAGCAACGGCTTCAACAGCCGCCGAACCACCTTCAGCAGCAACCGGGTCGAAACCGGTGGCACGCACGGTGATCACTTTGATCGCAGCGGTCGATTGCACGGTAGCGATGGCGTTACCGGCGTAGATCGGACGCTTGAAGGTGTCGGCGCTTTCTACCGAGATGATCTCGGAGATCTGGTCAACGTCCAGTGCAGCGGCAACGCGCGGCAGGATGTTTTTGCCGTTGGACGTGGCGGCAGCCAGGATGTGGCTGTAGCCCTTGCCCAGTTCTGCAACCAGCGGAGCTACGTTTTCCGGCAACTGATGCGCGTAAGCAGCGTTGTCAGCGTTCAGGACTTTGCTCACGCCAGCGATTTTCGCCGCGGCTTCAGCCACGGCGCCAGCGCCCTGACCTACAACCAGTACGTGAATGTCGCCGCCGATTTTGGCAGCAGCAGCCACGGTGTTCAGCGTGGCCGGGGCCAGCACTTTGTTGTCGTGTTCAGCGATTACCAAGATAGTCATTTTTAGATTACCTTCGCTTCGTTTTTCAGTTTCTCGACCAGTTCAGCCACCGACTTGACCTTGATACCTGCGCTGCGTGCAGCCGGCGCTTCGACTTTCAGGGTCTTGTTGGTGGAGGCGGTGGAAACGCCCAAAGCGTCCGGAGTCAGCACTTCGAGAGGCTTCTTCTTGGCTTTCATGATGTTTGGCAGGGACGCGTAGCGCGGCTCGTTCAAACGCAGGTCGGTGGTGACGATGGCCGGCAGTTTCAGGGAAACGGTCTGCGCGCCGCCGTCGATTTCACGAGTCACGGCAACGCTGTCGCCGGAGACTTCGACTTTCGAAGCGAATGTGCCCTGACCATAGCCGCTCAGTGCAGCGAGCATCTGGCCGGTCTGGTTGTTGTCGCTGTCGATCGCCTGTTTGCCCAGGATCACCAGCTGAGGCTGTTCCTTGTCGACCACAGCCTTGAGCAGCTTGGCCACGGCCAGCGAAGTCAGGTCTTCAGCGGATTCGACGAGGATGGCACGGTCGGCACCCAGAGCCAGTGCGGTACGCAGCTGTTCCTGAGCGGTGGACGGGCCGATGGAGACGACGACGATTTCAGTCGCAACACCTTTCTCTTTCAGGCGTACGGCTTCTTCCACTGCGATTTCGCAGAACGGGTTCATCGACATCTTGACGTTGGCGAGGTCTACGCCGGAATTGTCCGCCTTGACGCGAACCTTGACGTTGTAATCCACAACGCGTTTGACAGCTACAAGAACCTTCATGGATTCCTCGTTACTCTCCGGTGAAAAGAAAGTCGCCTAGGCGAACCTGGCGGTTGATGCTCATCGGGCACAAGGGCACCTCTAAAAACGCCGGCTGGGGGCGATGACCGTTCGTCAGTGGTGACCAACGGGTCATTGAATCGCACGGTGTGTAAACTGCGCGCCAGACTTGCGCTGCGCATCACCTTGAACTGCCTGTGCCCTGTCTTTAGAGGTGCTCTTGAAACCGCCAGTCTGCCTACGGCGAGCGCAAAACCGCCCGTATCTTGACCGGAACGCCTATTCCGGTCAATACGGCAAAATGGCCGTTCATAAGCCGCGCTTCTTTGATTTCTCTGGGCTGGAGCCGATTCAAACAAACGTTTGTATTGGACGCTCCGAGTGGTGTAGATATAATGCGCCGCCTAGAGAGAAAGGTGGTTTGCCCATTATTACCCTTGACGTTAACGTAAAGGCAATAACGGATGCGACACCGAACCTCCAAATTAGAAAAAAAACTGTTGAGCCTTGAGTAGGAGATAGCCTGTGGAACGCGAATACATGGAATTCGACGTGGTCATCGTCGGTGCCGGCCCCGCTGGCCTGTCCGCCGCCTGCCGTCTGAAGCAGAAGGCCGCCGAAGCCGGTAAGGAAATCAGCGTCTGCGTGGTCGAAAAAGGCTCCGAAGTCGGCGCACACATCCTGTCCGGTGCCGTGTTCGAACCACGCGCTCTGAACGAACTGTTCCCGGACTGGAAAGAACTCGGCGCCCCGCTGAACACGCCGGTCACCCGCGATGACATTTTCGTGCTGAAAAACGCCGACAGCGCGCAGAAAATCCCTGACTTCTTTGTGCCCAAGACCATGCACAACGAAGGCAACTACATTATTTCCCTGGGCAACCTGTGCCGCTGGCTGGCCCAGCAGGCCGAGAACCTGGGCGTGGAAATCTACCCGGGCTTCGCCGCTCAGGAAGCGCTGATCGACGAAAACGGCATCGTGCGCGGGATCATCACCGGTGATCTGGGCGTCGACCGTGAAGGCAACCCGAAAGAAGGCCTGTACACCCCGGGTATGGAACTGCGTGGCAAGTACACGCTGTTCGCCGAGGGCTGCCGTGGCCACATCGGCAAGCAACTGATCAAGCGCTACAACCTCGACAGCGATGCCGACGCCCAACACTACGGCATCGGCCTGAAAGAAATCTGGGAAATCGACCCGGCCAAACACCAGCCAGGCCTGGTGGTGCACACCGCGGGTTGGCCGCTGGACATCATGGGCACCGAAAACACCGGCGGCTCGTTCCTCTATCACCTGGAAAACAACCAGGTCGTGGTCGGTCTGATCGTTGACCTGTCGTACAGCAACACTTACCTGTCGCCGTTCGACGAGTTCCAGCGCCTCAAGCATCACCCGGTACTGGCCCAGTACCTGGAAGGTGGCAAGCGCGTCAGCTACGGCGCCCGCGCGATCTGCAAAGGTGGCCTGAACTCGCTGCCGAAAATGGTCTTCAAGGGCGGCGCGCTGATCGGTTGCGACCTCGGCACCCTGAACTTCGCCAAGATCAAAGGCAGCCACACCGCAATGAAGTCCGGCATGCTCGCCGCTGAATCGGTGGCCGACGCCCTGTTCGCCGAGAAGGATGGCACTGAAGAGCTGACCACTTACGTCGACGCGTTCAAGAAGAGCTGGCTCTACGACGAACTGTTCGCCAGCCGCAACTTCGGCCCGGCGATCCACAAGTTCGGCGCGATTGTCGGCGGTGGCTTCAACTGGCTGGATCAGAACATCTTCGGCGGCAAACTGCCGTTCACCCTGCACGACACCAAGCCGGACTACGCCTGCCTGAAGCTCGCGGCCGATTGCAAGAAGATCGACTATCCAAAGCCGGACGGCAAACTCAGCTTCGACAAACTGAGCTCGGTGTTCATCTCCGGTACCAACCACGAAGAAGAACAGCCGTGCCACCTGAAGCTGACCGACCCAAGCATTCCGCTGAGCCGCAACCTGCCGATGTACGACGAACCGGCACAGCGCTACTGCCCGGCCGGCGTCTACGAAGTGATCACCAAGGAAGACGGCGAAAAACGCTTCCAGATCAACGCCCAGAACTGCGTGCACTGCAAGACCTGTGACATCAAGGACCCTTCGCAGAACATCACCTGGGTCACGCCGGAAGGCGCTGGCGGCCCGACTTACCCGAACATGTAAGTCGCATCGCTGAACAACGAGGCTCCCGAAACGGGGGCCTTTTTGTTGCCCACAATTCCTCTAACACTACAAAACAACTGTGGGAGCGAGCCTGCTCGCGAAAGCGGTGTGTCATTAACAATGATGTCGACTGATACAGTGCCTTCGCGAGCAGGCTCGCTCCCACAGGGGATCATCGCCAACTCAGGCCACGCGTTCCTCGCCCGGACTGCGCTCGAAGTAGCGCTTGTACTCACGACTGAACTGCGACGTACTCTGATACCCCACCCGATGCGCCACCTGCGCCACGCCCAGTCCTTCGGCGACCAGCAAGGTCTGCGCCTTGAGCAAGCGCAGGCGCTTGAGATACTGCACCGGCGACAACAGCGTGCTGCGCTTGAAGTGCTCGTGGAAGGACGACACGCTCATGTTGGCGCAACTGGCCAGAGTCTCGACGTTCAGCGGCTCGGTGTAGTGCGCATGCAAATGGCTGATTGACGCCGCGACCCGGGCGAACTGCCCCTGCTGTTCGACCAGTGCGCGCAACACATCGGCCTGCGGCCCGCGCAACGCAGTGAACAACAATTCGCGGACCCGCGCCGGTCCGAGAATCTGCCGCTCCAGCGGATCGTGCAGGCAACGCAGCAAGCGTTCGACACAGCCGCGCATGTCATCGTCGAGCACCACCGAGGTCATCGACTCCGGTGTCTGCGCCGGAATGTGCCGCCCCGGCGCCAGCCCCATGGCCAGCACCAGCTCGCCGAGCAACACCCGGTCGATGGCCACCGATACGCCCAGCAATGGCGCGTCCGGCAAGGCAAAGGTTTCACACTCGAACGGCACCGGCAGCGCCTGAATCAAGTAGTGCCCGGCGCCATATTCCATGGTGCGCGGGCCGAGGAACGCCAGTTTGCTGCCTTGGGCGATGATCATCAGGCTCGGCTCATAAATGTGCGGGCCACGCGCCACGTCGCAACTGGCGCGCAACACCTGCACACCGGGTAACCCGGTCTGGCTGTAACCGTCGCAAAGCGCCAGCGGCTCGATCAGCGAAACCAGCGTGGCATTGGCATCAAGGTGGCGAGTCAACTGCATCGGAGGGGTCTTCAAAAAAGTCACGGAAAAAGGCATGCAAGCATCATCGCAGATCCTTTTGCCAATGCGCTTGCCCAGACCTGCATGCCGGAGGATTAGGCATGAGACCCGGAGGAATCGTCATGGCCGCAGCGGCAGTCGGCGCCCAAAATGCGCCACCTCACCTGTCACTGCTTCTGCGAGGTTTTTCATGTACACCGCTATCGGTTATGCCGCTCAATCGGCCACCACTCCCCTCGCCCCGATGAAATTCGAACGCCGCAGACCGCGCGCCGACGACGTGGCGATCGAGATCCTGTACTGCGGCGTCTGCCACTCCGACATCCACCAGGCGCGCAACGAATGGGGCATCGCCGTGTATCCGTTGATGCCCGGGCACGAAATCGTCGGCAAAGTCACTGCCATCGGTGCCAACGTCACTCAACATAAAGTCGGCGACCTGGTCGGTGTCGGTTGCATGGTCGACTCTTGCCGCACCTGCGCCGCCTGCCAGCAGAACCTCGAGCAATACTGCCTCGAAGGCCCGACCATGACCTACGCCACCCCGGACCGGGTCGACGGCAGCAACACCATGGGCGGTTATTCGGACAGCATCGTGGTCAGCGAGCACTTCGTGGTGCGCATTCCGGAAAAGCTGGATCTGGCCAGCGCTGCACCGATCCTCTGCGCCGGCATCACCACCTACTCGCCGCTCAAGCACTACGGGGTCAAGGCCGGCGACAAGGTCGGGATTCTCGGCATGGGCGGCCTCGGCCACATGGGCATCAAGTTCGCCAAGGCCATGGGGGCGGAAGTCACGCTGTTCACCCGTTCGGCGAGCAAGGCCGAAGAAGGCCGTCGTCAGGGTGCCGACCATGTGATCGTCTCCACCGATGCCGAGCAGATGGCTGCCGCCGCAGGCCAATTCGACTTCCTGCTCGACACCATTCCCGTACAGCACGACCTCAACCCGTACCTGCAAACCCTGCGCTTTGATGGCGTGCACATTCTGGTCGGCCTGATCGAACCGATCGATCCGCCCGTACACGCCGCCAACCTGGTGCTGGGCCGTCGCGTCCTGGCCGGCTCGTTGATCGGCGGTATTGCCGAAACCCAGGAAGTGCTGGATTTCTGCGCCGAGCACAACATCACCTGCGACATCGAAATGCTCGACATCCGCCAGATCAACGAAGCTTACGCGCGGATGATTGCCGGTGACGTGAAGTACCGCTTCGTGATCGACATGGCGACCTTGAAGCTTTAAACCTTCAGACCGAGTTCTGCCGAGAGCCGGGCTGTGACCCCTTTGATCAGGGGAATCAGCTCGGCCATTTTTTCCAGCGGCATGTACGGCACGGTGCTGGCGATGCTGATCGCCGCGACAATGCGCTTGCTCGCATCGCGAATAGGCGCCGCCACGCAGCGGATCGACGGTTCGTTGTCCTCCAGATCGAAGGCATAGCCGCCGGCCACGTACTCGGTCATGCGCTGCTCGAGCTGTTCCCACGATTGCTGGGGATGCTGCGGCCAGAACTGACTTTTCCCACCCGCCGGCAGGCTGATGTCGTACAGGCGCTGCCAATCCTGCGGCGCATCATCGAGCATCAACGCCTTGCCGATCCCGGTGCGCGCCAACGGCATGCGGTGGCCGACACGCGAACGCATTTCCGGGCCGTTGCGCCCCGGATTCTTCAGCAGGTACAAGACCTCATCGCCCTCACGAATGCCCAGGTGCACGGTGTCGCCGGTCAGCGCTGACAACTCGTCCAGATACGGCCCGGCCAGACTCACCAGCGGCAACTCTTCACGCGCCTGAAACCCCAGCTCGATCAGCTTCGGCCCCAGCAGATAGCCGATTTGCGGCACTACGCGCAAATAGCGCTCGTCCACCAGGCAACTGGCCAGACGATGGGTGGTGCTGCGCGTGGTGCCGATCAGCCGGGCAATCTCTTTCAGATCGCGGGCGCCACTGGCCACCGCGTGCACCACACCCAGGCCGCGAAGCAGCGTCTGGGTGCCGGTGGGTGCGGCGTCCTTGGTTTTTTCCGGGGCGTCTTCCTGCATATCCAGCCTTTACCGTTGAGCGAGGGAACGGGCGGCATTATGGTCGCCCGACGCAGACGACTACAACTCGATACGCTCGACCTTGCCCACCAGCAGCACGTAGGACAATGCACCGATCAGCGCCAGAACCGCGATGTAAGTAATCGCCGGTGCGAACGAATCACCGCTGGCGAGGAAACCGATGACAATCGGCGTGGCAATTGCCGACAGGTTGCCGATGAAGTTGAACACCCCGCCGGTCAGCCCCAGCAACCGCGCCGGAGCGAGGGTCGAGACCAGCGACCAAGTGATCGATGCCAATCCGTTACCGAAAAACGCCAGCGCCAGGAAGGCAATCACCAGCGGTGTCGATTCAACGAAGTTGGCACCGATGATCGAGGTGGAAATCAGCAGTCCGCCAATGATCGGCAACTTGCGCGCGAAGCCGACGCTGCAGCCACGGCGGATCAACAGATCGGAAAAGAACCCCGAACACAGCACGCCAATGAACGCGGCAAGAAACGGCAGCGACGCCAACAGGCCGGATTTGATGAAGTCCATGCCGCGATATTTCACCAGATAGGTCGGAAACCACGTCAGGAAGAACCACAGCGTCGAGTTCAGGCAGAACTGGCCGAGGTAGATGCCCCACAACTTGCGTTTGCTCAGGACGATGCCGAGATCGGTCCAGCTGAATGAGGCCTTGGTTGCTTGCGCTTGAATGTCTACCAGTCCGCCACCCTCGCGGATCAGGTCAATCTCCGCGTTGTTGGCGCCCTTGAAGTCTCGCGGTTCGCGATACACCGCGTACCAGATCAGCGCCCAGATGATGCCTGCCGCACCGGTCGCGACAAACACCATGTGCCAGCCGAACTCATGTTGCAGCCAGGCCAGCACCGGGGTCAGAAACGCCAGCCCGACAAATTGCCCGGAGGTGTAGAAACCAATTGCCGTGGCCCGCTCGCGCTCGGGAAACCAGGTGGTGACCACGCGGCTGTTGATCGGATAGGCCGGTGCTTCCAGCGCGCCGACCGCCATGCGCAATACGAACAGCGCGATGAAACTCGCGGCAAAACCGAGCAGCACCGTGGCCAGCGACCACAGCAGCAGCGCGACGCTGTAGAGAATGCGCGGCGGCACCCGATCCACCAGCCAGCCGCCGGGGATTTGCATCGCGGCGTAGGTCCAGCCGAATGCGGAGAAAATCAGCCCGACGTGAACCGGGTCGATGCCCAGTTCGCTGGTCAGCGCAGGCGCGGCAATCGACAGGTTGCTGCGGTCGAGGTAGTTGATGACCACGGTGATGAACAGCAGCACCATGATGAAAAATCGCTTGCGGCTGGGCGTGACTAAAGACGCCTGCCCGGTGAGGGTTTGCGTTGGCATGGGGGTGCCTCTTTTTATGATTATTTGAGGTCATTGACGCTAATCTCCCATCCATGGAGATCAACACTGTGGGAGCGAGCCTGCTCGCGAAAGCGTCGGGTCAGTCACATCGATGTCGGATGTGACATAGCATTCGCGAGCAGGCTCGCTCCCACAGGGGGACACAGGTGATTCAGAGACTCACCACTCGGCAAAACTGCCGTCGGCATGACGCCAGATCGGGTTGCGCCAGCGGTGGCCGACAGCGGCACGCTCGACCACATATTCCTCGTTGATCTCGATACCCAGCCCCGGCCCGTTCGGAATCTTCACGAAGCCCTGGTCGTAGTCGAACACCCGCGGATCCTTCACGTAGTCGAGCAAATCGTTGCTCTCGTTGTAATGGATACCCAGGCTCTGCTCCTGGATAAACGCGTTGTAACAAGCCGCGTCGAGTTGTAGACACGCCGCCAGCGCAATCGGCCCCAGCGGGCAATGCAGCGCCAGCGCCACGTCATAGGCTTCGGCCATGTTGGCGATCTTGCGGGTTTCGGTGATGCCGCCGGCGTGGGAGGCATCCGGCTGGATGATGTCGACGTAACCTTCGCTCAACACCCGTTTAAAGTCCCAGCGCGAGAACAGCCGCTCACCGAGGGCAATCGGCGTGCTGGTCAACGGCGCCAGCTCCTTCAGCGCTTCGTAGTTTTCACTGAGCACCGGCTCCTCGATGAACATCAGTTTGTACGGGTCGAGCTCCTTCATCAGCACCTTGGCCATCGGCTTGTGCACCCGACCGTGGAAGTCGACGCCGATACCGACGTTCGGCCCGACCGCATCGCGCACGGCGGCGACATTGGCCAGGGCCAAATCGACTTTCTCGAAGGAATCAAGGAACTGCAGTTCTTCGGTACCGTTCATTTTGACTGCCGTAAAGCCACGGCTCACTGCCTCTTTCGCGGCACGTGCGGTGTCGGCCGGACGGTCGCCACCGATCCACGAATACACGCGGATCTTGTCACGCACCTGACCGCCGAGCAGATCGCTGACCGACACACCAAGGGCCTTGCCCTTGATGTCCCACAGCGCCTGGTCGATACCGGCCAGCGCACTCATGTGGATCGCGCCGCCACGGTAGAAGCCACCGCGGTACAGCACAGTCCAGATGTCCTCGATGTTGCGTGGGTCTTTGCCGATCAGGTAGTCGGACAATTCCTCGACCGCAGCCGCGACGGTATGGGCGCGGCCTTCAACTACAGGCTCGCCCCAACCGGTCACGCCCTCATCGGTTTCGACCTTGAGGAAGCACCAGCGCGGCGGGACGATGAAGGTGGTGAGTTTGGTGATTTTCATCTGCTTGTCTCTCTTGTTAGATGCAGCGCACGCAGCGCCGGATAAATCTCAGCGAAGGGCTTTCCATGCGGCCACGTAGGCTTTGGCATTGGCGGCCACTTGCTCAACCGTCATGCCCGGTTTGAACAGGCCGGAACCGAGGCCGAAACCTTTCACGCCGGCGTCGATGAACGCTTGCATGTTGTCCGGGGTGATCCCGCCGACCGGCGCCAGCACCGTCCCGGAAGGCAACACCGCGAGCCACGCCTTGACCACTGCCGGGCCCATCTGCTCGGCCGGGAACAGCTTGAGAATGTCCGCGCCCTCCTCCAGCGCCGCGAAGGCTTCGGTCGGCGTGGCGACACCCGGCGACAGGTACAGCCCCGCCGCTTTCGCTGCACGCAACACCTTGGCATCGCTGTGCGGCATGACGATCACCTGGCCGCCAGCCTCTTTCACCAGTTCGACCTGCTCCGGGGTCAGCACCGTACCGGCACCGATCAGGCAATCGGCGGGCAAGGTCTGACGTAGGATGCGGATACTTTCGTACGGCGACGGGGAATTGAGCGGTACTTCGATGACGCGAAATCCGGCGGCATACAGGACTTCTCCGACCGCTGCGGCTTCCTGCGGATGCAGGCCACGCAGGATTGCGATCAGACCGTTTTGTGCCAATGCTTGCTTGAGCATGTCAGGCCTCCAGTCAGGGTTAACGGGATGAGGAATCGAGCAGTCCGGCGGCCAGCGCCAGTTGCCACAGCCCACGCTCGGTGGCCTGCTCGGCCAGCGTGACGCGAGCGAAACCGCAAGCCTCGAGGACACGGCCGTAACGGGCGCAGAGTTGCGCGTTGCCAATAAGGATGATTGCAGGCAGATGCACGCTGTGGCGCCGACGCCGCTGCACGGCGGCAAGCGCCGCCAGTTCATGGCCGATCATCAGCCCGGACAGGTAATCCGCTTGCGCCGTCGGGGCCAGTTCGCCGGTCAGGCCCAAGGTGCGTGCACTGAATAATGTGGAGAGCAGACCCAGTTCGCCGTCCGCCGACAGCGCCACTTGTACGCCACGGTCAAACGCCAGCCCATCGAACGCTGCACCCTGTTGCTGGGTACGCCCGAGAATGCTGTGTTCACTGAGCACGGCGAACACTTCGCCGGTCATGAACGTATCGAAATGCGTGATGCAGCCGTCGATCACTTCCACCCACTTGGAATGGCTGCCCGGCAGACCGATCAACAGATCGCCGCCCGCCTCGGCCGGCAGGTTCTGCAGTACGCCGAGGACTTGGGTTTCTTCACCGCGCATGACATTGGGCAGACGAGAGCGCTGGATCACGCCCGGCACGATATGCACCCGTGTGCCGCGCAGGCTGACCAGCGTTTGTAGGGAGTTTCCGAGATTGGCGACGTTCGCCGGCGTCTCGCAGTAGGCCGCTTCGCGCCAGCCCTGGGCGCTGCCGACCATCCCGCAGGCGATCACTGGCAGATCCGGCTGCGCATCGAGCCAGTCGCCACACGCCTCTTCGAAGGCCAATTCAAAACCGTCGGCGCATTCACCACCGTGGATGACTCGCGGCGTCTTCGGTAACTGCATGATTCCGGACGACAGCGCACGCTGTTCC
Source organism: Pseudomonas sp. IT-P260 (assembly GCF_949768395.1). NCBI lineage: Bacteria > Pseudomonadati > Pseudomonadota > Gammaproteobacteria > Pseudomonadales > Pseudomonadaceae > Pseudomonas > Pseudomonas sp. IT-P260. Next base: position 236,936 of record NZ_CATKPO010000042.1, read on the forward strand.
AGCACCACTGCGCCCGCCGCGAGTTTGTAAGCACGTAATGAGGTCGTCCCCCAATCGAGCGCGATCAATTGCGCCTGCATCGCATCACCTGTTTTGTTTTTGGCAGTGAGTGCGACGGACTATAAACCTTGGCGCCGATAAATCTCAATATATAAATATCATTCCCATATTATGGGATTTACAAGTGTAACAAGCGTTTTTCTGCCAAATCTTTAAAATGCCGGCCGCGTCCATGCGGCGACCGCTCTCAATATGTTCAGGGAAGAAAAAATGAAAACCGCTTTAACGGCGTTACTGCTCTGTGGCGCACTCTGCTTCGCGGCGATTGCCAGCGCCTTGCCCGCTATCAAGGAGGGTGATATCTGGGCTTACAACACCCGGCCGGGTGAAGAAGCCTCGACCTTGACCATCCTCAAAATCGAAGGTTATCCGCATTACGGCACCGTAGTGCATATCCGCGTTGATGGCATTCGGATGATTAACCCGGTCACCGGAGGCGAGTTCACCGCAATGCCCCACCTGCCTTTCCAGGCCGAGGCTTTGCAGCGCAGCCTGACTCGGCGCGTGGGAGAAACGGCGCAGATTCCGGATTTCAGCCAGGGCTACACCTACTGGAAAGCGGCCTTCGATGAAGAGAAGGCCGGGGCTTTCAAGATTTCCGTGCGTAAGACGCTTGATGGGTTGCTCAGCGGCAACTGGGAAATGACTGATGATGACACCGCCAAAACCACATCGACGCCCTGACGATCATCCCTCGGCAAACTCGCGCAACACCTTGCCATCCATGCGATAGCGCACCCACTCTTCCTGCGGCTGCGCACCAAGGGATTTGTAGAATTCGATGGCCGGGGTGTTCCAGTCCAGCACACTCCATTCGAAGCGGCCGCAGTCGTTGTCGCAGGCGATTTTCGCCAGATGCCGCAGCAGGGTTTTACCGGCACCGCCGCCGCGCTGTTCGGGGGTGATGTAGAGGTCTTCGAGGTACAGGCAATTGCTGCCGAGCCACGTCGAATAGCTGAAGAAGAACACCGCAAAACCGATCGGCACACCGTCACGCAGGCAGATCAGGCCATGGGCCGTGGCGCCTTCACTGAACAGGCTGCGCTCGATATCGGTGACGCTGGCGATCACTTCGTGGCGGGCCTTTTCGAAATCTGCCAGTTCGGTGATGAAGGCGAGGATTTGCGGCGCATCGCTGGGGGTCGCCGGGCGGATTTCGATCGTCATGAACGGGCCTTGTCGGAAAAGGGAAAGCGCCATACTAAGGCCGGATGCGGCGCTCGTCACATGGCAACACAGAGAATATCCTGATCCAATATTGCAAACAGTGTGGCTTTCGCGAGCAAGCCCGCCCCACAGGAACTTCGCCAGTCTGAAAGGATGCTCATGAACCTTGAGATTTTTATGCCCGTGGAGGAGCTAGCAGCCGTACTGCTGCCCCACGCTCTGGAGACCTCCGACGACGGTGCCCACGACCTCGCTCACTTGCAACGGGTCTGGCACACCGTGCGCACCTTGCAGGCCGAGGAAGGCGGAGACTTCGAAGTGTTGCTCGCCGCCGTGCTGCTGCACGATTGCGTAGCTGTCGAAAAGAACTCGCCGCTGCGCTCGCAGGCCTCGCGCCTTGCCGCTGACAAAGCCGCTAACGTGCTGGCCGATCTGGATTGGTCCGAAAGCAAAATCAGCGCCGTCAGCCACGCCATCGAAGCCCACAGTTTTTCCGCCAACATCACCCCGCTCACCCTCGAAGCGAAACTGGTCCAGGACGCCGATCGTCTCGATTCGCTGGGCATGCTCGGCGTCGCCCGTACCTTCTACGTTGCCGGGCGCATGGGCAGTGCGCTGTACGATCCATGCGACCCCGAAGCCAAGACACGCGACTACGATGACACACGCTTCTGCCTCGACCACTTCCAGACCAAACTGCTGCACCTCGCGGACGGTTTCCAGACTGCCGCCGGTCAGCGTCTGGCGCAGATCCGCCATCAGCGTCTGGAGGGTTTCATGGAGCAGTTCAAGGAAGAGATCGGCATTGATGCCGCACTTCGCCAATAGACCGTTCGTCGTTCATCAGGCACCAATCCAATTCAAGGGCAGACCAAACACAGGTAAGGAATTCAATCACTGGAGAAGCCCTATGATCCCGTCAAGGTTGACTGCCCTCGTTTTCGCCGCCCTGCTGAGCCCTGCGGTTTTGGCCGCTTCTACCACCGCAGCGGGCACAGGCCCCACCGATCCGGTTCCATCACCGCGCGCCCCGGCCATTAACAGTGCCCCAGGCATGAACACCGATGGCTCCGGGGTTCCATTGATCAACCAGCCACCTGCCACTGGCACCGACCCACGCACCCAAGGCAGTGACCCCGGACGCCAGGGGGGCATGAACACCCCCGACTCCCCCGCCACACCCGATAACGCCGGCCCCGGCATCGGCTCGAAAACCACCACCGGTGGCTCGGGTTCCGAAGGCAGCGGTCAGTAGTTCGCCGACGCGAGCGTCCTATTCACATCCATGAAGAGGTAACCATGAACGTCGATAAAAACCTGGAAAAAGAAGTCCTTACCCGCCTGCTGCATGCCCATCCGAGCGGATTGGGCAAAGAGGTGCTGGACAACTATCGCGGTGAGAAAGTCGTGGCCAGCGCCCTCGCCGCCCTGCAGGATCGCGGACTGATTCACCATGGTCATGTGACCTGCAACGAGGCCGGCGAACACTCGTTGAATCTGCCGATCAAGCTCAGTGCCGCGGGCGTTGAAGCGGCGCGAAAGCTGGATGTCTAGAAGGGGTGATTGTGTGAACACATGATCTTTTAAGAGCTGCCGCTGGCGGCGATCTTTTGATCTTGCTTTTTAAAATCAAAAAATCGCAGCCTTCGGCAGCTCCTACACATGAAACCCATCTACTGGTGCAAGGAGAAATCCCATGCCTCGTGGAAGCAAAGACAAATACACCGCCGAGCAGAAGCGCAAGGCCGAACACATCGAAGACAGCTATGAGAAAAAAGGCTTGTCGAAGGATGCAGCCGAAGCGCGGGCCTGGGCGACGGTCAACAAACAGTCGGGCGGCGGCGAAAAGGCTGGCGGCTCCGGACGCAGAAAACCGGCGAGTGCCAAGTCCGAAGATCGCAAAGAATCATCGCGGCGAGCGGTGGCCAGTCGCGAGGGACATGCGCGCGACAGCAAGGCGTCGCGCGAGACGCAGACTGTGGACAGTCTGAGGAAAGAGGCGCGGGCGAAGAATATCGCCGGGCGCTCTTCGATGCGCAAGGATGAGTTGATTGCGGCGTTGCGCAAAGCGGGCTGATCCATATTTTTTGTGCTGAGCCGTACGGCCCCTTCGCGAGCAGGCTCGCTCCCACAAAGGGAACTGTGAACGACGCAAATCTCCCTGTGGGAGCGAGCCTGCTCGCGAAAGCGTCAGTTCAGTCGCCGCAGGACTCGCGGATAAAAACATCCACTTCAGCCGCCCCCGGCGCCGTCGCCGGCCCCCATCGCGTCACCGCCAAAGCCGCTGCCGCATTCGCCCGCCGCGCCGCCTCATGCGCATCCAGGCCCTGCGCCAACCCGGCGACAAACACCCCGGCATGCGCATCCCCCGCACCGTTGCTGTCCACGGCTTTCACGGCGAACCCCGGCACATGCTGACGTTCACCGGCCTGCTGAATCCAACAACCCTGCGGCCCGTCGCGTACCACCAACAGCACGTCTTGCGGTAAGTGTTCAGCGAGTCGGTCCAGTGCCGCGCCAATGTCCGCAGCTCCGGTGAAGCGCAACGCCTCGACGCTGTTGCTGGTCCACATATCAATGCGCGGCAGCAGCGCTTGCATCAACGCCGAGTCCGGCGACTCGACCAGCGGGCCCGGATCGAACACCACGTTGATCGCGTCCGGCAGCGCCAGCGTCCAGTCCAGCAAAGCTTGCGCCTTGCCTGCATGCAGCAGGCTGTAGCCGCTCACATACACGTAATCGCCCGCTTCGGCGGCCACGCTGTTCAAATCCTCCTCGGTCACCTCACCTTCAGCGCCGATGTAGGAAATGAAACTGCGCTCGGCCGACGCATCGGTCAGCGCCACGCAAATTCCGGTGTCGCGTTGCGCAGGCGTCGGGATGCCGATATGAATGCCTTCATCCTTCATCGCCTGACGCGCCAGATCACCGAAACGCCCACTGCCGTGGCGACCGAGATAAACCACCGGCAAACCATTGCGCACGGCAGCGGCCATCACGTTGAAACCGCCGCCGGCCTCGAACGCCGCAGACTGCGCCAGCACATCGCCGCCGATTTGCGGCAACTGATCCACCGCCATGACCAGGTCGATGATGACCTGGCCGGTGTGCAACATCTTAGGCATGAGCATTCTCGACTTGCGCGGCGCGGCGATCTTTTGCCCCGCCGAGAATCAGGTAAATGCCACCGGCCACCACGAAGGTCACGATCCAGCCCAGACCGTTGTGGCCCAGCCACGAGTCAGACAGGAAGCCTTTGAACCAGACGTTCTCGGCGGTGGTGCCGATGGTGGTGAAACTGAAGCCGAGCACGATGGCAATCGCCCACGCGCCGAACGCACGCCACTCGATGCCGCCGCGATACCAATAGGCGCTGCTCGGGCTGACATCGATCAGGTCTCTGGGGCTGTAGTAATGACGGTGAATCAGGTCGACCACGAAGATCCCGACCCACGCAGTGATCGGCACCGCCAACAGGGAAATGAAGGTGATGAACGGGCCGTAGAAGCTGTCGGCAATCAGCATGAAGTAGATCGAGCCGGCGAAGATCGCGACGATGTCGACCACCACTGCGTACACGCGTTTGACCTTCAGACCGAGGGTCAGCGTGGTCAAACCGGCGGAGTACACCGACAGGTTGTTCGACAGCAGCAAGCCACCGAACGCGGTGATCAGGTACGGCACGGCCATCCAGGTCGGCAGCATGTCGCGGATCGCCACGATCGGGTCAGTCGCCGATGCCAGATCGTTGTTGCCCACCGACAGCAGGCCGCCGAGGGTGATCAGCAGCACCAGCGGAATCCCCGCACCGAACGCCGCCGAGGCGACCAGCCGTACAGCCTTGACGCTGCGGTGCTGATAGCGCGACATGTCCGCACCGGCGTTAGCCCAGCCGATCCCGGTGCCGGCGGCCATGGTGCCGATACCAATGATCATCGCGCTCAGCGGCGCTGGCGTGGCGTTGAACACCGCGCTCCAGTCGATGGTCGCGCAAAGGAAGCCGCCGACCAGAATGTTCAGCGCGCCGAACACGTAGGTCGCCCACTTCTGGATCACCAGCAACGTCGCGTGACCGAGGCCGGAAACCGACAGGGTCAGCAACACGAAAATGGCGATGAAGAGCAGGGTCAGCACGGGCGCGCTTTTCGCTTCAACCGGTGAGCCGAACAGGATCGAACACAGCGACAGCAACACGAATGCCGCGGTGGTGGTGTTGACGGTTTCCCAGCCCAGACGCGACATCAGCGAGACCAGGGTCGGGCCGATATTGCCGCGCACGCCGAAGATTGCCCGCGACAAGGTCAGACTCGGTGCACGACCTCGGCGGCCGGCAATCGAGATGATCCCCACCACCGCAAACGAACCGGCGGCGCCGACGATGGCAACGATGATCGCCTGCCAGATCGCCAGCCCGCGAAACGCCACCAGCGTGGCGCCCAGCGGCAAACCGAGAATGGAAATGTTGGCGGCGAACCAGACCCAGAACAGTTGCAGCGGATGGCCGGTGCACTCGGCTTCCGGCACCGGCTCGATCCCCCGGGTTTCCAGTTGCCCGGCGCTTTGCCCGACGTTTGATGAACTCATGAACAGTGCTCCTGTTTGCCTTTATTGTGGTTGTGGCAATGACGCAAAACGACAAGACAGCTGTGGCCATCCTCGGCCTGTCTGTGCGATCCATTGCGAGTGAATATTCAAGATTTGCGGGGCGGCCTTCGCGAGCAGGCTCGCTCCCACAGGGGATATGTGAACGCCATAAATCCAATGTGGGAGCGAGCCTGCTCGCGAAGGCGTCCGCCTGATCAACGCAAGGCCAACAGCCCCTGCACCAACGGTTCAAGCGCCAGATGATTGACCGCTTTGACCGTGGTAATCATCGGCGCCGGCCAGCTTTCAAGACCCAGGCTGGCCCCGAGCATGGCGCCGAGAATCGCCGCGATGGTGTCGGTGTCACCGCCCAGGCTGGCGGCCATGCACAACGCGTCGAACGCACTCATCTCGCCGACCGCCACTTGCTGCGCCAAGGCAAAGGAGACCACCACCGATTCCTGCGATGCCACCGACGTGCCAATCACGTCGTACAGCAGATCGGCCAGCAGCGCCTTGTCGCTGTCGACGCTGATGCTGCGCGCCCAACTGATGCGCGAAGCGATGCGCCCGCCAGCGACCCAGTGCCCATGTGCCTCGGCCTGTTGCGCAATCTGCTGGCCGAGGTTCAATGCCTCGCCCAGATCCATGCCGTTGATCCCGGCCGAGACCACCGCCGCCACCGCCGCCGCACTGGAAATCCCCAACGTGGTGTTGTGGGTGACCTGACAGGCCTGCACCACGGCTGCGATGAAACGCTCGGGATCAGCGACATCCGCCGCAATGCCCACCGGGGTGATGCGCATCGCCGCGCCGTTGGTAGTGCCGTAACGCCCGGCCTCCTCCGGCGAGTGGCCGGCGAGGATCATTTCAATAGCGCGTTTGGTCGATGGGCCGAGCAGATCCTGCGAACCCTTGGCCTGCATCTCGGCTTCCCACTCGATCAGCCGCTGAGCGAGCACAGCCGGTTCGATCCGGCCCTTGCCTTCGACCAGCAACTGACCGACCAGAATCGCCTGTTCGGTGTCGTCGGTGATCGAGCCTTTGGGCATGTTGGCGGCAATCGGTTGCAGGGGACCGGCGTCCTGCAGATCGGTGATCCGGCCAAAGCGGGTCTTGATCGTTTCGCGGTTCAGCGATTGCGTCGGCATGCCCAGCGCATCACCGAGGGCCAGGCCATAAAACGCACCGAGGGCACGGTTGAGCGCGGTCATTTCGATTCTCCAAATTGCAGGTGCAGGCGGAAATGCACCGGGTCGAGCAGGCTTTCGACCTGTTCCATGAAACGGTTCTGTCGGTCGTAGGTGGTGCGCAAAGCCTTGAGGAACACGGTCCCCACCGAGCGCCCGAGCAGCTCGGCGTCCTCGGCATTCAGCGGTTCGGCGCCGATCCATTGATCGCCGCGTTCGCCGATGTAGCCGTAGGCCGCGAGGGTAATGGTCAACGAGTTGTCGATCAGACCGACGCGCGGCAGGCTTTCCAGGCCGCCGGTGGCCGGCATCAAAGAGCGTTCGAGGGACACCAGGGTGCCGTCGTTGGAGCGGCGACGGCGGTCGAGGGTGATGAATTGGTCGGTGCCGAACCGCGAGAGCAGATCGGGCCGGGTCACAGCTTCCAGGCGCAGCACTTCAGTGTTGATCAGCGCCCCGCTGTCGGCCAGCGCCTGTGCCCAGCCGCTGCGCTGATCGAGCGCTACACCGTCGAACGTGACAATGGAGCCGACCCCGCTTTGCGTGGCGATGTAATTGCGCCGCTTCAGTTCGGCCAGCGCCTCGCGCAACGTGCCACGGCTGACGTTGAATTCCTGAGCCAACTGATGCTCGCCGGGCAATAGAAAGCCGTCCTCCATGAGGCCGCTTTCGATGCGCCGGACGAGTTCGTCGACCACCCGTTGTTTCTTGTCAAATCGTACCTGTCTAATCATGTACAAAGTGATACCCGAAACGGGCGCGGGCGGGCAAGAAGTTTTTAGCGGTTCGGACAGAAGGAATGCATACCTGTGGCGAGGGAGCTTGCTCCCGCTGGGCTGCAGAGCGGCCCCAAATCCGGTGACAGCGGTGAGTCTGACACACCGCACTGTCCGGGTTTGCGACTGCTGCGCAGCCGAGCGGGAGCAAGCTCCCTCGCCACAAAATTATGCTTCGACAGATGGAATCAGCGTTGTTTGAGGCGGTCGATGACCACGGCCAGCAACAGAATCGAACCGCGAATCACATACTGATAAAACGTGTCGATGTTCTTCAGGTTCATCGCATTCTCGATGATCGCCAGAATCAGTACCCCGGCAATCACATGCCGGATCATGCCGATCCCGCCGCTCAACGACACGCCGCCTAGCACACACGCCGAAATTACGGTCAGCTCGAAACCCTGGCCAATCATTGGCTGCCCGGAGGTCATGCGCGATGCCAGAATCACTCCGGCCAGTGCGCCGATCACGCCGTGCACGGCGAAAATGATGATCTTGGTCCGGTCAACGTTGACCCCGGCGAGCAACGCCGCTTCCTGGTTGCCGCCGATGGCCATGGTGTTGCGCCCGTAGGTGGTGTAGTTCAGCAGCCAGCCGAAGAACAGGAAGCAGACGATGGTGATCAGGATCGGCACCGGCACGCCGAACAACTGGCCGTTGCCGAAGACGAAGAACGATTCCTGCGACACGCCCACCGCTTTGCCGTTGGCAAAAATGTAGGCCAGGCCGCGAACAATCTGCATGGTCGCCAGCGTGGTGATCAACGCGTTGACCCGCAACTTGGCAATCACGATGCCGTTGATCAGCCCGACAATCAGGCCCATCACCAGCGCCGCGCTGACGCCGAGGAATACGCTGTTGGTGTCGCGCATCACCACCGCCGCCACCACGCCGGCGCAAGCGATCACCGAGCCTACCGACAAGTCGAAGTGCCCCGACGCCAGGCAGTAGAGCATGGTGCACGCGGCGATGCCGGTGGTGGAAATCGCCAGGCCCAGCCCGCGCATGTTCAGTGGCGAGAGGAAGTTGTCGATCAGCAGCGTGCAGGCGACGAAGATACCGATCGCCGCCAGCAGCATGACCCAGTCGTCGAGGAAGCGCCGCAGGTCCAGCGGTTTGCGGGGAGTCGGCAGCGCCTTGTTTTGGATGGTCATCATAGTCACCTCTCAGTTCGCCACGCCGTCAGCGCGATGGCGCGGCAAAGCCAGTTGCAGCAGGTTGGATTCATTGGCCTGGTCGCGGCTGACTTCGCCGCGCAGCGCGCCTTCGCAGAGCACCAGAATGCGGTCGGAAATGCCCATCACCTCCATGAGGTCGCTGGACACCACGATCACCGAAATGCCGTCGGCGGCCAGGTTATGGATGATCTGGTAGATCTCGGCCTTGGCCCCGATGTCGATGCCGCGAGTCGGCTCGTCGAGCAGCAGAACCTTCATCGGCATCGACAGCCAGCGACCGAGAATGGCCTTCTGCTGATTGCCGCCGGACAGGAATTTGATCTGCTGGCCGGCGTGCGGGGTTTTGACTTTCAGCGCCTTGATCTGCTTGTCTGCGTTGCCCTTCTCCCACAGCCCGCGCAGCAGGCAGCCGAGGCTGGCATTGGCGCCGCGCGCGCTGATGTTGATGTTCTCGGCAACGCTGGCCAGCGGAATGATCCCTTCTTTTTTGCGGTCCTCGGGGCACAGCAGGATCCCGGCGGCAATCGCGTCACGTGGTGAGCGCAATTTCAGTTCATGCCCGCGTAATTCCAGGCGTCCAGCGGTGTTGCGCTCAAGCCCGCTGAGCAGCCGGAACAATTCCGTGCGCCCGGCTCCGACCAGGCCAAACAGGCCGAGAATCTCGCCCTTGTGCGCCTCGAAACTCACCGGCTCACGCAGCCCCGGGCCGAGCAAACCGTCGACCTTCAACGCAACCGCGCCGCGTGGACGGCTGCGGTAATCGTAGATGTCCTGAATGTCGCGGCCAACCATGCAGGTCACCAGTTGATCGTGGGTCAACTGACTCATGTCGTCGAAGGTGCGCACGTAACGGCCGTCCTTGAACACCGTCACCGCATCGCAAATGCGGAACACTTCTTCCATGCGATGCGAGACGTAGAGCACCACTTTGCCCTCATCGCGCAGGCGGCTGATGATCGCCATCAAACGGTCGATTTCACGCGCCGAGAGGCTGCTGGTCGGCTCATCGAAGGCAATCACATGCGCGCCACGGGACAGCGCCTTGGCGATTTCCACCAGTTGCCGCTGGCCGAGCGACAGGCGCCCGACCTTGGTCTGCGGATCGATTTCATCGGCCAGGCCCTTGAGGCAGGCCAAGGCATTCTGGCGCAGGACGCCACGATTGATCAGACCGAAACTGGCCGGCAAATGACCGAGAAACAGGTTCTCGGCCACGCTCATTTCCGGCACCAGATGCAGCTCCTGGTGAATCACCGCGACGCCGCTGCCGATGCTGTCGGCGGTCGACTTGAAGGCCATGGTCTGCTCGCCGATCTGCAACTCGCCGCTGCTCGGGATGTAGGCGCCGCCGAGGATTTTCAGCAGGGTCGATTTGCCGGCGCCGTTCTCGCCCATCAAGGCGTGCACCTGCCCCGGATGGGCGACGAAGCTGATCGCGTCCAGCGCCTTGACCCCGGGGAAGGTCTTGCCGATCCCGTTGAAGCGCAGGCTGCCGCCGCTGCTGTTTACATGTGTCTGTACTTGCGCGTGCATCTGAGTCACCTCTTCACACCGATCGAGCAGCCATCAGTTCCACAGGCCGATTTTTTCCAGCTCTTGCTTGAAGTTCTCGCGGGTGATCAGGGTGACGTCATCCATCGCCGTGTACTTCGGCGGTTCTTTGCCGGTGGTCACCCACTCGTACATCATCTCGGCGGTCTTGTAGCCTTCGATGTGCGGGCTTGGCAGCATCGAACCGAAGAAACCGCTGTTGGGCTTTTTCAGCTCGCCGATGGCGTCGGTGCCGTTGATGCCGATGCCAATCACATTGGCCGCAGCGAACCCGGCGGCTTCAGTGGCGCGGACGCCGCCGAGCACGGTGTTGTCGTTCATGCCGCCGATGATCAGGTTCTTCGCTGCGCTGGGCAGCTTGACCAGCGCCGAGTTGGTGGCGTCCATGCTGCCCGGCACGTCGAGGGTTTTCAGCGCGGCGGTCAGGATGTGGTCTTTCGGCAGGCCGGCGTCTTCGAGCGCCTTCATCGAACCGTCGGTGCGCTTCTTGCCGGTGTCGAGTTCGTTGTAGGTGTTGACCACCGCGTAGGTGTCTTTCCAGTCCCAGTTGCGTTTCTTCGCTTCGGCGACCATCGCGTTGCCCTGCTTCTGGCCGACTTCGAACGCGGCCATGCCGAGATACGGCACGTCTTCCATGAACTTGCCGCTGGCGTCGACGAAACGGTCGTCCACGGCGATCACTTTCAGATCATTGAGTTTGGCTTTGGCCATGATCGCCGGGCCGAGCGAGACATCCGGCGGACAGATCACGAAGCCTTTGGCACCGTTGGCCGCGAGGCTGTCGATGGCCGAGAGGGTTTTCTCGCCGTCCGGCACGGCGATCTTGATCAGTTCGAAGCCTTTGTCCTTGGCGGCTTTTTCAGCGAAGGCCCATTCGGTCTGGAACCATGGCTCTTCAGCCTGCTTGACCAGGAAACCGATTTTCACGGCGTCGGCAGCGAGCAGCGTACTGCTCAGACTGAACGCGGTGACCGCCAGCGCGGCACTGCACAGGGTACGAATCCCGAAACGACGTTTCATAAGCTGACTCCTTGTTATTTTTCTTGAGCAAATTAAACAGTTTGTGGCGAGGGAGCTTGCTCCCGCTGGGCTGCGAAGCGGCCCTAAAACCGGTTACCTCGGTCAATCAAACACACCGCGCAGCCCGAATTTACGACTGCTGCGCAGCCGAGCGGGAGCGAGCTCCCTCGCCACAGGTGTGGTGGCGTGACACGTACTGCTGCAAAGCCTGTTGAAAATAGTCATATCGTATGATGATTGGATTTCACGCAGAGTTCACTGCCTGAAACACGATCCACTCAGTCGTGGTACATCACCGAGCGCCCACCATCGATGGTGATGCACGAGGCGTTGATGAACGGCGCTTCATCACTGGCCAGAAACACCGCGGTCATCGCCACTTCAATCGACTGGCCGATACGTTTCGGCGGGTGCAGATCGAATGCGCGCTGACGCTCGGCGTGCGGGTCGGCAAAGCCGTTCCAGTAATCGACGTTGAGTTGCGTCTCGATGTAGCCCGGGGCAATGGCGTTGACCCGAACGCCCTTCGCCGCGTATTCGATGCCCAGTGCCCGGGTCAGGCCGAGCAGGCCGTGCTTGGCCACCGGGTATGGGAAACAGCCGGGAATGATGTGGGAGGAATGGGTCGAAGCGATGTTGATGATGCTGCCGACACCCTGCTCGATCATCTGCGGCAGCACGGCTTTGCAACCGTACCAGGCGCCGTCCAGATCGATGGCGAAGCAGCGACGCCAGTCTTCTTCGGTCATTTGCAGCGGATCGCGGAATACGTTGACCCCGGCGCAATTGACCAGCACGTCGATGCGCCCGTGCCGCTCAACCGCCAGTCTGGCCATGGCGTGCAGGTCTTGCTGGCGCGAGACGTCGGCCTTGATCGCTTGAACGTCGTAGCCCTTGTCGCGCCACTGGGCGGCAACCTTCTCGACCTTCTCTGCCTGAATGTCGCTGATCACCAGCCTGGCTTGCTGTGAGGCGAAGGTGGCGACGATGGCTTCGCCGATGCCTTGAGCGGCGCCGGTCAGCAGCACCACTTTGTCTTTCAGACGCTCACCCTTCGGCGGCGCAGGCACCGGCGGCAAGGAAAGAGGTTCAGCCATGGATCAGGACTCCTGTTCGTCGACACAAAAAAACCGGGCATCTGACGATGTCCGGTCTGGAAGACTGTGAAAACGAAACAGGCAGGCGCGGCGAGCGACGCCGGGCCGTTGCGAGACGCTGACTCCGTTGGGGAGTGCGATAGAAATTCGCTGCATCACTTCACCTGTTTTGTTCTTTTTAAGTGTGAGTGCGTGTTACTGCTGGAGCCGACTATAAACCCGACCGATGAAAAATCTCAATATATAATTTTGCATCCCATATTTTGGGATTTAACCAGCGAAGCGTGTGCAGAGCTTGCCCGGCACATCGACCCGCATCGACAGGACTGCGCCATCCAGCGGATGGTTGTGCGGACTCTGGGCGCTGGTGATGTAGAGGGTTTTCAGGTCTTCGCCACCGAATACGCAACTGGTCGGGCGGCTGACGGGCAGATCGATTTTGCGGTCGATTTGCCCTTCGGGTGTCAGACGCAGCAGGCAGCTGCCGTCCCAACGGGCATTCCACACGTAGCCTTCGGCGTCCATTGCCGAACCGTCCGGGCCGCCGTTCTGGTCAGGACCGTACCAGCGGTTGGCGACATCGAGATTGCCATCGGTGTGAATGAAATAGCGATTGAGCACCCCGTCCAGGCTGTCGCCGAACAGCAGCGTGGTGCCGTCGTCGCTCCACAGCAAGGTATTGGGAATCCCCAAGCCCCGCAGCAATGGCGTGACACGCTGGTCGGGATCAATGCGGAACAGGCCACCGGAACGACGTTCGACCGGCAGGTCTTCGCCTTGGTCGCCGATGTTGTTCTGCATGGTGCCGAGCCACAATCGCCCCTGACCATCGCAGCGCGCTTCATTGGGCCGATTGCCCGGTTGCGGATCGGCGATACAGAACAGCGTCAGGCGTGGCTCAAGGCCTGGTGAGTCGAGATCCAGTCGATACACGCCGCTGCTCAGGGTTACCAGCGCATCGCCGCTGGCGCAAGGGATGAACGCCGAAACGTGCTCGGGCATCTGCCATATCTGCACGTTGTTGCCGATCAGCCGCAGCGCCTGTTGGCCCGCGATATCGACCCAGTACAGCGCCTGGGTGGGGGCGTCCCAGAACGGGCCTTCTCCGAGTCTGGCGCGGTGTTGGGTTACGGCGGTCCAGCTCATGGCAACTCCTTGGTTCTTGTGGTTTTTATGGTAGGGATTTGTGTTGTCAGCTGGCTTTTTTGTCGGCCATCACCTGCGGGTAAAAGCGCTTGATTGCCAGATCGGCATTGTCGATCAGGGTCATGCAGGCCCACACACCGCGCGCCGCATCGCGGGCGGCAATGGCGTCGGCCATGTCCTTGTGGATCGGCAAGGTGCGACGCAGTTCATCGGGGTCTGCGGCGGAGACTTCAAACGACACCGCGAGCAAAGCGCCGAGGGCCGGGACCATTTGCTCAATGAACTGGTTATGGCTGGCCGCCAGAATGCACTCGTGGAACACCTGGTCGGCACGGTTGTAATCGATGCCGCTGTCGACCGCCCGTTCCAGCGCGTTGTAGGCCAATTGCACAGCATGAATCTGCTCCAGGCTGGCGCGCTCGCAGGCCCAGCGCACGGCCATCGGTTCGATGGTGCGACGCAGATCGAGCAGGTCATCGACGAAATTTTCCGGCAAGCCGTTGCGTGACAGCCAGCCGACGACTTGCGGATCAAACAGGTTCCAGCGCCGCACCGGTAACACGCGGGTGCCGACTTTCGGCCCGACCTCAAGCATGCCTTTGGCGACGAGGGTCTTGATCGCTTCGCGAATCACCGTGCGGCTGACGCCGAGTTGCTCGCCCAGATCGGCCTCGACCTTGATCGTCTGCCCCGGTTTCACCTGGCCAGCGGCAATCCAGCTGCCCAGCCAATCGACCGTTGATGCATGAAAGCTGCTGGACATGAAAACCTCAAAGCGCTTGGCGATGGGTGTTCACGCTAATGATCATATGATTAACAGTCAATCGGGATTTTAAGGTGACTCTCAAATCCTATGTGGGAGCGAGCCTGCTCGCGAAAGCGATGTATCAGTCACCCTAAGCATCGACTGACATATCGTCTTCGCGAGCAGACTCGCTCCCACAGGGATTTTTGTTTAAGGCTCGAGGCCGATGCGGAAGAACTCGCCGCCACTCCATACGCCCAACCAGCGCTGCCCGTCGATTTCGCGACTGACCGCCAGTTCCACCAGTTGGTAAAACACATTGCGGTGAATCAGCGCTTCAAGGTTGCTGCGCACGTGCACGTAAGGCGCGGGCTCTTGAGTCATTGGGTCGATTTCGACGCGGATCGGATGTTCCGGCCCGGCCTCGGCGGTCTCCTCGACGTTGGTGGTGAAGCGCAGCAACTGCGCTTCACCCTCGCCTTCAACCTCCACGGCAATCGCCACAAACGGCGCGTCGTCGACTTTGATCCCGACCTTTTCCACCGGGGTAATCAGGAAGTAATCATCGCCGTCGCGGCGGATGATGGTGGAGAACAGCTTGACCATCGGCTTGCGCCCGATCGGCGTGCCCAGGTAATACCAGGTGCCGTCACGGGCGATGCGCATGTCGATGTCGCCGCAGAAGTCCGGGTTCCACAAGTGCACCGGCGGCAGGCCTTTGGTTTTGGGGATCTGTCCCAACAGGTCATTGGCTTTTTGCGGGCCACTCATGGCGTACTCCTTGGGTTTATTGGTCGCCGACTCCCAGCAGGCTGCGCGCATATTGCGCCAGCGGCGGGCCGATCAGGTCTTCCGGCTTGTTGTCGTGGAACGTCAGTAAACCGCCACGACTCTTGATCCGTGCAGTATCAATCAAATACTGGGTGCTGGTCTCGATCAACATGATCTGAATCACCCCGCCGTCGATGCCGAGGCGATCCACGGCTTCCTGATCGAGCCACTCGTCGGAGTTGCCGATGCGGTCGTCAGCCTTGGCGAAGCGGGTATACAGCAGGTAGTGAGCACCGGCATCGCGAGCTTCGCCCAATGCCTGATCGAGGCCTTCCGGGGCTCGCGCACGGCGGACCATCGGGAAGTATTCGACAAAACCTTTGAACGCTTCTTCGGCCACTACGTTCGGGCGCGGATAGGAGCCACCCGGCGGCGCGAATGATCCCTGGGCGATGTAGATGAACGAGTCCGGCTGAATGCGGAAGTTGTTCACCCGACGGCTGTCGCTGTGATCCAGCAGCCCCGCGTCGCTCATCTGATAGCGAGTGCCTTCGGCCATATCGCTGACAGTCATACAGCCGCCAAGCGCCAAAACGGCCAGCAGCAAAACCAGGCTACGCATCCTCATCCTCCAGAAGCCGGTGACGGAAAACCGGCGAATGGCCGTTGGATGCAGCTTTTGCGCCAGCTCAGGATCTTTGCCGGATGATGAAATGCTTTCGCGAGCAGGCTCGCTCTCACAGGATTAAGAAAAACCCTGTGGGAGCGAGCCTGCTCGCGAAAAATAGGGATCAGCCGCCGATAATCTTCATGACGGTCGCACCACCGGAGAACGCCACTTCCTGCTTGTCGCCCAGCGCCTTGACCAGCAAACGCTGCAACGCCGGCAACGCCTGATGCCGCGGCTTGTCGAGCAGATCGCCGACATAGTGGCGGTTGCTCGACGACAGGCAGCCGTGCAGCCAGCCGGTCGACGACAGACGCAAGCGCGAACAGGTTCTGCAAAACGGGACGCTTTCGTTGGCAATCACGCCGAAATGGCCCAGCCCCGGGATCGCATAACGCACCGCCGTGGCGTCCACCGGCGCATCGGCCTGCGCATACTCATAACGCTCGCCAATCAGGCTCAGCAACTGCTGCAGGCTGACGAACTGTTGCAGGAAGGCATTGGAGTCAGTGGCGAGGTGGCCCATGCGCATCAACTCGATGAAACGCAGCTCGTAGCCACGTTCCAGGCAGTAATCGAGCAGCGGCATCACCTGATCCAGGTTCTGCCCGCGCAACGGCACCATGTTGACCTTGATCTTCATCCCCGCCGCTTTCGCCTGATCCATGCCGTCGAGTACGGTCGCCAGATCGCCGCCACGGGCGATGCTGCGGAACGCGCCGGCGTCGAGGGTATCGAGGGATACGTTGATCCGGCGCAGACCGGCGTCCACCAGCAGCGGCAGCTTCTTCGCCAGGAGTTGACCGTTGGTGGTCAGGCTGATGTCTTCCAGGCCCATCTTGCCGACGGCGCTCATGAAAGATTCGAGTTTGGGGCTGACCAGCGGCTCGCCACCGGTGATGCGCAGGCGCTCGATGCCGGCGGCTTCGATCAGATACGCCACGCCACGGGCCATGGCCTCGGCCGACAGTTCATCCTGCGCAGCCACCAACCGCTTGCCGTTGGGCACGCAGTAGGTACAGGCGTAATTGCAGGCTGAAGTCAGGCTGATGCGCAAATTGCGAAAACGCCTGCCTTGACGGTCAACGATCATGATCACTCCGGCGATAGAATTTCGAGCCGCTAAAACTTGACTCACAAATCAAGTTTTAGCAAGCCCTATGCCTGAGTATATTCCTGCGGTACTGCGTCATGTAGCGAAATCATGGCGCAATAAGGCCGCTGAATGATTCAGCTGCTCGGGGTTTCCGGATCGCGCTTGCGCTTGTTGCCCATACGCACGCCGATGTCCATCAGGAACTGGAAGAAGCCTTCCTGATCTTCGAGCACGTTGCTCCAGAACGGCGAGTGATACAGCGCGACCGCGCCGTGCACCAGCGCCCAGGACGCGCAGTAGTGGAAGTACGGTGGCACGTCTTCGAGCTTGCCTTCGCTGATCCGGCCCTTGATGAGCAAGGTCAGGCGTTCGAAGTTCGAGGCACGGATCTTGTGCAGCTCCTCGACCATTTCCGGTACCTGATTGCCTTTCACCACCTTCTCTTCGAGACGGTCGAACAGGCGATAGCGCTGCGGGTCGCGCATACGGAATTCGAAGTAGGCACGGGACAGCGCTTCCTTGTCCTTGTCGACATCGGCCGAATGCAGCAGCTCGTTCAAATCGCGCTCGTAATCGAGCATCAGCCGCAGATAGATCTCGGCCTTGGATTTGAAGTGCTTGTAGATCGTGCCTTTGCCGATACCCACGGCATCAGCAATCATCTCGACGGTGACACTGTCTTCACCTTGTTCGAGGAACAGCTTGAGCGCGGTATCGAGAATTTCTTGCTCGCGGCGACGAAACTCACGGACCTTACGAGGTTCTTTGTGCATAAGAAAAGGTCTGTAGGGGTCAAAATTCGAAGCCGCGTATTATGCCTAACTTGCACAAAAATGCACGGATCATCCGACCATATCTGTGTTTCTTGTTCATTTTGCGAACGCTGAGGCGGCAATGAGAACTCAACTGAAGCGCACGTATTCCAAATTTGTTTAAAAACCCCGACCGCTCAACTGGACTGAACGCCAGACTGATCAATACTTGAACTGTCGGGCGGCATCTCCCCCAAGTGCCGTGCCGGTAAAGGTACCAAGGGACCGCGTGCCTTTGTTTTACTCCTAATGGTCTTAACCCGGATTCACCCCCCAGAACCCGGGTTTTTTTTGCCTGCGATTTGGCGTAATTCCCTGTCATTTACGCCCACCGCGCTTGTAGGAGCTGCCGCAGGCTGCGGTCTTTTGATGTTGTTTTTAAAGAATCAAAATCAAAAGATCGCAGCCTGCGGCAGCTCCTACACGATCAGCCTTTTACATGCGCCAAGGGAAAGAGTCGCTTGAAGTTCTCGGTGGTCTGCTCAGCAAACCGCTCATAGTCTTCCCCACGCAGCATCGCCAGAAACTCCGCCACCTCGCGCACGTACTGCGGCAGGTTCGGTTTGCCGCGATACGGGATCGGCGCCAGATACGGCGAGTCGGTCTCCACCAGCAGGCGATCAGTCGGCACCTTGCTCGCCACATCGCGCAGAGCGTCGGCGTTGCGGAAGGTGACGATGCCCGACAGGGAAATGTAATAACCCATGTCCAGCGCAGCCTTGGCCATGTCCCAGTCTTCGGTGAAGCAATGCAGAACACCCGCCTGGGGCAACGCCGCTTCGCGCAGCAGTTCGAGGGTATCGGCACGGGCGCCACGGGTGTGGATGATCACCGGTTTACCGGTCTGCCGGGCGGCTTGCAGGTGC
The DNA here is from genome assembly GCF_949768395.1 of Pseudomonas sp. IT-P260. Taxonomy (NCBI): domain Bacteria; kingdom Pseudomonadati; phylum Pseudomonadota; class Gammaproteobacteria; order Pseudomonadales; family Pseudomonadaceae; genus Pseudomonas; species Pseudomonas sp. IT-P260. Next base: position 255,665 of record NZ_CATKPO010000042.1, read on the forward strand.
AGGCGGAAGGATGCCTGCTGCAACTCGGCGGCTTCCGGCTCGTAGTGATAATCCAGACCGGTTTCACCGATCGCCACCACTTTCGGGTGATTGAGCTCATGCAGCAGCCAGTCAAGTGCAGGCGCCGCGCCCGGTTGCACATCCAATGGGTGCACACCGACCGAGCAATCGACGTCGTCATAGCGCTCGGCCAGGGCTTTGACGTCGGCAGCGTTGTCGGCACTCACGCCGATACACAGGAAGTGCCCTACCCCACGCTGGCGGGCCGCATCAAGTGCAGCATCCAGCGAGCCGTCGTGGGCGGCGAGGTCGAGGCGATCAAGGTGACAATGGGAATCTACGAGCATAAAAAAGACGGCTACTTACATCGTATGAGTGGGACGGTCGGATTTCAGTGCTCCGGCCAGATGGGTTTCGATGCGACTGCGGGCGGTGTTGTCGCCTTCATTGAATTGCACGCCGACGCCGGCTGCGCGGTTGCCCTGAGCGCCTTTGGGGGTAATCCAGGCGACCTTGCCGGCCACCGGGATCTTCTCCGCCTCGTCCATCAGGTTCAGCAGCATGAACACCTCGTCGCCCAACTTGTAGCTCTTGTTGGTCGGGATGAACAGGCCACCGTTTTTGATGAACGGCATGTAGGCGGCGTAAAGCACCGATTTGTCCTTGATCGTCAGGGACAGGATGCCGTTGCGCGGCCCGGGGCTGATGGCTTCATTCATGTTGACCTCCACTGCTGATGTTCAGAGTCTAGGTACACATTCTTATCTTTGACCAGGCAAACCCGCCCATTGCACCAACAACGCTTCCAGCAGCAGTGCTGGGTTGAGGTTGGCTTTGCTCAGGACTTTCTGCCGCTGGGCGAGAATCCAGTCCTGAATATCGAGGACTTTGCCCTGGGCGCTTTTCTGCGCAAGGTACTGCACGACTTTGCGCATATCGGTCAGACCGAGGCCGGCTTCATCCTGGGTCAATTGATAGCGCAGGATCAGACTCGACCAGTCGCAGAACCAGTCGAACAGGCGCAGCATCGGAATGCTTTTCCATTCTTCGGCCAATTGTGTCGGCGATTGCTGCTGCTTGAGCAACTTCTTCACCCCTTCGACCACCTGCGCCCGCTGCTCGCGCACGCCCTGGGACTGCAGGCTGACCGCCGCCAGTGGCGAACCAGCCGCCAGCGTCAGCAATTCGATGCGCTCCTCTTCGGAACACTCCGGCAGCGCCTGTGCCAGCCATTGCAGGCTCATGGCCTCACCGGGCAGCGGACACGCCTGCTGCACGCAGCGGCTCTTGATCGTCGGCAGCAAACGGCTCGGCTGGTGGCTCACCAGCAACAGCACGGTATCGCCGGAAGGCTCTTCAAGGCTTTTTAGCAAGGCGTTGGCGGCGTTGATGTTCATCGACTCCACCGGCTCGATCAGCACCACCTTGCGCCCGCCCAGTTGCGCGGTCTGCACCACGAAACTGACCAGATCGCGGACCTGATCGACCTTGATCGCCTTGTCGGCTTCCTCGGGCTCAAGGATGTAATTGTCCGGATGACTGCCGGCCTTGAGCAGCAGGCAGGATTTGCACTCACCGCACGCTTCCGGTGTCGGACGCTGACAAAGCAGGCTGGCCATCAGACGTTCGGCCAGCGCGCGCTTGCCGATCCCGGCCGGGCCGTGCAGCAAATACGCGTGAGCGTGCTGACTGCGTCCGGCCAGTTGCTGCCAGAGGCTGTCCTGCCATGGATAGGCCTCAGCCACGAATCAGCTCCAGCAAGTTCGGAATCAAGGTATCCAGCGATTGCTGAACCTTGACCAATGGCTGACCGGCATCGATGCGCACATAGCGCGCAGGATCAGCCTCAGCGCGCTTGAGAAACGCATTGCGCACGGCTTCGAAAAACGCCCGGCCTTCCAGCTCGAAACGATCCAGACGGCCACGGGCACTGGCACGAGCCAGACCCATTTCCACCGGCAGATCGAAAATCAGTGTCAGATCCGGACGCAAGTCGCCCTGAACGAACGTCTCCAGCGCAGCAATGCGTTCCATTGACAAACCACGACCGCCGCCCTGATAGGCATACGTCGAATCAGTGAAACGATCACACAACACCACCGCGCCACGGGCCAGTGCCGGACGAATCACTTCGGCCAGATGCTGGGCGCGCGCGGCGAACACCAGCAACAACTCGGTGTCGGGGTTCATGACCTCATCGGCCGGGGCCAGCAGCACGTCGCGAATCCGTTCGGCCAGTGGCGTTCCGCCGGGTTCGCGAGTCAGCACCACTTCAATACCTTCGGCGCGCAGACGCTCGGCGAGGTACTCGCGGTTGGTGCTCTTGCCGGCGCCTTCCGGGCCTTCCAGGGTAATAAACAAGCCAGTCACAGGCAGTCCTTAATCAAAGTCATTGCGCGTTCTGCGGTACGGTCGCGCCGGGCTCGGCAGCAGGAGCCGGTGCGGGTTCCTGAGCGGGAACCTGCGGCAGCGCTTCAGGCGCGGTATCCGGGGACGCGGCAGGAATCGCCTCCTCCGTCGCCGGGGCCGGGCTGGAGCGGTAATCGGCGCGGCGCTTGAGCTGGAACTCGCGCACCGCACTGTTGTGTGCATCCAGGTCATCGGAGAACACATGGCTACCATCGCCACGGGCGACGAAATACAGGCTGTTGCCTTCCACCGGATTGAGCGCGGCGTGAATCGCCTCGCGACCGACCATGGCAATCGGCGTCGGCGGCAACCCGGGAATCACATAGGTATTGTAGGGCGTCGGCTCCTTGAGATGAGCACGGGTCAACTTGCCGGTGTAGCGGTCGCCCAGGCCATAGATCACGGTCGGGTCGGTCTGCAACTGCATGCCCAGCGCCATGCGGCGAACGAACACGCCGGCAATCTGCCCACGCTCCTGCGGCACACCGGTTTCCTTTTCTACCAGCGAGGCCATGATCAGCGCCTGATACGGCTCACTGTACGGCGCATCGGCCGAGCGGTTTTCCCACTCCTTGGCCAACACTTCATCGAGCCGGTCAAAGGCCTTCTTCAGCAATTCGACATCGGAAACGCCCCGCACGAAACGGTAGGTATCCGGGAAGAACCGACCTTCCGGGAACAATCCACGATGACCGATTTTCTCCATCACTTCGCTGTCGCTCAAGCCCTTGAGGGTTTGCTCGATCTTTTCATCTTTTGCCAGCGCGGCGCGGACCTGGTGGAAGTTCCAGCCCTCGACCAGCGTCAGACTGTATTGCACCACTTCGCCACGCTTCCACAAGTCGATCAGACCGTTGACGGTCATGCCTGGCTGCATGCGGTACTCGCCGGTATGGATCGGTGTGCCGGCCAGATTGAAGCGCCAGTAAATGCGCAACCAGAAGGCGTCCTTGATGACCCCATCGGTTTCGAGTTCAAGAAAGGTGCGGGTCGGTGTCGAGCCTTTCGGCACATCCAGCAGCTCCTCCTGCGTGATGTTCAGAGGCTGTTCCAGCGCCGAATGAATTTTCCAGGCGCTGGCGCCCAGTAGCAGCCCTGCCAGAACCAGTCCGGTTTCCAGCAGCAGCAAGAATTTACGTCTCACGAATCAGGCATCCAGTAGCGCGCGGGCAATGGTTTGCAGTTTACGGGTGAGCGGGCCAACCGGCCAGCTCAGTGCAGCGTAGGCGCGTACCGGCCAGACGCCATAAACGCTGTTGCAGATAAAGACTTCGTCAGCCCATTGCAGCTGTTCGAGGCTGACATCGGTAATTTGGGTGGGGATGGCCAATGACTCGGCCTGAAACAATAGTTCGGCACGCATCACACCGGCCACGCCACAGCGTTTAAGATCCGGGGTGATCAGTACGCCGTCGCGCACCAGAAACAGGTTGCTGAACACGCCTTCGATGACACGTCCGGCCTGATCAAGCATCAAGCCCTCGGCGTGTTCGCCGTCGCACCATTCGGCGCGGGCAAGCACTTGTTCCAGGCGATTCAGATGCTTGAGCCCGGCCAGCAACGGCTGATTCGACAGCCGCGTGACGCAGGGAAACAGGCGTACACCCTGTTCACCATGCAAGGCAGGATAAGCCGCAGGCGGGTTGCCTTGCAGAATGCGTCGACCCTGCGCCGCAGGATCGGGCGCATAGCCACGCAAGCCATCACCACGGGTAAGGATCAGCTTGAGTACGCCCTCGCCCATTTCCGCAGCATAGGCCCGCAGCTCCGTGCGAACCCGATCAATATCTGCAGCGATAGCCAGACGCGAGCAGCCTTCGGCCAAACGCGTCAGGTGGCGATCCAGCAATATCGGCTGTCCGTCGTGCACGGCGATGGTCTCGAACAGCCCATCGCCATAAGCCAGGCCGCGATCTTTCAGCGACAGAGCGTCAGCCTTCTGACCGTCGACCCAGCTGTCCATCAGCCGGCGAACCGACGGAACGCCAACGTGCCGTTGGTGCCGCCAAACCCGAAGGAGTTGGACAGGACGACATCGATGTCCATGTTGCGCGCCGTGTGCGGCACGAAATCGAGATCGCAGCCTTCATCCGGCTCGTCGAGGTTGATGGTTGGCGGGGCCACCTGGCTGTTGATTGCCAGCACGCTGAAGATCGCCTCGACCGCGCCCGCCGCACCCAGCAGGTGACCGGTCATGGACTTGGTGGAGCTGACCGCCAGGTTGTAGGCGTGCTCACCGAACACGGTCTTGATCGCGTTGGCTTCGGCAAGGTCGCCGGCCGGGGTCGAAGTACCGTGGGCGTTGATGTACTGCACCTGGTCGATGTTGATTTTCGCATCGCGCAGGGCATTGGTGATGCAGCGCGCTGCACCAGCGCCATCAGCGGGTGGCGAAGTCATGTGGAACGCATCGCCACTGGTGCCGAAGCCGATCAGCTCGGCATAGATGGTCGCGCCGCGAGCCTTGGCGTGCTCGAGCTCTTCGAGTACCAGCGCACCGGCACCGTCGGACAGCACGAAGCCATCACGGCCCTTGTCCCACGGACGACTGGCGCGAGTCGGCTCGTCGTTGCGGGTCGACAGCGCACGGGACGCGCCGAAGCCGCCCATGCCCAGACCGCACGCGGCCATCTCGGCCCCGCCGGCGATCATCACGTCGGCTTCGTCGTACATGATGTTGCGCGCCGCCATGCCAATGCAGTGCGTACCGGTGGTACAAGCAGTGGAAATGGCGTAGTTCGGCCCCTGTGCACCCAGATGGATGGACAGAAAACCGGAAATCATATTGATGATCGAGCCTGGCACGAAGAATGGCGAGATTCGACGCGGGCCCGTCTCATGCAGGGTACGGCTGGTTTCTTCGATATTGGTCAGACCGCCGATGCCCGAACCCATGGCCACGCCAATGCGCTCACGGTTGGCGTCGGTGACTTCCAGACCAGCATTGCGAACAGCCTGAAAACCCGCGGCCAGACCGTACTGAATGAACAGGTCGAGCTTTCGTGCTTCCTTGACCGACAGGTATTCCTCGACATTGAAGCCCTTTACCGAGCCGCCAAAACGGGTGGAATAGGCAGAAAGGTCGGTGTGTTCGATCAGACCAATGCCACTGCGGCCAGCCAGAATGCCCTGCCAGCTGCTTGGCACATCCGTGCCCAGTGGCGATAACATACCCATACCGGTGACTACGACGCGTCTACGCGACACAGCACTCTCCTTTTTCAAATGACGACTTTGCATCAGGCCTAAAGAAAAAACCGCACGCCATGATGGCAGTGCGGTTTTTCCATGACAGCAGACAACGATTACAAACTATTACGCCTGGTGGCTAGTAACGTAGTCGATTGCAGCTTGTACAGTAGTGATCTTCTCAGCTTCTTCGTCAGGGATTTCGGTCTCGAATTCCTCTTCCAGAGCCATCACCAGCTCAACGGTGTCAAGGGAGTCGGCACCCAGGTCTTCAACGAAGGAAGCAGTGTTGACCACTTCTTCTTCTTTAACACCCAGTTGCTCGGCAACGATTTTCTTGACGCGCTCTTCGATGGTGCTCATACCTTGTTTTCACTCCTAATGGACAAATTCAGGCAGCTGGCCAGTGGGTAAGTGTATAGAAAGGCTTTTCAGCTTTTCAACTGAAAGCTTCACTCCTCAAACCCTGCGGCCCTCTGCCTATAAATAGATTGCAGCTTTATAACGGATTTTAGACAGCTCGTATGACATTTTTTTGAAGCAATCCGTCACATTTTACTTACATGTACATCCCACCGTTCACCGGGATTGTAGCCCCAGTGACGTATGCCGCACCGTCGGATGCAAGAAAAGCGACCACCGAAGCGATCTCTTGAGCTTGCCCCAGACGACCCAGCGGAATCTGCGTCTGCAAGGCTTCACGCTGTGCTTCCGGCAGTTCGCGGGTCATATCGGTGTCGATGAACCCTGGGGTTACCGAGTTGACCGTAATTGAACGCGAACCGACTTCACGCGCCATCGCACGGCTGAAACCTTCCAGACCGGCCTTGGCGGCTGCATAGTTTACTTGGCCTGCGTTGCCCATGGCACCCACCACCGAGCCAATACTGATAATTCGGCCCCAGCGCGCTTTGGTCATGCCACGCAAAACGCCCTTGGACAGGCGATACAGACTGTTCAGATTGGTATCGATCACGTCGTACCATTCATCGTCTTTCATGCGCATCATCAGATTATCGCGGGTGATGCCAGCATTATTGACCAGAATGGCCGGCGCACCGAACTGCTCCTGAATGCTCGCCAGCACCGCGCTGACCGATTCGTCGCTGGTGACGTTCAGTTCCAGACCCGTGCCCTGGATACCATGCTCTTTCAGGGTGGCAGCAATGGCCTCGGCGCCTTTGGCGGAGGTCGCGGTGCCAACAACGATGGCGCCCTGACGACCCAGTTCCAGTGCGATGGCCTGGCCGATACCGCGGCTTGCACCGGTGACCAGTGCAACTTTACCTTGCAGACTCATGCAAGTTTCTCCTGATTCAGGCCAGCGCTGCACGGGCGGCAGCGAAAGCGTCTGGGGTATTGAGGTTGGAAGTCGAAACGCCTTCGGCGCAACGTTTGTTCAGACCGGCCAGGACTTTGCCCGGACCGCATTCGACCAGACTGGTGGCGCCTTTGGCGGCCAGGGTCTGGACCGATTCAACCCAGCGAACGGGCTTGTACAGTTGTTCGAGCAGATCACGCTTGAGGGTTTCCAGATCGGCCGGCACTTGCGCGCTGACGTTCTGTACCACCGGGATCTGCGGTGCCTGCCAGTCGATGGCAGCGATGGATTCGGCAAAGCGCTCGGCCGCCGGACGCATCAGCTCGCAGTGCGACGGCACGCTCACCGGCAACGGCATGGCACGTTTGGCACCACGGGCCTTGCAACCTTCAATGGCACGCTCGACGGCAGCTTTGGCACCGGCAATCACAACCTGACCCGGCGAGTTGAAGTTCACCGCGCTGACCACTTCGCCTTGCGCCGCTTCGGCACAGGCGGCCAGCACATCAGCGTCTTCCAGACCGAGAATGGCGGCCATGCCACCCTGCCCGGCCGGAACGGCTTCCTGCATCAGCTGACCACGGCGCTCGACGAGCTTGACCGCATCAGCCAGGCTCAGGCTGCCGGCAGCAACCAGCGCGCTGTATTCACCCAGGCTGTGACCGGCAACGAATGCCGGACGCGCGCCGCCTTCAGCCAGCCACAGACGCCACAGGGCGATCGAGGCGGTCAGAATGGCCGGTTGGGTTTTATCGGTTTGATTGAGCAGCTCTTCCGGGCCCTGCTGGGTCAATGGCCACAGGTCATAGCCCAGAGCCTCAGAGGCTTCTTTGAAAGTTTCGAGGATCAGCGGATGTTCCGCGCCCAGCTCGGCCAGCATGCCGAGGGACTGCGAACCCTGTCCTGGAAAGACGAATGCGAGGGAAGCAGACATGTAACAAGCCCCTAATGATCTTGTCGTCGGAAAGTGACGCCCCACCGGGGGACGCAAGAAACTGACAGTTGGATGGCCCTTTGAACCGGGCGGTCACATTTAAGCATTGTCCGACGAAAACGCCTAAGACAACAAATCCTCCAGACGACCGTGGAGGCGCTCGGGGAGGTTCTCCTGAATCTCGATCAGCGCGCGCTGAATCGCACTCTGAAAGCCCTGAACCCCGGCCGAACCGTGACTTTTCACCACGATGCCCTGCAAGCCGAGGAAGCTTGCGCCGTTATGTCGCGCAGGCGCGAGATCCGCTTGCAGACGTTTCATCAATGGCAGGGCCAGAGCACCTACTACGCGGGAAGCGAAGTTTTTCCTGAACAAGGCCTCGATGCGCGCGGCGATCATCGTCGCCAGGCCTTCGCTGGACTTGAGCAGGATATTGCCGACAAAACCGTCACAGACCACCACATCCGCCTCGCCGCGATACAAACCATCGCCCTCGACAAAGCCGATATAGTTGATGCCGCGCGCCGCCTGCAACAAAGTCGCCGCCAATTTGACCTGCTGATTACCCTTAATGTCTTCGGTGCCAATATTCAGCAACGCGACACGCGGCCGGGCGATGCCCAGCGTCTGCGCCGCCACCGAGCCCATCACCGCGAACTGCAACAAGTGTTCGGCGCTGCAATCGACGTTGGCGCCCAGATCGAGCAGCTGGCAGTACCCCTTCTGCGTCGGAATCGCCGCCACCATCGCCGGCCGATCAATCCCCGGCAAGGTCTTGAGCACGAAACGCGACAACGCCATCAACGCCCCGGTATTGCCGGCGCTGACACAGGCCTGGGCCTTGCCGTCACGCACCAGCTCCAGGGCGACACGCATCGACGAATCCGGCTTGCCACGCAAGGCCTGGGTCGGCTTTTCGTCCATGGTGATGACTTCAGACGCCGGGACAATCGTCAGGCGCGCGCGATCGGCAGCCGATTGGCCGTTGATCAGTTCTTCAAGTAGGGAGGGTTGACCGACGAGGGTCAGGTGCAGCGAGGGCGTAGCAGAAAGGCAAGCAAGGCTGGCCTGAACAATGCTGCGGGGACCGAAGTCCCCGCCCATTGCGTCAATCGCGATGACTTGAGCGGACAAGTGATTACTCGTCAGCGCCCTTGTCGATCACTTTACGGCCACGGTATACGCCTTCTGGCGATACGTGGTGACGCAGGTGAACTTCACCAGTGGTTTTTTCTACAGACAGGGTGCTAGCCTCGAGAGCGTCGTGCGAACGGCGCATGTCACGGGCAGAGCGGGATTTTTTGTTCTGCTGAACAGCCATAATTGATTAACTCCTAAACGTTTGGGTCACGCTTTAACTGCGCCAATACACTGAACGGGTTGGACCGCGTTACCTCGTCCTCGCTCGGTTCGGGCTCATCTGCTCCCGCCGGCTGCTGGCATTCTTCCGGATGATGAGCAGGCACAATGGGCAAGGCGAGCAGAAGCTCCTCCTCGATCAGTGACTGCAGATCCAATGGATCTTCGCCCAGTTCCAGCACGTCATAACCTTTCGGTAACGACTGGGTATTCGCACCCTCCTTCACAACAGCGTAACTGCATTCGCTGTGGATCGGCAGGGTGACCAGCTCAAGACAACGCTGGCAAACCATTTTGACTTCGGTGTCGATAAAGCTGTGGATCACCACAGATTTACGTTCATCTCGTTCAAAAACGAATTTGGCCTGCACCGTACCGACATCGTCGGAAAGCGGGTCGCAGAGTCTCTTCAAATCGGCCAGCAGCAGTTCACCTTGAAGGGTGGTGCCACGGTCAGCCAATTTGCGCGGGTCAACGTGAGGTGGAATCGGGTCATTCAACATAGGCGCAGCATTATAGGGATGCCCCCACCCATGTCAAAGGAAATTGTGCCCTGTCCGTCACTTGCGTGCCTCCGCTAGAATTCGCGCCTGCCTCAGGAGACGTCAATGCTGCCTTTATTACTTGCTTCGAGCTCGACTTATCGCCGTGAATTGCTCGCCCGCCTGCACCTGCCGTTCGTCTGCAGCTCGCCGGATATCGACGAAAGCCACCAGCCGGGCGAATCCGCCATCGAACTGGTCAAGCGCCTCGCCGAACAGAAAGCCCGGGCACTGGCCGCCAGCTACCCCGCTCATCTGATTATCGGCTCAGACCAGGTTGCAGTGCTCGGCGAACGGATCATCGGCAAGCCACACACCTTCGACAAGGCTCGTGAGCAACTGCTGGCCGCCAGCGGCGCCAGCGTGACCTTCCTCACCGGCCTGGCCCTGCTCAACAGCCAGACCGGCCACTGCCAGGTCGACTGCGTGCCATTTACCGTGCACATGCGCCAGCTCGACGAAGCGCGCATCGAGCGCTACCTGCGCCTGGAGCGGCCTTACGACTGCGCCGGCAGCTTCAAGGCCGAAGGTCTGGGCGTGAGCCTGTTTCAGTCCACCGAAGGATCTGACGCCACCAGCCTGATCGGCCTGCCACTGATTCGCCTGATCGACATGTTGCTGGCCGAAGGCGTGCAAATCCCTTAAAGCAAAAGATCGCAGCCTGCGGCAGCCCCTACATTGATCTCTGTAGGAGCTCCCGCAGGCTGCGATCTTTTGATCTTTACAACGAATCAGCGCAACGAAGGCCCGTGAAACCCCATCCACATCGCCAACTGCTCAGCGACACTGGCACCGAGCTTTTTCGAGAAGCGGTCGAATGGCGATTCCTGAACCGTGAAGTCCACCAGCTCTTTCTCGCCAATCACGTCCCGCGCCACCGAACTGGCATTCCCCAAACCATCGATCAGGCCCAGCGGCAGCGCCTGCTCGCCAGACCAGACCAGCCCGGAGAACAGCTCCGGATGCTCCTTGTCCTTCAGACGATCGCCACGACCCTGCTTGACGCTATTGATGAACTGCTTGTGCGTGGTGTCCAGCACGGTCTGCCAGAACGCAGTCTCATCAGGCTTCTGCGGCTGGAACGGATCGAGGAACGACTTGTGCTCACCTGACGTATAGGTGCGACGCTCGACGCCCAGCTTGTCCATGGTGCCGACAAAACCGTAACCGGCCGCCGTTACACCGATGGAGCCGACCAGACTGGCCTTGTCGGCATAGATCTGATCCGCCGCACTGGCGATGTAATAGGCACCGGACGCACCGAGATCGGAAATCACCGCGTACACCTTGGTATCCGGATGCAGGCCGCGCAGACGCTTGATCTCGTCATACACATACCCCGACTGCACCGGACTGCCGCCAGGACTGTTGATCCGCAGAATGACACCCTTGACCTTCTTGTCTTCGAAGGCGGCACGCAAGCTGCCGACAATATTGTCGGCACTGGCAGGCTCCTTGTCGGCAATCATGCCGGTGACGTCGATCAGCGCGGTGTAATTCGAGCCACGGGTGGCGCTCTTTTCCATGTCCATCAGCGGCGTGAACAGGATCAGCGCAACAAACAGATAAACAAACGTCAGCAGCTTGAAGAAAATCCCCCAACGCCGTGAGCGACGCTGCTCCTGCACACTGGCCAGCAAAGTCTTTTCCAGCAGCTTCCAGCTTTTCTCGTCACCGTCGTCGGCACTTGCCTTGGCCGGTGCTTTCCATTCGTCGGTCATGCGCTGTACCCCAGCAAAAACGTATTAAGCCTGCTGCCCCAGCCAGGCGTGCAATTCACTAAAACGGTCAATCGACAGGCGCGGCTCGAACTGCTGCAGCGACTCGATCGACTGCGCGCCATAGCTGACCGCCACCGACGCCATGCCCGCGTTGCGCGCCATCAGCAGATCGAAGGACGAATCGCCGACCATCAGCGCCTGCTCGGGCCGCACGCGACAATGCGCGAGAATCTGCTCGAGCATCAACGGATGCGGCTTGCTCGCGGTCTCGTCGGCGGCGCGGGTGATATCGAAATAATCTTCCCAGCCATTGGCCTTGAGTACCCGGTCCAGTCCGCGACGATTCTTGCCGGTCGCGACCGCCAGGTGATAGCCCTGCTCGCGAAACGACGCCATCGACTCGACCACACCCTCGAACAGCGGCGAAGGCACGGCTTCTGCCGCAATGTAATGATCGGCGTAATACTCGCGAAACAAGGTCATTTCGGCATCGCTGATGTCCGGGTACAAGGTACGGATCGCCTCGGGCAAGCCCAGACCGATGATGCCCTTGACGGCAAAATCATCGCGCAACTCGAAACCGGAGCGCGTGGACGCCGAATGCATCGCCTCGACAATCCGACCAATGGAATCGGCGAGGGTGCCGTCCCAATCGAAAATCAGCAAGTTGTAATCAGATGGGCGCACTCAATCGCTCCACGGTCTTGGCCCACATTTCATCCACTGGGGCTTGCAGCTTGAGTTCACCGCCATCGGGCAGCGGCACGGTCAGCATGTAGGCGTGCAGAAACAGGCGCTTGCCGCCCAGATCACGGATTTCCTTGCTGAAACCGTCATCGCCGTACTTGGTGTCGCCGGCAATGCAATGCCCGGCGTGCAACGTGTGGACGCGGATCTGGTGGGTGCGCCCGGTGATCGGCTTGGCTTCGATCAGGGTGGCAAAGTCGCCAAAGCGGCGCAGGACCTTGAACACGGTCACCGACTCCTTGCCCTCCTCCTCGTCGACCTCGACCATGCGCTCCCCGGAGCGCAGGTTGCTTTTACCCAGTGCCGCGCGGACTTGCTTGATCGAGGTCGCCCAATTGCCGCGAACCAGCGCCATGTAACGCTTGTCGACACCATCGCCACGCAATGCCGCGTGCAAGTGACGCAGCATGCTGCGCTTCTTGGCGATCATCAGCAGGCCGGAAGTGTCACGGTCGAGACGATGAACCAGCTCCAGCTCCTTGGCATCGGGACGCAACTGACGAAAGGCTTCGATCACCCCGTAATTCAAGCCGCTGCCGCCGTGAACCGCAATGCCGGCGGGCTTGTTGATCACGATCAGGGCTTTGTCTTCGTAGACAATCGAGGCTTCCAGACGCTGCAACAGGCCTTGAGCCAATGGCACCGGCTCGTCGCGCTCAGGCACGCGAACCGGCGGCACGCGCACGATATCGCCGGCCTGCAGCTTGTATTCGGGCTTGATCCGCCCCTTGTTCACACGCACTTCGCCTTTACGCAAAATGCGGTAAATCAAGGTCTTGGGCACGCCTTTGAGCCGGGCAAGGAGGAAATTGTCGATTCGTTGGCCGGCATACTCCGGCGAGACTTCAAGCAGTTGAACGCCTGGAGTCGAAGGGGCAGTAGTTGTCATGCCGCGGATGATAACAATTTTTATGGAATTGAAGCACTTAATCATTGCTGCTATAGTCGCGAACGCCGCCAAAAGCGGCCTGGACAGCGGAACCACGGTCAAAAACCGGCCCTGACCAACGCAATTCACCAGGACGCGAGGCCGTCCTACGGGGCTTTCGCTACGTAACGGTGGAGTTTGCAGTTGTAACAAGCGCAGGTGACATGAGGCCTGAATTACACCGTCGAGCAGAGTTTTCACTCGCCTGACAGGCACATATTCAAGGCCAGTTCACAAAGTGCAGTCAGCTGCAGATGACCCCGAGCGAAGGCTTCGGAAACATCGCCTGAATTAGCCATGATGCGTGACCTCCCCTTTCGGAGCTCACGGTAAATGCCAACCCGCTGCGGATTCTGCGCGCGGCAGCACCCGAATTATCAGGGATACGTGTAGGGTGGAGATGCACAACCGCCGGACTGTGTAGCAATAGGCTTTATCAAGACGCTTCATCTCGTCCACAGCCGCTGGTTGATTCCTCCTCCTGACTGAGTGCTTAAGTAGCCACAGCAAGCAGGACGCGTACGTCGCGATATCGGCCCAATTGGCCTGACATCGCTGGACACGGGAATGGCCAACCACTCCCGACGCACCTGACACCGACCGTGAGAAGTCGTGTGTGCCGAACGCCGTTTCCGGCAGCCCGGAAACCGACGGTACTACATGAAAAGAATGCTGATTAACGCAACTCAACCCGAAGAGTTGCGTGTTGCACTGGTAGATGGCCAACGCCTCTACGACCTGGACATCGAATCCGGTGCACGCGAGCAGAAGAAGGCCAACATCTACAAAGGCCGTATCACTCGCATCGAACCAAGCCTTGAGGCTGCCTTTGTCGATTTCGGCTCCGAGCGCCACGGCTTCCTGCCCCTCAAAGAAATCTCCCGCGAATACTTCAAGAAAGCCCCTGAAGGCCGCGTCAACATCAAGGACGTCCTGAGCGAAGGCCAGGAAGTCATCGTTCAGGTCGAGAAAGAAGAACGTGGCAACAAGGGCGCCGCCCTGACCACCTTCATCAGCCTGGCCGGTCGTTACCTCGTGCTGATGCCGAACAACCCGCGTGCCGGCGGTATCTCCCGTCGCATCGAAGGCGAAGAACGCAACGAACTGCGTGAAGCGCTGAACGGTCTGGTTGCACCGGCCGACATGGGTCTGATCGTGCGCACTGCCGGCCTGGGCCGCAGCAGCGAAGAAATGCAGTGGGACCTCGATTACCTGCTGCAACTGTGGACCGCCATCAAAGAAGCCTCGCTGGATCGCTCCGCGCCATTCCTGATCTACCAGGAAAGCAACGTGATCATCCGCGCCATCCGCGATTACCTGCGCCAGGACATCGGCGAAGTGCTGATCGACAGCGTTGAAGCCCAGGACGAAGCCCTGACCTTCATCCGCCAGGTGATGCCGCAGTACGCCAGCAAGATCAAGCTGTACGAAGACAGCGTGCCGCTGTTCAACCGTTTCCAGATCGAAAGCCAGATCGAGACCGCTTTCCAGCGCGTCGTCGAACTGCCTTCCGGCGGTTCCATCGTTATCGATCCGACCGAGGCCCTGGTGTCCATCGACATCAACTCGGCGCGCGCCACCAAAGGCAGCGACATCGAAGAAACCGCACTGCAGACCAACCTTGAAGCCGCCGAAGAAATCGCCCGTCAGTTGCGCCTGCGCGACATCGGCGGCCTGATCGTCATCGACTTCATCGACATGACCCCAGCCAAGAACCAGCGCGCCGTGGAAGAGAAAGTCCGCGAATGCCTGGAAGCCGACCGCGCTCGCGTGCAGATCGGCCGCATTTCGCGCTTCGGCCTGCTGGAAATGTCCCGTCAGCGCCTGCGTCCATCCCTGGGCGAAAGCAGCGGCATCGTCTGCCCGCGCTGCAACGGCACCGGCATCATCCGTGACGTCGAATCGCTGTCGCTGGCAATCCTGCGCCTGATCGAAGAAGAAGCCCTGAAAGACCGCACTGCCGAAGTGCGCGCTCAGGTGCCGATCCCGGTTGCCGCGTTCCTGCTCAACGAAAAACGCAACTCGATCACCAAGATCGAACTGCGCACCCGTGCCCGTATCGTCATTCTGCCGAACGACCACCTCGAAACCCCGCACTTCGAAGTTCAGCGCCTGCGTGACGACAGCCCGGAAGCTGCGACCAACCAGTCCAGCTACGAAATCGCTGCTGCCGCTGCCGAAGTCGAAGAAGTCCAGCCAGCCGCTGCGACCCGCACCCTGGTTCGCCAGGAAGCTGCGGTCAAGACAGCTCCGGCCCGCGCCAACGCGCCAGTGCCAACCGAAGTCGCCGCACCAGCCCCCGCGCCGGCTCCGGTTGCCGCGCCAGAGCCAAGCCTGTTCAAGGGTCTGGTGAAATCGCTGGTCAGCCTGTTCGCTACCAAAGAAGAGCCAGCCGCTCCGGTCGTCGTTGAAAAACCGGCCACCGAGCGTCCGGCCCGCAACGAAGAGCGTCGCAACGGTCGTCAGCAGAGCCGCAACCGTAACGGTCGCCGCGATGAAGAGCGCAAGCCGCGCGAAGAACGTGCACCGCGTGAAGAACGCGCCCCACGCGAGCCGCGTGAAGAGCGTCAGCCACGTGAAGCCCGTGAAGTCCGCGAGCCACGTGAAGCCCGCAGCGAGGCGCCAGCCGCTCGCGAAGAACGTGCTCCACGCGCTCCACGTGAAGAACGTGCGCCACGTGCTCCACGTGAAGACCGCAAGCCACGTGGCGAGCGTGAAGAGCGCGTGCGTGAACTGCGCGAGCCTCTGGACGCCGCTCCGGCTGCACCCGTAGCGGCTGCCACTGCCGCCGTGGTCGCAGAAGAGCGTCCGGCCCGTCAGCCACGCGAAGAACGCGCACCGCGTCCGCCGCGTGAAGAGCGTCAACCGCGCGCCGAGCAGGCCGCTGCTGCCGTCGCTGAAGAAGAAGTGAACACCAACGAAGAGCAACTGCCGGAAGACGGTCAGGACAACGCCGAAGGCGATCGTCCACGTCGTCGCTCCCGTGGTCAGCGCCGTCGCAGCAATCGTCGCGAGCGTCAGCGTGATGCCAACGGCAACGTGATCGAAGGTTCGGAAGAATCCGAGTCCGGCGAAAACGCCGCTGCTCCAAGCGCTGCCGATCTGGCTGCCGGCCTGGCCGTCACCGCCGCTGTTGCCAGCAGCGTGATCAGCGCTCCGGCCGAGGCACAGGCTCACGAGCAAGCCGAACGCGCTACCGCCGCTGTTCAGGAAACCGCTCCAGTGGAAGCGCCGGTTGTTGAGGCCACTACCCCGGTGGAAGTGGTTGCTGCTCCGGAAGTCGAAGTGGCACCGGTTCAAGAAACACTGCCTCAGGTTGCAGCCGCTGCAGAACCCGCCGCTGAGGCGCCAGTCGTGGCCGCAGAGCCGGTTGCTGAAACCGTCGCTGAAACCGTGACCGAAACCGTGCGTGAAGTTCGCGAAGAACAGACCGCGTTCAACTGGGTTGCCGAGCCTGCCGTCGCTGAAACGCCAGCGCCAGTCGTTGAAGCCCCGGTGGTTGAAGAAGCCAAGGCTGCCGCGCCAGTGGTTGAAGCCGCTGCACCTGCTCCAGCGCCAGTCGTTGAAGCACCGGTCGAAGCACCTGTGGTGGCCGAAGAGCCTGCTCCAGTGGTTGAGGCCACGCCGGTCAGCGCCCTGACGCCAAACGGCCGTGCACCGAACGACCCACGTGAAGTGCGTCGCCGCAAGCGTGAAGCCGAGCGCCTGCAGAAGGAAGCCGAACTGGCTGCCGCTGCTGCTCCGGCTGCTGAAGTGGTCGAAGTTGCTGCGGTGACTGAAGAGGCCGTGGTTGAGTCGGTGATCGCCGAAGCACCACGCTCCGTTCAGGACGCGGTCGAGCATCACCAAGCGGCCGAGGAAAAAGAAAACGAGCCTAAACCGCTCGTCTGATTCCGAAAGCCGATAAAAAGCCCCGCCGGGTGAAAACCTGGCGGGGCTTTTTTTTCCATTTAGAAGATCAAAAGATCGCAGCCTTCGGCAGCTCCTACATAGGTCTCCTGTAGGAGCTGCCGAAGGCTGCGATTTTTTGATCTGGCTTTATTTGAACACCAACGCTTCTGGCACATCGATATCCCACAACACCCCGGGATCATCCACTGCCACTTCCACCACCCGCCCCTGCTTGAACAACGGCCTGGCACCGCGATCACCGGTCAGCGCCTGCAACCCCGCCCCGTATGAACGCCCGAAACCCACCGGATGGCCAAACTCGCCGTCCTGTACCGGTACGCTCACAGCGTCATCGGCCATCGTCGCCACCACCCGCTCAATACTCGATGGCAAGATAAACGGCATATCCCCCAACACGATCAGCCAGCCATCCGCCTCGGGGCAGGCGGCAACCCCCGCCGCAATGCTGTCCCCCATCCCGCTCGATTCAATCGAGACCACCTCACAACCATAGGCCTGCGCCATGCGCATCGCCTGCGGCCGTACTTCAGTGGTCACCAGCACCCGCTTGTCGAGATTGGCCGGCAGATTCAGCAACACCTGCTCGATCACCGAACGCACCGCACCGTCGCGTCCGGTGCAATCGGCCAGCAACTTGTCCTTGTCGGCACCGGCAACCTGACGAAAGCGACTGCCCTCGCCCGCCGCCAGCACAATCACTGCGATGGATCGACTCATGCGCCCTCCACGACTTTCTTCTGTTTCAACTCGACGCCGTTCTTGATCGCCACAATCTCCGCCAACAACGACAGGGCAATCTCCGCTGGCGAATGACTGCCGATGTGCAGACCGATCGGCCCATGCAATCGCGCAATGGCTGATTCTGACAAGCCTAGCTGAGCCAGATTGTCCCGGCGTTTCTGACTGTTGACCCGAGAGCCGAGTGCACCGACATAGAAGGCCGGCGAATCGAGCGCCGTAAGCAACGCCATATCATCCAGACGTGGGTCGTGGGTCAGCGCGACAATGGCTGTGCGTTCGTCCGTCTGAATGCTTAGTACAGCGTCATCCGGCATGCCCGGAACAAAGCGCCCGTGATGCTCTTCCCAACCGTAGACGAACTCGGCACGCGGATCGCAAATCAGCACTTCGAAATCCAGCAGCCGGGCCATGTCCGCCACGTAGCGCGACAGCTGCCCGGCACCGATCAACAGCAGACGCCAGCGCGGGCCATAAATGGCGCGCAGGGTCTTGCCGTCGAATGCCAGCACATCGGATTTGCTCGCCGCTGATAGCACCACTTCACCGGTTTCGATGTTCAGCTCACGGGCGACAATCTCATGGCTTTCACAACGCGCCAGCAACTCGGCGACCCACGCCGGATCAGCGACCCGCTCCTCGGTCAGGCGCAGCGTGCCGCCACAGGGCAAGCCGAAACGCGCCGCCTCCTCGCGGGTGACGCCATAGGTAATCAGCTGCACCGGTGGGCCGTCGCTGGCGATGCGCCCGTCGTGCAGACGGGCGATCAAGTCATCCTCGACACAACCGCCGGACACCGAGCCAATCACCACGCCGTCCTCGCGCAACGCGAGCATCGCACCCGGCGCCCGGGGCGCGGTGCCCCAGGTTTGCACCACGCTGAACAGCACCACTCGCTGCCCGGCGCGGCGCCATTCGAGCACGCTGCGCAGAACGTTGAGATCGGCGCTGTCCATCACGCTTGCGCCTTCTGCCAACCCTGCAACTGATAACGCACCGGCAGGTTGCGGATGCGCTGGCCGGTTGCAGCGAAGATGGCGTTACACAGCGCCGGCGCAATCGGTGGCACGCCGGGTTCACCGACACCACCCAACGGCACGTCACCCGGCGGCGTCACCAGATGCACCGCAACTTCTTTCGGCGCCAGCGACATGCGCGCCACTTCGTACATATGGAAGTTGTCCTGCTGGACCTTGCCGTCCTTGAAGCTGATTTCACCCAGCACCGCGTTGCCCAGGCCCATCACACAAGCGCCTTCGAACTGCGAGCGGATGCGTTCCGGGTTGATCTGCGGCCCGCAATCGACGGCGATGTCAGCCTTGTGCACGATCAGCGTACCGTCGTCCTTGACCTCGACTTCGATCACCGCCGCCACATAGGTGACGAAGCTGTAATGCACCGCCAGACCCAGACCACGGCCCTTGGGCAACTGACGTCCCCAACCGGCAGCCTTGGCCGCAGTTTCCAGTACCGTGCGCATGCGTCCGGTGTCGATCGGGTAGCGCTCGGGGGATTCGCCGTAGTTCCACTCCTCGCTCAGGGTGCGCGGATCGATCTGCCGATCCGGGCCGAGCAACTTGATCTGATATTTGAGTGGATCGACGCCGGCCTTGTGCGCCAGTTCATCGACAAAACTCTGAATCGCAAACCCGTGAGGAATGTTCGACACCGAGCGATACCAGCCGACGCGGGTATGCACAGTGGCTTCGGGGTTTTCCAGACGCACGTTGGGAATCGCGTAGGCCATGTTGGTAAAGCCCATGCCCAGTTCGAACGCCGCCTCATGGTTCATGCCCGGCGCAAACAGCGCGGTAATGCTCGGCGCCACGGTACGGTGCAGCCAGCCGGACGGCATGCCGTCCTTGCCGACAGCCGCCTTCAAATACTCGGCGGACACTGTGTGGAAATACGAGTTATGGATGTCATCTTCGCGGGTCCATTGCACTCGCACGGCTTTACCGGGGAACTCCTTGGCAAGGATCGCCGCTTCGACGACGAAATCCGGCTTGGATTTACGGCCGAAACCGCCGCCCAGCAGCGTGACGTTGAAGGTGACATTGTCGAACGGCAGCCCCAGGCGCTCGGCGATGCGCTCGCGAGTCACCTGCGGCGCCTGGCTCGGCGCCCATGCTTCACACACACCTTTGTCGTAGCGAGCGATGGCGACCATCGGCTCCATCGGTGCCTGCGCCAGATGCGGCAAATAGTAGGAGGCTTCGAGGCTACTGGCAGCGCCGCTCAGTGCCTTGTCGATATCACCGGTATTGCGCACCACTTTGCCGGGTTTGCGCGACGCCGCTTCCAGCGCTTTGCGGTAAGCGATCGAGTCGTAACTGGCGTTGGGGCCGTCGTCCCATTGGATCTTCAGCGCCTCGCGCCCCTTGATCGCCGCCCAGGTATTGCTGGCAATCACCGCAACGCCGCCCAGCGGCTGGAATTCCGACGGCAGCGGACGGCTTTCGATCTGCATGACCTTCAGCACACCCGGAACCTTCAGCGCGGCGCTGTCATCCAGCGACTTGACCTTGCCGCCGTACACCGCCGGACGGGCGATGGTCGCGTAGACCATGCCGTCGAAATGCACGTCGGCGCCATACACCGCGCGCCCGTTAACAATGTCGGCACCGTCGATGGCTTTGGTGCCTTCCTTGCCGATGTAGCGGAACTCTGACGGCTGCTTGAGGCGCAGGCTGTCACGGGCCGGCACCGCCAGCGCACTGGCTGCGGCGGCAAGTTCGCCGTAACCCAGCTCGCGGCCGGACGGTGTGTGCAGCACTTTGTGCAACTGCGCACGGCACTCGCCCACCGGCACCTGCCACTGCGCAGCCGCTGCCTGTTCCAGCATGGCCCGGGCCGCCGCGCCGCAACGGCGCATCGGTTCATACCAGTGACGCATGCTGCGTGAACCGTCAGTGTCCTGGTTGCCGAACCGCACTTCATCGCCCGGCGCCTGCTGCACTTTGACCTTGGCCCAATCGGCGTCCAGTTCATCGGCGACCACCATGGTCAGGCTGGTGCGCACACCCTGGCCCATTTCCGAACGGTTGCAGACCACGGTGACCGTGCCGTCTGCGGCAATGCTCACGTAAACCTTGGGATCGTCGATCCAGCCGTTGGGCATGCCATCAGCGCCAAACTTCTTCGGCGCGTCTTCAGCCAATGCATCCTGCCAGCCCCAGCTCGCGGCCAGCACCAATGCGCCCGTGGCGCCGACGCCTTTGAGAAAACCGCGGCGGCTGAGATTGCTCAGGGCGAAATCATTCGGCAAGCGGCTCATGCCTTGGCCTCCTTCAAGTGAGTCGAGGCCTGACGGATCGCGGTCTTGATCCGGTTATACGTGCCACACCGGCAAATGTTGCCGACCATTGCCTCTTCGATTTGCTCATCGCTCGGATTAGGGTTGGTCTTGAGCAATGCGGTGGCAGACATGATCTGCCCGCCCTGGCAGAAACCACATTGCGCCACAGCGCTGTCGAGCCAGGCTTGCTGAACGACTTGCCCAACCGGATCGGCGTGCAGGTTATCGATGGTGCTGACGTTCTGCCCGATCACCGAGCCGATCGGCGTGATGCAACTGCGCGCCGGCAAGCCGTCGATATGAATGGTGCAGGCACCGCACAGGCCCATGCCGCAGCCGAATTTGGTGCCGTTGTAACCGGCGACATCACGAATAGCCCACAACAGCGGCATGTCTTCCGTGACATCGAGGGAATGGTCTTGACCGTTTAGTTTCAGGGTAATCATGGGCACGCCCGCATATTAGTGGTTATGGGGTCGAGCAGAACTGGCGGTGATTCACGCAGATCGACTCAGGCTAATGGGCTCTCTTGTGCCGACGCGAACGTCTGCACCGGGCCTTTGGTGGAGCAAATGACGGTTATCGTTAGCTGGCTAAGTTAACTCACCGTTAACAAAAAAGCCCTGCACTTTCGCTCAGTGCAGGGCTTTGGATACCGACTTGAAGCGTAGCCTCAATAACGATTCGGCTCCATTTCCAGTTCGACATTGAAACGTTCGGCAATATCTTTCTGGATGCGTTGCGCCAGCTCCAGCAATTGCAGGCCGGTGGCGGTGCCGTAGTTGACCAGCACCAGCGCCTGCAATTTATGCACGCCGGCATCAGCTTCGCGAAAACCTTTCCAACCGGCGCGCTCAATCAGCCAACCGGCCGCCAGTTTCACCTGCCCGTCCGGCTGTGCATAGGCCACCAGATCCGGGTGTTGCGCCTTGATCTGCTCGACCAGTGCGGCCGACACCAGTGGATTCTTGAAGAAACTGCCGGCATTGCCGAGCACCGCTGGATCCGGCAGTTTTTCGCTGCGGATACTGCAGATTGCGCGGCTGACGTCGCTCGGCGTCGGTTGCTCAATGCCCTGCTCGGTCAGGCGCTGACGCACCGGGCCGTATTCCAAATGCAGATGCGCGACACGATCAAGCTTGAAGCGCACCCGCAGGATCAGCCAACGTCCCGGCTGCTGCTTGAACAGACTGTCGCGGTAGGCGAAGTTGCACTCCTCCAGGCTGAAGTCGCGCAGTTCGCCGGTCTGGCGGTCCAGCGCGGTCAACCCGGCGAACACATCCTTGATCTCGACGCCGTAGGCGCCGATGTTCTGCATCGGCGCCGCGCCAACAGTGCCGGGGATCAGGCTGAGGTTTTCCAGACCGGAAAAACCCTGCACCAGCGTGTGCTGCACGAACGGATGCCACGGCTCGCCGGCTTCGGCTTCGATCACTACACGGTTGCCGTCGTCACTGATCAGCCGAATGCCTCGGGTCGCCATGCGCAGCACCAGCGCCGGAATATCTGCCGTCAGCAGCAGGTTGCTGCCGCCGCCGATCACCAGCAACGGCACGTCATGGGCAGTCGCGTAGGCCAGCGCTTCGCGGACGTCGGCGTCGCTGTGCGCCTCGGCGAACAACTGCGCGCGAACGTCGACGCCAAAACTGTTGAACGGTTTCAGCGAAACCTGTGATTGAAGCTGCAAACTCATAACCGGCCCTTCACTTCGATCAACAGTTGGTCACACGCCGCTTCGATCAGGTCCAGCACCTGCTCGAAGCCCTGATCGCCGTCGTAGTACGGATCCGGCACTTCATCGACCACACCGGCGTAACGCCGCAAAAACAGATCGAGTTCAGCCTTGCCAGTGGACGGCTGCAGGGCCTTGAGGTTGCGCAGGTTGCTGTGGTCCATGGCCAGAATCAGGTCGTAACTGGCGAAATCGGCACGGCTGACCTGCTGCGCGCGTTGCGCCGACAGGTCATAACCGCGCACTTTGGCTGCGGCCTGGCTGCGTTTGTCCGGCGGATTGCCGACGTGCCAGTCACCGGTGCCGGCGGAGGCCACTTCGACCTGATCCGCCAGCCCCGCTGCGCGCAGTTTGTGGCGCAACACGCCTTCAGCGGTGGGCGAACGGCAGATGTTGCCCAGGCACACGAACAGAACGCGCATCAGGCCTCCAGCAGGCGACGAACGCGCTCGAGGTCTTCAACGGTGTCGACCCCGGTTGGCGGCGCGATCAACGCATCGGCCACATGAATCCGCACGCCATGCCACAGAGCACGCAGTTGTTCCAGCGATTCAGTGTTTTCCAGCCAGCACGGCCCCCAGCTCACAAAGTCCTGAAGAAAACCAGCGCGGTAGGCATAAATGCCGATGTGGCGACGGTACGGCACGCCTTCCGGCAACACGTCGCGGCTCTTGGCGAAAGCATCGCGGGCCCACGGCAAGGTGGCGCGACTGAAGGTCAGCGCCAGACCGTTAATGTCGCTGACGACCTTGACTACGTTGGGGTTGAACAGGGTTTCGACGTCTTCGATCGGCTCGGCCAGGGTGGCCATGCGCGCTACGGTGTGGGCCGCGAGATTGGCCGCGACCTGATCGATCACACTTGGCGGGATCAGCGGCTCATCACCCTGCACGTTGACCACGATCGCGTCCGGCGCAAGGTCCAGTTTGGCGGCGACTTCCGCCAGCCGATCGGTGCCGGAGTTGTGATCTTCGCGGGTCAGCACCACTTCAGCGCCGAACGCCTTGCAGGCCTCGACAATGCGCGCATCGTCGGTCGCGACCACCACACGGCTGGCGCTGCTTTTGCTCGCCTGCTCCCAGACATGCTGGATCATCGGCTTGCCGGCGATGTCCAGCAGCGGTTTGCCCGGCAGGCGGGTCGAGGCGTAACGCGACGGGATGACAACGGTGAAAGCAGTGGTCATTTATCCAGACGCTCGTCGGTGGTCAGGGTGCGCGCTTCGCTTTCGAGCATCACCGGGATGCCGTCGCGGATCGGATAGGCCAGACCGGCGCCCTTGCTGATCAGTTCGGTCTTGTCGGCGCTGAGCTTGAGCGGGCCTTTGCAGATCGGGCACGCGAGGATGTCGAGCAATTTGGTGTCCATGAACATTCCCTGGATAAAGAGTTAAGGCAAAAGACGATCGGGCAACAGGCGCATCAACTGGGTGTCGAACCAGGCCACGAAGGCCGGTGACGGCACGGCATCGACCGCCAGATACCACCAGTCGTCAGCCGCGAAGGCACGGCACTTCACCGCATCCTTCTCGGTCATCACCAACGGCAATGACGGTGTGAAATTCAAGGCCTGCACGCTGTATTCGGCGTGGTCGGCAAACGCATGGGGGATTGCCCGCCAGTCTAGCGCTTCGAGGGTATTGAAGAAACGTTGCGGATTGCCGATCCCGGCCACCGCGTGCACCGATTGACCGGGCGCAAAATACGCCAGCGGCTGGCGCTCGCCGCTGCGCAGATTGACCAGCGACGTCGGCTGCAGGTGAAAAGCGAAACCCTCTTCACGATCCGCCGTGGCACCGTTGAACAGTACGCCATCGACGCTTTGCAGGCGCTCGATCGGCTCGCGCAACGGGCCTGCCGGCAAGCAACGTTTGTTGCCCAAACCTCGAGCGGCGTCGATCAGCACCAGCTCCAGATCCCGGGCCAAGCGATAATGCTGCATGCCGTCGTCGGAGAGGATCAGGTCCAGTGGTTCACTGGCGAGCAAGGCTTTGACCGCTGCGCTGCGATCAGGGTCGATCATCAGCGGCACGCCGGTGCGCTGCACGATCAACAGCGGTTCATCCCCGGCGACGTCGGCGCTCTGCTCGGCGGTGACCCGCCACGGCAGTTGCGGCGGTTTGGCGCCGTAACCGCGACTGACCACGCCGACGCGCAGGCCGGCACGGCGGCAATGCTCGATCAGCCACAGGATCATCGGTGTCTTGCCGGTGCCGCCGACGGTGATGTTGCCGACCACAATCAACGGCACCGGTGGCTGATAGATCTGGCCTTCACCGTCGAGAAAGCGCTGACGCTTGTTGACCACCACACGGCGGTAGAGCATTTCCAGCGGCCGCAGCAGCGTCAGGGCCGGATGCCCCTGATACCACGCGGCGAGCAAACGATCGGACAGGCTCATCAGGATTTGGGCGCCGCCTCGACCGTGGTCATGCGCAAATGGCTGAAACCGAGCTTGCCGGCCGCGTCCATGGCGGTGATCACCGATTGGTGTTGGGTCTTGCCATCAGCGCTGATCGACAACGGCATGTTGGTGTCACCGTTGGCTTCTTTCTGCATGGCTTCCATCAGGGTCGCCAGGTCATTCTTCGGCAGAATCTTGTTGTTCACCGAGAACACACCTTCGGCGCTGATCGCGACGTCCAGTTGCTTGAGCTGCTGGTCTTCGGCAGGCGAGCCGCTGACCGATTCCGGCAGATCGACACGTAGCTGGGTTTCGCGGGTGAAGGTGGTGGTCACGACGAAAAACAGCAACAGGATGAACACCACGTCGATCAGCGAAGCGAGGTTGATGTCGATCGTTTCCCGGGGTTTGCGACGGAATTTCACGCTTTGTCCCCGGCCAGATCGACGTCACGGTCGCCCTGCACCACTTCGACCAGTTTGATCGCTTCCTGCTCCATGCCCACCACCAGCTCATCGATGCGGCGCTGCAGGAAACGGTGGAAGAACACCGACGGAATACCGACCATCAGGCCCGCCGCCGTGGTAATCAGCGCCTTGGAAATACCGCCGGCCAGGACCGAGGCATTAGTAGTCATGCCCGAACCGGTGAAAGCGCTGAAAATGTCGATCATGCCCAACACCGTGCCCAACAGCCCCAGCAACGGCGACATGGCAGCAATGGTGCCCAGCGCGTTGACGTAGCGTTCGAGCTCGTGAATCACCCGCGCCGCGGCTTCTTCGATGCATTCCTTCATGATCTCGCGACCATGTTTGGAGTTGGCCAGGCCCGCGGCGAGAATTTCACCCAGCGGCGAGTTGGCGCGCAATTCCTTGAGCTTTTCTTTATTGAGCTGCTTGTCCTTGATCCAGACCCAGACCTGGCCCAGCAGATGCTCGGGGGTGACGCGGCTGGCGCGCAGGGTCCACAGGCGCTCGGCGACAATCGCCATGGCCGCGATGGAACTCAGAATGATCGGCAACATCATCCAGCCGCCGGATTTGACCAATTCCCACACAGTGACAGTCCCCTCGAAAAAGTGCGCCACTTTACCATACCGGTTCGCGATTAAGACCCGCTGCCCCGACGACCTGATGCCGCATTCGGCGATCCCGCGATCAGTGGTGATTCAACGCCAGAAACGCCGCTGTTGACGCATCAGCCACGGCGCCTGAAAGCCGCCCAGGCGCAGATGAATGGCGCCGTGCTGCGCGCTGTCGTAGATGCGCAGCCCTTGCTGGCGATAACGCGCCAGCACCAGCGGATGCGGATGCCCGAACGAATTGCCCTGCCCACGGGAGATCAGCACCGAATGCGGCCTCAGAGCCCGAAGCAGCGCCATTGAAGACGAACTGCGGCTGCCATGATGCGGCGCTTGCAGCCAGTGCGTCGGCCGCGCCAACGGACTCTCCAGCAGAGCCCGTTCGGCAGCCGTGTCGATATCGCCTGTCAGCAGCAGACGCTCGCCATTGGCCTCGATCTGCAACACGCAGGAGCGCTGATTGCTGTCATGGGCCGCCGACCACTGCCACAGTTGAAACCGCACCCCGTCCCACTGCCATTGACGTCCGCTTTCACAGGCTTCGGCCCGCAGGATGGCGGGCAGCCCCGGAGGATCGCCGCTGATCACCCGCGTCACTTTCAGGCCCCGCGATACAGCGAGCGCACCACCGGCATGGTCGGCATCGGCATGACTGAGCAGCATCAGGTCGATGCGTTCAACCCCCAGTTTGTGCAGCGCCGGCAACACCACCCGCTGCCCCAGATCGAAATCGCCGAAACGTGGACCGGCGTCGTAGAGCAGCGTGTGATGACGCGTGCGGATCAGAATCGCCAGGCCCTGACCGACATCGAGTTGCCAGATATCAGCCAGTCCCTCGGCCACCCGCTCGCGAGGCGGCGCCAGCAAAATCAACAGCAACGGCCAGCCCAATGGTCGCAATGGCACACCGCGCGGCAACAGCAACAATACGGCCCCGAGACTGCCAATCAACAAGGTCCACCACGGCAGCGACGGTGAGATCCATGCCGGCCAGGCGCCGGCGATCACCGACAAGCCACGAAACAGCCAGTCAATCAAACCACCGGCCAGCCACAACAAGCCTGCACCGACGTAGGGCACCGGCAACAATAGCGTGCCGAGCAGCGCCGGTGGCAGCACCAGCAGACTGACCCACGGCACCGCCAGCAGATTCGCCAAGGGTCCGCTGAGGCTGATCGGCAGGTTCAGCGCCAGCAACACCGGGCACAGACCCAGCGCGATCAGCCATTGCGCCCGAGTCCAGGTCTGCCACCATTTCCACGCGCCGAGCCGCCCGCCGAAGGTGAAAATCAAAATCCCCACCGCGGCGAACGACAGCCACAAACCCGGACGCAAACTGGCTAACGGGTCGAGCAACAGCAACGCATCGAATGCCAGCAACAGCGGCCACCACGCGCCGAGATGGCGAAAGCGCAGGCGCCACAACAACACCAGCCCAACCATCACGCAGGCCCGTTGCACCGGCACATCGAACCCGGCGAGCAAGCCGTAGCCGAGCGCTGCGGCAAACGCCAGCCCACAGGCCCATGGCAGCCAGGGCCAGCGCAGCGGCCACCAGCCGTAGCGCGCCAGCCCGGCGACCAGCAGATACATGACCGCCGCCAACATCCCGATGTGTTGACCGGAAATCACCAGCAGATGCACGGTGCCGGTGTCCTGCAGGATCTGCCAATCCTCGCGACTGAGCCCGGAGCCGTCACCGAGCACCAGCGCCGCCAATGCACCGCCCCGGCCTTGCGTGTCCACTTCAAGCAAGCGCTGGCGAATGCTGTCGCGCCACGCCCAACTGGCCTCGGCCAGGCGCTGACCGTCCTTGATCGTGCCGGTCGCGCCGATGCGTTGCGCCAGTAGCCACGCTTCGTAATCGAACGCATCGGGATTGAGCAGGCCACTCGGGCGCTTGAGCTTCACCGCCAGCCGCCAACGCTCGCCGCTGTTGAGCGGCGGCCCGGCGTGCCACGCCAGACGCATCAACGACGGCAATTTCTCGTGTCGCGAGCGGGCATCGGCCAGCTCGAAACGCACGACGCCCTCGCCGGTTTGCGGCAAGCCGACCACCCGCCCCTCGACCCAACGGGTTTCGCCATCAAGCGCTGCGGGCAGGCGATCATTCAACGCCGACTGCGCACTGACGCACGCCCAGGTAAAACCGAACAGCAGAAACGCCAGCGGATAGCTGCGAAACGGCAGCAACATCAGCCCCACCAGCGGCAACACCATCATCAACCCGACCGGCGGTAAAACCGGCAAAAAAACGGGTACCAGCAGACCGACTGCCAGCGCCATCATCCCTGTGCGCATAAGCCTGTCCTTGAGGGTTCCTGCGTTAGGCATAGCTGCTGCGAAGGCGGGGCGTCGTCAACAATTGTCACAAAGTCTGAATGGGCGCTTCGTAGAATCCAGACATACTTGCCGCCTTAACCGACCGAGAAGCCTTATGCCCCGGCGCTTATTCAAACGTTACATGCCCGACCCGACGAGCATCAGGGAACACAAATCCTTACGCTTTCTCGGCAAGTTGTTGCATGACCCGAACCTCTGGCACCTCAATCGTCACTCGGTGGCCCGGGCGATGGCCGTCGGCCTGTTCGCCGCGTTCCTGCCGATTCCGGCGCAGATGCTGGTGGCGGCCGCACTGGCGATCACCGTGCGCGGTAACATGCCGATTGCCGTCAGCCTCGTGTGGCTGACCAACCCGATCACCATGCCGGCGGTGTTTTTCTGTACTTATCAGGCCGGAGCCTGGTTGATGAATGTGCCCGCCCGCACCCTGCCCGATTCGTTGACCTGGGAATGGATCAGCGGAGAGCTCTCGACCATGTGGCAGCCGTTTTTGCTGGGGTCGGTGGTATGCGGACTGCTTCTGGGCATCCTCGCCTACTTCACGGTGATGCTGTACTGGCGCTGGTGGGTGGCGCGGCAATGGGCGCGGCGCAAAAAAAACCGCATGCATTGAATGCAAAACGGCCTCCGCAGTGGGAGGCCGTTTATTTTTGTGTTGTCTGCATTCGCGAGCAGGCTCGCTCCCACATTGGATCAGGTCCGCATTCCGCGCCCACTCACCAGCAACCGCGCACAACCGAGGTACAACACCACGGTCGCCACCAGCATGAAGGTGATCGCGATACCGATGCGGATATCCGACACCCCGAGAATGCCGTAGCGGAAGGCATTGACCATGTGCAGCACCGGATTGGCCAGCGACACGGTCTGCCAGAACGGCGGCAGCAAGGTGATCGAGTAGAACACGCCACCCAAGTAGGTCAGCGGCGTCAGCACAAACGTCGGGATGATCGAAATATCATCGAAGTTGCGCGCAAACACCGCGTTGATGAAGCCCAGCAGCGAGAAGATCGTCGCGGTCAGAATCACCACCAACAAGGTCACGCCGAGGTGATGCACCTGCAGATGGGTGAAGAACAGCGACAGGATGGTCACGATCACCCCGACCATCAGACCACGCAGCACGCCGCCGATGGTGTAGCCGATCAGAATGGTATGCGGCGACACTGGCGAGACCATCAGTTCCTCGATGGAACGCTGGAACTTGCTGCCGAAGAAGCTCGAGACCACGTTGCCGTAGGAGTTGGTAATCACCGACATCATGATCAGCCCCGGCACGATGTACTCCATGTAACTGAAGCCACCCATGCCGCCGATCTGCTTGCCGATCAGGTTACCGAAGATCACGAAATACAGAACCATGGTGATCGCCGGCGGCAGCAGGGTCTGCGGCCAGATCCGGGTAAAACGCCGGACTTCACGGTAAACGATGGTATTGAGGGCGACGAGGTTGGGGCGCAATTCGGAACTCATACCGCCACCTTCGACAGATTTTTCTCCACCAGGGACACGAACAGCTCCTCAAGGCGATTGGTTTTGTTACGCAGGCTCAGCACTTCAATGTTCTGTTGCGCCAACTGAGTGAACAGCGCGGTGATGCCCATGGATTTGTCGACCTGGACCTCCAGCGTATGGCCGTCGAGCAACCGCGCGGGATAGCCGATCAATGGTGGCGCAGCGTGCAAGTCGTTTTTCAGATCCAGCAGGAAGGTCTCGACGTGCAACTGGCCCAGCAGCTGTTTCATGCTGGTGTTCTCGACGATGGTGCCGTGGTCGATGATGCCGATGTTGCGGCACAACTGCTCAGCCTCTTCCAGATAATGCGTGGTGAGGATGATGGTGATGCCTTTCTGGTTCAGCTCGGTGAGGAATGTCCACATCGAACGACGCAGTTCGATGTCGACGCCTGCGGTCGGCTCATCGAGGATCAGCAGGCGCGGCTCATGCACCAGGGCGCGGGCAATCATCAGACGCCGCTTCATGCCGCCGGACAGCGAGCGCGACGGCACATCGCGCTTGTCCCACAGGCCAAGCTGGGTCAGGTACTGCTCGGCGCGCTCCTTGGCGACTTTCGCCGGAATGCCGTAGTAACCGGCCTGGGTCACGACGATGTCGAAGGTCTTTTCGAACTGGTTGAAGTTGAATTCCTGGGGCACCACGCCGATCGAGCGCTTGAGCGCGGCGGGGTTCTTGTCCAGGTCATGACCGAAGATATTCACCGTGCCGCTGGTCTTGTTGACCAGGGTCGAGAGAATGCCGATGGTCGTGGATTTGCCCGCGCCATTGGGGCCGAGCAAGGCGAAAAAGTCACCTTCGGCGACGTCCAGATCGATACCACTCAAGGCCTGGAACCCGTTGCCGTAGGTTTTGGTTAGCTGCCGGATGGACAGAGCGGAACTCATATCGGATTTACGCACCAAGAAGGGAAGAAAAGGAAAGATTGGGCCGGGCGGCGAACAAAACAACCACGGCGCGTGAACGCAATGGTGCTTGCCGCCGCCACACAAGTACAGTCAAGAGTGTCGATAGTTATTATCAAGTCAACGCGGTCATGACCGCTTTCTGATAAGCCGGACGCTGCTTCAACCGTGCGTACCAGGCCTCCAGATGCGGCTGCGCGGCACGGTCGATGGGCATCTCGAACCAGGCATAAATGAAACTGCCGAGGGGAATATCGCCCATGCCGATTTCGCGGCCGGACAGGTATGGCTGGCTGGCGAGGGCCTGATCGGCCATGGCCAGCAGCGCCGTGCATTCTTTGATCGCGGCGTTGATCGCCGGCCAATCCTGCTGGTCCGCTGGCGTACGCACCACCCCCCAGAACACGGTACGGAAAGGTCCGGCAAAACTCGAGGTGGTCCAGTCCATCCATTTGTCGGCGATGGCCCGGGCTTGCAGGTCTGCCGGAAACCATTGGCTGTTCGGCGCATGTTTGGCCAGCAGGTAACGTACGATCGCATTCGATTCCCACAGCACGAAGCCGTCATCCTCGATCACCGGGACCCGGCCGTTCGGGTTCATCGCACGATATTCAGGTGTGTCGACCACCCCGAAGGCGCCACCGGCGTCAATCGCCTGATAAGCCAGGCCAAGCTCCTCGGCGGCCCACAATGGCTTCCTGACATTCGATGAGTTTTTCCGTCCCCAGATCTTCAGCATGACCGCCTCTTTTCCAATGCGTGGGCAGCCAGCATACGCCGGATCATGTGCGGCTCAAATGACTCTGCATATCGCCCAGCACCTTCACCTGATGTTCGCCGAACAGGTGCGGGTAGCACTTTTCCAGATGTTCGAAGAAGAACTGTTCCGGCACATCGGCGAACTGCCCGTGATCGACCAGATACTCCATCAGCAACGCGCCGTCTCGGTTGTACGGGTGGAAAACGCTGTCATGGATGCCGTCGAACTCCAACGGTGCGACGTTGAACAGTTCGCAGAGCTGCTGGTTGAAGGCCGGCGTGGCCTTGACCCAACGGTCGTTAAGGAACAGCTCGGTGTAGCCGTGCATGGCGAACACATCGCTGCGCAGCAGTTCCAGCAACCGCGGGGTCGACAGGTGATTCCTGACGTCGGCCAGACCGATACGCGCCGGGATGCCGCAATGCCGCGCACACCCGGCCAGCAAGGTGGCCTTGGGCACGCAATAACTTTCTCCGGTCGCCAACGCATGGCTGCCACACAGGGTCTGCGGGTCGAGGCTGAACGTGTACGGGTTGTAACGCACTGCTTCGCGCACGGCGTAATAGAGACCGAGCGCCTGCTCGAGCGGGTCGCGGCTGGCACCGCGGTGTTGTTCGGCGAACTCCACCACCGCCGGGTGGTCACTATCGATGAAGCGGCCGGGACTCAGATACTCGCGCATGACGATGTTCTCCTGGGGGAGCCCCGAGTCTAGCGACAGCTCAAGCACAGAGATAACGACGTTTCGGCCAAACATGCACGCGAAGATGCGGGAACGGCGAACGATTTCCCACGGGTGTTGCCCACCGAACCTACGAAAACCATCCGGGGTTTCCCACGAGTTCAATCACCATGTTCTGACCACCCGTTTTACAGATGCCGTCTAAGCTCTGGTGGGTCGGTTGGCCTTGGTTCACGGAGGATTACATATGCTGTTGTTGTGGATACTGGTTCTGATCGTCGGTGTGGCGTACCTCGCTCACCGCCGCATCGCCCCGCTGCCCGCGTTGGGCATCGTCGCCATTTACCTGCTGGCGATGGGTATTTTCAGCCATGCCCCGGGCTGGTTGCTGCTGGTGCTGTGGGTCGTGCTCGCGGTGGTTGCCGCGCCGTTGCTGCTGCCCGACCTGCGCCGCAAACACTTCACCGCGCCGCTGTTCAACTGGTTCCAGAAAACCCTGCCGCCGATGTCGCAGACCGAACGCGACGCGATCGATGCCGGTACCGTCTGGTGGGACGGCGAGCTGTTCAGCGGCCGTCCGGACTGGGACAAGCTGCTGTCCTACCCGAAAGCGCAACTGAGCGAAGAGGAACAGGCCTTTATCGACGGCCCCACCGAAGAGCTCTGCGCGATGGTCACTGACTGGCAGATCGGCCAGTCGATGGACCTGCCGCCCGAAGCCTGGAGCCACATCAAGGAACACGGCTTCTTCGCCCTGATCATTCCCAAGGAATTCGGCGGCAAGGGCTTTTCCGCCTATGCCCACTCGCAAGTGGCGATGAAACTCGCCACCCGCAGCGGCGACCTCGCCTCCACCGTGATGGTGCCCAACTCCCTCGGCCCGGCCGAACTGCTGCTGCATTACGGCACCGACGAACAGCGCAATCACTACCTGCCCCGACTGGCCCGTGGCGACGATATTCCGTGCTTCGCCCTCACCGGCCCGCTGGCCGGTTCCGATGCTGGCGCCATGCCGGACACCGGGATCATCTGCAAAGGTCAATGGGACGGCCAGGAAGTCATCGGTCTGCGCCTGAACTGGGAAAAGCGCTACATCACCCTCGGCCCAGTCGCGACCCTGCTCGGTCTGGCCTTCAAGGCTTATGACCCGGAGCATCTGCTGGGCGACAAGGAAGATCTCGGTATCAGTCTGGCGCTGATCCCCACCGATACACCGGGCGTGGAAATCGGCCGTCGGCACCTGCCACTGGGTGCTGCGTTCATGAACGGCCCGAACTCGGGCAAAGACGTATTCATCCCGCTGGACTTTCTCATCGGCGGTCAGGAAATGCTCGGCAAGGGCTGGATGATGCTGATGAACTGCCTGTCAGTCGGGCGTTCGATTTCGCTGCCAGCCGTCGGCACTGGCGCGGCCAAGTTCACCAGTCTGGTGACTGGGCAATATGCGCAGATTCGTGAGCAGTTCAACGTCCCGCTGTCGGCCTTCGAAGGCATTCAGGAAGCCATGGCGCGCATCGGTGGCAACGCCTGGATGATGGACGCCGCGCGGATGCTGACTGCCAACGCAGTGGATCTGGGCGAGAAACCGTCGGTGCTGTCGGCGATCCTCAAGTACCACCTGACCGAACGCGGCCGCGAGTGCATCACCCACGCCATGGACGTGCACGGCGGGAAAGCGATCATCATGGGGCCGAACAACTACCTCGGGCGCAGCTGGAACGGCGCGCCAATCTTCATCACCGTGGAAGGCGCCAACATCCTTTCGCGCAACCTGATGATCTTCGGTCAGGGCGCCATTCGCTGCCACCCGTTCGTCCTCAAGGAAATGGCCCTCGCCGGCCGTGAGGACAAGGATCAGGCACTGAAAGAATTCGACGGCCTGCTGCTCAAGCACATCGGTTTTGCCGTCGGCAACGCCGCCAGTACCCTGGTGCTGAACCTGGGCTTTGGCCACTTCGAACATGCGCCAGGGGACAGGATCAGCCAAGGTTATTTCCGCGCACTCAATCGGCAGGCAGCGGCTTTCGCCATGCTCGCCGACTTCAGCATGATGTTGCTGGGTGGCGAACTGAAGCGGCGCGAACGCCTGTCGGCGCGTCTCGGCGATGTATTGAGCAACCTGTACCTGGCCTCCGCCGCGCTCAAGCGTTATCACGACCTGGATTCGCCGGCGCATATGGAGCCGCTGTTCCGTTGGGCGATGGAAGAAAGCCTCGGTCAGTCGGAACGGGCACTGGATGAGCTGCTGAGCAACTTCCCGAACAAAGTGTTTGGCTGCCTGCTGCGGGTGATCGTGTTCCCGTTCGGCCGTCGCCACAAAGGCCCATCGGACAAGCTCGGTGCCGAAGTGGCAGCGGTGATCGGTCGCGCCAAAGGCGATCCGACCCTCGAAGAACTGCTTGCCGGCTGCTATCGCCCGCAGTCCGCCGACGATGCCGTGGGTGCCCTGCAACACGCCAGCGATCTGCTGAATACTGCCCAGCCGTTGCACAAGAAACTGCACACTGCGCTGAAAAGCGGCCAGGTCAAACCGGCGGCAGGCGAACACGCTATCGACGCCGCGCTGGAGGCCGGGGTGTTGCAAGCGGCGGAGGCGCAAACCCTGCGCGATGCTGAAGCGGCTCGGCGCAAGGTGATCGATGTCGATGATTTCGACAAGGAAGAACTGAAACAGGCAGAAGGCAAAGTCCGCTGATGCTGACGACCGTGTAGCTGTTTATTTGTGAAAAACGGGCGCGAGAGCTTTATACTCCCGCGCCCGTTTTGCTCTTGAGGACTTATCTCGTGTCCAACGTCGTTGCCGATCATCTGGTTTTGCTCGACCACCTTCGCAGTATCCTGGTCGCCGTAGGTGAGGCCGAT
Organism: Pseudomonas sp. IT-P260; assembly: GCF_949768395.1. Taxonomy (NCBI): domain Bacteria; kingdom Pseudomonadati; phylum Pseudomonadota; class Gammaproteobacteria; order Pseudomonadales; family Pseudomonadaceae; genus Pseudomonas; species Pseudomonas sp. IT-P260. The sequence continues at coordinate 291,046 of NZ_CATKPO010000042.1, forward strand.
CAGGTTCCCGAAGAAAGCCATGCCTTGTTCCTGGAGCGCTTTGACGAACTGCTGGCGTCCCTGCCGATCGATCCGATCGAAAGCCAGTACCTGGGCCAGGACATCCTGACCCAAGTGATTACCCGCTATCCGCAAATTGCCCACCTGATCCCGCGGGATCTGCTGTGGTTCTTCGCTGGTGACTGCCTGCACTACTTGTCTGATGAAGAAATCGACCTGTATCAGGCACTGGAAGAACGTCGCTACGAAGCCGAACAGAACGACGAACCGTTCGACTGGAATCAGGAAAAACAGCTGCTGGCGATGTCTGCTCAAGACAGCAAGCACTAAGTTTCCAAAGATCAAAAGATCGCAGCCTTCGGCAGCTCCTACAGGGAATCATGTGATTCATGTAGGAGCCGCCGCAGGCTGCGATCTTTTGCTTTTAAAGCAGCCCCTCGCTCTCCGGCAATTCATACGCCATCGCCAGATTATTCGGCGCCCCCGCCTTCCCCGGCTTGCTCAACGTCGGCTCTTTTTCCAGACACTCCACCAGATAATCGATGAACACCCGCAGCTTCGGCGGCAGATAACGCGTCGGTGAATGCAGCAGCCACAGCCCACCGTGATAGGACGCGAGGAATGTCCACTCCGGCAGCACCTGTACAATCAGTTTCTGCTCCAGCGCATAACGCGCGGTGAAGTACGGCAAGCTGCCGATACCAATGTGCTGCAACACGGCTCCGAGCCGCACGCCGGTATGGTTGGCGGCATAGCGGCCACGCACGCCGACCGTCACTGCTTTACTGCCCTTCTTGAATTTCCAGCGGGCATCGCTCGGGGTTTCTCCCAGATAGATACAACTGTGATTGAGCAGATCATGCGGATGCGTCGGTGTGCCGTGGTCGGCCAGGTATTGCGGGGTGGCGCAGAGCAAATGGTCGATGGTCAGCAACTGTCGCCCGACCAGCCCGGCCGGCGGACGGTCCGTAATACGAATCGCCAGGTCGACATGATCGTCAATCAAATCAACCTGGCGGTCTTCCAGCAACAACTCGACATCGACCTTCGGATAACGCCGCAGAAACTCGGGCATGTGCGGATGAATCACGAAGCGTCCGACCGCTTTCGGCACGCTGACCCGCACCAGCCCTTCCGCCTCGTGGGTGAACTGCCCGCTGATCTCCATCACCGATTTGGCGGCGCTGACCATCTCCTGACAGCGCTTGAACACTTCCTCGCCACCGTCACTCAAGCGCAGTTTGCGCGTAGTCCGCTGCAGCAAACGCGTGGCCAGGGCTTTTTCCAGTCGGGAAATGCTGCGACTGATCGCCGACGGCGAGGAACCCAGCTGGCGGGCGGCTTCGGAGAAACTGCCGGTCTCCACGACCTTGACGAAGATCGCCATTTCACCGAGCAGCGGCAGCGGAAGATTGATGCTCACAGCGCACAAGTCCTTTGATGTTTGAACGGATTATCACGTTATTGCACGATTCATATAATAAAAAAAGACACTTTAATAAGGGCATGGAATATGACGCTTCGCCTCTTTTTCCATAGTGATGACCTCAAGGCTAATGTGGAAGTCCTCGACTGCACGCCCCACGAGAACGAATTTGCCGTGGTGTTGCGCGCCACGCTGTTTCATCCGCAAGGCGGTGGGCAGCCTTGCGATACCGGCATGATCGGCGAAAGCCAGGTGCTGCGCGTGGTGCAGGAACCTGACCGGATCGTGCATTACGTCGACCGTCCGGTGAAACTGGGCATGACCTGCATCCACGTCGATGAACAACGTCGCCGCTACAACACCCGCATGCATTCGGCCGGGCACCTGATCGGGCATTTCGTGCAGGCCATGGGCTGGACGCCGATCAAGGCGCACCACTGGCCGGACGAGGGCCGAGTGCAATTCAAGCCGGGCGATGCCGCGCAGGAAGTCGACGCACCTACCGTTCAATACGGTATCCGTCAGTGGATCGAACACGATCTGCCGCGCCTGACCTCACTGCGCGAAGGCGCGCGGGAAATCGGTTTTGGCGAGCTGCCGGCCTATGGCTGCGGTGGCACCCATGTACGCAGCCTGAAGGATTTGGGCACAGTCACGATCGCCTCGCTTTCGCAGAAGAAAGGCACGTTATCCGTCCACTACAGCGTGGATTAAGCATCTCGGGCGCTGCTCCGCGCAGCGTTCGACGCCGGGGGAACCGCACTCGCCGGTTCCGTTGACTATCGATAGATGGACCTAAAAACAATGATGCTAGACGTCGAGCGTCTCGATGAGACGTGCATAAAAAAACTGGCCAACGAAGAAGTCCTCGCCATTCGCGTCAAAGGCTTTCTGCCGGAGCCGCTGGCGGTTCAGCTTGGCGACAAGATTCTGGCTCCGGGCTTTGAGGGCTACATCAACGCGCCGAGCATCGGCCGCATCGGCATGGCGTTTTACGAGGCGGAGAACCAGCCGCTGCTGATCGAGGACTACTTCGAACGCGCCACCCGCAACATCGCGGAACTGCGCGAACGTTGCGCCCCCTACTCCTCGCCGGTCGATACCCTGCGCTGCATGCTCGACGAGTCCTGGCCGGCCGGCGCTCATCTGGAAAACCTCTATGGCCGCAAGATGTATGTCGGCCTGTCGCGAGTGGTCAAACCCGGTGTGTGTTTCCTCGCTCATCACGACATTTTCGCCAAGGACGCCCCGGACAGCTTTCAGGCCCGCAGCCTGGAGGCGCAGTTCGCCTGCAACGTGTACCTGAACATGCCGACCGAGGGAGGTGCGCTGCAGATGTGGGACGACGATATCAGCCCGGACCGCTTCGACGAGATGCGCGGCGACAGCTACGGCATCGACCCGGCGCTGCTCGGCCCACCGACCCTGGAAGTGCGGCCGGAGCCGGGCGATTTCATCATGTTCAATTCGCGCTGCATGCACTCGGTGACGCCGGGTGTAGCGGATCCGCGACTGAGCCTTTCATTCTTTGTCGGCTATCGCGGCAATGCTTCACCCCTGACCTTCTGGAGCTGAGATGTTATCGAACTACCTGGGCGAGTTTCTGGCGCTGGCCACCATTCACTTTCTGGCCGTGGTCGCTCCCGGCCCGGACTTCGCCGTGACCATCCGCCAGAGCGTACGCTTCGGCCGACTGGTGGGCATCTGCACCGCACTGGGCATCGGCGCCGGTATTTCGGTGCACGTTCTCTACACTTTGCTCGGCGTTGGCGCGCTCATGCACACCACGCCGTGGTTGCTGACCGTGGCCAAGGTGATCGGTGGCGCGTACATCTTTTACCTCGGCATCAGCCTGATTCGCAGTAAACCGAAGTCCACGCTCGAGGGTGAAAACAATACCGACGAGCCGCTGGTTGCGCAGTCACTGTTCAAGGCGTTCAGCACCGGTTTTCTGACCAATGCCACCAACCCCAAGGCCACGCTGTTTTTCCTGGCGATCTTCACCACGATCATCAGCGCCACTACCCCGCTGAACATCCAGGCGCTGTACGGGGTGTGGATGTGCTTGGTCAACGCGCTGTGGTTCGTGATCGTCGCACTGTTTTTTTCCAGCAGCCGGGTGCGGACCCTGTTCATGCGCATGGGCCATTGGTTCGAACGCAGCATGGGCGTGATCCTGATTCTGTTCGCCGGCAGGCTGGTGCTGTCGATGTAAACGCTGCGCCCAAAGACAAGGCCCGATCAGTTGCACACTGCTCGGGCCTTTTTCGTTTGTGCGCCGCTTTTGCATTTCTGTGCGACGGATCCCACTTCAGGGGCTCCCCTTCAACACCTTCGCGGTGTTAGTTTGGAAAAGATTTGTTTCAACTTTCAAACACTTCCCCTGTAAATGCCTGCAAAGGAATGCCCACTGCAATGAATTTTTCCCTCAAGCGTCTGGCTGCCGCCAGCCTGGTTCTGGCCAGTCTTTCGTCGTTCACCCTGCCGGCCCAGGCCAACATCAGCCCCGAGCAAAGTGCTGCGATCCTCAAGGCCTTCAGCGATACGACGGCCAGCGATTTTCGTCAGTTTCTCGGTGCGGTAGCGAACAGCAATCCGGGCAAGACCGACAACCTCGCCCCGGCGATCAATGTTTTTCTCGACAACAAGACCCTGACCGCCGAGCAGCAGAACGAGATCCACCGTCTACTGGGCCTGTACACCCGCGCCAAGTACGGCAAGGCCGCCCTCGAGACCCTGCGCGAGCTGGTGGAAATCCCGACCTTCCGCAAAGAAGGCGTGGCCCAGCACGACAATCCCGAGTTCATCAAGATCGCCGAAAAGATCAAAAACCTCGCCGAATCGTTCAACCTGAAATTCCGCAACGTCGACAATCGTGTCTATGAAATTTCCCTCGACGGCAGCGGCGATGACGTCGTGGGCATTCACGCGCATGCCGACGTGGTCCCGGTCACCCCGGAAAACTGGGTGCTAAAGGACGGCACCAAACTCGATCCATTCAAAGTGACGTTGATCGGCGACCGCATGTATGGCCGTGGCACCGAAGACGACAAAAACGGCATCGTCGTCGCCATGTACGCCATGAAAGTGATCAAGGAAGAAAAGCTGCCACTGGCACGCAACTTCAAACTGCTGGTGGACACCACTGAAGAAACCACGGGTGACGCGATCCCCTATTACTTCGAACACAACCCGACGCCGAACTACAACATGGCACTGGATGGCGGTTACCCGGTGGTCATCGCCGAGAAAGGCTACGGCACGGTCATGGCCAATTTTCCGCTGCGCAAGGCTGAAGGCAGTGGCGCCGAAATCACTTCGATGACCGGCGGCCTGGCGACCAACCAGATTCCGTCGGTTTCGGTCGCTACCCTCGTCACCGACAAGCCGGAGCCATTGGCGGCGAGCCTGCAAAAGGCCGGCAACGAGTACGCGAAAAAACACGGTGGCGACTTCAAAGTGGCGGCCAAGGTTGACGGCAAAGACGTCAAGCTGAGCGTCACCGGTGTGTCCGCGCACTCCTCCGAACCCGAGTCCGGCGTCAACCCGGTCGCGCGGATGCTCGACTTCATCAACGGTCTCGACGGCAAGGTGGCGCTCAAGCACAACCAGATCACCGACGCTGCACGCTATGCGTCCAACAACTGGGGCCTGGATTATCTGGGGAAAAAACTTGGCGTCGGCTTCTCCGATTCGTTCATGGGCCCGCTGACTGCTTCGCTGACCTACGTCGGTGTGGACGACAAGGCCTTCAAACTGGCTGTCAACCTGCGCGTGCCGAAGGGTAAATCGCCAGAAGTGCTGCAGAAGGAAATCGCTGACAAACTCGCCGCCTGGAGCAAGAAAACCCACGTCGCCGCGGACTTCACCTACTCGATCGACGAACCGATGTACCGCAACCCGGAAGGCGAATGGGTCAAAGCACTGTTGGCGGTGGCCACGGAGAACCTGGGCATGGAGCACGAGTTCGGCACCTCGGCCGGGGCGACCTCGGTGCATGACTTGCCGAACGGCGTGCAATTCGGCCTGGCCCGTCCTGAAGTCAAATACACCGGCCATACTGACGGTGAGTTCAAGACGGTTGACCAGTTCCTGCTGGACCTGCAGATCGTCACCGAGATGATGGGCCGTGTCGGCCAACTGCCGAAGCTCTGACTAGACACGGGCCCGTGATTCAGCGGGCCTGACGTGAAAACAGAAAAGGACCCGAAGGTCCTTTTTTGTTGCGTGCAAAATGCTGCACAAACAAAAACGCCGATCATCACTGATCGGCGTTTTTGTGAAATTGGAGCGGGAAACGAGACTCGAACTCGCGACCCCGACCTTGGCAAGGTCGTGCTCTACCAACTGAGCTATTCCCGCAATGGCGTCCCCTAGGGGACTCGAACCCCTGTTACCGCCGTGAAAGGGCGGTGTCCTAGGCCACTAGACGAAGGGGACACGCTACCCGGAACACATGGTGTGTGTTTCGGTGTCCAGAGCCATCTCCGAAGATCAGGTTCTGGTTTCACTCAGCCCTGCCCGAAAGCAGTGCTGTTTAAAATTGGAGCGGGAAACGAGACTCGAACTCGCGACCCCGACCTTGGCAAGGTCGTGCTCTACCAACTGAGCTATTCCCGCATTGGCGTCCCCTAGGGGACTCGAACCCCTGTTACCGCCGTGAAAGGGCGGTGTCCTAGGCCACTAGACGAAGGGGACACACTACAACATTCACTCCCTGCCGCGTTTCGCTGTGTGCTTTACGCTGCAAGTGGCGCGCATTCTATGGATGGTTTGAGAGGTCGTCAACCCCCGAATATAAATTTATTTAAATCAATGACTTCGACCTGCTTTACGAGAGCATTCGGGCTTTTCCGTCGCCCGACGATTGACGCCTATATTCCGCCACTCGCCAAGACGTTATAGTCCGCAACACAATGATGGCAATCTGCGCACTCTGCGCCAGCATTCATATAAGCAGTGTGCAGCCGATATACACAGAAGCTGCTGAATCAACTCGTCGAGCGGCGCTGGGCGCCTGAATGTCCAGCCACTACACTCGCATGCGAACCCTATAAAGAGGTCTTACCGGTGACACCACTCATGATCACCCTGCTAGTCGTAGCCGGGATCGCAATTCTGATCGCCATTGGCTACATGAACCATGTGGTGGAAAACAACAAACTGGAGAAGGCCCGCACCAAAGTCGAACTCAACGACCGCCTGCGCCGCTGCGGCGAACTGACCGAAACCTTCCCCGGTCAGTTCATGACGCCGGCACTCAAGCTGCTGCTGACGCGTCTGGAACTGAACGTCTGCCAGCGTCTGCTGAACCTGGAAAAAACCAGCGCCACGATCAAGGCACGGATCACTGAACTCAGCGCACTGGTGGCCCAAGGCGAATCGATCCCGGTCAACAACCCGCCGGCACCGATCCTGACCGAAGCCAAAGCCAAGGACGTCCGCTTCCTGCTCGAAGCCCTCCACGGCCAGATCACCCGCGCCGCCCACGACGGCTTCCTGCCGCCGAACGAAGCCAAACACTGGATCAAGGAAGTCCGCCACATCCTGGTCCTGCTGCACATCGAGTTCTTCAACAACCTCGGCCAACAATCCCTGCAACAAAACCAGCCAGGCCAGGCCCGCCTCGCCTTCGAACGCGGCGTGCAATACCTGCGCAAACAGCAAGACCCGCAGATGTACTCGGAACAACTGCAATACCTGGAAAAACTGCTGGCCCGCGCCAACGCTCAGGTCATGGACAAAATTGCACCGGTCGAAGGCGAAGTGAACCAGTTGACCGAAGGCCTCAAGGAAGTTGAAGCCGATGCGGACTGGAAGAAGAAAGTGATCTACGACTAAGTGTCGAGAGTTAAGAGAAGCCACCGAGAGGTGGCTTTTTTGTGAGTGGTGGGTTGACTGCCATTGAGAACATTCAGTTAGAGATTGGTCGGCTGTCAGGCCACCATCGCTGGCAAGCCAGCTCCCACAAGTTCAAGATCAAGATCAAGATCAAGATCAAGATCAAGATCAAGATCAAGATCAAGATCAAGATCAAGATCAAGATCAAGATCAAGATCAAGATCAAGATCAAGATCAAGATCAAGATCAAGATCAAGATCAAAAGATCGCAGCCTTCGGCAGCTCCTACACAGGATGAGCGCAAGCTCGGCTGCAGCTTTTGATCTTGCCGTGCCGGCCCCGTCGGCAGGCTGAGTGGAGGGGTTTATCCGGGGGTGGGAGCGCAGCGACCGTTTGGCGCAGCCAAACACATCGAGAGGAGGTGCAGCGAAGCAAACCGGAGGCGATGCGCCCGGATGAATCCCGCAACGAAGGAACCCGAGCCTAAGCGAGGGCCGAACGCTGGGGCCAAGCCTTTTGCTTACTTTTCGGCGTCTGGAAAAGTGAGCCGCTGTAAGAGCGGAACCACAAGAAGCCGTTACCGCAGCAACGGATATTCACCCAAACCCCCAAGAACCTGGTCGGCCCAGAGGCCGCCAAGTCAAAGCCGAAAATGCCCCACCATCCCCTTGAGCTCCCCCCCCAACCGCGCCAGCTCAACACTCGAAACCGCATTCCCCCGCATCGCCATCGAAGACTGATCCGCACTCGCACGAATACTCGTCACACTGCGATTAATCTCCTCAGCCACCGAACTCTGTTCCTCGGCCGCCGCCGCAATCTGCTGATTCATCTGCTGAATCAACGACACCGCCGCCGCAATACTCCCCAGCGCACTTTCGGTCTGCAGGGCATCACTGACGGCAAGCTTCACCAACTCGCCACTGCTCTGAATTTGCTGCACGGAAGCATGCGCAGCCGACCGCAACGCGCTGACCAGCCGCTCGATCTCCTCGGTCGACTGCTGCGTACGTCGCGCCAACGCACGAACCTCATCGGCCACCACCGCAAAGCCCCTGCCCTGCTCCCCGGCCCGCGCTGCTTCGATCGCCGCGTTGAGCGCCAGCAGGTTAGTCTGCTCGGCAACGCTTTTGATCACATCCAGCACCGTACCGATATTCTGGATCTGCGCACTGAGGCTTTCGATGCTCGAACTGGCCGACGTTGCCGAATCCGCCAGTTGCTCGATCCGCGCCATGCTCTGGCGCACCACCTGCTGCCCGGTCTCGACCTTGCCATCCGCGGTTTGCGCAGCCAGCGCGGCTTCTTCGGCATTGCGCGCCACGTCATGCACGGTGGCGGTCATCTGGTTCATGGCCGTGGCCACCTGCTCGGTCTCTTCCTTCTGGCTGTTGACCTCGAGGTTGGTCTGCTCGGTGACCGCCGACAGCGATTGCGCGGAACTGGCCAACTGCTCGATGCCCGCCTGCAATCCGCTGACAATCGTGCTCAACCCGGCCCCCATCTGCTGCATCGCCAGCATCAACTGGCCGATTTCATCACGCCGGGTAACCTCGACTTTTGCGCTCAAATCCCCGGCCGCAATCTGTTGTGCAACGCGCATCACTGCGCGCAGCGGCGCGACGATCAACCGGGTAATGACCCACGCGGCAATCAGCCCCACCAATAAGGCCAACGCCGAAGAACCGAGGATCAACACCGAGTTTTTCTTCAATTCCACCTGCATCGCGCCGTCTTCGGCCACATAGGCCTGGTCGACACGCGACATCACCTGCGCCGCGCGCTGGTGCAACTGTTCATAGACGGTTTTTTCCTGGGCCAGCAAACCGGTGTACTCGGCCAGTTTGTCGTTGAAACCGGCAATGTGCCCGGACACTTCGTTGAGCACCGTCAAATAGCCCTCATCCTTGACCGTGGTCTTTAACTGCTCGGCCTGAGCCTGGGCCTGGGCCGCCTGTTCAATGCTGCCCTTGCCGGCACTGTCGGCATCACCCTTGCGGCTCTGATCCAGACGAATCCGCGCCTCGTTCATCGCTTGCAGCATCAACCGCGACACCTGACTGACCTGACTGGCCTGTTCGATGAACTGCGCGCCATCCTTGCCTTCGCTGTCCTTCAACGTGTACGCGCCATCATCGGCCAGCCCGGCTTGCAGCACGTCCAGGTTATTGGCCACGCTGGACACCGACCAACTGGCCATTTCCAGCGCCAGATCCTTGGCCTGGGTCAGTGAAACGAACTCGTCAAACGCCTTGCGATAGTCGCCCAAGGCTTGCTCGACATCGCTCATCACCGCCCCGTTCGCCGGCGTCTGCGCCTTGAGTTGCGCGGCCTGGGCCAACAGACCGTCGACGCCCTCGTGCACGGCATCAACCGTTTTCGGGTTGCTGTGCAGCGCATAGTCCTGCTCCAGCAACCGCACCTTGAGCAAGGCACTGTTGAGCGACGACATTTGCTTCAAGCCGTCGAAGCGCTGGCTGATGGTCTGCAGGGACCAGACTCCAATGGCAGCCACCAGCGCAGTCAACAGCAGCACCAGTACGAACCCGAGACCCAGTTTCTTTGCCATACCGAGGTTGGCAAAACGTCCTTGCACGGCCGAAATCATTGCGCGTAGTCCCCTGCCAAAGTCTGTTGCCGAAGATTCGCAACGGTCATGGAGCAGCACAAGTCTCTGGCGTCGGAATAATGGCAAAAAGCTACGCACGCGTCGTTTTCAGAACGCTTGAGGTCGATTCACGCCGGTACTGCGAAAAAACTGCCGGGCCCGTGGATCACAGGCATAGGCCACATTGATTCGCTGCCACTGACTGATCTCGCCGCTCGGACTGAAAGCCCCCGCAGGACTAAGGCTGACACCACTGCACTGCGCATGCCTGTGCAAGCGCTCCGGATCACTCAGCGGGGAGCGGGCCCAGATGAACAGGCCGCCACACGGCTTGCCGAAAACCTCCCAGCCTGCGTCCTCCAATGCCTGCAATGCGGCGACGCGGTCGGTATTCAGGCGTTGACGCTGGCGCTGGACCATTTTTCGATAGGCGCCACTGGCCAGCAGGCTCGCCAGCACCGCTTCATTGAAACTCGAGGCGCCCATGCTGCTGATCATCTTGACCCGGGCCAGACGCGCGATCAGTTCTGGCCCGGCGTACACAAACCCGACGCGCAGCGAGCTGCTCAGCGTCTTGGAAAAACTGCCGACGTAAATCACCCGTTCATCAAGTGCCGCCAGGCGTACACCGTTGCCATTGTGCAGATCGGCGTAGACATCGTCTTCGATCAGTTGCACATCGTGCGCGTTGCACAATCGCAGGATCTGCTGTGCCACACACGGACTCAGGCAGGAGCCGGTGGGATTGTGGTGATGGCTGTTGACGAACATCGCGACGGGCCGGCACTGGCGCAACAGTGCCTCCAGCGCCTGAGGGTCAGGCCCGCTTGGCGTACGCCGGACTTCCAGCAACTGCGCGCCACGCAGGCGCAACAGCTCGAACAGCGGCGCATAGCCCGGGGTTTCGACAACAACGCAGTCCCCGGCCTTAACCAGCGTGCGCACGAGCAGATCCAGCGCCTGGCTGGCACCGGAGGTCGTCAGCACCTGTTCCGCCGGGGCCTGGATGTCGATCAGCCTGAGACGCCTGACGATCTGCGCACGCAGCGCCGCCAACCCCAGCGGGGTGCTGTAATTGAACAGACTCGCCATGTCGGTTCGCGCCACCTGACGGATTGCATAGCTGAGGTCATCGGACTCGCGCCAGCTTTGCGGCAAACCGCCCTCGCCGAGTTTCAAACTGCTCTCGGCCCGCCCGTATTCAAGCCCGAGCAAAGCGCGGCTGTGCGCGGCGACCATGAATCCCGCGCCCTGCCGCGGGGCCAGGATACCTTGCGCCACCAGCCGCTCGCAGGCCTCGGCCACACACGACTGGCTGAGCAGATTGGAGCGTGCTATCTGTCTGACGGAGGGCAGTCGCGTGCTCGGCGCCACACCCGTTCGCGAGATCCACTCGGTCATTCCATCAACAATCTGCTGTACGACCGGCACCATTGCCTGTCGGTCAATTCTCAATTCCATGAGCACGCAAACTCCTGTCCGTTTTGCTGGCGGCAGTAAATCACAGCCGCGTCGTTCAGGCTGTGCGACAACGCCGTCAAAAGCAGCCGTTCTAACCGTTTGATACACATTGTTTAGCGGTTTAACGGGACGGATCGCCAGCCATGAAAAAACCCGCACGATGGCGGGTTTCTTCATGGCTGACAGAACCGTTTCAGAAAGCAGTGACGCCGCCATCCACCGCCAGGGAGTGACCGGTGGTGAACGCCGCGCCATCACTGCACAGATACAGCACGGCACTGGCGATTTCCTCGACCTTGCCGATACGCCCCACCGGGTGCATCGCATTGGCGAACTCGCCCTTTTTCGGATCGGCCTCATAGGCCCGGCGGAACATGTCAGTGTCGATCACCGCCGGGCACACAGCGTTGACGCGGATTTTCTTCTTCGCGTATTCGATCGCCGCCGATTTGGTCAGGCCAATCACCGCGTGTTTGGACGCCGCATAGATGCTCATCTTCGGTGCCGCGCCAAGCCCTGCCACCGAAGCAGTGTTGACGATCGCCCCGCCGCCCTGGGCCAGCAGCAACGGCAACTGGTACTTCATGCACAGCCAGACGCCCTTGACGTTGACGCCCATGATCGCGTCGAACTCGTCCATCGAGCCATCGGCCAACTTGCCTTGCTCGATTTCGATCCCGGCATTGTTGAAGGCGTAGTCGAGGCGACCGTAGGTATTGATCACCTCGTCCATCAGATTCTTCACTTCGCTTTCGACGGTAACGTTGCAGCGTACGAAGGTTGCTTCACCACCGGCTGTACGAATCAGCGCCACCGTACCCTCGCCCCCTGCCGCATCCAGATCGGCCACCACCACTTTCAGGCCTTCGGCGGCGAACGCCTGGGCGGTCGCGCGGCCAATGCCATTGGCCGCGCCAGTGACTACGGCAACCTGACCGGAAAACGTCATGCTCATTGTTATGTCCTCGGAGGAGAGATGCAGGAGGGTTTGCAGACTCGCAGCATAGCCATCACGGCCCGCCCCGCATCAGCACTATCAGAAGGCTGTTTATGCCTTCATGCGTCGCAGTGATAAAACCCGCCGGGCGACTATCACTGCACTGGATCATTGTGCATTCGCCGCATCAGCCCACCTTGCAGCATTGGCCTTGAGGGTCTATCAACAAGGCTTCATTCAGTTCGAGTGCCTGCCATGACCAGCCAGACCAATCGCCAATTCCTGCTCGCCAAACGCCCGGTGGGTGCTGCCACCCGCGAGACCTTCACTTATCAGGAAGTCCCGGTCGGCGAACCTGCGGCAGGGCAGATTCTGGTCAAGAACGAATACCTGTCCCTCGACCCGGCCATGCGTGGCTGGATGAACGAGGGCAAGTCCTACATCCCGCCGGTGGAAATCGGTGAAGTGATGCGCGCTCTGGGCGTCGGCAAAGTCATCGCTTCGAATAACCCGGGCTTTGCCGTCGGCGACTACGTCAACGGCGCCGTCGGTGTGCAGGATTACTTCCTCGGCGAGCCCAGAGGTTTCTACAAGATCGATCCGAAACTAGCGCCGCTGCCGGTGTATTTGTCTGCACTGGGCATGACCGGCATGACCGCTTACTTCGCGTTGCTCGACGTCGGCGCACCAAAGGCTGGTGACACCGTGGTGCTGTCCGGGGCTGCGGGCGCGGTAGGCAGCATTGCCGGGCAGATCGCCAAGATCAAGGGTTGCCGGGTGGTGGGCATCGCCGGCGGGGCCGACAAGTGCAAGTACCTGATCGATGAACTGGGCTTCGACGGCGCCATCGATTACAAGCACGAAGACGTGCTGGCCGGGCTCAAGCGCGAGTGCCCGAAAGGCGTGGATGTGTATTTCGATAACGTCGGCGGCGAGATCCTCGACGCCGTGCTCAGTCGTCTGGCGCCAAAAGCCCGGGTGGTGATCTGCGGCGCCATCAGCCAGTACAACAACAAGGAAGCGGTCAAAGGCCCGGCCAACTACCTGTCATTGCTGGTCAACCGCGCACGCATGGAGGGCTTTGTGGTGATGGACTACGCCGCGCAATACGCCAGTGCCGCGCAGGAAATGGCCGGCTGGATGGCCAAGGGACAACTCAAAAGCAAGGAAGACATCGTCGAAGGTCTGCAGACCTTTCCAGAGACACTGATGAAATTGTTCAGCGGGGAGAACTTCGGCAAGTTGGTGCTGAAAATCTAAAACAAAAGATCGCAGCCTCTGTAGGAGCTGCCGAAGGCTGCGATCTTTTGATCTTGCCTTTAACAAGCAAAATCAAAAGATCGCAGCCTTCGGCAGCTCCTACAGGTAATGCTAATACCTGCGGAAACTGATCAGGCCAGTTCTGCCACGACCGACGCCAGTGCCTTGGCCGGATCCGCCGCCTGGCTGATCGGACGGCCGATCACCAGGTAATCGGAACCGGCATCCAGTGCCTGACGTGGGGTCAGGATACGGCGCTGATCGTCCTGCGCACTGCCCGCCGGGCGAATCCCCGGGGTCACCAGTTGCAGCGACGGGTGCGCCGACTTCAGTGCGGTGGCTTCCAGCGCCGAGCACACCAGACCGTCCATTCCGGCCTTCTCGGCCAGCGCGGCGAGACGCAGCACCTGCTCTTGCGGCTCGATGTCCAGACCGATGCCGGCCAGATCCTCGCGCTCCATGCTGGTCAGCACGGTCACGCCGATCAGCAGCGGTTGCGGGCCGCTGCGCTTGGAGAGTTCTTCACGGCAGGCCGCCATCATGCGCAGGCCACCGGAGCAATGCACGTTGACCATCCACACGCCCATCTCGGCAGCGGCTTTCACGGCCATCGCGGTGGTGTTGGGAATATCGTGGAATTTCAGGTCGAGGAACACCTCGAAGCCTTTGTCACGCAGGGTGCCGACGATTTCCGCGGCGCAACTGGTGAACAGTTCCTTGCCCACTTTGACCCGGCACAGTTTCGGGTCCAACTGGTCGGCCAGCTTCAGTGCGGCGTCACGGGTGGGGAAATCCAGGGCGACGATGATAGGAGTCTGGCAGGCGGACATGGATGGGCTCTCAGGCAAGTCGAAATCGGCGCGCATTGTAGCGGAAGCGGCGACGGCGCGGCACCCGATGATCGGTAAATCGTCGCCGCAACCGTGATCAGCATAGCGCTCGCGGCTATTGTGTCGAACCCGATACACAACCGACACGCCGCCAACAAGCGCCCGCGCTAGCCTCGCCAGCCGCAACACGTCCTTACATCAGCACTTCCCGCCTCACGGCAGGACGCCTATGCTGAAACCACCACCTCGCAGCCCATCTTTGTGGTTGGCGGCCTACTGGCAGATGAACAGCCCCATGCACAACACCCAAACGACCGTGACTGATGAGCAGAAAGACGACAAGCGCTGGAGCATCCGCGCGCTGATCGTCGATGACGATGTGCCGATCCGCGAGCTGATGATCGACTACCTCGCGCGCTTCAACATCCACGCCAGCGGCGTCACCGACGGCGCAGCCATGCGCCAGGCGATGCAGGCCGAACATTTCGACGTAGTGGTGCTCGACCTGATGCTGCCCGGCGAAGACGGCCTGTCGCTGTGCCGCTGGCTGCGTGCCGAATCGGACATCCCGATCCTCATGCTCACCGCCCGCTGCGAGCCCACCGACCGCATCATCGGCCTGGAACTGGGCGCCGACGACTACATGGCCAAACCGTTCGAGCCACGGGAACTGGTGGCGCGGATCCAGACCATCCTGCGCCGGGTGCGCGATGACCGCACCGAACAGCGGGCCAACATCCGCTTCGACAACTGGCGCCTGAACAGCGTGCTGCGTCAGCTGATTGCCGACGATGGTCTGGTGGTGCCGCTGTCCAATGCCGAATTCCGCTTGCTTTGGGTGTTCATTGAACGCCCGCGTCGGGTACTCAGCCGCGAACAACTGCTGGACGCCGCCCGGGGCCGTTCGATCGAAGCGTTCGACCGCAGCATCGATTTGCTGGTGTCGCGCCTGCGACAAAAACTCGGCGACGACCCGAAAGCCCCGCAGTTGATCAAAACCGTGCGCGGTGAAGGTTACCTGTTCGACGCGCGGGACATCGGCTGATGCGAGGGCGCTTCGACACGCTGTTCGGCCGCCTGTTTGGCATGCTGTTCGTGGCGATCGTCCTCGCGCATCTGCTGGCTTTTGCCTGGTTTCACCACTACGGCCCGCCCCCACCGCCGCCCCCGCCGGAATTTGCCGAGGGGGTCGACGGCCAACATCCGCCGCCGGATCCGCGTTTCGCCCATCGCCCGCCACGTCCGTGGTTCGGCGGGCCGCTGGTGCCGCTGACCTTCCAGTTCATCTCGCTGATGATTGCTGCGTGGTACGGCGCCAAACTGCTCAGCCGACCGATCCAGCGCCTGAGCGACGCCGCCGAACGTCTGAGCGAAAACCTCGACAGCCCACCGCTGGACGAGTCCGGCCCGCGTGAGGCACGGCAAGCGGCGCACACCTTCAACCTGATGCAACAACGCATCCGCGAACAGGTGCAACAACGAGCACGCATGCTGGGCGCCGTCTCCCACGACCTGCGCACCCCGCTGTCGCGACTGAAACTGCGACTGGAACAGATCGACGACGAAAAGCTGCAAGGTCAGATGCGCCAGGACCTCAACGACATGATCGGCATGCTCGACGCCACCCTCACCTACCTGCACGAACAACGCACCAGCGAAGCCCTGCAGTTGATGGATGTGCAGGCGCTGGTCGAATCGTTGTGCGAGAACGCTCAGGATCAAGGCGCAGACGTTGAAGTCAGCGGCCATTGCGCACCGCTGCAGGTGCAACCGATGGCGCTGCGCTCGTGCATCAATAACCTGATGGACAATGCCCTGCGCTACGCCGGGCAGGCGCGTATCGAACTGCAGGATCAACGCGAACAACTGCTGATCCGCGTGATCGACCACGGCCCGGGCATAGCCGAAGACCAACGCGAGGCGGTGTTCGAACCGTTCTATCGCCTGGAAGGCTCCCGCAACCGCAACTCCGGCGGCGTCGGCCTGGGCATGACCATCGCCCGCGAAGCGGCGCAGCGTTTGGGTGGGCAGCTGAATCTGCAAGAAACACCCGGCGGCGGCCTGACCGCCATCATCCGCCTGCCGCGCGCCTGAGAAGAACACGTATCTCCCAGGGGATTTCTGGTGTTCCCGCCACTGTGTACCACCCGGTACAAAACCCAAATACCCAGGACAACTTGCTCCTTGAGTCTGTACAAGCCGGTACACCGACCGGCTTTACAGTCCAAGGAGTGAGCCCATGATCGGTAGCGTCAGCAACTACACGAGCTATACCAGCACCAGCGGCACCCAGAACGCCCGCAGCCAGCAACTGCAAAAGCAACTGTTCGCCAGACTCGACAGCAACAGCGACGGCGCGGTGGACCAGGACGAACTGAAAAGCGCCCTGTCGCAGAAGTCCGACGACGGTTTGCTGGTCAACCTGAGCAAGCAATTCGGCGACCTGGACAGCGACGCCAGCGGCAGCCTCAGCGCCGAAGAAATGACCGCCATGGCGCCCCCTCCGCCGGCCAACGACCAGGCCCCGAACACCGACCTCGCCGACGCCCTGATCAGCGCCCTCGACACCGATGGCGACGGCGCCATCAGCAGCGACGAACTGAGCAACGGCCTCACCAGCGCCGGCAGCAGCGCCGACAGCAACCAGATCTTCTCTGCGCTGGACAAGAACAAGGATGGCACCGTCAGTCAGGACGAACTCACCGCCAGCCTCACCCCGCCACCACCGCTAACGCAGCAACCCCCCAATGATGAATTGTTCAGCCAACTGGATGCCGATGGTGACGGCAGCATCAGCGAGACCGAACTGAGCAGCGCGCTACAGACCCGCGACAACACCTCTACGACCAGCACCGACACCAGCGCCGCACTGCTCAAAGCGCTGGACAGCGACAGCAGTGGCAGCGTGAGCAGCGACGAACTGAAAGCAGCATTGCAGGTCGGCCGGGAACGTCCGCCTGAAGAAAGAACCGCCAGCACCCAGACCACCAGCGAAGCGCTGAACCGGATGATTGCCAACTTGAGCAAGCAGTATTCGCTGGACAATGCTGCGCCGGTGGGCAAGTACCTGAATGTGGCGACTTGAGTTGATGGGGTGATGGGTGATCGTTTCCATGCAAAGGTGTGGGAACGGTCATTCGGGTACAGCGAGAAGAGAGTGGTTGCCTGAGAGGCCTCATCGCCAGCAGGCTGGCTCCTACAGTGGGATTGGGTGTGATCAGTTAGAGATTGGTCGGCTGTCCGGCCGCCTTCGCTGGCAAGCCAGCTCCCACAGGTGGATTGGGTGGGTTCAGTTGGAAATTGGTCGGTTGTCTGGCCGCCTTCGCGAGCAGGCTCGCTCCCACAGTGGGAATGGGTGCGGTCTGTTGGAAATTGGTCGGCTGTCTGGCCGCCTTCGCGAGCAAGCTCGCTCCCACAGTGGAAATGTGTGTATTCAGTTGTAAATTGGTCGGATGTCAGGCCGCCTTCGCTGGCAAGCCAGCTCCCACAGGTGGATTGGGTGGGTTCAGTTGGAGATTGCTCGGCTGTCAGGCCGCCTTCGCGAGCAAGCTCGCTCCCACAGTGGAAATGAGTGTATTCAGTTGTAAATTGGTCGGATGTCAGGCCGCCTTCGCTGGCAAGCCAGCTCCCACAGGTGGATTGGGTGGGTTCAGTTGGAGATTGGTCGGCTGTCAGGCCGCCTTCGCGAGCAGGCTCGCTCCCACAGGTGAATTGTGTGCGGTCTGTTGGAAATTGGTCGGCCCATAGGCCGCCTTCGCTGGCAGGCTGGCTCCCACAGAAAAGCAAAGCAGTCCAGGCAGACCGCATGCTTTTCACCACTCAACAGGATGAGCGTTAGCTCGGCTGCAGCTCTTGATCTTGCCGTGCCGGCCCCTTCGGCAGGCTGAGTGGAGGGGTTTATCCGGGGGTGGGAGCGCAGCGACGTTTGGCGAAGCCAAACACATCGAGAGGAGGTGCAGCGAAGCAAACCGGAGGCGATGCCCCCGGATGAACCCCGCAACGAAGGAACCCGAGCCTAGGCGAGGGCCGTACGCCGGGGCCAAGACCTTTGGTTACTTTGGGGCGTTTGCCAAAGTGACTCGCCGTAAGGGCGAAACCGCCAGCCGCAACACCCAAAAAAACGGATATGCCCGCCATCCCAAAAAAGCCTGCCGCAACGCCTAAACCCGAGCCTGACTCTTACTCCAATCCGTCAACAAACTATAAGCCACCGCCAACAACGTAGGCCCGATAAACAGCCCGATAAACCCAAACGCAATCAACCCGCCAAATACCCCAAGCAACACAATCACCAACGGCAGATTCCCGCCCCGGCTGATCAGATAAGGCTTCAACACGTTATCCACGCCACTGATGATGAACGTGCCCCAGATCCCGAGAAACACCGCCATCCCGTACTCGCCCTCCCACGCCAGCCAGGCCGTCGCCGGAATCCACACCAACGGCGGCCCCATCGGAATCAGGCTCAACAGGAACGTCACGATCCCCAACACCAGCGCCCCAGGAACCCCGGCAATCAGGAACCCGATCAACGCCAGAATCGCCTGCGCCGCTGCCGTACCGATCACTCCGTTGACCACCCGCTGCACGGTACCGGCCACCAGCTCGATGTAATACCCGGCCCGCTCGCCAATCAGGCGCTGCAGCAAACCGTGCACAAACGCCGCCAGTCGCGGCCCGTCGCGATAGAAAAAGAACACGAAGACAATGCTCAGGGTCAGCTCGAGGATCCCGCCGCCGATCTGCGCACTGCGCGCGAGCAACCAGTTGCCGACCTGCCCCAGATACGGCTTGATCGACACCATCAGCGCGGCGCCCTGCTGATCGATGCTGTTCCAGACCCCGACCAGCCGCTCGCCGACCAGCGGCACGCTGCCGAGCCAGGCCGGTGCTTCCGGCAGGCCGTCGACCTGTACATCCTTGATGAACGCCGTGGCATCGCGCACGTGATCGGCCAGGTTGAACCCCAGCCACACCAGTGGCGCCGCCACCAGCAGCATCCAGCCGAGGGTCAAAATAGCCGCAGCGAGCGATTCGCGGCCATTGAGCCAACGGGTCAACAGACGCATCAGCGGCCAACTGGCGAACGCCAGCACCGCACCCCAGAACAGCGCCGACCAGAACGGCGCCATCACCCAAAGGCTGGCACCAAACAGCACCAGCAAGAGGATCTGCACCAACAGCCGATCATTATTGAGCATGTAAAGTCTCGAAGAAGTCAGTCGGACAAAGCGTAGGCGAACACGCCATGCGTGCACGTCGGATGCAGCTTATCGCAACAGATCAATGCGCAGGCCAGCGCCGTCGGCGCTCCCCGCCTCCATCCTCGCCGCGCGCACGCCCTGACCGATCAATGCCTGACGCCAGGCCTCGGCCTTCGGCCCGGCAATCGTCACGCGCTGGGTGGTGTCGAGGTTCAAGCCACGGGAAATCAGTCGTAGCCAGGTGTCATCCGGGTCGCCGGTCAGCTTGGGAAAGTCCAGTTCACCGGTGCTTTTGAGCTGTCGCAACAGCGTGGCCGAGGTCGGAAGCAACTCGCCCAACGGCGCGCCCGCTTCGAACTGTTCGACATGCAGGTAGGCTTTGCGATTGCCACGGGTGATGCTGTAGAGCGCCACCAGGGTGTTGTCCTTCGGTGCGGCCAGACGCAACAGCAGATAGGCCTGTTGCTCGTCGGCACCGTACAGCTTGGAGTTGCCGAACACTTCATTGGCCCACAGGCTGCTTTCGCCACAGTCGCGGGCCTGGCACCAGAACAGCAACTCGGCGTCCTGCTTTTGCAGGGCTTCGCGAGCAGCAGTGAAGGCTTCAGTGGCGGAATGCTCAGGCGGCAATTCGTAGGTGACCGAAGTGGTCTGGCCGCGCGCGGTGACCTGGCCGTCGAAGCGCAACTGGCCGCTGATCTTGCGAATCGAGCCCAGCGGATAGATCCGCTCGAGCTCCACCGGAGGGCGATAGTCGACAATCTGCGCATCGGCCAGTCGCGGCACGATCTGCAGATCCTGGCTGCCCGGCACATCGGCAGCGAAGAGAACGGGACTGAAACAGCACAGCGCCAACAGACTGAGTGACCGCATAGTCAGGCTCATCGGATCGGCATGGCTTGGCGGGTCGGGGTCGCAGCGGTATAGAAATCCATCGTGTTTGTCTCCCATTTCAACCCGCCCAGCCTCGACAGTTGCCCGGTGCAAGTCAAGGAATGGCGAAGAAGCGATTGAAACAGTCTGCGACAAGGTCGGCACCGGACTCATCGTTCAGGTGCAGATGATGCCCGCCCGCCAGCTGTTCCTGGCTAAAGGGTAGACGCTCCAGCAACTCCGGATGTCTGGCCAGCATGCCGTCGGCGGCCACCACCAGTTGCGCCGGACAGGTGATGCGCTGGACGAACGCCATCGCCTGCTCCTGCGTCAGGCGCAGCGGTGATGGCAGGGTCAGGCGATTGTCGGTGCGCCAGGTATAACCGCCGGGCACCGGCATCAGGCCGCGCTGCGCCAGCAGTTCGGCGGCTTCGCGACTGACCGCCACCAAGCCCTTCATCCGGGCTTCGATGGCACGATCGAGGGTGTTGTAGACCGGTTTGCGCTTCTCGCGCAGATCCAGCTGCGCCTGCAAGGCCATGCCCATACGCTCGGCAGCGTTTTCGCCTTTGTCTGTAGGCGGAATCACCCCATCGATCAGCGCCAGATGGCTGATGCGCTCCGGCAACGATCCGGCCAGCACCAGCGAAACAATAGCGCCCATCGAATGCCCGAGCAGGCCAAAGCGTTTCCAGCCCAGTTGCTCGGCGACCTGCAGCACATCATGGGCGTAGTCCCACAGCGCATAACTGGCGCCGTTCGGGCGATGCCCGGAATGCCCATGCCCGGCCATGTCCAGGGCAATGATGCGCAGGCCTTTGAGCCTCGGCGCCAGGCGCGCGAAGCTGTTGGCGTTGTCGAGCCAGCCATGCAGGGCGATCACTGGCAGACCGTCCTCGGGGCCGAACAAGTGCGCCGCCAGTTCGATATGCGGCAGGCTCAGGCGCACGTCTTCGAAGGTCGGGCTCATGCGCAGTCCTTCTGCTGGCGGCGCTCCCAACGCGTAAACAGCTCCTTGAGCAGGCGCGCGGTGTCTTGCGGACGTTCGAGCGGGAACATGTGCCCGCCGGGCATGCTCAGGGCTTCACCCTGGGGCAGGCGCCCGACGAACCGCGTGTGATGACGCATGACCACCCGGCTCTTGTGCCCACGCACCACCGCCAGCGGCACTTTCAGCTGACGAGTGCGACCGGGACTGGTGTGCGGCACGCCGCGATAGATGCTGATTTCGGTGGCCGGGTCGAAGCGCAGACGCAACCTGTCGCCAACCGTCTGCAGCCCGTGCTGCAGGTAGGCATCGAAACATTCCGGATCGAAACCGCGAAACAGGGTCTTGCCGGCAAAATAGCTGCGCGCCGTGTCGAGATCGGCGAACTCTTCGCGCCGCCCCAACGTACGTCCGGCCGGGGTCAGTTTGTCGATGAAGCCGAAGCGTTTGGCCGCGCGGATCACCCACTGGTCTGTGCGGGTCAGCACCGGCGAGTCGAGCATGACCACGCCGCGGTACAGCTCTGGGCAGCGCAATGCGGCGTGCAGGTGCAACACGCCGCCAAAGGAATGGCCGACGCCCCACACCGGTTGATCTTGCTGCTGCAGATGGTGGATCAGTTCGTCGACCAGGTTGTACCAGTTGTCGTCCGCCGGGAAACGCGGGTCATGGGCATGCTGCTCCAGATGCGCAACCCGGTACTCGGGCGCCAGCGCCGCGAACAACTTGCCATAGGTGCCCGAGGGAAACCCGTTGGCGTGGGTGAAAAAGATCGGTTGCGACATGCGGACTTATCCATGAACGGAAACATGCCGCTGATTGTCCGCAAGAGCGCGGCCCTGAGCAATGACCGTAACTGCCAGGAATGATGACAGTCCGGACAGCATGATGGTGTTTCAGGGAGATCGCTTCCCCCACACCCCAACCCTCTCCCCCAAGGGGGCGAGGGGGAAAGGGAGCTGATCTGCATGAATTTCAAAACCTGAACTCGGCTCGATAGCTCAGGTCGGCGCAACTCGAACATCCAGCCCGATCAGTCCCCTCTCCCTCCGGGAGAGGGTTAGGGTGAGGGCGGCTGCTCGCCCAATGGCACCACCGCCATGGTCAACCGCGACACACAACTGGCCTTGCCCTGGTCACTGGTCAGGCGAATGTCCCAGACATGCGTGGTGCGACCGATGTGAATTGGCGAGGCCACTGCGGTCACCCGCCCGCTGCGCAAACCGCGCAGATGGTTGGCATTGATCTCCAGCCCCACGCAATAGAATTTGCTGGCATCGATGCACAGGTAACTGGCCATGGAACCGACGGTTTCCGCCAGCACCACCGAAGCGCCGCCGTGCAGCAGACCATAAGGTTGATGGGTGCGGTGATCGATGACCATGCTCGCCGTCAACGACGCTTCGTCGAAGGACTCAAAGCGGATATCCAGCACTTCGCCGATGGTGTTTTTCTGGATTGCGTTCAACTGCTCGATGTTCGGAGTGGTGCGCCACAAGGTCATCGCAGGCTTCCTTTGTTGTTTTGATCGTCACTCAATCCTGCCACAGCACCGCCTCGCTGCGCGCGCTCCATTCTTCAAACCGCGCACCGTAAGTGTCTTCGATGACGTTGCGCTTGATCTTCAAGGTCGGCGTGAGAAAGCCGTTTTCCACCGCCCAGCTGTCCTTGACCACCACCAGTCGGCGCAGGCGCTCGTGCTTGTCGAGCACGGCGTTGACCTCTTCGAGCAGCTTCTCCAGGCTCGAATGCAGACTCGCCCGCGCCTCCTCCTGATTGACGTTCGACAGCACGCACAAGCCCAGCGGCGCACTCAGGCCATCGCCAACCACGCAGACCTGTTCGATCCGCGAATGCACCGCCAGGCGGTTTTCAATCGGCGCCGGGGCCACGTATTTGCCTTTGCTGGTCTTGAAGATTTCCTTGAGCCGGCCGGTCAGGCGCAAGCGCCCCTCGGCATCCTGCTCGCCCTTGTCGCCGGTACGCAGGAAGCCGTCTTCGGTGAGGGTCTCGGCGGTTTTCTGCGGCTCCTTGAAATAGCCAAGCATGTTCGCCTGACTGCGCACCTGCACCTCACCGGATTCGTCGATCCGCACCTCGACCTCCGGGCACGGCTTGCCGATCCAGCCTTGCTTGTACTGACCCGGCAGGCAGATGTGCGAATAGCCGCAACTCTCGGTCATGCCATAGACCTCCAGCACATCGAGGCCGAGTTTCCGATACCAGCTGAGCAGGGTCTGCGGCACCGGTGCCGCACCGGACAGGGCAACGCGCAAGGCATCAAGGCCCAACCCGGCCAACACCTTGTGCCCGACCCGCTTGCCAATGAATGGCAGGCCAAGCAGGAAATCCAGGCGCTTGGCCGGGATCTTGCCGTACACGCCCATCTGGAATTTGGTCCAGATGCGCGGCACGCCGAACATCGCCGTGGGCCGCGCCCGCTGCAGATCGGTGATGAAGGTGTCGAGGCTTTCGGCAAAGAACACGGTTTGCCCGGTATAGATCGCGGCCAGTTCAACGAACATTCGTTCGGCGACATGGCACAGCGGCAGGTACGACAGCAGGCGGTCTTGCTCGTTGAGCCCGAACAGTTGCGTGCCGCGAGTCGTGGCAAAGCCCAGATTGGCAAAACTGTGCATCACGCCTTTGGGCAACCCGGTGGTGCCGGAGGTGTAGATGATGGTCGCCAGTTGTTCGGCCGCCGGGCGTGGATCGTCCTGGATCGGCGAGCTCCCTTGCAGGTCATCCCAACTGAAATCGAACTCGCCGGGCGGATGCAGCGGCAGACTGATGGTTGGCAAATCCGCCGGCACACCGACCGACATGCCCGGCCAGTCATCGAGCTTGCCGATGAACGCCAGCACGCTTTCCGAATGTGTCAGGACCTGATTCACCGAGTCTGCAGTGAGGTTGGGATACAGCGGCACCGAGACGTGTCCGGCCATCCAGATCGCCAGATCGGCAATGATCCAGTGCGCGCAGTTTTTCGAGATCAGTGCAATGTGGCTGCCTTGCGGCAATTCCCGTGCGCGCAGCCAGTGCGCGGCGCAACGGGCCTGATGGCCGACATCGGCCCAGGTCAGCGTCTCGACCTGCCCGCCGCCAATGGGCTGCACCAGAAAACGCTGGCGCGGATGCCGGGCCTCACGCTCGTAGAACACGTCCAGCGGCAAACGGAAGGCGGCAGACATGCGACTCGCTCCTGTTTTTTGGGTCTGGAGCAAGCGTAGTCAACCAAGCAAGTGCTTGGTTGGATTTTTTACCAAAAGAAACAAGATCAAAAGATCGCAGCCTGCGGCAGCTCCTACACGGATCAATGTAGGAGCTGCCGCAGGCTGCGATCTTTTGCTGTTAAGGGTGCTTGAGGCTGTTGAGGGTCATCGAGCCAATCAACAACTCAGGACTTTCCAATTCGGCCAGGCCAGCGGTGCTGACCTTCTCCGGCGGATAACCGGCGCCGTGCTGCAGATAGCTGAGCAGATTGCCCACCAGCGGGTTATGGCTGACCAGCAGCACATTGCTCACCGACACCAACTGATCGGTGACCTTGTCCGGATCGCTCTCTGGCTTCAGCCAATCGACCGTGCGGATCTCCGGCTCGAACCCCAGCGCCTCGCGGACAATCTGTGCGGTCTGTTGCGCACGCAGATAAGGGCTGGCGTAGATCGCCGTCAGTGGCTGGCCGATCAATTGCGCGGCGCTGCTCAACGCTTCTTTGCGACCGTGTTCGGTCAACGCCCGTTCGGAGTCGGGGCACGAGCCATAAGGCACGGCCTCACCGTGGCGCAATACCCAGAGTTTCATAGCTTGGGTTCCTCATCGCGGGCCGGATGTGGGGCTGGCGGCACGGCGTGCGGCGCCTCGCCTTCCGGGGCGCGCGGGGTCGGCCAGTCGGCGAACGGCCAGGGTTTCTGGTCGCTGTGAAAGCTGCCGAAGCGGCCGATCTGCGCGAGGAACTGGCTCAGACTGTCGCCGAAGTTCATCAAGCTGGCGCTCGGCGCGCCGTAAATCAAACGATAGATCAGTTGCACCAGCACCACCGCGCCGAGGATGAACTGCGCCACTTGCCAGACCAGCACGTAGACGATCATCCACAGCACCCGCAGGAGGATGGATTCGTACTTGGCTTCGGTTTTCGGATCGTTCATGGCTCGCTTCCTGTTGAATCAGTTGAAACCGCTGGTGGAAATAAAGTCGACGTCGGTTTTCGGTTCGGCCCGCATCAGTAGACCGATCACCTGCTCCAGCGTGCGTCCTTCAAACAGGATCGCATGCAGCCCGGCGACCAGCGGCATGTACACGCCAACCTCCTGGGACTTGGCCTTGAGCACTTTCAGGGTGTTGACCCCTTCAGCGACTTCGCCCAGACGCGACACGGCTTCATCAAGGCTCAAGCCCTGACCGAGGGCAAACCCGACCTGGTAGTTGCGGCTTTTGGGTGACGAGCAGGTCACGATCAAGTCACCGACCCCGGCCAGACCGAGGAAGGTCATCGGGTTGGCGCCCTGGTTCACCGCGAACCGGGTCATCTCGGCCAGGGCGCGAGTGATCAGCATGCTCTTGGTGTTCTCGCCCATCTCCAGCGCCACCGCCATGCCGGCAATGATCGCGTAGACGTTTTTCAACGCGCCGCCCAGTTCGACGCCGAAACGGTCAGCACTGGCGTAAACGCGGAAGGTGCGACCATGCAACGCAGCCTGTACCGCTTTGCAGAGTTCTTCGTCTTCGCTGGCAACCACCGTGGCGGTCAGCGCGTGCTCGGCGATCTCCCGCGCCAGGTTCGGCCCGGACAGCACACCGATGCGCGCCTGCGGGGCGATCTCTTCGAGGATCTGGCTCATCAGTTTGAAGGTGTGGGCTTCGATGCCCTTGGTCAGGCTGACCAGCATCTTGCCGCTCAAGCGCTCGGCGTGGGCGGCCAACACCGTGCGCAATGCGCTCGACGGCAGCGCGACGAAGCACAGCTCGCAGGCGTCGAGGGTGGCCTGCAGGTCCGTGACCGCAGTCACCCCCGGCAGAATCTTGATGCCTTTGAGGTAACGCGGGTTCTCGCGATTGACCCGGATGGCCTCGGCCTGCTCGGGGTCGCGCATCCACTGCAGGACTTGATGGCCGTTCTCGGCCAAAAGATTGGCCACGGCGGTACCAAAACTTCCGCCTCCCAGGACCGCAATCGGGCGCTGTTCAGTCATATGCAATCCGTTAATCCATACCAGTGGCGATGCCGGCATTATACGGGGCGACCGGAGCGCGGCCAGCCCCTGCGTCAATTACCGGCACTTGTAGGAAGAAGACCAATAAAACCTAGGAAAATGCCAGCATCGTGACTGGAAAAGTCACTGTGCTCGGTTAACATGCGCGCCAATTCTTTGTGATCAAGGCTGTGTCGTGTCTTTTGGCTCTCCCCCCTCACGTTCGTCCCTGTTGCTGGCGCTGCTGTTCAGCCCGGTGTTGCAGGCGGACGACCTGTTTGTCGACAGCGAAACGCTGCCGCAGGTGCTGACGGCCACACGCCTGAAACAGACACCGGCGGAAGTGCCGGGGAGCATGACCGTACTTGACAGTGAGCTGATCAACGCCAGTGGCGCCCGCGACATCAGTGAGTTGCTGCGGCTGGTGCCGGGAATGATGGTCGGCAACATCAGCGGCAATCAGGCGGCGGTCAACTATCACGGGACCAATGCCAGCGAAGCGCGACGCATGCAGGTGCTGATCGATGGCCGCTCGGTGTACCGCGCGGGCCTGGCCACGGTGGACTGGAGCGACATTCCGGTGGCCATGGAAGACATCGAGCGCATCGAGGTTTTCCGTGGGCCGAACACTGTCAGCTACGGTGCCAACGCGCTGATGGCGGTGGTCAACATCATCACCCGCAACCCGGCGGACAGCCACGGCACTCGGCTGAAGGTCACCCGTGGCCAGCGCGGTATCAACGATTTCTATGCCAGCCAGGGCACGGGCTGGAATGGCGGCGACCTGCGTCTGTCGCTGTCCGGCCAGGAAGACGACGGTTTTGACAGCGACCGCACCGGCGCCGATTACCGTGACAGCCGCCGTTTGAACCGCTTCAGCCTCGCCGTCAGCCAGACTCTGAGTGACAACCAGAGCCTCGACTGGCAGGTCAATGCAAAGGACGGTACCAACCAGCGCCCTTATACCTACCGCCCGGTGTTCTCGGGGATTACCGCTGCCGGGAACAATTCCGACGTGGTCGCCAAGGATTACGCCGGCTCGGTGCGCTGGAATCTCGACATCAATCCGCAACACAGCCTTTATATACAAGGCTCGGCGCAGCACTGGGATCGTCAACAGGTGTGGCGTGCCTGTGATGCCGAAGTGTCGTTCAGCCCGCAACTGACACAACTGTGGCAGCTCAACCCGAACTACACCGAACGGCTGGCACGCAACATCACCCGCTTCACCGGCCCCGGCCCGGAAGCCGGAACGCCACAGGAAATGGCCCTGGCCAATCAAGTGCTGGATCAATGGCGCAACGGTGCCAGCCAGACCTTGTGTGGCGACATCGACCAAAGCGCCCGCGAGTCGCGCTACGATCTGGAATTGCAGGACACGCTCAGCCTGTCCGACAGCCTGCGACTGGTCAGCGGCATGAACTATCGTTACGACCGGGCCGACTCCGAGACCTACTTCAACGGCACGCTGGACGACACCACCTGGCGCGCGTTCGGCCAACTGGAGTGGCGCGCCAGTGAACACTGGCTGTTGCAGGGCGGCGCCATGTTTGAAAACACCCAACTGATCGGCAGTTCGCTGACGCCCCGGTTCGCCGTCAACTACCTGATCAACCCACGCCATGGCCTGCGCGCGGTGTACTCGGAGGCGATCCGCTCGCCGGACATGTTCGAGAACAACGTCAACTGGAGCTATCAGGTGAGCAACCTGCGGCCGTCCGCCTATGGCCAGTCTTCGGCGCGCTACTTCGTCAAGACCCGTGGCCCGGGCAATCTCGATCAGGAACACATGCGCTCGCGCGAGTTGGGCTACAACGGCTATTTCGCCGAGTGGGGGCTGGCCGTGGACGTGAAGCTGTTCTACGACGAAATCACCGGGATGATCAGCGAGCCGCTGCGCAACAACCAGTACATCGCCAGCAACGCCAACAGCTCACGCTTTCGCGGCAGCGAAACCCAACTCGACTGGCGCCTGAGCATGATTGATCGCCTGCGCTTCACTTATGCCTACGTCGATGCCGAGGCGAGCAATCCGCTGGATCAGCAATTCACCTCGCGCAACAGCGGCTCTGCCGGCTGGCTGCGCGACTGGGGCCACGGCTGGAACAGCGCCCTCTTCTATTACGGCGACAATGCGCTCAACGGCTACCGCTTCGAACGGGTCGACACGCGCATCGCCAAACGCATCCCGCTGGGCAAGGCGCAATTGCAACTGGCCGGCGTGCTGCAACAGCGGCTCGACAACGAACCGACCACTTTCGTCGACAACCAGTACGACGAGCGCCGGGTGCTGTATTTCAGCGCCGAGCTGGAGTTCTAGGGTGCGCTACGCCACGGCAAACAAGACGCCCACCCTTGGCCACTGGCTGGCGGGTGCGTGTCTGTTCTTGACCGCGTGGCTGCACGGCGTGGCGGTGCAAGCCGCTGATATCCTGTTGACCGGCGCCGAAGAAAGCCCCGGGGTACAAGCCTTCGTCCAGGCCCTGAGCGAGCTGCGCCCCACCGACAACGTGCGGTTTCAGCCGCTGGCCAGCCTGCCGGCGCCGGGCAAGTTGCCGGGCAATTTGCGGATGATTCTGCTCGATCTGCCCAGTCTCGATTGGCGCCTGCAGGAGTCTCAGGGGCCGGCGACGCTGGTGTTGCGCATCAGTCGTCTGCAAGCGCGCAAACGCCTGGGTGCCGCACAGCCACCGCACTTGAGTCTGCTGTGGAGCGATCCGCCGCTGGGGCGGCAACTGCAATTGATTCGGCGGATTCTGCCGCAGGTGCGGCGGGTCGGCGTGCTGTTCGACCAGCACAGCGAATTCCTGCTCAAGGAGCTGCATCAGGCCGCAGCGCCGCTGAATCTGCAAATCGTCAGCCAGCGCTGGGACAACACCCAGGACAGTCGCCCGTTGCAAGGCGTGCTGAGAAACAGCGAGGTGCTGCTGGGCCTCGACGACCCCGACCTGTACAACCCGAAAACCGTGAAAAACCTGTTGCTCAGCAGTTACTCCCGGCAAGTGGCGCTGGTCGGGCCGAACGTTGCGTTCGTGCGTGCCGGCAGCCTCGCCAGCACTTACAGCGATCAGCCCGACTGGCTGGCGATCCTTGACGGGTTGCTGGACCGCCCCCCGGCAACATGGCCGCGCGCGCTCTACCCCGATCGCTTCAAGGTCTCAAGTAATGCGCAGGTCGCTCGTTCCCTGGGTATCGAGCCAATCGATGAAGCGTCTGTCGCCCGCCAGCTGGCTGAAGGAGAAAGCCACCCATGAATCTGCGTCGCCGCTGGGACATCAACACCCGCACGCAATTGATCAGCCTCGGCCCGGCCCTGCTGCTCACGCTGCTGCTGATCAGTTTCTTTACCTTCGTGCGGATTCAGGATTTGCGGCAGGAGCTCAATCACACCGGGCAACTGATCGCCAACCAACTGGCGCCCGCCACCGAGTACGGGGTGATTTCCGGCAACAACGAAGTGCTGGAGAGCCTGCTCAAAGCGACCCTGGCCACACCAAACGTGCGTTTTCTGGAAGTACAGGACAGCGCCAACCGGATCCTGGCCTACGTAGAACAGGCCGCCGACGCGCACAACCGACCGCATCAGGTCGAAGTGTTCCAGGCCCCGGTGCGCTTGCAACGGATCGCCCTCAACAGCGACTTTTTCCACGACGCCAAAGCCAGCAACAACGTGACCAGCGAGGACTATCTGGGCCGGGTGATCGTCGGTCTGTCCAACGATGCCTTCAGTCAGCGCCAGCAGGAAATTCTGTTCAAGGCCGGGATTCTGGCGTTGTTCGCCCTGCTCTTCACGTTTGTGCTGGCGCGGCGTCTGGCCGGCAGCCTGTCGGCGCCGATCCGCGATATCGGCAACGCGGTCAAGGCGATTCAGCAAGGCGACTACAAGACCCCGCTGCCGATTGTCGATGACACGGAACTGGGCGCCCTGTCGCAGCACATCAACAACCTCGCCCAGGCACTGGAACAGGCCAGCCGCGAACAGCATCAGGCGATGGCGCAACTGATCCAGACCCGCGAAGAAGCGGAAA
This sequence comes from Pseudomonas sp. IT-P260, assembly GCF_949768395.1. Taxonomy (NCBI): domain Bacteria; kingdom Pseudomonadati; phylum Pseudomonadota; class Gammaproteobacteria; order Pseudomonadales; family Pseudomonadaceae; genus Pseudomonas; species Pseudomonas sp. IT-P260. The sequence goes on from NZ_CATKPO010000042.1 coordinate 321,694, forward strand.
AGGCCAACAATGCCAAATCCGATTTCCTGGCGATGATGAGCCACGAACTGCGCACCCCCATGAACGGCGTGCTGGGCATGTTGCAGTTGCTGGAAACCACGGACATGACCGAGGAGCAGATCGAGTACGCGGCGCTCGCTTCCGAGTCCACCGAACACCTGCTGAAAGTCATCAATGACATTCTCGACTTTTCGCGGATCGAACGCTCGGAGCTGGAGCTTGAGCACATTCCATTCAACCTCGCCGACCTGATCGGCGCGTGTGCCCAGTCGTTCCAACACAGCGCGGTGCAGCGTGGCCTGGACCTGAACCTGCGGATCCCCGAGGACATGCGCGCCTTGCAGGTGCAGGGCGACCCGACGCGGATCCGGCAGATTCTGGTCAACCTGGTGGGCAACGCGTTGAAGTTCACCGAGCGTGGCCGGGTCAGTATCGAAGCGCAATGGCAGTCGCTGGATCACGAGTTGCTGTGGTTCACCTGTTCGGTGCGTGACAGCGGCATCGGCATCTCCTCGGAAAGTCTGGAGTTGATGTTCAACGCCTTCCAGCAGGCTGACAGTTCAATTTCCCGGCGCTATGGCGGCACCGGCCTCGGCCTGCCGATCGCCCGCACCCTGGCCGAACGCATGGGCGGAACGTTGCGCGCACAAAGTGAAGAAGGCCTGGGATCGGTGTTCACCCTGGAAATCCCGCTGGCCTTATATAAGCAGTCGCTACCGCAACTGGCGGCACCGCGCGCAGCCAATGGCAACGGGCATGGTGAGGGGCGCAATGTGCTGCTGGTGGAGGACAATCCGGTCAACCAGACCGTTATCGAGGCGATGCTGCGCAGCCTTGGCTTCGCCGTCAGCGTCGCCACCGATGGCGCGCAAGCGGTGCGCAGCGCTGAAGGCAATGATTTCGAAGTGATTCTGATGGACTGCCGGCTGCCGATCATCGACGGCTATGAGGCGACCCGGCAGATTCGCCAACTGCCTGGACGCGGCGAGGTGCCGATCATCGCACTGACCGCCAACGCGCTGCAGGGCGACCGCGAAACCTGCCTGTCGGCGGGCATGAACGATTACCTGGCGAAGCCGTTCAAACGCAATGACCTACAACAGATTCTGCAGCGCTGGGTGCAGTAGTGACGGTTTTTCGACCATCTGCGACTGGCGTGAAAAGCGAAAGTGCGGCAGTCTTAGGCACCCGAACGAGCCTCAAAAGGGGCTTGAATAAAAATTTCAGTGCACAAGTGTACATTCATGTCCTTGGTGCTGTGACTTTCACCACAACGCAATAGTCTATGAGTAGGCTGCCGGTACGAGGCATGAACGCGTCGATCGGCCGGGAAGATTTGCCCCACCTGCCGCATGGGATTATTGAGGAGCTCGCATGACCAAACAAAACGCCTTTACTCGGGAAGACCTGCTGCGCTGCAGTCGCGGTGAGCTGTTCGGCCCAGGTAACGCGCAACTGCCCGCCCCGAACATGCTGATGGTGGATCGCATCACCCTGATCAGCGAAGAAGGCGGCAAGTACGGCAAAGGTGAATTGGTCGCCGAGCTGGATATCAACCCTGACCTGTGGTTCTTCGCGTGCCACTTCGAAGGCGATCCGGTGATGCCGGGCTGCCTCGGTCTGGACGCCATGTGGCAACTGGTCGGTTTCTTCCTGGGCTGGCAAGGCCTGCCGGGCCGTGGCCGTGCGCTGGGTTCAGGCGAAGTGAAATTCTTCGGCCAGGTCCTGCCGACCGCCAAGAAAGTCACCTACAACATCCATATCAAACGCGTCCTCAAGGGCAAGCTGAACCTGGCCATCGCCGATGGTTCGGTGACTGTCGACGGTCGCGAAATCTACACCGCCGAAGGCCTTCGCGTCGGCGTGTTCACCTCCACTGACAACTTCTAAGGGTTATTCGCATGCGCCGCGTCGTTATCACTGGTCTGGGCATTGTTTCGTGCCTGGGCAATGACAAAGAGACCGTCTCCGCTAACCTGCGTGCAAGCCGCCCTGGCATCCGGTTCAACCCGGAATATGCTGAAATGGGTCTGCGTAGCCAGGTTTCCGGCTCCATCGACCTCAACCTTGAAGAACTGATCGATCGCAAGATCTATCGTTTCGTCGGCCACGCAGCGGCTTACGCCTACCTGGCCATGAAAGACGCCATTGCTGACTCCGGCCTGACCGAAGAGCAAGTGTCCAACCCGCGTACCGGCCTGATCGCCGGTTCCGGCGGCGCGTCGACCCTGAACCAGATGGAAGCGCTGGACATCCTGCGCGAGAAAGGTGTGAAACGCGTCGGCCCATACCGTGTAACGCGGACCATGAGCAGCACCGTTTCCGCCTGCCTGGCCACGCCGTTCAAGATCAAGGGCCTGAACTACTCCATCGCTTCTGCCTGCGCCACCAGTGCTCACTGCATCGGTACCGCCATGGAACAGATCCAGATGGGCAAGCAGGACATCGTCTTCGCCGGTGGTGGTGAAGAAGAGCACTGGAGCCAGTCGTTCCTGTTCGACGCGATGGGCGCCCTGTCCAGCAAGCGCAACGACACCCCGGAACAAGCTTCCCGCGCCTACGACGCCGACCGTGACGGTTTCGTCATCGCTGGCGGTGGCGGTATGGTCGTGGTTGAAGAGCTGGAACATGCGCTGGCCCGTGGCGCCAAGATCTACGCCGAAATCGTTGGCTACGGCGCAACGTCCGATGGCTACGACATGGTTGCCCCAAGTGGCGAAGGCGCGATCCGCTGCATGCAGATGGCAATGTCCACCGTCGACACCCCGATCGACTACCTGAACACCCACGGCACTTCGACTCCGGTCGGCGACGTCGCGGAAATGAAAGGTGTGCGTGAAGTGTTCGGCGACAAAGCGCCTGCGATCAGCTCGACCAAGAGCCTGTCCGGTCACTCCTTGGGCGCCGCTGGCGTTCACGAAGCGATCTACTGCATGCTGATGATGGAAGGCAACTTCATTGCCGGTTCCGCCAACATCGACGAGCTGGACCCTGAAGTGGCCGATCTGCCGGTGCTGACCAAGACCCGCGAGAACGCCACCATCAACACCGTGATGAGCAACAGCTTCGGTTTCGGCGGCACCAACGCCACGCTGGTACTGAAGCGCTGGGAAGGCAAGTAATTCCCCAGGCTTGCGCCACACAGGAAAACGCCCCGACTGGTTCGGGGCTTTTTTTTGGTCTGCAGAAATGACTGAGTAATGCATAAGCCCTGTAGGAGCTGCCGAAGGCTGCGATCTTTTGATCTTGTCTTTAAAAATCAAAGTCAAAAGATCGCAGCCTGCGGCAGCTCCTACAGAGGACATCAGTAGCCTCCAAGATGAAACTTCTGTCATGCAACTTCCCGCCCTGCGACCGAATGTCGCGGATTTAGCGGGCTGCAGCACTGTTGCAAAAACCGTAACAACACCTTGCGCAAATCAAGCGTTTACTTAGCAAGCTAACAAATCATATAAAAGAGTCCTGCACACGCCTTGCTGCAGATAACTTGAGATTTGGAGCTAGCAGATGACTGTAAAAGTAACTGAACGCGACGATTCACACATGTCCCATGAAGGCGTAGCCGCCGGTGTACGGATCTGGGATGTGCATCAACAAGACTTGCTGGTCGGCATGTTCCACAACGAGATCGACGCCCACAACTACAAGGCCGAACTTGAACTGCAGGAACAGCAGCGGGATCTGAAATCCGCTTAGGCGAATATTGAACCTGTGGCGAGGGAGCTTGCTCCCGCTGGACTGCGCAGCAGCCCCTGCTTTAAAACAAGGGCCGCTCCGCGCCCCGGCGGGAGCAAGCTCCCTCGCCACAGTTTGTCGTTATTACAGCTTTATCGGTTTACCACATCAGGTCATCAGGGATCTGATAGGCCGCGTACGGATCGTCCTCGGCATTGACCTCTTCGGTCTGCACGTTGAGCTGCACGATACGCTGCGGGTCGCGCTCCTGGATCTTCAGGGCCGCTTCACGGGGGATCACTTCGTAACCGCCGGCATGGTGCACGATCGCCAGCGAACCGCTGCTGAGTTTGTTGCGCATCAGCGTGTTGACCGAGATACGCTTGACCTTCTTGTCGTCAACGAAGTTGTAGTAGTCCTCAGTGGTCAGCTTCGGCAGACGCGAGACTTCGATCAACTGCTTGACCTGCGCGGCACGGGCCTTGGCCTCGGCCTTCTCCTGCTGCTGACGGTTCAGCTCCTGGTCGCGCTTGACCTTCTCGGCCATGGCTTCCTGAGCGGCGCGCTGCTGCGAATCATCCAGTTCGGCCTGCCCTTTGTGGGCCAAGCGCTGTTGCTTCTGCTTGTCTTTGCTGACCTGCTTGGCCTGCTTTTGGTTGACCAGGCCTGCTTTGAGCAACTGGTCGCGAAGGGAAAGGCTCATTAATGCTTACTCACTTGGGCAACGGCTCAGCCGCAGCTGGGCAGATTCTTTTCCTGGCGTTTGGCTTCACCCCACAGGGCGTCCAACTCTTCGAGGGTGCAATCTTCCATGGGACGACGGGTGTCGCGCAATGCCTGTTCGATAAAACGGAAACGTCGTTCAAACTTGGCGTTGGCGCTACGCAGCGCGGTTTCCGGATCGACCTTCAGATGCCGGGCCAGATTGACCACGGAAAACAGCAGGTCGCCGATCTCGTCGGCCACCGCTTGGGGATCATTTTCGGACATGGCCTCGAGCACTTCATCGAGCTCTTCGCGCACTTTGTCCAGCACCGGCAACGCATCCGGCCAGTCGAAACCGACCTGCCCGGCACGCTTTTGCAACTTGGCCGAACGCGACAGTGCCGGCAGCGCGGCAGGTACATCATCGAGCAGTGACAGCTGCTCGGGCGCGGCGGATTTCTCGGCGCGTTCTTCGGCCTTGATCTCTTCCCAGCGCTGCTTGACCTGCTCTTCGCTCAGGCGTGGTACGTCCAGCGGCGCATACAGATCGCCGGTGGGGAAGACGTGCGGATGGCGGCGGATCAGCTTGCGGGTGATGCTGTCGACCACCCCGGCAAATTCGAAGCGCCCTTCTTCCCGGGCCAGCTGGCTGTAATAAACCACCTGAAACAGCAGATCACCCAGCTCGCCCTGCAAGTGATCGAAGTCACCACGCTCGATGGCGTCGGCCACTTCGTAGGCTTCTTCGAGGGTGTGCGGAACGATGGTCGCGTAGGTTTGCTTGATGTCCCACGGGCAACCGTACTGCGGGTCACGCAGGCGGTTCATCAGGTGGAGCAGGTCTTCAAGGCTGTGCATACAAAATCTCACTCAACCGTGTAGGAGCTGCCGAAGGCTGCGATCTTTTGATTTTGATTTTCAAGATCAAAAGATCGCAGCCTTCGGCAGCTCCTACAGGGGACCGCGTTATGGGGTACGGTTACGCCGCGTTTCGATGATGTTCGGCAACTGCGAAATCCGCCCCAGCAAACGTCCCAGCGCATCCAGCCCCGGAATCTCGATGGTCAGGGACATCAGCGCGGTGTTGTCCTCCTTGTTCGAGCGGGTGTTGACCGCCAGCACGTTGATGCGCTCGTTGAGCAGCACCTGCGAGACGTCACGCAGCAGACCGGAACGGTCGTAAGCGCGGATGACAATGTCCACCGGATAGGTGAGCACCGGCACCGGGCCCCAGCTGACCTGGATGATCCGCTCAGGCTCGCGCCCCGCCAGTTGCAACACCGAGGCGCAGTCCTGACGGTGGATGCTCACGCCGCGGCCCTGGGTGATGTAACCGACAATCGCGTCGCCCGGCAGCGGCTGGCAGCAGCCGGCCATCTGCGTCATCAGGTTGCCGACGCCCTGGATCTGGATGTCGCCGCGCTTGCCCGGCTTGTAACCGGTCGCTTTGCGCGGAATCAGCTCCAGTTGTTCGTTGCCGCGTTCCGGCTCGACCAGTTGCTGCGCCAGGTTGACCAGTTGCGCCAGACGCAGGTCGCCGGCACCGAGGGCGGCGAACATGTCTTCGGCGGTTTTCATGTTGGCCTTTTCGGCCAGCTTGTCGAAATCCACCGCCGGCAGACCGAGGCGATTGAGTTCGCGCTCGATCAGGGTTTTACCCGCCGCGACGTTCTGGTCACGGGCCTGCAACTTGAACCAGTGAACAATCTTCGCCCGCGCCCGGGAGGTGGTGACATAGCCCAGGTTCGGGTTCAGCCAGTCGCGGCTCGGCGTACCGTGCTTGCTGGTGATGATCTCGACCTGTTCACCGGTCTGCAGGCTGTAGTTGAGCGGCACGATCCGCCCGTTGATCTTGGCGCCACGGCAGTTGTGACCGATCTCGGTGTGCACGCGGTAGGCAAAGTCCAGCGGTGTCGCGCCTTTCGGCAAGTCGATGGCGTGGCCGTCCGGGGTGAAGATGTAGACCCGATCCGGTTCGATATCGACCCGCAGCTGTTCGGCCAGACCACCGATATCACCCAGCTCTTCATGCCACTCGAGGACCTGACGCAGCCAGGAGATTTTCTCTTCGTAGTGATTGGAGCCGGATTTGACGTCGGTGCCCTTGTAGCGCCAGTGCGCGCACACGCCCAGCTCGGCCTCCTCGTGCATGGCGTGGGTACGAATCTGCACCTCAAGCACCTTGCCCTCCGGACCGATCACCGCCGTGTGCAGCGAGCGGTAGCCGTTCTCTTTCGGGTTGGCGATGTAGTCGTCGAACTCTTTCGGGATGTGCCGCCACAGGGTGTGGACGATGCCGAGCGCGGTGTAGCAGTCGCGCATTTCCGGCACCAGCACGCGCACCGCGCGCACGTCGTAGATCTGGCTGAACTCCAGACCCTTGCGCTGCATTTTGCGCCAGATCGAATAAATGTGTTTGGCCCGGCCGCTGATGTCGGCGTCGACGCCGGTGGCCTGCAATTCATCCTTGAGCTGGGTCATCACATCGCTGATGAAGCGCTCACGGTCCAGCCGCCGCTCGTGGAGCAGCTTGGCGATCTGTTTGTATTGATCGGGTTCCAGGTAACGGAAGGACAAGTCCTCCAGTTCCCACTTGATATGGCCGATGCCGAGTCGGTGCGCGAGCGGCGCATAGATGTCGAAGACTTCCCGAGCGACACGGTTACGCTTCTCGTCGTCGGCGGTTTTTACCGCACGGATCGCGCAGGTACGTTCGGCCAGTTTGATCAGCGCGACGCGGACGTCGTCAACCATCGCCACCAGCATCTTGCGCAGGTTTTCCACCTGGCCCTGGGTGCCCATCACCATCGACTGGCGCGGGCTGAGGCTGGCACTGATCGCCGCCATGCGCTGCACGCCGTCGATCAGCTTGGCCACCACCGGACCGAAACGCTGGCTGACGGCCGCGAGTTCAATCTGGCCTTCACGCACGCCGCGGTACAGCACCGCCGCGACCAGCGAATCCTGGTCGAGCTTGAGGTCGGCGAGGATCTCGGCGATCTCCAGGCCCGTACTGAAACTGCCGCTGCCCTCGGCCCACAGATTCTTCTTGGCATTGGACTGCTGTTCGGCCTCGCGAGCGAACTCGCAGGCTTCTTTCAAGGCTTCGCGATCCAGTGCCATGTCGACACTGACCGCGTGATCGAGCCAAGCCTCGAGATTGATACTGCCGTCGGTGTTGATCGGCTGGTGTGCTCTCACCTGTACCATGCTGCTTTACCTTCCCTACGACGCAGATTCAATGCGTCAAATCGCTGATCCCTAATGCCCGTTTGCGCTCGCGGGGCTGAAGCGAGCGCTGCGCGGACAGATCAGACGGATTCAGACGAGCCATCCTGGCTCGCTTCAAATAACGCCATGGCCTCGACATGCGCCGTCTGAGGAAACATATCGAGAATCCCGGCACGTTTTAACCGGTAGCCCTGCTTGATCAATTCGACCGTATCGCGCGCCAGAGTTGCAGGGTTGCACGACACATAAACCAACCGCTCGGCACCCAGGGTCGCGAGCTTGCGCACCACCTCGAAAGCACCGTCACGCGGTGGGTCCAAGAGTACCGCAGAAAAGCCGTTTCCGATCCATTCGACATCGGTCAAAGGCTGGGATAAATCGGCTTGAAAAAACTTTGTGTTATGCAAATTGTTGCTAGCGGCATTCGCAGCGGCGCGGTCGACCATGGTCTGCACGCCCTCCACCGCCACCACTTCGCGCACGCTTTTGGCCAATGGCAAGGCGAAGTTGCCCAGGCCGCAGAACAGATCGAGCACGCGCTCGTCACCGGTCGGCTTCAGCCAGTCCAGTGCCTGCGCCACCATCGCCTCGTTGACCCCGGCGTTGACCTGGATGAAATCCCCCGGCCGCCAGGCCAGATCCAGATCCCACTGTTCCAGGCGATAACCCAGCGACTGCGTGGCATCCACCGGTTGCGGCTCGCCGTCGCCATGCAGCCACAGTTGCGCGTCATGGAACTGGCAGAAATCCTTGAGGATCGTCAGGTCGGCTTCGGACAGCGGCGCCATGTGCCGCAGCAATACCGCCAGCGAAGAACCACTGAACAACTCGACGTGCCCCAGCGCTTGCGGTTTGCTCAAACGACGGAGCATCTCCGGCAAACGGGTCATGATCGGTTGCAAGGGCTGTACCAGCACCGGGCATTCGTTGATACCGACGATGTCCTGACTGCCGGCGGCGCGAAAACCGACTTCGAGCTGCTTGGCTTTCATGTCCCAACGCACGGCGATCCGCGCGCGGCGGCGATAGCCGAATTCCGCTCCGGTCAGCGGCGCCGCCCATTCCTCAGGCGCGACCCCGGCAACCTTCGACAGCTGCTCGGCGAGCATGCGCTGTTTCAGGGCAAGCTGTTCGGCATGGGGCAAGTGTTGCACGCTGCAGCCACCGCAACGGCCGGCGTGCTGACAGGCAGCCGGGCGACGCAGTTCGCTGGCCTTGAACACGCGCTCGGTGCGCGCTTCGACCACTTTGCCGCGGGCGCCAAGCACCCGCGCCTCGACCTCTTCACCGGCGAGGGCGCCGAGGACGAACCAGGTTTTGCCTTCGAAAAACGCGATGCCGCGACCGTCATTGGCCAGGCGCTCGATGTTCAAGCGCTGCTTTTTGCCGGTCGGGATTTGCGCGGCCTTGCTGCCGCCGGTGGGCTGGAAGCGCAGGCCTCTCTCATGCTTGGCCATCAGTTGGCCGCGTCGAAAATGCCGGTCGACAGGTAACGGTCGCCACGGTCGCAGATGATCGCGACGATCACCGCGTTTTCAACTTCTTTGGACAGGCGCAGCATGGCTGCCACCGCACCGCCCGAGGACACGCCGCAGAAGATGCCTTCTTCGCGAGCCAGACGTCGGGTGACGTCCTCGGCTTCGCTTTGCGCCATGTCGACGATGCGGTCGACGCGGTCAGCCTGATAGATCTTCGGCAGGTATTCCTGCGGCCAGCGCCGGATGCCGGGAATGGCCGAGCCTTCCATCGGTTGCAGACCGATGATCTGCACACTGTCGCTCTGCTCTTTCAAGTAGCGCGACACGCCCATGATGGTGCCGGTGGTGCCCATAGAACTGACGAAATGGGTGATGGTGCCCTGGGTCTGACACCAGATTTCCGGGCCGGTGGTGGTGTAGTGCGCCTCAGGGTTGTCGCCGTTGGCGAACTGATCGAGCACCTTGCCACGGCCTTCGGCTTCCATCCGCTGGGCGAGATCGCGCGCGCCTTCCATGCCCTCTTCCTGGCTGACCAGAATCAGCTCGGCACCGTATGCGGTCATCGCCGCTTTACGCTCGGCGCTGGAGTTGTCCGGCATGATCAGGATCATTTTGTAACCCTTGATCGCGGCAGCCATGGCCAGCGCGATGCCGGTGTTGCCCGAGGTCGCTTCGATCAATGTATCGCCAGCGTGAATCTGCCCGCGCAACTCGGCGCGAGTGATCATCGACAACGCCGGACGGTCCTTGACCGAACCCGCCGGGTTATTCCCTTCAAGCTTGAGCAAAAGGGTGTTGCTGGTAGCACCGGGCAGGCGCTGCAAACGCACCAGCGGCGTGTTGCCGACGCAATCGGCGATGGTTGGGTACTGCAGGGTCATGGCGTATTCGCAATCCAGACGTGCGGGGGCGCCTATCATACCGGCAAACGTTCGCAGGCCATATCACGCAAAGTGCGGTGCTTATGGTTTCTGGGAATAAGCAGTAAAAGTCTCACCAGTGGTGAGACAAATGATCGGGCAGTTCTGAAGTTTCCAGAGTGATGCAAGTGGCCTTATCGCTGGCGAGCCAGCTCCCACAGGGCTTCAGGTGTTCACACGGTATTTGTCTGACAGAAGTTCACTGTGGGAGCTGGCTTGCCAGCGATGGCGTCGGAACTGAGTGCAGCGTCATCCGCCACCAGCCGCAAATTCAGGCGCAACCCCGCCCCGGCATTCTCCGCCCACAACATTCCGCCCTGGCGCTGCACCGCATTCCTCGCAATGCTCAACCCCAACCCAAACCCGCCATCCCCCGGGCGTGAGCCGTCGAGGCGGGTGAAGGGCGAGAAGATCCGTTGCAGATCGCCCTCGGCTACCCCGCCGCCCTGATCCTCCAGCCACAAATGCCAGTAATCGCCATCGCGCCGTCCATCGAGGCGCACGATGCCGCCCTCGGGCGAATGACGGATGGCATTGCGCAGAATATTTTCCAGCGCCTGCGCCAAAGTATTGAGGTTGCCGCGCACCCAGCACGACGCCGGCACCGCGCACTGCAATTGCAGGCTCGGCCAGCCGCTTTCATAACAGGCGTTGTCGGTGAGCATTTCCCACAGCGCCTGGATCTGGATCGCTTCGTCAGGCAGCGGCGCGCGTTCGGTGTCGAGCCAGGCCAGTTGCAAGGTGTCTTCGACCAGCCGTTGCATGCCGTCGACTTCACGGCCGATGCGCTCGCGCAGTTGCCGCAGATCCTGCTCGCTCTCACTGGCCACCCGCAGCCGGCTCAGCGGCGTACGCAGTTCATGGGACAGGTCGCGCAGCAGCTGCTGTTGCAGGGCGACGGTGGATTGCAGGCGTTCGGACATGGAATCGAAGGCCCGCGCCAGCTCGCCGAGTTCGTCCGGGCGCTGGGTGATGCCGCTCGACAGACGCACATGCAATTGGTCGGCACGCCAGGCGTTAGCCTGCTCACGCAAGTTATTCAACGGCACTACCAGCAAGCGATACAGGCCAATGCACAGCAATAAGGTGAACAGCCCCGGAATCACGCCGTTGGTGATCACCCGCCAGAACACCCGGTATTTCCCCGGCAGGAAACGCTCGGGCAACTCAATCACCAGACTGCCGGCGGACGGGTCCTTCGGAAACGGCACGCGCAGCCACGGCCGGCCCTTTTTGTGGATCGGCCAGTCGAGGCCGCGCAAAAAGGTCAGGTGCTGGATTTCCTGTTCATTCAGCGGCTCGCTGCTCAACGATTGCAGATTGCGGTCGATCACCCCGACCCAGGCCGCCTCGCGCAACTCCATACTCTGCAACCAGTTATCGACACCGTCGCGCTCACCGCGCTGCCACGCCCGCTCGGCCTCGCCGGCATAACGGCTGAGGGTGCCGCGCGCCTCGTCGGAGAGGAACTGGTTGCGCTCCTCCATGTAGCGCCCCCACGACCAGCTCAGCCAGATCATCAGCAGACAGAACGCCACCAGCAGACACGCCAGTTTCCAGAACAGCGAATGCCGCCCCGGCAAGTCAGAGACTTTCATCGGGCGCACTCAGCACATAACCCTTGCCCCACACCGTGCGCACTTCTCGTTCGGTGTAGCCGATGGCCTTGAGTTTGCGGCGGATCTGGCTGATGTGCATGTCGAGGCTGCGGTCGTGGGCCGCATAGCCGCGTTGCAGCACGTGCTGATACAGGAAGGCCTTGCTCAGGACTTCTTCGTCGTTGCGATTGAGGGTTTCCAGCAGACGGTATTCGCTGCGAGTCAGACCGGCGGCTTGTGCGTTATAGAAGACTTCGCATTGTTCGTCGTCGAAGCGCAGCGCGCCATGAATCGCCGCCGGTGCAATGGCTGCCGGGCGCCGATCCAGCGCCACCCGGCGCAGGATCGCCTCGATCCGCACATGCAGCTCGGCCATGCTGAACGGCTTGGGCAGGTAATCATCGGCGCCCAGACGAAAGCCGCTGATGCGATCGGCCTCGGCGCCCAGCGCCGACATCAGCAGCACTGGCGTCGAATGGCTCTGGCGCAACTGCGTCAGCACCTTCAGGCCATCGAGCCCCGGCAACAGAATGTCCATCAGCACCACGTCGAACGGCTGATGGCGAGCGATGTTCAGCCCTTCCTGCCCGTTCTGGCACCAGGTCACCGCAAAGCCACTCCGGCCCAGGTGTTCGTGAACATAGGCACCGAGCACCGGGTCGTCCTCGATGGCAAGAATGCGTGGCAGGTCGGTGGAAACAGGAGTCATGAGTATCTGCAAATAATTCTCAGTTGGCCGATTATTCAAGATTGCCCGCCATCGGGCAACCCAAGCTTGACCGGCCGGACAAACGCGCCTCGCCCTGACGGCCGAGGGCGAGATGATTTTTCCGAAGATTGCCTGCCTGCAAATCGCTACACTGCGCCAATGTCGCGTGCCGGACGCACGTGCGAGTCAACAGTTCAGCGGGATGCAGGAGATGGGTGTGCTCAAGAAACTGGGAATCAAAGGTCGGGTATTGTTGCTGACCCTGTTGCCCACCAGCCTGATGGCGTTGGTGCTCGGTGGCTATTTCACCTGGATGCAACAGTCCGATTTGCAGACCCAACTGATGCAGCGCGGTGAAATGATCGCCGAGCAACTGGCGCCACTGGTAGCGCCCGCCATGGGCCACGGCAACACCGATCTGCTGGAGCGCATCGCCACTCAATCGCTGGAACAGCCTGACGTGCGCGCCGTCACCTTCCTTGCCCCTGATCGCACACCGCTGGCGCACGCCGGTCCGACCATGCTCAATCAAGCCCCCAGTGGCGACAGTGCACAACTGCAACGGCGCAGCGGCAATGACGCCACACGTTATCTGATGCCGGTGTTCGGCAAGCATCGCAACCTCGCCGGCGACGTGATCCCGCAAGAATCCGAGCGCCTGCTCGGCTGGGTCGAACTGGAGCTGTCGCACAACGGCATGCTGCTGCGCGGTTATCGCAGTCTGTTTGCCAGCCTGCTGCTGATCGCCGCGGGCCTCGCCGGTGCGGCCCTGCTCGCCTTGCGCATGGGCCGCACCATCAACCGCCCGCTGAGCCAGATCAAACACGCGGTCGCCCAGCTCAAGGACGGTCATCTGGAAACCCGTCTGCCACCGCTCGGCAGCCAGGAGCTGGACGAGTTGGCCTCGGGCATCAACCGCATGGCCGGGACCCTGCAGAACGCGCGCGAAGAACTGCAGCACAGCGTCGATCAGGCCACCGAAGACGTGCGGCAGAACCTGGAAACCATCGAGATCCAGAACATCGAACTGGATCTGGCGCGCAAAGAAGCGCTGGAGGCGAGCCGGATCAAATCCGAGTTCCTCGCCAACATGAGCCACGAGATCCGCACGCCGCTCAACGGCATTCTCGGTTTCACGCATCTGTTGCAGAAAAGCGAACTGACCCCGCGCCAGCTCGACTATCTGGGCACCATCGAAAAGTCCGCCGACAGCCTGCTCGGGATCATCAACGAGATCCTCGACTTCTCGAAGATCGAGGCCGGCAAGCTGGTGCTCGACCATATCCCGTTCAACCTGCGCGACCTGTTGCAGGACACCCTGACGATTCTGGCGCCGGCGGCGCACGCCAAGCAGTTGGAGCTGGTGAGCCTGGTCTATCGCGACACGCCGCTGTCGCTGGTCGGTGACCCGCTGCGGCTGAAACAGATCCTCACCAACCTGGTCAGCAACGCGATCAAGTTCACCCGCGAAGGCACCATCGTCGCGCGCGCCATGCTTGAGGAAGAGCACGAAGACAGCGTGCAACTGCGCATCAGCATTCAGGACACCGGCATCGGCCTGTCGAGTCAGGATGTGCGAGCGTTGTTTCAGGCGTTCAGTCAGGCCGACAACTCGCTGTCGCGCCAGCCCGGCGGCACCGGTCTGGGTCTGGTGATTTCCAAGCGCCTGATCGAACAGATGGGCGGCGAAATCGGCGTCGACAGCACCCCGGGCGAAGGTTCGGAGTTCTGGATCAGCCTGAGCCTGCCGAAAACCCGCGACGACACCGAAGATTTGCCGGCCCCACCGCTACTCGGACGCCGCGTGGCGGTGCTGGAAAATCACGAACTGGCGCGCCAGGCCTTGCAGCATCAACTGGAAGATTGTGGCCTCGATGTCACGCCATTCAATACCCTGGAGAGCCTGACCAACGGCGTCACCGGCGCGCACCAGACCGATCAGGCCATCGACCTTGCGGTGCTCGGCATCACCAGCAACGACATGCTCCCGGAGCGCCTGAACCAGCACATCTGGGATCTCGAACACCTCGGTTGCAAAGTGCTGGTGTTGTGCCCGACCACCGAACAGACGCTGTTCCATCTCTCGGTGCCCAACCCGCACAGTCAGCTCCAGGCCAAACCGGCCTGCACGCGCAAATTGCGTCGGGCGCTGGCGGATCTGGCCAACCCGCGCCAGCCGCGCCATGAACCGGGCGAACCGCTGTCGAGCCGTGCTCCGAAAGTGCTGTGCGTCGACGACAACCCAGCCAACCTGTTGCTGGTGCAGACCCTGCTCGAAGACATGGGCGCCAAGGTGCTGGCCGTGGAAAGCGGCTACGCGGCGGTCAAGGCGGTGCAGAGCGAATCCTTCGATCTGGTGCTGATGGATGTGCAGATGCCGGGCATGGACGGACGCCAGACCACCGAAACCATCCGCCAGTGGGAAAGCGAACGGCATTGCACACCGCTGCCGATCGTCGCCCTCACCGCCCACGCCATGGCCAACGAAAAACGCGCCTTGCTGCAAAGCGGCATGGACGACTACCTGACCAAACCGATCAGCGAGCGGCAACTGGCGCAAGTGGTGCTGAAATGGACGGGGCTGGCCTTGCGCAATCAAGGCGCGGAGCGCGCCAGCGAGAGTGCGACGGGCAGCAACGAACTGCCCGTGATTGACCACGAAGAAGGCTTGCGCCTGGCCGCCGGCAAGGCCGATCTGGCGGCGGACATGCTGGCGATGCTGCTTGCCTCGCTGGAAGCCGACCGCGAAGCGATTCGCGCCGCCAGTGAAGCCCGCGATCAGAATGCACTGATCGAGCGTGTGCATCGCCTGCACGGCGCGACCCGGTATTGCGGCGTGCCGCAATTGCGCGCGGCCTGCCAGCGCAGTGAAACCCTGCTCAAACAGGGCGATCCGAAAGCACCGGCGGCGTTGGAGGAATTGGAGCGGGCGATCAATCGCCTCGCGACCCAGGCCAGAATCAGCGCCTGACCCATGGCAATACCGGCGTTCGCAACCGCCGTTAAAGTGGTGGTGGTCAATATTGACTCGCCACCCCGTTCCAGGAGGAATACATGCGCACGCTCGTTTTCAGCAGCCAGACCTACGACCGCGACAGTTTCCTCGCCGTCGATTGCCCGGGCGGGATAGAACTGCACTTTCAGCAGGCCCGGCTCAGTCTCGACACCGCCGCCCTGGCCGAGCACCACGAGGTGGTCTGCGCCTTCATCAATGACGATCTCAGTGCGCCAGTGCTGGAGCGTCTGGCGGCCGGGGGCACGCGCCTGATCGCCCTGCGTTCGGCGGGCTACAACCATGTCGATCTGCTCGCGGCGAAACGCCTCGGGTTGGCCGTGGTGCGGGTGCCGGCCTATTCGCCACATGCGGTGGCCGAACATGCGGTGGCGCTGATTCTGGCGCTCAACCGGCGCCTGCACCGCGCCTACAACCGCACCCGCGAAGGCGATTTCACCCTGCACGGCCTGACCGGTTTCGATCTGGTGGGCAAAACGGTCGGCATCGTTGGCACCGGGCAGATCGGCGCGACGTTCGCGAAAATAATGCATGGCTTCGGTTGTCAGTTGCTGGCCTACGATCCGTATCCAAATCCGGAGGTTGTGGCTTTGGGCGCGCGGTATCTGAGCCTGCCGGAGCTGCTCGCGCAGTCGCGGATCATCAGCCTGCATTGCCCGCTCAATGCGCAAAGCAAACACTTGATCAACCGGGAGTCACTGGCCCATCTGCAACCGGGGGCAATGCTGATCAACACGGGGCGCGGCGGCCTGGTGGACACACCGGCGTTGATCGATGCACTGAAGGACGGCCAATTGGGCTATCTGGGACTGGATGTGTATGAGGAAGAAGCGCAGCTGTTTTTCGAGGACCGCAGCGACCTGCCGTTGCAGGACGACGTGCTGGCGCGGTTACTGACGTTTCCGAACGTGATCGTCACCGCGCATCAGGCGTTCCTGACCCATGAAGCCTTGGATGCGATTGCCGCGACCACCCTGCACAACATCGCGACCTGGGCCGCAGGCACGCCGCAGAACCAGGTCGAAGGCTGAGGATTGGCGGCTTATTTGGGCGACAGCGACGAGGCCAGAATCAGCAGCGCCAGCCAGCCAAACCCGAAAAAGCGCTGTTTCATCGAGTGGCCGTTGCGCAGCAGGAACCAGACAAAGACCATCGGCAACAGAAACACCATGATCTTCAACCAGCCTTCCACCGGACGTGAACCATCAGCGTTGGCCTGAGGCTGCGGCGCGGGCTCGGGCTGCCGACGGCGCCGGCCGACAGCGGCCGGTGTCACTTTCGGCGTCGGCTCCGGAGCTGGTGGCGGAACAAAGGCTTCGGGCACGGATTTGTTGCGCGGCAGGCTGCCGAATGAAATCGTCGCGGCGGCTTGCGCCGGTGTGTGCTCGTGCTGCTGCGCCATCGGAGCACCACAATGAATGCACGCCTTGGCTTCCGAGCTGATGCTGCGCTTGCATTCATAACATTCGATCAACGCCATGTTCCGTTCCCTCAGATTGAAGGGCGGCAGTTTGCCATGAGCGCCAACCGATTTGAACCGGATCGAAGGTCGCACGCGTACGCCATCCTGCAATCCAGCCCGTGCTAGCATGTCGCGCAGATTTGGAGGACCCATGGTCGAACACGATTTCCGCTACACCCTGATGAACCCGCAACACACCCTCACCGAATGCCGCGCCCTCGTACCGGGCCGCTATCAGGTCACCGGCAATGGTGGCTCGATCCGCAACGGTGATGTCCTGTTGGTCACGCTCAAAGGCAGCAAGGACTTGTCCATGCGCCTGACTGTCGACACTGTGCGCCACCTGATCAATCCGCCAGGACAATGGACCGCGATGACCACCGGCCCGGTGTTCGGCGAACTGGCGATCCACACCTGGCAGGTCAACTGCGACAGCTGCGCCAAAGAGCTGAACTTCGAGTTCGCCGTGGACGCCAAGCTGGGCAAGAGCGCCGAGAAGCCGGCCGCCACCGCGCGCATCGCCGAGCTGGGCTGGAAAGCCGTCGGCGACAAGCACTTGTGCCCGAAATGCCAGGAGCCTGCGTGATGAAACGCCTTGCCCTGCCGCTGCTGGTCGGTGCCGGTCTGGTGGGCTGCGCCGCAGAGCCAGTGCAGTTGCAACAGAACCGCAGCTACATTCTGGAATGGATCGGCGAGCGGCCCTTGATGGATTACAGCCACCTGACCGTGACCCTCGGCGACGATGGTCGTGCTTACGGCAACGGCGGCTGCAACCACTGGTTCGCGCCGTACACCCTCAAAGGCGACAAGCTGAGCTTCGGCCCGATCGGCAAGACCCGCAAACTCTGCGCCCCGGCGCTGATGGAGCAGGAACAACGCTTCCTGCAGGCGCTGCAAGGCGTTGAGCGCTGGGACATCTCCCCGATCGAGCAGATGCGCTTCTGGCCGGCGCAAGGCAAGCCGTTGCGTTGGTGGCTGGAAGAGGGTTAACCCCCTTCGACGCACACTGAGGTTACTGTGGCGAGGGAGCTTGCTCCCGCTCGGCTGCGTAGCAGTCGCAAAACCGTTAACCGCGCGTTGCCGGAGACACGAGTCAACAGGATTTGGGGCCGCTTCGCGGCCCAGCGGGAGCAAGCTCCCTCGCCACAAAAGCCCATTCAGCTCACTTGGTAGCCTGCAACGCCTCCAGCTTCGCCATCACCCCCGCCGCCGTCTGCTCACCCATCAACTGCTCACGCACCTTGCCCTTGTTGTCGATGATGTAAGTCACCGGCAGGGCCTCACTGCGCGGCAGGTCGAACAGGTCGGCCGGATCCTGCGCCAGCACAGTGAATTTGATGCCGAGTTTCTCGCTGGCGCTCTTCAGGTCTTCACCCTGGACGTTGTCGAAGTTGACCCCGAACACACCGACATTCTTGCTCTTGAGTTCGTCCGCCAAATGGTTGAGTTCCGGGATTTCAGTGCGGCACGGGCCACACCATTCGGCCCAGTAATTGAGCACCACCCATTGCTTGTCCAGGCGCTCGGACGCCACTTTCTGGCCATTCTGGTCAATGCCGTAGTCGTTGCCGCAGCCCCCCAGCATCAACGCCCCGATTATCGTCAATGCCGCTGCCAATCGCCGTGTCATGTCATGTTCCCTGGTCAAAAATTGAAGGCGCCTGCGACCCGTTGCCTCTGAAGGTTCTGGATTGCGCGCTGCACAGTTAGAATAGCCGCCACTTTACGCCAGAAGCGACCTGCCATGACCGATCTGACGCTTTATCACAATCCGCGCTGCTCGAAATCCCGCGGCGCGCTGGAACTTCTTGAGGCCCGTGGCCTGACCCCGAACGTGGTGCGTTACCTCGAAACCCCACTGAATGCGGTACAAATCAAGGCACTGCTCGGCAAGCTCGGGATCAGCGCGCGTCAGTTGCTGCGCACCGGAGAAGATGAATACAAAATGCTTCAGCTGGCTGACGAAAGCCTCAGCGAAGCGCAATTGATCGACGCCATCGCCCAACATCCAAAACTGATGGAACGGCCAATTCTTGAAGTCGGCAACAAAGCCGTGATCGGTCGTCCGCCGGAAAATGTGCTGGAGTTGTTGCCGTGAGCGCGCCCTATATTCTGGTGCTGTATTACAGCCGCAACGGCGCGACCAATGAGATGGCGCGGCACATTGCGCGCGGTGTCGAACAGGCGGGTCTCGAAGCGCGCTTGCGTACGGTGCCGGCCATTTCCACCGAGTGCGAAGCCGTGTCGCCGGACATCCCGGATGAAGGCGCGTTGTATGCCACGCTCGATGACCTGAAGAATTGCGCGGGTCTGGCCCTCGGCAGCCCGACGCGCTTTGGCAACATGGCCGCACCGCTGAAGTACTTCCTCGATGGCACCAGCAACCTGTGGCTGACCGGTGCACTGGTCGGCAAACCGGCTGGCGTGTTCACCTCCACCGCCAGCCTGCACGGCGGCCAGGAAACCACCTTGTTGTCGATGATGCTGCCGCTGTTGCACCACGGCATGCTGATCACCGGCCTGCCGTACAGCGAGTCGGCGCTGCTGGAAACCCAGGGCGGCGGCACGCCGTATGGCGCCAGTCATCACGCCGGGGCCGATGGCAAAAAAGGTCTGGATCCGCACGAGATGGCGCTGTGTCGTGCCCTTGGCCTGCGTCTGGCCAAGACCGCGCAGAAACTGGAGGGCTGAGGGTGGCGAAGAAGCCGAAAGTCCTGCCCTCTGTCGAGTGGCTCGAACCCCGCGTCAAGGCGATGCGGGTCGTCAGCCTGCTGTGCTTCTTCGGCCTCGCCGGGCTGCTCGCCGTTTACTACATGGTGTTCGCCGACCTGCATGGCGCCCGACCGTGGGTGATTTTGCTGGTCGAACTGATCCCGTGGCTGATCCTTGCGCCGGGGATGCTGATGGGCAACGCACGTGCGCACTCGTGGATGTGCTTTGTGGTGAATCTGTATTTCATCAAGGGCGCATTGGCAGCGTATGACCCGAACCGGCAGCTGTTTGGCGTGCTGGAGATGGCCGCGAGCCTGGCACTGTTCTGCTCGGCGCTGCTGTATGTACGGTGGCGGTATCAGTTGAATCGCAAGCTGGCGGGTGAAGGCGAGATCAGCGTCGCCTGATCTCGCCTTCACGAGCAGGCTCGCTCCCACATTTGAAATGTATTCCCTCTGTGGGAGCGAGC